>NZ_JBITGW010000003.1:3211-403276 GCF_044457345.1 Nonomuraea sp. NPDC050547
GCGTCGCGAGGGTGGCTATGACCGTGGCCCCCGTCGTGAGGGTGGTTATGATCGCGGTCCTCGTCGTGAGGGCGGGTTCGATCGTGGGCCTCGGCGGGATGATCGTGGTCCGCAGCGTGAGGGGGGCTACCGGGATGACCGGGGGCCCCGCCGTACCGACGGATTCCGTGACGAGCGGGACTCACGCGGCGAGGAGCGGCATGACTCCGACCGTGGCCGGCCGTTCTCGCGCGAAGGCGACAGTGGGTCGCGGGCGCGCTTCGGCAAGCCCGAGCGGGAAGAGACGCGCGAGCGTGAGCCGCTGCCCGAGATGCCGGCGGACATCACCGCGGACGAGCTCGACCAGGAGGTACGCGACGAGCTGCGCGCCTTGCCCGGCGACCTCGCGGACCTGGTGGCCAGGCATCTCGTCGCCGCCGAGCGGGCGCTTGGTGAGGACGACCCGGATCAGGCCTATGAGCACACCAAGGTCGGGCGGCGGTTCGCTGCTCGGATCGGGGTGGTGCGGGAGGCCGCTGGGATCGTGGCCTACCGGGCCGGGCATTTCGCCGAGGCGCTCAGCGATCTGCGGGCGGCGCGGCGGCTGACCGGGTCGGACGCGTACCTGCCGGTCATGGCGGACTGCGAGCGCGGGCTCGGGCGGCCTGAGCGGGCGCTCGACCTGGTGCGTTCGCCGGAAGCGGAGCGGCTTGACCGCGCCGGGCGGATCGAACTGGCGATCGTGGAGTCCGGGGCCCGCCGGGACCTGGGGCAGCACGACGCCGCGGTCATCACGCTGCAGCGGCTTCCCGAACTGCGTGACCCGCAGACGCGTCCCTGGTCGGCGCGGCTGGCGTTCGCCTACGCGGACGCGCTGGCCGAGGCCGGGCATGGCGAGGCGGCGACGGACTGGTTCGCGCGGGCCATGTCCTTCGACGAGGACGGCGAGACGGATGCGGCCGAGCGCTACGCGGAGCTGACCGGAGCGGTCATCGAGGACCTTGAGGAGGACGACGAGGACCTCGACGCCGACGCCGAGACCGACGTCGAGGCCGAGGAGGTGTCCGACTCTGCGGCGTTCGCGGAGGCGGGTGACCTGCTGGGCGGCGACGAGCCCGTGGCCGTGGACGAGCCCGACGTCGAAGAGCCCGTGGTCGCGGAGGAGCCCGTCACGGACGAGGCGGAGGTCGACGAGCCCGTCGACGCTGCCGAGGAGGCGCCCGCGGCTGACGACGCCACGGACCTGGCCGAGGCCGAGACGGTGACGGAGCCGGTGGCAGAAGCGGAGCCTGAGGCCGACAAGCCGGACGATGAGGCCCCGGCGGCGGCCGGTATCACGCCCGCGTTCATCGAGCCGGACTTCGGTGACATCCTCGACGAGGCGCCTGAGCCCAAGGATGGCAAGACCGAGTCCTGACCTGCGGCGCCGCCCGCCGTACCCTGGAATCTTTCTGGGGTACGGCGGGCGGCGCCGTCTTCACGGCGAGACGCGGTCGAGCCAGTGGAGGATGCCGGCGACGTTGGAGGCCGCGCCGCTGAGCAGCTCGAACTGCTCGGCGGTCTCGTCGTCGGCCTTGAGCGCGAGGTAGCGCTCCTTGGTGCGTTCGTGGACCATGGCGACGGCGTGATCCAGGTCCATCCCCTCGGAACGGGCCTGGCGCGTCATGTCCACCCAGACGCGGAGTTCTTCCGCGGACCTCTCCAGAGTCTCCTGAACCGCCTCGACCGGTCCGTAGTGGCTGAACAGCAGCCGTTGCGGCCCCAGCGCCTCGAACAGCGCGATCGAGTTGAGTGCCGTTTCGAGGTCGAAGTCGGGTGGCGGGGTGGCGGGGCGGAGGTCGCCGGTCTCGGGGAGGTAGACCCCGGCCGCGTCGCCGACATAGAGGTCGCCGGTGCCCGAATCGACCAGCCCGACATGGTGTTTGGCGTGGCCGGGGGAGTAGTGGCTGCTGAGCGTGCGGCCGTTGCCCAGGTCGATGGCGCCGGTGTCGCCGAGGGCGACGATGCGTTCGGCCTCGGTGGGGGTCAGTTCCCCGAACAGCGTGTCCAGCCGATCGCCCCACACCATCCGGGCACTGGCCATCAACCTCGACGGATCGGCCAGATGCCGCGCTCCCTTCTCGTGCACCACGATCTGCGCGGAGGGGAAGTACTTCGCCATGTCCCCCACTCCGCCCGCGTGGTCGAGGTGGATATGGGTGACGACGACCGTCGCGAGGTCCTGTGGTCCCACGCCGAGTGAGGCCAGCGCGTCCCGAACGACCGGCGCGGAGGTCGAGGTGCCCGTTTCGACCAGGCATGGCCGGTCACCCAGGATCAGATAGCCTGCGGTGATCCCGGAGTATCCGGCCATCTTCGTGTCGATCTCGTACACGTCGCCGCCAAGGGCGGTGATGTTGTCCACAAGCACTCCCGAGTCGTTCACCACAATCCCCAGAACGGCGCTCTAGCCGATCCGGCCATGCCCTCATCGTAAAGAGTGATCTCGGCCAGTTCACCGACGAGGGAGGCCTGAGATGGACCACAACGACGTCCAGCTGACCGGCAAGCTGTCCGGCGCACCGGAGCACAGGGAGATGCCGAGCGGCGACACGCAGACGGCATGGCGCCTGGTCGTCCGCCGCCCGCAGCCCCGGCCGCGCGCGGTCGTCGACACGATCCGGTGTGTGACGTACGACCCCGGTATCGCCGCGTTCGTCGAGGGCCTGGCGCCCGGTGACCGCATGGAGATCAGCGGGGCCATCCGCTGCCGCATCTACGGTCCGTCGCATGCCAAGGTCTGGCGCTACGAAGTCGAGGTCGCCTCGGTCACCCGAGCGGTCGTCCCCGAGGCCGAGGCGGTGGCCGCATGCTGAGCCGCCCCGGCCGGATCACTCGGCGTCCAGCGTACGCAACACCAGTCCCGTGCGCGGCTTCGGCCCGAACGACGTGGACTTGCGCGGCACCCGCTCACCCTCGGCCGCCACCGCGAGCACGTCGTCGACGGCCAGCGCGTTGAGGATCACCGCCGTGCCACCGGTGGCGGCGGCCAGGTCCGCGGCGGCCCGCGCGTCGTGGTGCACGATCCGGACGTCGACCTCGTCGTCCCGCATGCCCCACACCCTGGGCATGACGAACTCCGTCAGGACGGAGGTGTTCAACGCGTTCCACCGCGCCGAGCGGTCAGCCGGCATCGCGCGGGCGAACTGCACCGGATCCGGGTCGGTCAGCAGATGGCCGCCGCCCTCTCCGGCCAGCAGGAACGCCGGTTCGCGTGCCTCCCGCAGCGCCGCCAGCCCTGAGGGCAGGTCAGCGAAGTCCTGGACTCGCCAGGCTCCCTTGGCGCGGGCGGCCGCCTCTTCGAGAGGCAGTCCGGGGATGACGCGGTGGATCGCCTTGAGGTCCGGCGGGTAGGCGTCGGAGTCGACGAGCAGGGCCAGCCCGAAGTCCCACGGGCCGGGGGCCTGATCCTGCGTGCCGGACAGGTGGTCGTCCTGGGCCGAGTTGGTCGCCGGTTCGGGCCTGTTCGTGGTGTCGGCCTGGCCGGTCGCCGGTGCGGGTCTGATCGCGGCGTCGGCTGGGCTCGGGGCCGGGGCGGGGATGGCCGCTGGGTGCGGGGCTGTTGGTTCGGGGGTTGTGGGGGTGGTCGTACGGCGGGCGTGTTCGTGGCGTTGGAGTTCGCGGTAGGTGGCGTAGCGGTGATGGCCGTCGGCGATGAGCGCCTGGCGGTGGCGGAGGTCGGCGTTCACGGCGTCGATCTCGGCCTGGTCGGTGATGGCCCAGAGGCTGTGCCGTACGCCGTCGGTGGTTTGGGCGGTCACCAGGGGCCGGCGGGTGGTGGCGACCTCGTCGACCAGGCGGCTCGCCCTGCCCTGCCGGGCTGCCGAGCCTGACGTTCCGCTGCCTCGGTATCCGGCGGCCGGGGTGTCCTTGGGGCCTGAGTGCGTGCTTGGGGCTGTGGTGGGGTCGTTGCCGTTGTAGAGGAGGAGGATGGGTTCGAGGTTGGCCTGGGTGGTGCTCATCAGGGCCAGGCGGTCGGCTACGGGGCCGGGCATGACGTTCTCGTGGGGGAGGATGATGCGCTGCTCCGGTGCGGCCAGGCCGACATCGCCGATCAGGCCGCGTTGCAGCAAGCCGGGGGCTTGTTGCTCGTAGACGTACAGGGCCGGGCGGTCGTCACGGACCAGCACGCCGTCCGCCAGCCAGGCGCGCAGGGCGTCTCGGGCCGCGCCGTATCGGCGGGCGGAAGGTGACGCTTGCGTAGCGGCCCGCGGGTGGGCCGAGGTCGGCTCAGCTGCCTGTGTGACCTGCCTCAGGGCGTGGTTGGGCTCGGTGGCCTCGCTGGCGCTCTGGACTGTGCCCGATGCCTGGTCCGCGTCTTGGGCGTTGTGCGGCGCCTCGGAGTGTGGGCGGTGGATGGGAGCTTGTCCAACGTCGTCGAGGCGTGCGGAGACCGTGGATCCATGGACGGTGGAGGCGGGCAGGGAGGTTTGGGCCGTGCTGGGCGGGCCCGTGGTGTCCGCGCTGTGCTGGTCTGCCGCGTCCGTGCTGTGCTGATGTGCGGTATCCGTGCCCGGGGCCGTGCTGTGCCGGCCTTCGGCGTTCTTGGGTTGGCTGCCCGTCGGGCGTGCGTCATGTGGGTGTGCGGTGTTCGTGGGCTGCTGGTCTGTGAGCCGAGGGCTTTCGGGGTTCGTGTTGTGTGGGGCTGCGGGGGGTCGCTGGGGTGGGGATTGGGGGGTGGAGGTGAGGGTCGGGGGGTGGGGTGTGCTGTGAGGGGGGTTGGCCGGGTCGGTGGAGGACTCGCCGGATTTGAGGGGGGTGGTGGGCGGGGAGGCCGGGTGGGCTGGGGCGCGGGGAAGGATGAGGCGGACGACATTGTTGGGATGAGAGTCCAGGAGAGCTTGGACGTCGTCGTCCGAGATCAGGTCATAGGGCGGGGAGGTGACCGCCCCAGGGTCGTCCACGGCGAAGCGGACACCGCGGAAGGGGCGCAGCATTAGCCCATCTGGCACCGGTAGTTCAGGAGTCCCCATACCGGGCATGCTCCCATAGAGGTCCGAGTCTTCCCCGGGTTGCCCCCATATCCCGGCGATGCCCGTTCTCTCCGGGAATCGCGCGGAACTGCCGTCGTTCGATGAAGGAGCCCTCACGCATGATCCAAGGCAGAAACGTCCCTGATGATTCCCCCGGAGTGCCTTCGGGTGAGGTTTATGACTGGTACCAGCGTGGGGTGAAGCTTCTTCAGGAGGGCAGTCCGGCCGCTGCCGCGTCGCTTCTGGAACGTGCGGTGGCCGCTGAGCCGGACTCGCGCAGCATTCGGGAGGCGTTGGCTCGGGCGCAGTTCAACTCGCGGCAGTATGTGCAGGCTGCGGATACCTTTCGGTGGATTGTGGATGCCAATCCGGCGGAGGATTACGCCTATTTCGGGCTTGGGCTGGCGTTGTGGCGTACTGGGGATATGGAAGCGGCTCAGGAGCCGTTGGCTATCGCTGTGGCCATGCGGCCGGATGAGCGTAACTATGTGACGGCTTTGAGGAATGTGCGGGCGACGTTGCGGGCTCGGCGGGCTATGTGAGGGGTTCGGTGTCGTTCCGGTTCTCTGGGCGGCTTGGCTGGCAGGGCTGGGCGTTGCGTAGGTGCTTGATGCGTGTGCGGGCGTGTTCTGGGCAGCTGTCGATCTTCTGATGGTTCGGAGCTCTGCCGAGGGGGCGCTTGGGTTCTGTGCGTAGGGGCTTTTGGAGTCTGCGCCGCTGGGCTTCGTGTGTGCGGGATCCGTCGCCGACGGCTGCCGCTTTGTCCTTGGCATGGGCGCTGGGACTTCGGGCCTCGGGTTTCGGCTCTTGGGCGTTGCCTCTTGGGCTTGTTCTTGGGTTTCGCCCTCGGCGTCGTTGAGGTTCTCCTGTGTGCGGCTGGGCAGCTGGTTGTGAAGGCGCGGGGGTTAGAGTCGCTGGCGGTGTTGGTCGCGAGTTAGGGGATGTGTGGTGCTGGTTGACAGGTACGACACCTTGCTGCTTGACCTTGATGGGGTTGTCTATCTGGGGGCTCATGCCGTGCCTGGGGCGGCTGAGTCGTTGGTGGCGGCCAAAGGGCGGGGGGCTCGGCTGGCTTATGTGACGAACAATGCTTCGCGTACTCCCGCTGCCATCGCGGGGCATCTCCGGGAGCTGGGGGTGCCTGCGGAGCGGGAGGACGTGGTCACTTCGGCGCAGGCGGCGGCCCGGGTGATCGCTGAGCGGTTCGAGCCTGGGGCGCCGGTGCTGGTGGTGGGTGGGACGGGGTTGCGGCTGGCCGTACGGGATCAGGGGCTTCGGGTGGTGACGACCGCCATGGACCAGCCTGTGGCGGTGGTGCAGGGGATGGCGGCCGGGTTGTCGTACGGGCTGCTGGCTGAGGGGGCTCTGGCGGTTCGGCAGGGGGCGCTGTTCGTGGCGTCCAATGGGGACAGCACGCTGCCTTCCGGGCGGGGGGAATTGCCGGGTAACGGGGCTATGGTGCGGGTGATCGCCGCGGCTACCGGGGTGGAGCCTGTTTATGCGGGTAAGCCGGCGCCGCCGTTGCATCGGGAGTCGATGTTGCGGACGGGCGCTGAGCGGCCGCTCGTGGTGGGGGATCGGCTGGACACCGACATCGAGGGGGCCCGCAATGCGGGCGTGGACAGTCTGCTGGTGCTGACGGGGGTGGCGGGTCCGCTTGACGTGCTGACGGCCGCGCCTGAGCAGCGGCCCACCTACATCGCGGAGGATCTGCGGGCTTTGGGCGAGGACTATCCCGAGGTACGGCGGGGCTGGCGGGCCACGTGGGCCGACGGGAGCCTCCGCCTGGAAGGCGACGGGACCTGGATCGACGGGCTCCGGACGGCCTGCGAGGCGGCTTGGGCGGCGGCCGGGGCGGGGCGGGTGGACGAGGACAGCGTCAAACCGGTGCTGGAACGCCTCCAGGCCGGCTGACCTGGGGTAGCGGCGCCGATCCCGCCGCCGGGCTCGGGGGCGCTCCTGGGGGAACGGGCCGAAGGGGTGGGACGTCCGCAGGCGAGGCGGGGCGCAGAGTGGCGGGATCGGGTGCCGGGCGGTCCGGCGCCAGGGGTGGCTGGGGCAAGTGGCCGAGGGCGGTCCGGCGCCGGGGGTGGCTGGGGCAAGTGGCCGAGGGTGGGGCTGCTGGGTTCGGGGTGAGGCGGGCGTGGGCCGAGGGGCCGTTGGGTGAGGCGGGCGCTGGCCGACCTGGGCTGCTGGGTGAGGCGGGGGTGGGCCGAGGGGCTGGGTGAGGCGGGCGTGGGCTGAGGCGCTAGGTGTACTTGGAGGTGGCCTTGGGGTTGCCGCCGGGGGCCGGGTTGCGCGGGGAGCCGGGGTGCGGGTCGCTCGGGAGCGGTTCGCCCGGGGGCGTGGGGTCCTGGTGGGTGATGGGTTAGGCGGGGGCTGGGCGTTGGGGGGCGGTGGGGTGAGTGAGGGCGCCCTCGGGGGAGAAGAACAGGTGGTCGATGTGGTCCAGGGCCAGGCAGGCCGCCCCCAGAACCACGCATTCCTCGCCCAACGTCGAAGGCCGGATCTCCGGTACGCGCAGGCAGTGCGGGGCCAGGGCGTGGCGTAGCGGGGCGAGCAGGACGTCGGCTGAGCGGGAGAAGCCGCCGCCCAGGACCACGACCTCGGGGTCCAGGGTGAGGACCATGGCCGCGGTGCCCAGGGCCAGGTCCCGGGCGTAGGCCTCGACGGCCGCGCGGGCGGTGGGGTCGCCGGAGCGGGCGGCGCCGAAGACGAGGGCGGCGGCGTCCTCCGCGGGTGCGCCGGCGGCGACGGGGCAGGATTCCAGGTGGTCGGTCATGGTACGCCAGCCGGTGATCTCCATCAGCCCCACCTCGCCGGTGGCGCCGCTGAAGCCGTGGTAGGGGCGCCCGTTGAGGATCAGGGCGGCGCCGGGGCGGCGGCCGGCGTGGAGGTAGACGAGGTCGCGTACGCCCGCGGCGACGCCGAGGCGTTGTTCGGCGAGGGCGGCGAGCTTGCTGTCGTTCTCGATGGTGATGGGGCAGGGCAGGCGGGCGCCGAGGTGGCCGATGAGGTCGGTGCCGGCCCAGTCGGGCAGCGCTTGGACGCGGGTGATGACGCCTTCGCGGTCGACGACGCCCACGGTGCCGGCGGCCACGCCCCACATCTGGCCGGGAGTGAGGCCGGCGGCGATCAGGGCGGCGTCCATGGCTCTGTTCATGGCGTCGAGGCGCTGCTCGCGCGGGGTGCCGGGGCTGACGGAGGTGCGGCCGCTGGCGATGGCCCTGCCGTTGAGGTCGGTGATGGTGGCCAGGACCTTGTGCACGCCGATGTCGATGCCGAGGACGTGCCCTGCGTCGGAGCGGAAGCGGTAGCGGCGGGCGGGCCGGCCCATGCCGCCGGGTGAGGGTTCGACCTCGGCGATCCAGCCGCGTTCCTGCAGGTCGGTGACGACATCGACGATGGAGCCGCGTGAGAGCCCGGTGTGGGCGGCGAGTTCGGTGAGGGTGAGCGGGCGTCGCGCGTCGCGCAGGGCGCGGATGCTGCTGAGCGAGTTCAGCTGCCGCAACCGCTGCAGGTCCCCACCGCTGACGTGCACGTCTGTGCCCCTCCTTTTTTGATGGAAACCTCATTATGTACGGCAGGCGACGTCTTCGCCACATCGGAACCGGGGGCTTGACCACGGCCGGTCATCCATGAATATTTATGGACTCCCACATAAGTCGCGGAGTGAAACACATCGATGACCGTAACCATCGCGATCGCCGGCGCCGGAGCGCGCGGGCAGATCTACGCCAGGGCGGCGGCCGCCTCCGGCCGGGCCAGGGTCGTGGCCGTGGCCGATCCCGACCCGGGGCGCCGCGCGGCCGTGGCCCGTGAGCACGGGCTGCCCGAGGAGGCCTGCTTCCCCGGCTGGGAGGAGCTGGCGGCGGTGCCGAAGCTGGCCGACGCCGTGGTCATCGCCACTCAGGACCATCAGCACGCCGGCCCGGCCGTCGCCTTCGCCGCGCTCGGCTACGACATGCTGCTGGAAAAGCCCCTGGCTCCGACCGAGGAGGAGGCCCGCCGGATCGTCGAGGCGGTCGAGCGGGCCGGGGTCGTGTTCGCCGTGGGCCACGTGCTGCGCTACACGGCGTACACGAGAGAGCTGAAGCGTGTCCTGGCCTCCGGCGTGCTCGGCGAGATCGCCAGCGTGCAGCACCTGGAGCCGGTGGGGTGGTGGCATCAGGCGCACTCGTTCGTGCGCGGGGCGTGGCGCAACGTGGCCGGATCCGGCCCGATGCTGCTCACCAAGTCGTGCCATGACCTCGACTGGCTGCTGCACGTCGTCGAGGACGAGCCCGCCCGGGTCGCCTCCTTCGGCTCGCTGGTCCACTTCCGTCCCGAGAACCGGCCGGCCGGCGCCGCCGACCGTTGTGTGTCGTGCCCGCTGGAGATCGAATCGGCCTGCCCGTACTCGGCGAAGCGGTTCTACCTGGAGATGATCGGGGACCCGCACAAGGAGTTCTGGCCGCTGGGCGCGGTGACGGCCGACGCCAGTGTGGCCGGGGTCACGCGGGCGCTGGAGACGGGACCGTACGGGCGCTGCGTCTACGCGGCCGACAACGACGTGGTCGACCAGCAGGTCGTGATCGTGGAGTTCGCCCGCGGCGCGACGGTCGCCTTCACCATGACCGCCTTCACCCCGCTCGAACACCGCAAGACCAGGATCTTCGGCTCGCACGGCTACGCCGAGGGCGACGGCGCCTCGATCAGGGTCGTCGACTTCCGCACCGGCCGGGAGCACACCGTCGAGGCCACGGGCGGCGGCGCCTCGTTGTCCGACGGGCACGGCGGCGGGGACGGCGGCCTGGTGGAGGCGTTCGTGGACGCCGTGGCCACCCGGGACCAGAGTGGGCTCGGCGGCGACGCCACCGACGCGCTCGCCGGGCACCTGCTGGTGTGGGCGGCGGAACGGGCCCGCGAAACCGGCACGGTGGTGACCCTGTGACGCTCGTTCCCGCACCCGTCGCCGCCGTCCCCGGGCAGGGCGCCTTCAGCCTGGGCCCGGCCACCACGCTCACCGCCGACCCCGCCCTGGCCCGCGCCGCCGCCTGGCTGCGCGAGGCGCTCGGCCCCGCCACCGGATTACCCCTGCCGGAGGGCCCCGGCGGCATCGAGATCCGCCACGTGCCCGGCATGGCGGAGGAGGAGTACCGCCTCACCGCCACCCCCGCCCGCGTCCTCATCGAGGCCACCACCGCATCCGGCGCCTTCTACGGCGCCCAGACCCTGCGCCAGCTCCTCGGCCCGGCCGCCTTCCGCGCCGGCCGTACCGCGCAGGGGCCGTGGCAGGTGCCCGCCGTCACGATCGAGGACCGTCCCCGGTACGGCTGGCGCGGCTGCCTGATCGACGTGGCCAGGCACTTCCTGCCCAAGCACGACCTGCTGCGCTACATCGACCTGCTGGCCGCCCACAAGCTGAACGTCCTGCACCTGCACCTGACCGACGACCAGGGCTGGCGGCTGCAGATCAGGAAGTACCCGAAGCTCACCGAGATCGGCGCCTGGCGCCACGAGTCCCCGCTCGGCGCGAAGAAGCACGGCAGATGGGACGGCCGCCCGCACGGCGGCTACTACACCCAGGACGACATCCGGGAGATCGTCGCCTACGCGGCCGACCGCTTCGTCACCGTCGTGCCGGAGATCGACCTGCCCGGCCACACGCAGGCCGCCATCGCCGCCTACCCCGAACTCGGCAACCTGGACACGACCCTGCCGGTGCGCACCGAGTGGGGCGTCGGCGAGAACGTGCTCAACGTCGCCGACGCCACCATCGCCTTCTTCAAGGACGTCCTGGACGAGGTGCTGGAGCTCTTCCCCGGACCGTACGTGTGCGTGGGCGGCGACGAGGTGCCCAAGGGCCAGTGGAACGAGAGCGTCCCCGCCAAGGAGCGCATCCGCGAACTTGACCTGCGCGACGCCGAGGAACTGCAGAGCTGGTTCGTGCGCCACTTCACCGACTACCTCATCGCCCGCGGCCGCAAGCCCGTCGGCTGGGACGAGCTGCTGGCGGGCGGGCTGCCGCCCGGCCTGACGGTCGCCGCCTGGCGCGGGCAGGCGTGCGCGGCGATGGCCGCGCGGGCGGGCCACGACGTGGTGGTCTCGCCCTTCGCCGAGACCTACCTGGACTTCCGGCAGGCCGAGGGCGAGCAGGAGCCGGTCGCGATCGGCAGCGTGACCGGGCTGCGCGCCGTGCACGGGTTCGACCCGGTGCCGGCCGGGCTCTCGGCGGCCGAACGCGAGCGGGTGCTGGGCGCGCAGGCGGCGCTGTGGACCGAGCACATCGACTCGCCCCGGCTGCTGGACTACATGGCCTTCCCCCGCCTGGCCGCGTTCGCGGAGGCGGTATGGAACGACGGGCGCGACTTCGAGGACTTCCTCGGCCGCCTCGCCGTACACGAAAGGCGGCTGGACGCGCTGGGCGTGGAGTATCGCCCGGCCGGCGGGCCGCATCCCTGGCAACGGCGCCCCGACGCGCCGGGCCACCCACGAACCCGGGCGGAGATCGACGCAGAGCTCGCCGCCTGGACGGCCAACCTTCGCTGGCCGTAGCCACACCCCCTGTTTGGAGAACGACCATGCGTAAGCGCCTGCCCATCGCCGGGCTGCTCGGACTGGCCCTGTTAGCTTCCGGCTGCGGCTCCAGCGAGCCCGAGAAGCCCGGAAAAATCGAGATCAGCTATGCGCTGTGGGAGAAGAACGACGCCCCCGCCGCCCAGAAGATCATCGACGCCTTCCAGAAGGCCAACCCCGGCGTCACGGTCAAGCTGGAGATCACCCCCTGGGACCAGTACTGGACCAAGCTCCAGACCGCCGCGGCCGGCGGATCGGCGCCCGACGTGTTCTGGATGAGCAGCCTCAACGTCCGCATGTACGCCAAGGGCGGCGTCATCGCCCCGGCCGACGAGAGTAAGACGGCCGGCTTCACCCCGGCCACCGTCGCCGGGTACCGCTACGACGGCAAGCTGTGGGCGCTGCCGTTCAGTGTGAGCCTGCCCGCGCTCTGGTACGACAAGAAGATCTTCGACGCCGCCGGCATGAAGTACCCGACCGCGGACTGGACCTGGGACGACGTCAAGGCCGCCGCCAAGAAGCTGACCGACCCGGCCAAGAAGCAGTGGGGCATCATGACCCCGATGTGGGACCAGGGCGGGTTCTACAACACGATGATCCAGGCCGGCGGGCGCGTGCTGTCGGCCGACGGCAAGAAGTCCGGCTTCGACGAGGCCGGCTCCATCCAGGGCCTGGAGTTCTGGACCGACCTGATGATCAAGGACAAGGTCGCGCCGCAGGCCCAGGTCTACAACGACACCGAGCCGCTGCAGCTGTTCCAGACGGGCAAGATCGGCATGCAGTACGGCGGGTCCTGGTTCGCCGCCACCTACGCCGCCAACCCCGAGGTGAAGTCCCGCGTCGACCTGGTCCCGCTGCCCAAGGGCCCGGCGCAGGAAGGCATGATCGTGGCCTCGCTGGCCAACGCGGTCTCGGCCAAGACCGAGCACCCGAAGGAGGCCACCGCCTTCGCCGCCTTCTTCGCCTCGGAGGAGGGCCAGAAGATCTTCAGCGACGCGGGCGGCGCCTCGATCTCGGCCCGCGAGGGCACCCAGGACGGCTTCTACAAGGCCTATCCCGACTTCGACCTGAAGGGGCTGTTCGAGGGCTCGATGCCGCACGGGGTGGAGTACCCCGTGACGCTCGACACCGCGAAGTGGCAGGACGTGCAGAACAAGCTGCTGGTCGACGCCTGGACGGGCAAGCGGCCGACGGCCGAGGTGGCCAAGGAGATCGCGGTCAAGATGAACGAGATCCTGGCCAAGGAATGAAAGGCAGGGAACGGCTCTGGGGTTATGCGCTGATCGCCCCGATGGCCCTGGGCCTGGCCGTGTTCTACGTCTGGCCGATCGCGCAGACGCTCTACCTCAGCTTCACCGAGTCCGGCGTGTTCGGCGGGCAGACCTGGGTCGGCCTGGACAACTTCACCGCGCTGGCCGCCGACGAGGAGATGACGGGGGCGCTGGGCAACACGCTGCTGTACGCGGTGCTGGTGCTGGCGGGCGTGCCCCTGTCGATCGTGGTCGCGGCTCTGCTCAACGTACGCGGGCTGCGCGGGCTGGGCTTCTACCGGACGATCTACTTTCTGCCGGTGGTCACCATGCCCGCGGCCGTGGGCCTGACCTGGCGCTACCTGTACAACGGCGACTTCGGGCCGATCAACCAGCTCCTGGCGGTGGTCGGGATCGACGGCCCGTACTGGGTGGCCGACCCCGACGTGGCGATCTACGCCCTCGCCCTCGTCGGCATCTGGAGCTCCATCGGGTACAACGCGGTGCTGTTCCTGGCCGGGCTCCAGGGCATTCCCCGCCACTACTACGAGGCGGCCGAGATCGACGGGGCCGGGCGGCTGCGCCAGTTCTTCCGCATCACGCTGCCACTGCTCACCCCGACCACCTTCTTCGTCCTCGTCATCACGCTGATCAACGCGCTGCAGGTCTTCGACCTCGTCTACCTCATCTTCGACCTCAAGAGCCCGGCGCTGCCCGGCGCCCGCACGATCGTCTACTTCTTCTTCGAGCAGGGCTTCGTGCAGAACCAGCGCGGCTACGCCGCCGCCATCGCCGTCGTGCTGCTCGGCCTGATCCTCGTGCTCACCGCGATCCAGTTCAGGCTGCAGAAGAGATGGGTGCACTATGCGTAGGACCTGGCCCGCGCACGTGACGCTGATCGCCGGGGCGCTCGTCATGCTGGCGCCCTTCGTGTGGCAGCTCATCGTCTCCCTGCAGACGCTCAGCGACTCGCTGCGGGTGCCGCCGGTGCTCGCGCCGTCGTGGCGGTGGGAGAACTTCGCCGACGTGTTCAAGACGGTGCCGCTCGGGCGGCAGTTCCTCAACACCGTCGTGGTCACCGCCGCGGTCACGGCCGGGCAGCTGCTGTTGTGCTCGCTGGCCGCCTTCGCCTTCGCGCGGCTGCGCTTCCCGGGGCGGGGCGCCATCTTCATGGTGTTCCTGGCCGTGCTGATGGTGCCGCAGGAACTGTTCCTGCTGCCCCGCTACGAGATCATGCAGGGTCTCGGCTGGCTCAACACGCTGCAGGCGCTCATCGCGCCCGGCGTGTTCGGCGCCTTCGGGACGTTCCTGCTGCGGCAGTTCTTCCTCACGCTGCCCACCGAACTCGACGAGGCCGCCCGCCTGGACGGCGCCAGCCCGCTGCAGATCTACTGGCACGTCATGCTCCCGCTGGTCAGGCCGGGGCTGCTGGCGCTCGGCCTGCTCAGCGTCATGTGGTCGTGGAGCAGTCTGCTGTGGCCCCTCGTCGTCAACACCGACCCCGAGCAGATGACGCTGGCCGCCGGGCTGGCCTCGCTGCGCGGCCAGTTCCAGACCAACTTCCCGATCCTGTTCGCCGGATCGATCGTCGCCTCGCTGCCGGTCATCGTGCTTTTCGTGATCATGCAGCGGCAGCTCATCGCCGGAATCGCATTCACCGGAACGAAGGGTTAGATCCCCATGCGTTTACCCCTGCTGATAGGCGCGGCCGCCCTCGTGGCGCTCACCGCACAGCCCGCCTCCGCCGCCGGGCGCCAGCCCGTCGACGTGCAACTGCTGTCCATCACCGACTTCCACGGCTACATCACCCCGCAGAGCAACGCCGCCGACGGCACGATCAAGGACGGCGCCGGCAACACGCTGGTGGTGGGCGGCGCGCCGTACGTCTCGACCCACCTGAAGAATCTGCGGAACGGCAAGCGCAACTCCGTCACCTTCACCACGGGCGACGACTTCAGCGGCTGGCCGGTGGAGGTCTCCCACCACGCCGACGAGCCGACCGTCGAGTTCCTGAACCGGATCGGCGTGCAGTTCACCGCGGCGGGCAACCACGAGTTCGACCGGTCGCTGGAGTTCACCCGCGACCACATGGGCAAGGGCAGGTGCTTCGGCGAGGTCGGCCTGGACAGCTGCTTCACCGACTCCTCCGGCAGGCGCTTCCCCGGCGCCCGCTTCGAGATCTCCTCGGCCAACATGACCCGTAAAGGCAGCACCCGGCCGGTGCTGGAGCCGTTCGTGATCAAGCGCTTCCAGGGCGTGCCGGTGGGCTTCATCAACCTCACCACGCCCACGACGGTCGCCGGCTCGACCTCCTACCAGCCCACGCTGGACAACCTGCCGCTGGTGGAGACGGCCAACAAGTACGCCGCGATCCTCAAGCGGATGGGCGTGGAGGCCATCGTCGCCAACGTGCACGAAGGCGGCGCCGCCGGCCAGGACTTCAACGGCTGCGGGGCGACCAAGAGCGGCCCGATCTGGGACTTCGCCCGCGACGCCTCACCCGACATCGACGCGATCGTCACCGGCCACTGGCACTGGTTCTTCAACTGCTCGCTGCCCGACCCGGCGGGCAACCTCCGCCCGGTCGTGGAGGCGGCCAACCACGGCCGGCTCATCAACGAGATCAACCTGAAGATCGACCGCCGCACCCGCGACGTGATCAGGCCGGCCACCACCGCGCGCAACCACCCCGTCACCCGCGACGTGCCGGCCGACCCCGAGATGGTCGCGATGGTCGACTACTGGAACGCCAAGGCCAAGGAGACCGGCGCCCGCCAGATCGGCACGCTGACCGGTGACGTGACCAGGGTGCGCGACGCCGACGGCGAGAGCACGCTGGGCAACCTCGCGGCCGACGCGGAGAAGGCGGCCTCCGACGGCGCCGACCTGGCGATGGTGGCGGTGGCGCCGGTGAAGGGCTCCAACTCGCTGCGCGGCGACCTCAAGGCCGGTGCGGTCACCTTCGCCCAGGCATGGGCGGCGTGGGGTTATGCCAACCCGGTGCTGACCGTGTCGGTGAACGGCGGCCAGATCGACCAGGCGCTAGAGCAGCAGTGGCAGACGCAGCCCAACGGGACGGTCCGCTTCGCCCCGCTGGCCGTATCAGGAAATGTCCGCTTCTCGTATGACGCGAGCAAGCCGGTCGGCGAGCGCGTCCAGAACGTCCTCATCGACGGCAAGCCGCTCGACGCCGCCCGCACCTACCGGCTGGCCGCCCTGGCCTACACGCTGATCGGCGCCGACGGCTACAGCGCCTTCACCGGATACACCGACGCCGTGCGCGGGCCCCGCGACTACGAGGCCCTGCGCTCCTACCTCGGCGGCGGCCCGGTGAGCCCGCCCGCCCTGGACCGCGCCCAGCCGCTCCTCTAGGCGACGCGTTCGCTGGTCTGGCGTCCGAACTGCCACGCTCCCACCACGAGCAGCAGCGCGGACGCCGGCACCAGCGCCCCCATCGCCACCGGCAGCCCGGCGCTCCAGCCGTCCAGCATCAGCAGCCGCATGGCCTCGATCGCGTACGTGAGCGGGTTGGCCGTGGCCACGACCTGCATCCAGGCGGGCATCGCGGTCAGCGGCACGAAGGCGTTGGACATGAACAGCAGCGGCAGCGAGGCGAACCCGGTGACCGCGAAGAACGTGCCGTGCGAGGGAACCGCGCAGGCCAGCGCCATCGCCGCCGCCGTCATCGCCAGCGTCAGCAGCGCGGCGGTCAGCAGGATCGCCGGCACGCCGGGCAGTCCGGTGGCCGGCCGTACCCCGAGAAGGAGTGCGACGAGCAGGATGACCAGCACCTGCGCCGAGTTCATGCCCATCTGGAAGACGAAGCGCGAGACGATCAGCGAGCTGCGCCTGATCGGCATGCTCATCAGCTTGTCGAGGTAGCCGGTCTCCTTGTCGAACAGCAACGGCATCGCCGCGCTCACCCCGTTGCCGACGACGGTGAAGGCGATGATGCCGGGCACCGCGAAGGCGAGGTAGTCGGTGGTGCCCACGACCTCGGCGTTCATGGCGCCGCCCAGCGAGCCGGCGAAGAACACCAGCCACACCGCCGGCTGGAGCACGCTGAACAGCAGGTTCAGCCGCTCGCGCAGGGTCATCAGCAGCCAGCGCCGCGACAGCGCCAGCACCTCCTGGGCCCACATCACGCGGCCTCTTCGCGCAGCGCGTGGCCGGTGTGGCGCAGGAAGACCTCGTCCAGGCTGCCGGCGCCGATCTCCGCCTTGAGCTCGGCGGGGGTGCCCGAGACCACCTCGCGGCCGTGGTCGATGATGGTCAGCCGGTCGCACAGGCGATCGGCCTCGTCCATGTAGTTGGTGGCCAGCAGGACGGTCATGCCCTCCTGGCAGAGCTGCCTGATGTGGTCCCAGACGTGGTGGCGCGACTGCACGTCCAGGCCCAGCGTCGGCTCGTCGAGGATGAGCAGTTCGGGCCGGTGCAGCAGGCCGCAGGCCAGCTCCAGCCGCTTCTGCATGCCGCCCGAGTAGGCCTGCACCAGGCGGTCGGCATGGGCGCTCAGGCCCACGAGCTCCAGGACCTCCGCGGCCCTGGCCTTCACCCGCTTCCTGGGCACGTGGTAGAGGGCCGCCTCGATCTCGGTCTTCTCCCGGCCGGTGAGCATGTAGTAGCCCATCGGGGAGACCTGCTGCATCACGTAGCCGATGCGCAGGCGTACCTGGCCGGCCGCGCATACCACGTCGAAGCCGCACACCCGCGCCGTGCCCGAGCTCGGCGGGAGCAGAGTGGCCAGCATCCGGATGGTCGTGGTCTTGCCGGCGCCGTTGGGACCCAGCAGGCCGACGACCTCGCCGGCGCCGGCCGTGAGGGTCAGCTGGTCAACCGCGGTGCTCTGCCCGAAGCGGCGGCTGAGCCGCTCCGCGTCGATGATCATTCCCATGGACGCACCCCAAGTACTTAACGGATGCGTTAAGCATATCAGAGCAACTTCCGCAGCCGCAGGAGGTCGCCGAAGCTGGCGTCCACCTTGACCCGGCCGCCCAGCAGCGCCCTGGCCAGGTCGAGCTCGCCGTCGACCAGCGCGATCAGATCGTCGCTCGTGATGGTCAGCTTCACGTCGGACTCCTTGCCGTCGGCCGGAGGCACCTCGGTGAACGGATCCAGGCCGTCGTGGCTGAGCCGGCCGTAGAAGAAGACGTCGAGGTCGGAGACGCGGCAGCTGACCGTCCGCTCGACGACGTGCTTGGCGCGGTCCTCGTCGCTGATCTCGTCGAAATTGGCGACGAGCTTGGCCAGAGCGGCCCGGCAGTCCTCGACGCTTGCCATGGATGCGCTTCCTTTCTCCCCACTGACACGGACCGTAGCGTTCCATACGACTGCATAACGTGTGACACGCCTGCCGAGGTGCCGGGTGTCGGTGCCAGGCGTTACGGTCGTGTCATGACTGAGATCCCGGAGGGGACGGGCGACGAGCGGGTCGACGCCGTTCTCGCAGGTCTGGAGCGTCTGTCCGGGCTGCCCGTGGGCGAGCACGCCGCCGTCTACGACGACGCGTTCGCCGGGCTGGAGGAGACCCTCGCCGCGATGGACGAGCAGTGAGCCGACGCGTCCGGCTCGACAGCGAGCTCGTACGGCGCGGCCTGGCCCGCTCCCGCGAACAGGCGGCCCAGCTCATCGAGGCCGGCCGGGTCAGCGTGGGCGGACAGGTCGCCGGCAAGGCGGCCACCCAGGTCGGCACCGCCGCCGCCATCGTCGTGGCCGACTCGCCCGACGGCCCCGACTACGTCTCGCGCGGCGCCCACAAACTGCTCGGCGCGCTGGAGGCCTTCAAGGCCCTGAGCGTCGAGGGCCGCCGCTGCCTCGACGCCGGCGCCTCCACCGGCGGCTTCACCGACGTGCTGCTGCGCCACGGCGCCGCCCACGTCCTGGCCGTGGACGTCGGCTACGGACAGCTGGCCTGGTCGCTGCGGACCGACGAGCGGGTCACCGTCATGGAACGCGTCAACGTGCGCGACCTGACGCAGGAGATGGTCGGCGAGGCCCCCACCCTGATCGTCGGTGACCTGTCGTTCATCTCGCTGCGGCTGGTGCTGCCCGCGCTCGCCGCCGTGGCCGCGCCGGCCGCCGACTTCGTCATGCTGGTCAAGCCGCAGTTCGAGGTGGGCAAGGAGCGCGTCGGCGCCGGCGGCGTGGTGCGCGAGCCCGCGCTGCGCGCGCAGGCGGTCCGCGACGCCGCCGCCAAGGCACAGGACATAGGTTTGGCGGTGCGCGGCGTCACGGCCAGCCCGCTGCCGGGACCGTCGGGAAATGTCGAATACCTGCTCTGGCTGGGCAAGGGGGAGGGCGAGCCGCCGGTCGCCGGGCTCCTCGACCTCGACGCCGAGATCCAGCGCGCCGTAGAAGAAGGGCCCCAATGAACCGGACCGTTCTGGTCACCGTGCACACCGGGCGCGGCGCCGCCGTCGAGAGCGCCCGCCTTGTCGTCAACCGCCTGGTCGACGCCGGGATCACCGTGCGCGTGCTGGAGCAGGAGGCCGTGGATATCGGTTGCGTCGGCGCCGAGGTGGTGCCGTGCGACCCCGGCGCGGCCAAGGACGCGGAGGTGATGATCGTCCTGGGCGGCGACGGCTCGCTGCTGCGTTCGGCCGAACTGGCCCGCTCGGCCGGCACCCCGCTGTTCGGCGTCAACCTCGGCCACGTGGGCTTCCTGGCCGAGGCCGAGGTCGACGACCTGGCCGCCGCCGTCGACAGCGTCGTCGCCGGGAACTACGACGTCGAGGAGCGCATGACCATCGACGTGCTCGCCCGGCTCAACGGCCAGGTGATCGCCGACACATGGGCGCTCAACGAGGCCACCGTCGAAAAGCGCGAGCGCATGCTGGAGGTCGTGGCCGAGGTCGACGGCCGCCCGCTGTCGCGCTGGGGCTGCGACGGCGTCATCTGCGCCACCCCGACCGGCTCCACCGCCTACGCCTTCTCCGCCGGCGGCCCGGTGGTCTGGCCGGAGGTGGAGGCGCTGCTCATGGTGCCGATCAGCGCCCACGCGCTGTTCGCCAAGCCCCTGGTCGTCTCGCCGCGCGCGACCCTCGCCGTGGAGATCCTGCCCGGCACGCCGGGCGGCGTGCTCTGGTGCGACGGCCGCCGCCGCTTCGACCTGCCGACCGGCACCCGGGTCGAGGTCCGCCGCGGCGAGCACCCGGTGCGCGTGGCCCGCCTGCACGGCATCGAGAGCACCGGCGCGCCGTTCACCGACAGGCTGGTCGCCAAGTTCGAACTTCCCGTGCAGGGGTGGCGCGGAAGGGTGCGTCCCTGAGTCAATGGGCTCAGGAGCGCGTAGGATCGCTTGCGCACGTGTGTTCGGACAGTGGGCTCCGAAGCCGGGTGCGACCGTAAACGCAGGCAGCGACAGGAGTGGCCGGTGCGACCCAGGGTCGAAGAGGTCCGCATCCAGGGGCTGGGTGTCATCGACGAGGCCGTTCTCGAGCTCTCGCCGGGATTCAACGTGGTCACAGGCGAGACCGGAGCGGGCAAGACCATGGTCGTCACCGGGCTCGGCCTGCTGTTCGGCGGCCGTGCCGACCCCTCGCGCATCCGCCCCGGCTCCGACAAGGCGACCGTCGAGGGCACGCTGGTCATCGAGGCCGGCGGCCGCGTCGGCCAGCAGGTCGAGGACATCGGCGGCGAGGTCGATGACGGCGAGCTGATCATCTCGCGCACCGTCTCCGCCGAGGGCCGCTCGCGCGCCTGGCTGGGCGGGCGCACCGTCCCCGTCGGCACGCTCACCTACCTGGCCGACGACCTGGTGGCCGTCCACGGGCAGATGGACCAGCAGCGCCTCCTGCAGCCGGCCAGGCAGCGCGCCGCGCTCGACCGGTACGCCGGGGACGATCTGGTCAAGCCGCTGCGGGCGTACTCGCAGGCGTACAAGCGGCACAAGCAGGTGGCCGCGCTGCTGGAGGAGCTGACGACCCGGGCGCGCGAGCGCGCCCAGGAGGCCCACCTGCTGCGCTTCGGCCTGGAGGAGATCGAGAAGGTCGACCCCAAGCCCGGCGAGGACGTCGAGCTGCGCGCGGAGGAGGAGCGGCTCTCCCACGCCGACGCGCTGCGCTCCGCGGCCACCGGCGCCCACACGGCGCTGCTCGGCGACCCGATGGAGTCCGCCGACGGCACTCACGACGTGATCTCGCTGCTGGGCGAGGCCCGCTCGGCGGTCGAGGGCGTGCGCGACTTCGACCCGCAGCTCGCCCAGGTGGCCGACCGGCTGGCCGAGGCGGGCTACCTCATCTCCGACGTGGCCACCGACCTGGCCGCCTACGCCGAGTCGATCGAGGCCGACCCGGCCAGGCTGGCGATCGTGCAGGAGCGCCGCTCGCTGCTGACCGGCCTGATCCGCAAGTACGCCGAGGACAGCGCCGGCGTGCTGGCCTGGGCGCAGCAGTCCTCGGCGCGCCTGACCGAGCTCGAAGGCGACGACGAGCGCATCGACGAGCTCACCCGCGAGCTCGACGAGCTGACCGAGCGGCTCACCGAGCTGGCCGCCGAGCTGACCAAGGTGCGCGAGGCCGCCGCCGAGCGCTTCGGCGAGGCCGTCACCGAGGAGCTCACCGCGCTGGCCATGCCGCACGCCCGCGTGGTCGTGCAGCTCGCCCAGAGCGCCGAGTTCGGCCCCGAGGGCGTCGACGAGGTCGAGCTGCGCATGGCGGCGCACCCGGCCGCGCCGCCGCTGCCCCTGAACAAGGGCGCCTCGGGCGGCGAGCTCAGCCGCGTCATGCTCGCCATCGAGGTCGTCTTCGCCGGCGCCGACCCCGTGCCCACCTTCGTCTTCGACGAGGTCGACGCGGGCGTGGGCGGCAAGGCCGCGGTCGAGATCGGCCGCCGCCTGGCCAGGCTCGCCCGCACCGCCCAGGTCATCGTCGTCACCCACCTGCCGCAGGTGGCCGCCTTCGCCGACCAGCACCTCGTCGTGGAGAAGGCCAGCGACGGCAGCGTGGTGCGCAGCGGCGTCGTCACGCTCAACCACGAGGGCCGGGTACGCGAGCTTTCGCGCATGCTGGCGGGCCTGGAGGATTCCGAGCTGGGCAGGGCCCATGCGGAAGAACTGCTCGGGCTCGCCGCCGCCGACTCTGCGTGACATATCAGACACGCCGTGCAGTGCGTGGCCCCCGGGCTCTCCGGCTCTGGCAGGATGGTCTTGATGAAGGTACCGGGGAACAAGTTGCCGGGCCTCCGCGGCAGGAAGGTCGGTGACCTTCCCGGCCTCACGGCAGTGGCGAGAATCGACCGGCGGACGAAGAGGCTAACCAAGCGCCTCCGGCCGGGGGAAATTGCGATTATCGACCATGTTGACGTGGACCGGGTCAGCGCGGAGGCGCTCGTCGCGTGCGGCGCCGCCGCCGTGGTCAACGTCGCGGCGGGGATCAGCGGGCGCTACCCCAACCTGGGTCCGCAGATCCTGGTCGAGGCGGGCATCCCGTTCGTCGACAACGCCACGCCCGAGCTGTTCGAGCGGGTGGCCGACGGCGAACCTGTCCGCGTCTGCGACGGGATCGTCTACCTCGGCGAGGAGATGGTCGGCAAGGGCGACGTCGCGACCGAGGAGACCGTCGAGGCCGCCATGGCCGAGGCTCGCGCCGGACTTTCCGTGCAGATTGAGGCTTTCGCCGTCAACACGATGGAGTACGTTCGTGGTGAGGGCAGGCTTCTCATCGACGGAGTCGGCGTGCCGGAGATCCGCACCCCCATCGAGGGCAGGCACGTTCTCATCGTCGTGCGCGGATACCACTACAAAGAGGACATCGCCACGCTCCGGCCGTATATCCGCGAATACCGCCCCGTCCTCGTCGGCGTCGACGGCGGCGCGGACGCGCTCCTGGAGGCCGGATACCTGCCCGACGTGATCGTCGGCGACTTCGACTCCGTCTCCACCAAGGCGCTCACCTGCGGCGCCGAGCTCATCGTGCACGCCTACCGCGACGGCCGCGCGCCCGGCCTGGAGCGCGTGCACCAGCTCGGCCGCGAGGCCGTCATCTTCCCCGCCACCGGCACCAGCGAGGACATCGCCATGCTCCTGGCCGACGACAAGGGCGCCGAGCTCATCGTCGCCGTCGGCACCCACTGGACGCTGGAGGAGTTCCTCGACAAGGGGCGCTCCGGCATGGCCAGCACCTTCCTCACCCGGCTGCGCATCGGCAGCAAGCTCATCGACGCCAAGGGCGTGAGCAGGCTCTACCGCAGCCGCATCTCCACGCAGCAACTGCTGCTGCTGGTGGGCACCGCGCTCGTCACGATGGGGGTCGCTCTGTTCAGCTCGCCCATCGGCCAGACCTGGCTCAACGGCCAGCAAGACCTTTGGAACGCCTTCATCTTCTGGCTGGTCGGACTTTTCTCGTGATCGATTTCCGCTATCACCTCGTCTCCATCGTCGCCATCTTTCTCGCGCTGGCGGTCGGCATCGTCATGGGCACCACGCTGCTGCAGAATCCGGCCATCCAGATGGCCAAGGAGACCACGGACGGGCTGATCAAGAACAACAGCGAGCTGCGCGCCGAGAAGGACGACCTGGCCAGGCGCCAGGCCGGCAACGACTCCTTCGTCAAGGACATGACCCCGGTGCTGGCCCTGGTCGCGGGCGGGCTCAGCGGCCAGCGCGTGCTGCTGGTCGACACGCCCGGCTCCACCGGCGCCCTGCGCGAGGCGCAGCAGCAGGTGCTCGACCAGGCCGGCGCGACCGTCGGCCAGCGGGTGACGATCAGCGACAAGTTCCTGGCCCTCGACAGCGAAGGCGTCCTCGACGGCCTGGCCACCCAGCTCAAGCCCGCCGGCCTCACCTACACCGCGGGCGCGAGCGTCTACGACAAGGTCGCCCAGCTCCTGGCCGCGACGCTGACGACCGCCGACCCCACCCAGGCGGGCACCGCCGACGCCGAGACCGCGGCCGTGCTGGCCGCGTTCGAGAAGGGCGGCTTCATCAGCGTCGAAGGCGACGTCGACAAGCGCGCCACGCTCGCGGTGATGTTCGCGCCTGACAAGCCCTTCGAGGGCGAGCGCGCCGAGACGCAGGCGGCCGCGCTCGTCTCCCTCGCCGCCGGCCTCGACGCCGGGAGCAGGGGCGCGCTCATCGCCGGCAGCACGACCGCGGTGGCCCCCGGCGGCGTCATCACCGAACTGCGCGACTCCGGCGACATCAGCCAGCGGGTCTCCAGCATCGACACCCTCGACATGCCCGCCGGCCGTGTCGTCAGCGTCTACGCCCTGCGCGAGCAGATCGCCGGGCGGGCCGGCCAGTACGGCATCGGCACCGGCGTGACCGACTTCCAGCCGCCGCTGCCCAGTCCCACCCCCGTCCCCACCTCGTCAGGGAGCTGAACCCATGGCCCGTGCCCTGCTGTGCGCGCTCGCCGGAGCCGCACTCGGCGCCGTCGCCGCCCGCGCCGCCTACTCCGCCTTCACCGCGCGTGTGGCCGAGGCTCCCGAGAAGACGGCCACGCCGTCCGGCGAGGTCGTGGCCACGGGCGGGCTGCGCGCCGCCGCCACCTGGACCCGGAGCAACCACCGGGGCGAGCCGATCACGCTGCTCGAAGGCCCCGCGTTCGTGGCGGGCGCGAGCGCCGCCGCCGCGCTCGCCCCCGGCCTGGACCACCGCGTACGGCTGGCCGCCCTCCTGGCCGGAGCCGGCAGCGGCGCGCTGGGCGCCTACGACGACCTCTACGGCAGCACCTCCTCCAAGGGCTTCAAGGGCCACCTCAGCGCCCTGGCCAAGGGCGAGGTGACCAGCGGCGCCGTCAAGATCCTCGGCATCGGCGCCACCGGCCTGGCCGCCGCCGCGCTCGTCTCCCGCGGCCCCCTCGACACCCTCGCCAACGGCGCCACGATCGCCGGAGCCGCCAACCTGGCCAACCTCTTCGACCTGCGGCCCGGCCGGGCCATCAAGGTCGCGCTGCTGACCGGCGGACCGCTGCTGGCCGCCTCGCTGCTGCGCGGCTCCCCGTCGGGCGCGGCGCTGGCCGCCGTCCCGCTGGGCGCCGCCGCCGCGTTGCTGCCCGACGACCTCGGCGAGCGCGCCATGCTCGGCGACGCCGGGGCCAACGCCCTGGGTGCCCTGCTCGGCCTGGCCGCCGTCACCACGCTCGGCCGCCCGGGACGGCTGGCCGTGCTCGGCACCGTCGCCGTCCTGACCGCCGCCTCGGAGAAGGTCTCCTTCACCAAGGTCATCGCGGGCAACCCGATGCTCAACCGCATCGACATGCTCGGCCGCCGCCCCGCCCCGTGACCGGACGGCTGGCGCGGGGCGTCGCGGGCGGCGCGGTACTGATCGGCGCGATCACGATCCTCGCGCGTGTCACCGGCTTCGCCAAGCAGTACGTCTTCGCCCAGACCGTCGGCACCGGCTGCCTGTCCACCGCCTACTTCACCGCCAACCAGATCCCCAACATCGTCTTCGAGGTGGTGGTCGGGGGAGCGCTGGCCGGCATGGTGGTCCCGGTCCTCGCCGGCGCCGCCGCCCGCGCCCGGCCGTGGGGCGAGCCGCCGCTGGAGGAACCCGACTCCCCGGAGGCCGCCCGCGGCGCCCAGGCCATGGCGGCCTCGCCCGTCGAGGCCCACGCGTACGTGAGCCGCGTCTCCTCGGCACTGCTGACCTGGGTGCTGGTCGTGCTGGTCCCGCTGGCCGTGGGCGTGGCGGTGCTGGCGGGCCCCATCGCCGGACTCTTCTACGGCTCGGCGCTCCCGCTATGCGAGGTCGAGGCCGTGCGGGCCGTCACCGCGGACATGCTGGTCGTCTTCGCCCCCCAGATCCCGCTGTACGGCGTGGCCGTCGTCCTCTACGGCGTCCTTCAGGCGCACAAGCGCTTCGCCGGACCCGCCGTGGCGCCGCTGGTGTCCAGCATCGTGGTGATCGCCGCCTACCTGGTGTTCGTCCCGGTCAGCGGCGGCACGAGCGAGCCGGTCAGCCCGCTCGACGCGGGCGAGACCGTCCTGGCGGTCGGGACCAGCCTGGGCGTGCTCGCGCTCGTGCTCACCGTCGCCGGGCCCGCCTCGCGGCTCGGGCTCCGCTGGCGGCCCACGCTGCGCTTCCCCGACGGGGTCGCCGCGCAGGTGCGCGGGCTGGCGTTCGCCGGGATCGCCGGGTTGCTGGCCCAGCAGGCGGCCATGGTCGTGGTGCTGTACCTGTCCAACGGGATCGGCGTGGGGGCGATCGCGGTCTACAACTACGCGTGGGCGATCTACCTCGTGCCTTACGCGGTGCTGGCCGTACCCATCGCGACCAGTGCTTTTCCCGGGCTGTCCGCGCGGGCGGAGAGCGGCGACGAGGAGGGCTTCGCGGGACTGGCCGCGCGCACGACGCGGGCGGTCGTGCTGGTGTCGGGGCTGGCGGCGGGGGCGCTGGCGGCGGTGTCCGGGCCGGGCGCGGAGGCGTTCCTGCTGGGGTCGGAGTCTGCGGTGCCACACGCGCAGTTCGCGCGGACGATCGCGCTGTTCGCGCCGGGCCTGATCGGGTACGGGCTGATCGCGCACCTGAGCCGGGTGCTGTACGCGGCGGGCAAGGGCCGGGAGGCCGCCGCCGGGACCGTGGCCGGATGGCTGGTGGTGATGGTGGCGCAGGCCGGGTTCGTGCTGGTGCTGCCGGATGAGTGGGAGATCGCCGGGATGGCGCTCGGGATGAGCGCCGGGATGACCGTGGGCGGACTCTGGTTGCTGGTCGCGGTGCTGCGGGCCCGTGGCAGGGCGGCGGCCGCGGGGCTGGTCAGGGCGGCGGTCGCGGCGGTGGCCGGAGGGGCCGCGGGGTTCCTGGCGGGCGCGTGGGCGGCGGGACTGATCGGCGCCGACGGGCTCTGGCCCCGGCTCGGGGCCACGGCGCTGGCCGGGGCGGTCGCGATCGTGGCGGGGGCCGCGGTCGCGGCGCTGCTGGACCGCGACGACGCCCGCGCCCTGGCCGGGATGGCCACGCGGCGCCGACGGGGACCGGAACGGGCTTCAGCGGACGGTTGAGAGGAGAAACGTCGTGCGGGTGGTGTTCGTGCTCGGAACCACGTCAGGCGGGACGGGGCGGCACGTGCTCATGCTGGCCGAAGGCCTGCTACGGCGCGGCCACCAGGTCGTGGTCGCCGGGCCTGCGGCGGTCGGTGAGGCGTTCGGGTTCGGCGCGGCCGGGGCGCGGTTCACGCCGGTCGCGGTCTCCGACCGGCCGCACCCGGCCCGCGACCTGGCGGCGGTCGCCGCGATCCGCCGCATCACCCGTGAGGCCGACGTCGTGCACGCCCATGGGCTGCGCGCGGGCGCCCTCGCCGTCCTGGCCGGGTTCGGAAGGGCCCGCCCGGCGCCGGTGGTGACGTTGCACAACGCGCTCACCGCCGGAGGCTTCGTCGGCGCGGTCCACGGCGTGCTGGAGCGGATCGTGGCACGGGGCGCCGGACGTGTGCTGGTCGTCTCACCGGATCTCGGGGAGCGGATGGCCGCCCTCGGCGCCCGTGACGTGCGCCCGGCCGTGGTGCCCGCCCCCGTGCCCAGGCCGCCGTCACGCGCCGCCGCGCGAGTGCGCGAGGAACTCGGCGCGGGAGAGCGGCCCGTGGTGCTGACGGTCGCGCGGCTGGCGCAGCAGAAAGGGCTGGAGTTCCTGCTGGACGTGGCGGCCGGTCCCTGGGGCGGGCGGGAGCCGGTGTTCGCGATCGCGGGGGAGGGGCCGCTGAAGCGGGAGCTCCAGGAACGTATCGAGAGGGAGAAACTGCCCGTGCGGCTGCTGGGCGACCGCGACGACGTGCCCGATCTGCTGGCCGCGGCCGACCTCGTGTTCTGGCCGAGCCGCTGGGAGGGGCAGCCGCTCAGCCTCAGCGAGGCGCTCATGGCGGGCCGTCCGGTGGTGGCCACCGAGGTGGGTGGCATCCCTGACCTGCTGGGGGGTGCCGGGACGCTGGTGCCGTACGGGGAGGTGGGGGCGGCGCGCGCGGCCGTACGGGCGGTTCTGGAGGAGCCAGGCGAGGCGGAGCGGCACGCTCGGGCGGCGGCGGAAAGGGGCGCGGCGCTGCCCCGCGACGACGACGCGGTGGACGCTGTCCTGGGCGTCTACACCGCGTGAAGACCCCCGGGAAGATTAGGCCGCGACCCCGCGTTCTCCTATACTGCGTTGGTTAGGGGAGGGGAGTATCCCTTCGCGGCAGCCTCGTCATCACGGTGTAGCCCCGCTCCACGGGGCCCCCGGGGCTGCCGGTCGGCCGAAAGCGCCGGCGGGAGAGACCTCCGGCTGTCAGTCATGCGTGCCGGAGGTAGGAAAACGTGACCGTACCCGTGTGGGCCTGGATCGCCGTGATCGGCGGGCTCCTCCTGGTCATCGCCATCGATCTGTGGATCGTCGACAGGGGCGAGGCCCGCGAATTCTCCATGCGGCAGGCGACCTACTGGGTCTCCTTCTACGTCGCGCTCGCCGTGGCCTTCGGTGTGCTGCTGTGGGTGACCGAGGGGGGCGGCAAGGCCGGTGAGTTCTTCGCCGGATACATCACCGAGTACAGCCTGAGCGTCGACAACCTGTTCATCTTCTTCATCATCATGAGCCGGTTCGCGGTGCCGAAGCAGTTCCAGCACAAGGTGCTGCTGGTCGGCATCCTGATGGCGCTGGTCATGCGCGGCATCTTCATCGCGCTCGGCGCGGCCGCCCTGGAGCGCTTCAGCTGGCTCTTCTACGTCTTCGGCGCCTTCCTCGTCTACACCGCGATCAACATCGTCCGCCAGCACCTCAAGGGCGACGACGAGGACTTCCAGGAGAACGCGGTGCTGCGGTGGGTGCGCAGGGCGTTCCCGACCACGCCCGACTACGTCGGCTCCAAGATCATGGTCAGGATGCACGGCCGCCGCATGGTCACCCCGATGCTCATCGTCATGGTCGCGATCGGCACCACCGACCTGCTGTTCGCGCTCGACTCCATCCCCGCCATCTTCGGGCTCACCAAGGACCCGTTCATCGTCTTCACCGCCAACGCGTTCGCCCTGATGGGCCTGCGCCAGCTCTACTTCCTGCTCGGCGGGCTGCTCCAGCGCCTGGTCTACATCAGTTACGGCCTGGCGTTCATCCTCGGCTTCATCGGGGTTAAGCTGGTTCTGGAGGCTCTGCACGCCAGCGACGTCTCCTGGGCGCCCACCGTGCCCATCCAGCTTTCGCTCGCGGTCATCGGAGTCACGATGGTCGTCACCACCGTCGCCAGCCTGCTCAAGTCCCGCAGCGACGCGCGCAAGGGCGTGAAGAGCGCGAGCCAGACCGGGGCTAGCTAAAAGGCGTTCTAGGCGCTTTGCTGTGTCTAGTTGCGTCGTGTCATAGTTGCAAGTTCTGTAACATCACGGCAAAGCGCCGGTTCGTTCACCACTCCAAAGGTTGTCCGTGTCAGACGATTCAGCTAAGACCGCCCGCGTGCGCCTGGCGCGCGGGGTGTCCCCGTGGCTCCTCCCGACCGTGGCGGCCGCCGCCGCGACCACGCTGCTCACCCGCAAGGACAAGCGCTGGGCGCTGGCCGCCGTGCCGCTGAGCGCACTCACGGGCGGGATGCTCTGGTTCTTCCGCGACCCCGACCGGACGCCCGGTCAGGGCCGCGTTCTGTCGCCCGCCGACGGCGTGGTGCAGAGCATCGACCCGTGGCCGGACGGCCGGACCCGGGTGGCGATCTTCATGAGCCCGCTGAACGTGCACGTCAACCGCGCACCCCTTGCGGGAACCGTCACCTCCGTGCAGCATGTGGCGGGTGGGTTCCTGCCGGCATTCAACAAGGACAGCGACCAGAACGAGCGCGTGGTGTGGCATTTCGAGACCGCGCTCGGCGACATCGAGATGGTGCAGATCGCGGGCGCGGTGGCGCGCAGGATCGTGCCGTACCTGAGCGCGGGGGCCAAGGTCACCCAGACCGAGCGGATCGGCCTGATCCGGTTCGGCTCGCGCGTGGACATCTACCTTCCCGAAGGCATCACGCCCGCGGTCGCCGTGGGTGAGAAGACGGTTGCGGGGGTGACCCGAATTGACCACGGCTGACGCAGGCGGCTGGCAAGCCGACGACGAGGACCCCCGTGGGCCCGTCGGCAAGGCGTTCCGCCTTTCCGCCGCAGACTCCCTGTCGCTGGGCAACGCGCTGTGCGGCTTCCTGGCCGTGTGCGTGCTGGCCACCTCGGCCGTCACCTCCCTGCAGGCGAACAAGGGCCTGGTGATCCAGCCCGGCTTCTTCGCCACCGCCGTGGTGCTGCTGCTCATCGGCGCCACCTGCGACCTGTTCGACGGCCTGGTGGCGCGGCGCTTCCGCGCCTCGGCGATGGGCGCCGAACTCGACAACCTCGCCGACGTCATCAGCTTCGGCTTCGCGCCCGCCTTCATGGTGGTGATCTGGGGCGGCTTCAACGGCACCGTGCCCATCTGGTGGGTGCTGACCGCCGCCGCCTCCGTGCTCATCGCCGGCGTCGTACGGCTGGCCCGCTTCGCCTGCGTGAAGACCAAGAGCGGCGACTTCATGGGCCTGCCCATCCCCATGGGCTGTATGACCGTCATCTCGATCGTCATGCTGTTCGAGGCGAACATCTGGTCGCTGCTGGCCGTGCTCGGCGTGTCCTGGCTGATGGTCAGCCGCGTGGAGTACCCGAAGCCCAAGGGCCAGCTCGCCGCCGTCGTCCTCGGCTGGATCATGGTCAACGTCGCCTTCCTGACGTTCTGGGTGGCCTTCCCCCAGGGCGGCGACCTGCCGATCAAGATCGGCGCGACCATGCAGATCGCGCTCGTGGCGGCGATCCCGCTGCGGATGCTCTTCTACAAGCGCGAGCAGCGCAAGGAAGCCCACCGCGTCGACAACTGAGCCTCCTCAAGCCGGGCGTCATCGGCTTTGATGGAGGCATGGCGCGCGAACACACTCGCACGTACTTCCTCGGCAAGCTCGCGAGGGAGCTGGAGTTCCGTGGCCTCGATGCCACGCTGCGCGCCGACCCGCCCTCGTTGCGGGTCGGCGACCCCGGTGCCCGGCTGCTGACCGAGACGGTCGACTGCGTTCCGATCGCCGAAGGCTGGTACTACCGCTGGTCCTGGGGCGAGGTGGTGGAGTCGACCACCAACCCCGCCGAGGCCGCCGACCGGATCGCCAGGATCCTCGGGCCGATCAGGTAGCTCATCTCGCGGCCGGGTTCACCATCCCCGGGCCTTCCACTCCGGCAGCGACGGGCGCTCGGCGCCCAGCGTGGTGTCCTTGCCGTGGCCCGGGTAGACCCAGGTCTCGTCCGGCAGCCGGTCGAAGACCCGCTCGGCCACGTCGGTGTAGAGCTGGGTGAAGCGCTCGGCGTCGTCCCAGGTGTTGCCGACGCCGCCGGGGAACAGCGAGTCGCCGGTGAACAGGTGCTTGATCGTCTCGCCGCCGTCGTAGAGCAGGGCGATCGAACCCGGTGTGTGGCCGCGCAGGTGGATGACCTCCAGCGTGACCTCGCCGACCGTGACGTGGTCGCCGTGCTCGACCAGGCGGGCCGGCTCGACGGGCAGCGCGGGCGCGTCGAGCGGGTGGGCGATCACCTGGGCGCCCGTGACCTTGGCCACCTGCTCCAGCGCCTGCCAGTGGTCGCCGTGCTGGTGGGTGGTGACGATCGTGCTGATCGCCTGCTCGTCGACCAGCGCCAGCAGCCGGTCGGCCTCGGCGGCCGCGTCGATGAGCAGGCCGTCGCCGGTCACGGCGCAGCGCAGCAGATAGGCGTTGTTGTCGAAGGGGCCGACGGCGAGCTTGGCGATGCTCAGCGCGGGCAGTTGCCGCACATCGGCGGGACCGCCGACCGTGACGTCGCCGGTGTAGGTCATGAGATCTCCTCGGGGCCCGATCACGGATAGTCGTCGGGGGGCGCCGCCGGAAGGCCGGGCGGGGCCGGCTGGCTCAGCCAGGGCGGCGGCTCAGGAACGGCGTGCCCCTCGCGCACCACCCTAATCCCCTCGCCACGCGAGCGACCCGTGAGCCAGGCGAGCACGTCCACCGGTCTGCCCGCCACCGCGGGCAGCCGTCCGCCGGGAGCCGCCGCGTTCCCGCCGAGGTCGCTCCAGGTGTGCGGGGGCTCGCCCAGGAGGGTGATCTCGCCGACCGTGCTCTTCCCGTACGGCCAGCTCGCCAGGCAGTCGTGCAGCTCGCGCCGGACGAACGCGGCGGGCCAGTCGGCGGGGCCGTAGCCGGCGCCCAGGTCGGCGTGGTGGATCTCCAGCTCCCTGATCCGCCTGACCAGGACGTACCAGGCGGGGTGCCAGGGCGGGCGCAGTGCGCGGACCATGCCGCTCCACGCCTGCGCGGGCTGCTCGCGGATGGCGCGGGCGAGCCGTACCGCGCCGTCTTCCAGGTCGGCGAGATGTTCGGCCGGGGTACGGCCGGCGCCCTCCTCGATGCCGGCGACCCGGGCGGCGAGCGAGGGATACTGGGGCGTCTCGACCCCGGTCCTGGCCCAGGCGAGCAGGTTGAGCAGGCCGTCGGCGTTGCGGGCGAGGTGGGCCAGGACGTGGCCGCGGGTCCAGCCGGGCAGGTTCGACGGGGCGGACAGGCCGGCGGGCGACAGGCCGGCCGCGGTGGCCAGGAGACGGTTGGTGGCCGCCGTGATCTCGGAGTGGAGCGCGGGGATGACCGTCATGGCGGCTGTTCCAGCAGGGCCGGTGGCCTCTTCACCAGCGGCGGCCGCCGTACGCGGGCATAAAGGCGCAGGTCGCGCGGTTGAGTCCCAAAGAGCGCCTGCCCTCGCGGCGGGAGGCCGTAGTCTGAGTGGGACGGATTTTCGGGGGCCGGGGAGCGGGCCGCCGAAATTGTCGGTGCCCCCATCTACTATCCCCGTGGACCTATCCGTTTATCGACTTCCGGGATCGCCGTGGCTGACCGCCTGATCGTGCGTGGAGCACGTGAGCACAACCTCAAGGACGTCTCGCTGGACCTGCCGCGAGACTCGCTGATCGTCTTCACCGGCCTGTCCGGATCGGGCAAGTCCAGCCTGGCCTTCGACACGATCTTCGCTGAGGGTCAGCGGCGCTACGTCGAATCCCTGTCGGCCTACGCCCGCCAGTTCCTCGGCCAGATGGACAAGCCCGACGTCGACTTCATCGAGGGCCTGTCGCCCGCGGTGTCCATCGACCAGAAGGCCACCAGCAAGAACCCCCGCTCGACCGTCGGCACGATCACCGAGGTCTACGACTACCTGCGTCTGCTGTGGGCGCGCATCGGCAAGCCCCACTGCCCGGTCTGCGCGCGGCCCATCGCCCGGCAGATGCCGCAGCAGATCGTCGACCGCGTGATGGACCTGGAGGAGGGCACCCGCTTCCAGGTGCTCGCCCCGGTCATCAGAGGCCGCAAGGGCGAGTACGCCGAGCTCTTCCGCGAGCTGCAGACCAAGGGCTTCGCCCGTGCCCGCGTCGACGGCACCGTGATCAGGCTGGAAGAGCCGCCGACGCTGAAGAAGTACGAGAAGCACGACATCGAGGTCATCGTCGACCGCCTGTCGGTCAAGGACTCGGCGCGCCGCAGGCTCACCGACTCGGTCGAGACCGCGCTGCAGCTGTCCGGTGGCACGATCACGCTGGAGTTCGTCGACCTGCCCGAGGGCGACCCCGGCCGCGAGCGCTTCTACTCCGAGCACCTCTACTGTCCCTACGACGACCTGTCGTTCGAGGAGCTGGAGCCGCGCTCGTTCTCCTTCAACTCGCCCTTCGGCGCCTGCCCCGAGTGCACGGGCCTGGGCACCAAGATGGAGGTCGACCCCGACCTGGTCGTGCCCGACCCGGAGAAGACGCTGCGCGACGGCGCCCTGCACCCGTGGTCGGGCGGCCACACCAGCGAGTACTTCATCCGGCTGACCGAGGCGCTCGGCCACACGATGGGCTTCACCCTCGACACGGCCTGGGAGAAGCTGCCGAAGAAGGCGCAGAAGTCGCTGCTGTTCGGCCACGAGGAGCAGGTCCACGTCCGCTACAGCAACCGCTACGGCCGCCAGCGCTCCTACTACACCACCTACGAGGGCGTCATCTCGTGGGTGCAGCGCCGCCACGCCGAGGCCGAGAGCGACGCCACGCGCGAGCGCTTCGAGGGCTACATGCGGGAGATCCCGTGCCCGGCCTGCGACGGCAAGCGCCTCAAGCCGGTCACGCTGGCCGTCACGGTCGCCGACATGTCGATCGCCGACGTGGCGAGCATGTCCATCGGCGAGTGCGCGAAGTTCCTGGCGGGACTGAAGCTGTCCGACCGTGACATGCACATCGCCGAGCGGGTGGTCAAGGAGATCAACGCCCGGATGGGCTTCCTGCTCGACGTCGGGCTCGACTACCTGTCCATGGACCGCGCCGCCGCCACCCTGGCCGGCGGTGAGGCGCAGCGCATCCGCCTGGCCACGCAGATCGGCTCCGGCCTGGTCGGCGTGCTGTACGTCCTGGACGAGCCGTCCATCGGCCTGCACCAGCGCGACAACATGCGCCTGCTCGACACCCTCATCAGGCTGCGCGACATGGGCAACACGCTCATCGTCGTCGAGCACGACGAGGACACGATCGCCGCCGCCGACTGGGTGGTCGACATCGGACCCGGCGCGGGCGAGCACGGCGGGCAGGTGGTCGTCTCCGGCACCGTCCAGGACCTGCTGTCCAGCGAGGAGTCGATGACCGGCGCCTACCTGTCCGGCCGCAGGTCCATCGCCGTTCCCCCCAAGCGCCGCAAGCGCGACAAGAAGCGCCAGATCACGGTGAAGGGCGCGCGCGAGCACAACCTCAAGGGCGTCGACATCGACTTCCCGCTCGGTGTGTTCACCGCGGTCACCGGCGTCTCGGGCTCGGGCAAGTCGACGCTGGTCAACGACATCCTCTACAACGCCCTGGCCAAGGAGCTCAACGGCGCCCGCACGGTGCCCGGCCGCCACGCCCGGATCAACGGCATGGACCAGGTCGACAAGGTCGTCCACGTCGACCAGTCGCCGATCGGGCGTACCCCGCGTTCCAACCCGGCCACCTACACCGGGGTCTTCGACCACGTCCGCAAGCTGTTCGCGGCCACGACCGAGGCCAAGGTGCGCGGCTACCAGCCGGGCCGCTTCAGCTTCAACGTCAAGGGCGGTCGCTGCGAGGCGTGCGCGGGAGACGGCACCATCAAGATCGAGATGAACTTCCTGCCGGACGTCTACGTCCCGTGCGAGGTCTGCCACGGCGCCCGCTACAACCGCGAGACCCTGGAAGTCCACTACAAGGGCAAGACCATCTCCGAGGTGCTGGACATGCCGATCGAGGAGGCCCTCGGGTTCTTCGACGCGATCCCGGCGATCAGGCGCCACCTGCAGACGCTCAACGACGTCGGCCTCGGCTACGTACGGCTCGGCCAGCCCGCCACCACGCTGTCGGGCGGCGAGGCCCAGCGGGTCAAGCTCGCCTCCGAACTGCAGCGCCGCCAGACCGGGCGGACGATCTACGTCCTCGACGAGCCGACCACCGGTCTGCACTTCGAGGACATCCGGCGCCTGCTCGGCGTCCTTGGGCGGCTCGTCGACGGCGGCAACACGGTGATCGTCATCGAGCACAACCTCGACGTCATCAAGACGGCCGACTGGGTGATCGACATGGGCCCGGAGGGCGGATCCAGGGGCGGCACGCTGGTGGCGGCGGGGACGCCGGAAGAGGTCGCGGCGGTGGAGGAGAGCCACACCGGGCGCTTCCTGCGCAAGATCCTGTCCGTCTGAGACGAGAGACCTCCCCTGTGCGGCCGGCGCGAGCCGCACAGGGGCCTTTCGCATGGTGTCGGTCACGAGAACTCCTTAGGGGGTTGCCGGGGTTGAGGTCCGGTACCCGGAGACCGGACGCTGGAGGTGACGCGGTGTGCGCGTTCAGAGTCGGGCGGAGCGCTGACCGTCGGTCTACCACCCGCTGACGGGACCGCCCTGGGCGGCCAATAGATTGGTGCGACGGGTAACGACCTGGCCTGTTGGGGGTCACGGGCGACGCGGAAGGGTCGGGAAATGACAAGTTCTGAGCGTGATGTCGTCATGCCGGAAGTCGGCCGCCGGACGGTGCTGGGTGCGGCGGGCGTGGCCGCGTGCGGCGTGGCTCTGGCCGGATGCGGCGGCGAGCCCAAGGGCGCGGCGCCCGGCATCAAGGGCAAGGAGATCGCCAAGGCGGCCGACGTCCCCGTGGGCGGCGGCAAGGTGATCTCCAAGTGGAAGATCGTCGTGACCCAGCCGACGGCCGGCGTCTACAAGGCGTTCAGCGCCGCGTGCACGCACAAGGGCTGCGCGGTCGCCTCGCCGAAGGAAGGCGTCATGACCTGTCCGTGCCACGGCAGCGAGTTCGACGCCAACGACGGCAAGTGCCTCAAAGGGCCGGCCACGGCGCCGCTGGCCGCCTACCAGGTCAAGGTTCAGGGCGACGGGATCGTCATCGTCTGAACCGGTAATTGTGCGTGGTTCCCAGGATCGGCACGCCTCAGGCTGAACCGGTGCCGGTGCGCCGGCCGTACCTGAAGTGAGCAAACGACCTGGGAGGACCGGATATGGCGGAGACGACACGCAGGGCCGTGGTGCTGGGCGCCGGCGCGGCGGTGCTGACCGCGTGCGCGGGATACGGACAGCCAGCCGGGGAGGACGCGGCCGCACCCAGTTCGGAGGCGCCGAGCTACGGAGCCACGGAACCGAAGAAGAGCAAGAAGCCGGCCGCCGGAGGCAAGGCGCTGACCGCCACCGCCGACATCCCCGAGGGCGGCGGCAAGGTCTTCGAGAGCGAGAAGATCGTGGTGACGCAGCCGACCGCGGGGGAGTTCAGGGCGTTCAGCGCGACGTGCACGCACGCGGGCTGCACGGTGGCCGACGTCGCGGACGGCACGATCAACTGTCCCTGCCACGGCAGCAAGTACGACATCTCCGACGGTTCGGTGACCGGCGGCCCGGCGCCCAAGCCGTTGCCCAAGAAGAAGATCACGGTCGACGGAGACCAGATCAAGCTCGCCTGACACGGGCTGATTCATGCAATTCTCACGCGGGTGCGGTTGTCTGTCCCGCATGGGAGATGACCTTCAGAGCCGTAGGACGATGATCGCCGGCGTCGGCGCGGGCGGGCTCACGCTCGCGCTGGCGGCCTGTGGCGGTGGCTCCGCCGAGACGTCGGCGGAGGCTTCCGGCGCCCCGGCGACCTCGGGTTCCGCCGCGCCGCAGGCGCCCGCGGGCGGGCTGGGCAGCACGGCCGACGTGCCGGTCGGCGGCGGGAAGATCTTCGCGTCCGAGAAGATCGTGGTGACGCAGCCGAAGGCCGGGGAGTTCAAGGCCTTCAGCGCGTCCTGTACGCATAGCGGGTGCACCGTCGGTTCCGTCTCCGACGGGACGATCAACTGCCCGTGCCACGGCAGCAAGTTCGCCATCGCGGACGGGGCGGTGGTCAAGGGACCGGCGGCGAAGCCGTTGCCGGCCAAGGACGTCACGGTCGAGGGCGATCAGATCAAGCTCGCCTGAGAGCGCCGGAGCGGCCCGTCGCGCCTCGTGCACGGCGGGCCTGCTCCGTCCTCCCGCGTTCCCGGCCCGCATGAGGTTGTCGGTCGGGCGGGCTAGGCTTCTATCCGTGTCCAGCCCACTCAGTTTCCGCCCCCGACCCGGCTCCATCCCCGACTCCCCAGGGGTCTACCGGTTCCGGGACGCGCACCGCCGCGTGATCTACGTGGGCAAGGCCAAGAGCCTGCGGCAGCGGCTCAACTCCTACTTCGCGGACTTCGCCGGGCTGCACCCGCGTACCCAGACGATGCTCACCACCGCCGCCGACGTCGACTGGACGGTCGTCAGCACCGAGGTGGAGGCGCTGCAGCTCGAATACTCCTGGATCAAGGAGTTCGACCCGCGCTTCAACGTCAAGTACCGCGACGACAAGTCCTACCCCTATCTCGCGGTCACCATGGGCGACGACTTCCCGCGCGTGCAGGTGATGCGGGGCGCCAAGCGCAAGGGCACCCGTTACTTCGGCCCCTACTCCCACGCCTGGGCCATCCGCGAGACCGTCGACCTGCTGTTGCGCGTCTTCCCCGTGCGTACCTGCTCGGCCGGGGTGTTCAAGCGGGCGGGCCAGATCGGGCGCCCCTGCCTGCTCGGCTACATCGACAAGTGCTCGGCGCCGTGCGTCGGCCGGGTCACCCCCGACCAGCACCGCGAGCTGGCCGAGGACTTCTGCGACTTCATGGCGGGCAACACCACCCGCTGGATCAAGCGCCTCGAACAGGACATGCGCCAGGCCGCCGCCGAGCAGGAGTACGAGCGGGCCGCGCGCCTGCGCGACGACATCCAGGCGCTGCAGCGGGCGCTGGAGAAGCAGGCCGTGGTGCTCGGCGACGCCACCGACGCCGACGTGATCGCGCTGGCGGAGGATCCGCTCGAAGCGGCGGTCCAGGTCTTCTACGTGCGTGGCGGGCGCATTCGCGGGCAGCGGGGGTGGGTGGTCGACAAGGTCGAGGAGACGACGCCGGGCGAGCTGGTCGAGCACTTCCTGCTGCAGATCTACTCCGAGGGCGAGATCCCTCGCGAGGTGCTGGTCCCCGAACTGCCGCCGGAGCCGGAGGCGGTCGGTGAGCTGCTGTGCGAGCAGCGCGGCGCCCGGGTCGAGCTGCGCGTGCCGCAGCGCGGCGACAAGAAGTCGCTGATGGAGACCGTCGAGCGCAACGCCAAGGAGTCGCTGGCCCAGCACAAGATCCGCCGCGCCAGCGACCTGACCACCCGCAGCAAGGCGCTGCAGGAGATCGCCGACGCGCTCGACCTCGACCAGGCGCCGCTGCGCATCGAGTGCTACGACGTCTCCCACCTGCAGGGCGAGAACGTCGTGGCCTCCATGGTCGTCTTCGAGGACGGCCTGGCCAGGAAGAGCGAGTACCGCCGGTTCGCGGTGAAGACCAAGGAAGGCGACGTCGCCTCGATCTACGAGGTGATCAAGCGGCGTTTCCGCCGTTACCTCGAAGAGCGCTCCAACACCGGCGAGCTGACGCCGGAGGCGGGTGAGGACGAGGAGGGCGTCGAGGGCGTCGCCTCCGGCCCGATCGACCCCGAGACGGGCAGGCCGCGCAAGTTCGCCTACCCGCCCAACCTCGTCGTCGTCGACGGCGCCGGCCCCCAGGCCGCGGCCGCGCAACGGGCGCTCGACGAGCTCGGCGTGGACGACGTGGCCGTGTGCGGCCTGGCCAAACGGCTGGAGGAGGTCTGGCTGCCCACCGACGACCAGCCGGTCATCATGCCGCGCTCGAGCGAGGGCCTCTACCTGCTGCAGCGTGTGCGTGACGAGGCACACCGCTTCGCCATCACCTACCATCGAGCCAAGAGGTCCAAGTCTGTGAAGGAGAGCGCGCTCGACGCGGTGCCCGGCCTCGGCCCGGCGCGCAAGCAGGCGCTGCTCAAGAGGTTCGGCTCGGTCAAGAAGCTCAAGGAAGCCACGGTGGCCGAGATCCGCGAGGTCCCCGGCATCGGCGAGGCGACCGCGGAGCTGATCGTGTCGAGGCTGAAGGGGGAAGGACAGTGAGCACCACCGAGCCGGCGTTCGTGATCGTCACCGGCATGTCGGGGGCGGGGCGCAGCACAGCGGCCAAGGCACTGGAAGACCTGGGCTGGTTCGTGATCGACAACCTGCCGCCCGGGTTGCTGTTCGCCATGGCGGAGGAGGCCGGCAAGGTCAAGCTCGCCGCCGACAAGGTGGCGGCCGTCGTCGACGTGCGCAGCCTGGCCTTCACCACCGACCTCAACGCCGCCATCGAGGAGCTCGAAGGCCGCGGCGTCCGCGTCCGGGTGGTGTTCCTGGAGGCCAGCGACGAGGAACTCGTCCGCCGCTTCGAGAACGTCCGCCGCCCTCACCCGCTGCAGGGCGAGGGCCGCCTGGTCGACGGCATCGCCCGCGAACGCGGCATCCTGCGCGAGGTGCGGGCCAACGCCGACCTGGTCATCGACACCTCGGCGCACAACGTGCACGAGCTGCGCAACAAGATCGTCGCCTACTTCGGCGGGGAGGACCGGCCCGGCCTGCGGGTCAACGTGCTCTCCTTCGGCTTCAAGTACGGCCTGCCCGTCGACGCCGACCTCGTCGTCGACTGCCGCTTCCTGCCCAACCCGCACTGGGTGCCGGACCTGCGTCCCATGAACGGGCTCGACGCCCCGGTGCGCGACTACGTGCTCAGCCAGCCGGGCGCCAAGGAGTTCCTCGACGCGTACGAGGAGGTGCTGGGGGTCGTCGCCGCCGGCTACGCGCGTGAGGGCAAGAGCTACGCCACGCTGGCGGTGGGCTGCACGGGCGGCAAGCATCGCAGCGTGGCCATGGCCGAACAGGTCGCCGCCCGGCTGCGCGACCGCGGGATGGAGATCCAGGTGAGCCACCGGGATGTGGGCCGCGAGTGACTGATGAACTTCCGGGCGCGGGAGACGCTTCCACGGCGGCTTCCGGCGCCCGTTCGGCGTATCCGCGTGCCGGTTCCGGGGCACCCGGTCCTGCGGCGGTTTCCGACGTGCTCGGGGTGTTGCTGGGGGACGGGGCGGCGGTGCCGTACCGGATGGAGGGGCAGATATCCGTGCCGGCGGAAAGCGGCGGGACGCGGCGGGACGGGCCGAGGGTGGTGGCGCTGGGCGGCGGGCACGGGCTCTACGCGTCGCTGTCGGCGCTGCGCGGGGTGAGCGGCGAGCTGACCGCGGTGGTGACGGTGGCCGACGACGGCGGGTCCAGCGGGCGGCTGCGGCGTGAGCTCGGCGTGCTGCCTCCGGGCGACCTGCGGATGGCGCTGGCGGCGCTGTGCGGCGACGACGAGTGGGGCGGCACGTGGAGCGAGGTCGTGCAGCACCGCTTCCGCTCCGAGGGCGACCTGCACGGGCACGCGGTCGGGAACCTGCTGATCGTGGCGCTGTGGGAACTGCTGGGCGATCCGGTGGCCGGGCTCGACTGGGTGGGCAGGCTGCTCAAGGCGCACGGCCGGGTGCTGCCGATGGCGTCGGTGCCGCTGGACATCGTGGCCCGGGTGGAGCTCGACGGGAACATCTCGACCGTGCGCGGGCAGGTCGCCTGCGCGCTGACGCCGGGGCGGGTTCAGTCCGTGTCGCTGGTGCCCGAGGATCCTCCGGCGCGGCCCGAGGCGATCGCGGCGGTGCGGGAGGCCGACTGGGTGGTGTTCGGGCCCGGGTCGTGGTTCACCAGCGTGCTGCCGCATCTGATGGTGCCGGAACTGGCCAGGGCGCTGCACGAGACGCGGGCGCGCCGCCTGGTCACGCTCAACCTGGCGCCCCAGCCGGGGGAGACGGATGACTTCTCGCCGCAGCAGCACCTGGAGGTGCTCCGGCAGCACGCGCCCGATCTTTCGGTAGATGTCGTACTCGCCGACACCGGGGTGGTCGACGACCGCGACGCCCTGGAGAAGGCGGCGGCGGCGCTCGGCGGCCGGCTCGTGATGGCCGACGTCGCGGCCTCCGACGGTTCGCCCAGGCACGACCCACGCCGACTTGCCTCCGTCCTGGACGAGATTTTCCTCCAGAAGCGCTGATCAAGGCCACCTATCGGGGGCGGCGGCCCGAAAGGTGCGAGAGACTGCTGTGAGGCCGGTCTGAATGGGGGAGGACTAACGCTTATGGCGATGACAGGTGTGGTCAAGGACGAACTGAGCCGACTACCGGTGCTGAAGCCGTGCTGCCGCAAGGCGGAGGTCTCGACGCTGCTGCGGTTCGCCAGCGGCCTGCACCTGGTGGGAGGGCGGATCGTGATCGAGGCCGAACTCGACACGAATGCCACCGCCCGTCGGCTGATCAAGGACATCGGCGAGGTGTTCGGGCACAAGGCGGAAGTGCTGGTGCTCGCGCCGGCCGGATTGCGCAAGGGCTCGCGCTACGTCGTGCGCGTCTACCGCGACGGCGAGGCGCTGGCCCGCCAGACCGGGCTGATCGACAACCACGGCCGGCCGGTGCGCGGCCTGCCGCGTCAGGTGGTGGCGGGGGCCGCCTGCGACGCGGAGGCGGCCTGGCGCGGGGCGTTTCTGGCGCACGGGTCGCTGACCGAGCCGGGGCGCTCGATGTCCCTGGAGGTCACCTGCCCGGGGCCGGAGGCGGCGCTGGCCCTGGTCGGCTCGGCGCGCCGGCTCAAGATCCACGCGAAGGCCCGCGAGGTGCGCGGCGTCGACCGCGTCGTGGTCCGTGACGGCGACGCGATCAGCGCGCTGCTGACCCGCCTCGGGGCGCACGACAGCGTGCTGGCCTGGGAGGAACGCCGCATGCGCCGCGAGGTGCGGGCGACCGCCAACCGGCTGGCCAACTTCGACGACGCCAACCTGCGCCGCTCGGCCCGCGCGGCGGTGGCGGCGGGGGCGCGGGTGCAGCGGGCCCTGGAGATACTGGGCGACGACGCGCCCGACCACCTGGTGATCGCCGGGCGGCTGCGGGTGGAGCACAAGCAGGCCTCCCTCGAAGAACTCGGGCAGATCGCCGACCCGCCGCTGACCAAGGACGCGATCGCGGGCCGCATCCGCCGCCTGCTGGCCATGGCCGACAAACGCGCCTCCGACCTGGGCATCCCCAGCACCGAGGCCAACCTCACCTCGGACATGCTCGCCCCCTGATCCGCGTCTGTTCGGCTTCTCTCCGCCGTCCCTTCGTTGCAGTTTCTCTGTGTGTCTGTTGCTGTTTCGGCCCTTGCATCCGTTACGGCTCCCGCCCCACCACCGCGCACGGTCCGACGTGCGCGGGCCTCTGTCCTGGCCGGTCGTGAGGGCTCACGGGGTCGCTCGCCGTGACGAGCGCCCTGTGGGCCGGGCTCCGTGGCCGCCTTGCCAGGTGACGACACAAGCGCCCCCAATGCTGCGGGGCCACACGAAGGCGTGGGCCCGCCGCCATGGCATCGGCCACCTTGGCACGTGTGGAGACTGCCGATGGCCCGGTGGGGTTATGGCCGGCGGTCCTGGTGGGATGAGGCGAAGGGGGTGCCGGCGGGGCGGGGTGGCTGGACGGGGTCGAAGGCGCCGCGCTTCTCGGGTGGCTGGACCGGCTCGAACGCCCCGCGCTGCTCCGGCGGCTGGACGGGGTCGAGTGAGCCGCCGTGGTCCGGGGCGCCGGGGGTGTCCGGGGTGGTGGTTCCGCGTGTCCGGCGGACCTTGAAGGTGACCAGCGCGAAGGCGAGCAGGGCCGGGATCGTGGTGAGCGTCCAGTAGGGCCAGGAGTGCTGGATGGGCTCGATGTAGGCCGTGGCCGCCTGCCGGAAGCCGCCGAGGACGGTGTCCAGGGTGATCAGGTGCTCGGCGGCCGGAGTGGCGGAGCGCGTGTAGGCCGCGGGTGCGGCGCCGATGATCAGGCCCAGGGTCATGGCGGCGCCCGCGTACAGGAGGGCCAGGAACGGGACCAGGAGGCTGCGCGGGCGGCCGATGCGCAGGGTGAGGCCCACCACGAGGCCGGGCAGCAGGGCTTGGGCGGTGCTCCAGGGCAGGCCGTCCGCGGTCTGGGTGATGACCGCGGGCAGGCGGTCGCCGAAGAGCCTGGCGCAGGCGAGGGCGGTGGCGCTGACGGCCATGGCGAGGAAGCCGAAGATCAGGACACGCATCAGGACTCTCCCGGCTCGCGAGGCGGGGCGAACATGTCAGGGACGGGACGGCGCGCGGGGGGCTGAAGCGGCTCGAACGCTCCACGCTCCTCGGCGTTGCTCCGCTCCTCCGAGGCTTCCCTGGGGCTCTTCTCGACCCCGTGCTCCTTCTCGGCCCCGCGGGCCTCCGCGGCATCCCTTTCGCTCGCGGGCCGGCGGAACGCCTCGTGGTCCACCGTGGCTCCTCCGGCGGCCTGCCCGGCGGCCGCGGGGTCCTGGGCGGGCTGCGCGGACCAGGGGTCCTGTGCGGGTGAAGCGGGGGAACCGGAACGCGCCGGCGAACCGGGCCGGGTGGGCTGTGCGGACGTAGCGGAGCGGGTGAACGAATCGAACTGTTCCGAGGTCGCGGGCTGGTCTGGCGCGGGTGCGGCGGGGCCTTCGGGTGCGGGGGAGGCGGGTGATGGGGCGGCGAGGGCGCCGGCCCGCGCCCGGTCCCGGCGGCGGAGGCGCAGGACGCGGATCAGGGTGAGGAGGAAGGCCGGAGTCGCGGCGATCGCCACGCCCGTCCAGAAGATCGGGGAGGTGCGGAGGAGCTCGGGCAGTTCCGAGACGATGCGCAGGGCGTGGTCGTCCAGCGACGGCCACGGGAAGCCCGCCCTGACGTAGTTCCCGAGTTCGGAGCCCATCGAGCCGATCGTGCGGGCGCCGAAGGCGAACAGGGCGGCCAGCACCGGCACCAGCAGGCTGCGCGGGCGGGTCAGCCACAGGGCCACCCAGATGATCACGGCGATGACGAGGCCGAGAACGGTGTGGGCCAGGAGGCGCTGGTCGCCTGTGAACCACCTCACGTTGTACGGCAGCTGCGTGAAGCCGTAGGAGCCCGCGCTGTACGCGACTCCGGCGACCAGCATGGCGACGAACCCGGCGAATAGCCCTCGTACCAGGCCGGATCGTGGTTGTGACATCTCAGCCCCCAGAGAATGCCGCGAATTTACTCCGACGAGTCGGGCACTTTACTTCAATGCCGCAAATTGCGCTCCCTGATCTGTCATACGCAGGGCGGGGGTTGCAGTGGTCTAAACCAATTTAGGTCCGATAGGGTTCGTGATTGAGGTTTCAGCCCGCCATCACGTTCGAGGAGATCGGTTCCCGTGAGCATCCGCGTAGGCGTCAACGGCTTCGGCCGCATCGGTCGTAACTTCTGGCGCGCGGTCGCCGCCAGCGGCAAGGACATCGAGATCGTGGCCGTCAACGACCTGACGGACAACGCGACGCTCGCCCACCTGCTGAAGTACGACAGCATCCTGGGCCGCCTGCCGTACGAGGTGAAGGCCACTGCCGACGAGATCGTCGTCGACGGGAAGACCATCAAGGCCTTCGCCGAGCGCGACCCGGCCAAGCTGCCCTGGGGCGATCTGGGCGTGGACGTCGTGGTCGAGTCGACCGGCTTCTTCACCGACGCCAACAAGGCCAAGGTGCACGCCGAGAACGGCGCGAAGAAGGTCATCATCTCCGCCCCGGCGAAGAACGAGGACGTGACCGTCGTCATGGGTGTCAACCACGACACCTACGACCCGGCCAGCCACACGGTCATCTCCAACGCCTCCTGCACGACCAACTGCCTGGCCCCGCTGGCGAAGGTGCTCAACGACTCCTTCGGCATCGAGAAGGGCCTGATGACCACCATCCACGCCTACACGCAGGACCAGAACCTGCAGGACGGCCCGCACGGCGACCTGCGCCGCGCCCGCGCCGCCGCGCTGAACGTGGTGCCCACCTCAACCGGCGCCGCCAAGGCGATCGGCCTGGTGCTGCCCGAGCTGAAGGGCAAGCTCGACGGCTTCGCGATGCGCGTGCCGATCCCCACGGGCTCGGCCACCGACCTCACCGTCGAGGTCCGCCGCGACGTTACCGTCGACGAGGTCAAGGCCGCCTACAAGGCCGCCGCCGAGGGCCCGCTCAAGGGCTACCTGACCTACACCGAGGACGAGATCGTCTCCAGCGACATCGTCACCGACCCGGCCTCCTGCATCTTCGACGCCGGGCTCACCAAGGTGATCGGCAACCAGGTCAAGGTCATCGGCTGGTACGACAACGAGTGGGGCTACTCCAACCGCCTGGCCGACCTCATCGAGCTGGTGGGCAAGGACCTGTGACCTTCGCAGACACCGACGTCAGGGGCCGGCGCGTGCTGGTGCGCGCCGACCTCAACGTGCCGCTGGACGGCGAGACGATCACCGACGACGGGCGCATCCGCGCCTCGGTGCCGACGATCAGGGCCCTGGCCGAGCAGGGCGCCAAGGTCGTCGTCTGCGCCCACCTGGGCCGCCCCAAGGGCGAGCACAACCAGAAGTACTCGCTGAAGCCCGTCGCCGCCCGCCTGGGCGAGCTGCTGGGCCGCGAGGTCGCCTTCTCCGGGAAGGTCGTGGACGGCGAGCTCGTCGACGGCCTCAAGGACGGCGAGGTGGCGCTGCTGGAGAACCTGCGGTTCGAGCCGGGCGAGGAGTCCAAGGACGACGACGCCCGCGGCGCCTTCGCGCGGGAGCTGGCGGGCCTGGCCGACCTCTACGTCGGCGACGGGTTCGGCGCCGTGCACCGCAAGCACGCCAGCGTCTACGACGTGCCGCGGCTGCTGCCCCACGTCATGGGCGGGCTGGTGGCGGCCGAGGTCGAGGTGCTGAAGCGGCTCACCGAGAACCCCGAGCGCCCCTACGTCGTGATCCTGGGCGGCGCCAAGGTCTCCGACAAGCTCGGCGTCATCGCCAACCTGCTCACCAAGGTCGACCGGCTGCTGATCGGCGGCGGCATGGCGTACACCTTCCTGAAGGCCCAGGGCTACGAGGTCGGCCAGTCGCTCCTGCAGGAGGACCAGCTCGACCAGGTGCGCGGCTTCCTCTCCGAGGCGATCAAGCGCGGCGTGGAGCTGGTGCTCCCGGTGGACGTCCTGGCGGCCACGCACTTCGCCGAGGACGCGCCGTACGAGGTCGTGGCGGCCACCGAGATCCCGGCCGACCGCCAGGGGCTCGACATCGGCCCGAAGACCCGCGAGCTGTTCGCGACCAAGCTCGCCGACGCGCGCACCGTCTTCTGGAACGGCCCGATGGGCGTCTTCGAGTTCGAGGACTACGCCGGGGGAACACGGGCGGTCGCCGAGGCGTTGATCCGCTCGCAGGCCTTCACGGTCGTGGGCGGCGGCGACTCCGCCGCGGCCGTACGCAGGTTGGGCCTGCCCGAGGACGGCTTCTCCCACATCTCGACCGGTGGTGGCGCTAGCCTCGAGTACCTCGAAGGAAAGACCCTTCCCGGGCTGGAGGCCCTTCAGTGAGAAAGCCGCTCATCGCCGGCAACTGGAAGATGAACCTCAACCACCTCGAGGCCATCGCTCTGGTGCAGAAGCTCGCCTTCTCCCTGAACGACAAGGACTTCGACAAGGTGGAGGTGGCGGTGCTGCCGCCGTTCACCGACATGCGCAGCGTGCAGACGCTCGTCGACGGCGACAAGCTGCGCATCGTGTACGGCGCGCAGGACATCAGCCAGTACGACGGCGGCGCCTACACCGGCGAGGTGTCCGGCGCCATGCTCGCCAAGCTGGGCTGCACGTTCGTCACCGTCGGCCACTCCGAGCGGCGCGAGTACCACAACGAGGACGACGAGCTGGTCAACGCCAAGGTGCTGGCCGCCTACCGGCACTCGATCACGCCGATCCTGTGCGTGGGCGAGGGCCTGCCGGTACGGCAGGCGGGCGGCCAGGTGGCGTATTCCGTGTCACAACTCGATGCCGCTCTGCGCAAAGTCACGCCGGAGCAGGCAAAATCGATAGTGGTGGCCTACGAACCGGTCTGGGCGATCGGCACCGGCGAGGTGGCCACCCCACAGGACGCGCAGGAGGTCTGCGGGGCGCTGCGAAAGCGACTCGCTGAGCTCTACGACGCCGAAGTGGCCGCCGCGGTCCGTATCCTGTACGGAGGATCGGTGAAGTCAGGCAACATCGCCGGGATCATGGCTCAGCCCGACGTCGACGGCGCGCTCGTGGGCGGCGCCAGCATCGACGCCGGGGAGTACGTCAAGATCTGCCGATTCGGCGAATTGTCCGGCTAACTGGGTCGTTCAGGGGGTGCGACTTGACACCAGGTCGTACCCTCTAGAAGCAAGTTTGAATCGTCACGCGTAACAGTGGATTGAAGGAACAGGCATACCGTGGAAATCGGAATCTCCATCGCCCTCATCCTGGCGAGCCTTCTCATGATCCTGCTCGTCCTGCTCCACAAGGGTAAGGGTGGCGGTCTGTCTGACATGTTCGGCGGCGGTTTCTCGTCGAACTTCGGCGGCTCGTCCGTGGTGGAGCGCAACCTCGACCGGCTGACCGTCATCACCGGCGTGGTCTGGTTCGTCTGCATCATCGCGCTCGGCCTGCTGCTCAAGCCCTGAGCTTCCCGGCGACGCGTGACAGTGATTCTCCCCCCGCCGCTCGCGGGGCGATCGAGCAAGGAGTTCATCCGTGGGTAGTGGCAACGCGATCCGTGGCAGCCGTGTCGGCGCCGGCCCGATGGGGGAGGCCGAGCGCGGCGAGGCAGCTCCCAGAGTGCGGGTCTCGTTCTGGTGCGCCAACATGCATGAGACGCGACCCAGCTTCGCCAGTGACGCGGCCGTCCCCGAGCACTGGGACTGCCCGCGCTGTGGCCTCCCGGCCGGTCAGGACGAGGCGGCCCCGCCCGCTCCTCCGAAGAACGAGCCGTACAAGACGCACCTGGCCTATGTGAAGGAGCGCCGGAGCGACAAGGACGGCAAGGCGATTCTGGAGGAGGCGCTCGAGCGCCTGCGCAACAACAAGTCGCCCTGGTAGACGCTGACCCGGTTCGACGGAAGCCCCCGCGCCCTCGCGGGGGCTTCCGCATGTTCCCGGCGTGCGCGCTCCGGGGTGGTGGACGCGCAGCCCGATCCTTCACAGCATCGGTGTCCGCGACGACGACACGAGGGGAACCTTCGGTGAAGGCGCGGACAACGCTCCCGTGCTCAGCCGGCGTAGACCTGCTCGCCGTCCACGAACGTACGGCGCACGCGAGTCGTCCAGATCTCGCTGTCGGGCAGCGTGAACGGGTTGCGGTCGAGCACCACCAGGTCGGCGGGACGGCCCTGCTCGATGACGCCCGCCGGGGAGCGGTTGATCCACGCCGATCCGGCCGTGTACGCGGTGAGCGCCTCGGCCAGGCCGATCCGCTGGCCGGGCAGGAACGGCGTGCGCGCGGTCGGGTAGTGCGCGTGCACAGAGCCGCCGGGCTCGGTCCTGTTGACCGCCACGTGCAGGCCCTGCAGCGGGTCGGCGCTGGAGACCGGCCAGTCGCTGCCCGCGCAGAAGCGGGTGCCGTGGCCGAGCAGGTCGGCGAAGGGGTACTGCCACGACGAGCGTGGCTCGCCGAGGAAGGGCAGCGTCAGCTCGTCCATCTGGGCGTGGTGGGTGGCCCACAGCGCCTGCAGGTTGGCGGTGACGCCGAGCGCGGCGAAGCGCGGCACGTCCGACGGCTCGATGATCTGCAGGTGGGCGATGTGGTGGCGGTTGGCCGGGTCGGTGCCCTCGAAGCTGTCCAGCGCCTCGCGCACCGCCCGCTCGCCGATGGCGTGGAAGTGCACCTGGAAGCCGAGCCGGTCCAGTTCGCGCACGTACTCCTTGAGCTTGCCCGGGTCCACGTAGGAAAGGCCGGTGCCGCCGCACTGGCAGTACGGCTCCAGCGTCGCGGCGGTGAAGTTCTCCGTGATGCCGTCCTGCATGATCTTCACCGAGGTGGCGCGGAAACGCTCCAGTCCCTCGGCGGAGGCGCGGCGCTCCACCAGGCCGGGGATCTGCTCGGCGCCGCGGGTGCGGTCCCACCACAGCGCGCCCACCACCCGGGCCTTCAGCCGTCCTGAGCGGGCCGCCGACAGGTAGGTCGGCAACTGGTCGTCGGAGCCGGCGTAGGAGCCGACGATCGCGTCCTGCCAGCCGGTGATGCCCAGCGAGAACAGGTGCGCCTGCGCGTCCACGAGCGCGTCGTCGGCGTCCTGGGCGGTGGCGCGCGGGGTCAGCAGGCCGACGAGGTCCATGGCGCCCTCGTGCAGGACGCCGCTCGGGGTGCCGTCGGGGTCGCGCTCGATCCGGCCGTCTGCGGGGTCGGGGGTGTCCTTGGTGATCCCGGCCCGTTCCAGGGCGCGGGTGTTGACCCAGGCGGCGTGGTGGTCGCGCTGGATCAGGTAGGCGGGGCGGTCGAGGAAGTCGAGCTGCGCGCGGTGAGGCAGGCCGCCGGGGAAGGCCGACATGTCCCAGCCGCCGCCGTCGATCCACTCCTTGCCCGGATGGCCGGCGGCGTAGCGGCTGATCTCCTCGATGTAGGCGTCGAGGCCGTAGACCTCGCTCAGGTCGCACTTGGCGCGCTCCAGCCCGGCCTGGACCGGGTGGATGTGCGCGTCGGTGAAGCCGGGCACCAGCAGGCCGCCGTCCAGGTCCACGCTCTCGTGGCGGGGGGCCTGCCGTACCAGGTCGGCCTCGTCGCCCACGGCGGCGATCACGCCGTCGCGCACGAGTACGGCCTCGGCGAAGCCGCCGAGCGCGGTGAACACGCGCCCGCCGCGGAAGAGGGTCGTCATCGGGGAGTGTTCTCCTTCAGTGGCCGGTGATGAGGTCGGCGAGGCGGGCCAGGGCCGAGGTGCGGGTCATGGAGCGCTCGCGCTGGTCGGCCATACGGTACAGGCGGTACATGGAGTGCACGCCCGCCCAGCGCAGTGGCTCCGGCTCCCAGGCGCGCACCTTCCTGCCCACCCACGGCAGCGCGGTCAGCTCGGTGTCCTCGCCGAGGATCAGGTCGCGCAGGGTACGGCCGGCCAGGTTCGTCGTCGTGACCCCGTGGCCGGTGTAGCCGCCCGCCCAGCCCAGTCCGGTGTCACGGTCCAGGTGGACGGTCGAGCACCAGTCGCGCGGCACGCCCAGCACGCCGGACCAGGCGTGGGCGATCTTCGAGGAGGCGGCGGCGGGGAAGAAGTCGATCAGTATCTGCCAGAGCGCCTCGACGGTCCAGTCGTGGGTGTTGCCGCGGGCGTCGAAGCGGGAGCCGTACAGGTAGGGGCGGCCGCGGCCGCCGAAGGCGATGCGGTCGTCCTCGGTGCGCTGGGCGTAGATGTAGTAGTGGGCGAGGTCGCCCAGGAGTTCGGCGCCCTGCCAGCCGACCGTGTCCCAGAACGCCGCGGGCAGCGGCTCGGTGACGATCATGGAGCTGTTCATCGGGAGCCACTGGCGGCGCAGGCCCTTGAGCTGGGAGGTGAAGCCCTCGGTCGCGCGGATCACGTGCCGGGCCTCGGCGGTGCCGTACGGCGTGACGGCCCGATGCGGCAGGATGCGCGTGACCGGGGTGCGCTCGAAGACGCGCACGCCGAGGTCGCGCACCACGCGCGCCAGGCCGCGCACGAGCTTGGCGGGCTGGATGCGGGCGCAGTGCGGCGTCCAGACCGCGCCCACCGCGCCGGCCACGCGCAGGTGGTCGGCGGGGTCCACCACGCGCAGGTCCTCCTCGCGCAGGCCCGTCGCGCGCGCGTCCGCGACGAGCTCGCGCAGCCGTCCGGCCTGGGCGCCGGTGCGGGCCACGGTGAGTTCGCCGCCCTTGACGATGCCGGCGTCCACGTCCTCCTTGGCGCAGACCGCGATCACCTCGTCGATCGTGGCGTACATCTCCCGCTGCAGCGCCCGCGCGCCGTCCTCGCCGTGGGTCTTGGCGTAGCGCCCGTGGGAGCCGGCCAGCGCGCCGGTCAGCCAGCCGCCGTTGCGCCCGGAGGCGCCGAACCCGGCGAACTCCTGCTCCAGCACCACCACGTCGAGCGAGGGACGGGCCTTCTTGAGGTAGTACGCGGTCCACAACCCCGTGAAGCCGGCGCCGACGATGACCACGTCCGCCCGGAGGTCGCCGTTCAGGCGCGGTCCGGGCTCCGGTACGCCGGAGGAGCGATACCAGAAAGACACCTCGCCATTGACGAAGTCCTCAGCTAGTGGCACACGCGCGTTCATAGCACCCCATCTTCCAGCATTCGGGATGTAACACGCTGCATCGAAAAGGGGTGTGAGCGAAACAGAGTGTTAGCTTGTCCGAAACAGCCTCCCCGCATGCTGGAAGACATGGCATTCCTGCGCATCCGCACCACGGTCGACGAACGTCCCGGACGTCTCGCCTCGCTGGCCGCCGCCCTGGCCGGCCGGGGCGGCAACATCCTCGGCCTGAGCGTGCAGACCGACGCCGACGGGACCGTCGACGAGTTCGTCGCCGAGATCTCCGCCACACCCGAGACCGTCCGCACCGCCCTGGAGGCGGCCGGCGGACGCCGGGTCCAGGTGGTGCCCGCCACCGCCCACGAGCTGACCGACGAGCCCACCAGGGCGCTCCTGCTGGCCTCCCGGCTGCGCTCGATGCCGTGGCGCCTGCCGGAGCTGCTGGCCGAGCTGCTGCGCGCGGACGACGGCCGATGGACCTATGGTGAAGCGGTGAGCGATCTTCCCGACCCGACGCGGCTGGTGGTGCCGGTCGCCGCCCGGCGCGCCGTACGGCTGCGCCGCGCGGACCTGCCCTTCACGCTGACCGAGGCGGCGCGGGCGGCCTCCTTCGTGCGGCTGGCGCAGCCCGCCCCCGACCACTCCACCGCCGAGCAGGGCGTCCGGCTGGCCGACGGCGCCCAGGTCACGGTCAAGCCGCTCACCGGCATCTACCGCGAGGCCGTCCGCGACCTGCACGACCGGTGCTCGCCCGAGGCGCGCAGGTTCCGCTACTTCACCTCGATGCCGGCGCTGCCGCCGCGCATGTTCGAGCGCCTCTGCGACCGCACCCGCGGCCACTCCCTCGTGGCCGGGCACGACGGCCAGGTCGTGGCCATGGCGAACCTGATGTTCACGCCGGATCCCGGCATCGCCGAGATGGCCTTCCTGGTCGAGGACCGCTGGCAGGGGCGCGGTCTGGGCGCGGCGCTGGCCAGGATGCTGGTGACCGAGGCGCGCGACCAGGGCTACGCCGAGGTGCGGGCCACGATGCTCTCCGACAACGTCAGGATGCGCCGCCTGCTCGTCTCCCTGGGCGCGACGCTGGGCTACACCGACGACCCCGGCGTGGTCGAGTCGCGACTTCCGGTCGGCGCCCTGACCTCGGCCTGACGTCCCCGCCGCGGAAAGGCCTCAGCCTGATGCGGCTTCGCCCCCGTCGTCCTTCCCGCCGGGCTCGCGGCCCTCGGCGGGCGGGTCGTCCGGACGGGCGATGCCCAGGTGCCGCTCGATCCGCCGCAGGCTCGCCTCGATGCGCGTCAGCCGTTCCTCCAGATGGGTCGCCCGCGGCCCGATCAGCGGATCGGCCAGGCTCTCCGGGTTGCGGCCGCGGGTCTTCTCCACGACCTTCGCCCGCAGGGCGCTCAGGTTCGCGCCCTGCTTGACCAGGACCTGCGCGGCCACCCCCTCGCCCTCCCTGATCAGGCCGAGCAGGATGTGCTCCGTGCCGATGTAGTTGTGGTGCAGCTGCAACGCCTCGCGCAGCGACAGCTCCAGCACCTTCTTGGCCCGCGGCGTGAACGGGATGTGCCCCGACGGCGACGCCTGGCCGTGCCCGATGATCTGCTCCACCTCCACGCGGACCTCGGGCAGCGCGATGCCGTTCTCCCGCAGCACCATGGCGGCGATTCCCTCGCCCTCATGGATCAGCCCGAGCAGGAGATGCTCGGTGCCGATGTAGTTGTGATTGAGCATCCTGGCCTCTTCCTGGGCCAGAACGACCACGCGGCGGGCACGGTCGGTGAAACGCTCGAACACGGGGGCCTCCCGGCTAAGAGGGCTGACTCCACTATGCGCTACAAACCCCCCGATGGGGGGTAATTGACAGGTGTGGATCTTGACGAGGTGGCGGACCGCCTGTATGGCCTCCCGCCTGCCGACTTCACCGCCGCACGCACCGCCGAGGCCGCCGCGGCGAAGGAGTCCGGGCAGGTACGGCTGGCGCGCGAGATCGCCGCGCTGCGCAAGCCCACGGTCTCGGCCGGAGCGGTCAACCGCGCCCGCAGGGAACATCCCGACCTGCTGGCCGAGCTCCTGTCGGTGGGGGAGGACCTGCGCGCCGCCTGGGCCGAGGGCGACGCCGACGCGCTCGCCGAACTGACCAGGCGCCGCGGCGAGGTGACCGGCAAGCTCGCCCGGCTCCTGCGCCAGGGCGGCCTGTCCGGCGCGGCGGCCACGGAGGCCGACCAGACCCTCGACGCGGCCGTGGTGGACGAGGAGGCGGCGGGCCTCGTACGGCTCGGCCGCCTGGTGAAGCCGCTCAGCTACAGCGGTTTCGGCGGACCCTCCGGGCTGCCGTCGGCCGGGCCGGGGCTGGGCCGTACCTCCGCCCGGCCCCGCCGCGCCACCCGCTCACCGGAGGAGGTGGAGCGGGAGCGGCGCGAGGCCGGGGAACGGCGGGCCAGGGAACTGGCCCAGGCCGAGTCCGACTACCAGGAGTGGCGGGACACGCTGGCGCTGGCCGTTCAGGAGCTGGACGAGCGCTCGGAGAAGGTGGCCAGGCTGGAGAAGAAGCTGGCCAAGGCCCGCAAGAAGCAGAACGAGAGCCACCAGCGCGTCGAGGTCGCCCGCCGGGAGGAGCGCCTGGCCCGCCAGCGCCTGGAGAAGGCGCACTAGAGCGGGCTGACGACGCGGTAGCGCGCGACGATCGCGCCGCCGTCGAACACCCGCGTGTCGGCGAGCTGCAGGCCGAGGTCGGCGGTCAGGCCGTCGAACATCCTCGGTCCCGAGCTCAGGACGGCGGGGGTGACGGCGAACAGGTACTCGTCGATCAGCCCGGGGGCGGCGGCGAGCGGCGCGAGCGTGTCCGGGCCGCAGGACAGGATGACGTCCCCGCCGTCCTCGCGCTTCAGCGCCGTGAGCTCGGCGACGAGGTCGCCGCCGACGACCAGGCGTTCGGGCGTGGAGCGCAGGGTCCGGGAGAAGACGACCTTGGCCATGGCCCGCTGCCGCCGGGCGAAGCCGTGGTCGGCGGCGGTGAGGGGGCCGTCGCCGGGGTTCTCGCCGCGCGCGACCCGGTCCCACCAGGGCACGATCGTCTCGTACGCCGTCCTGCCCAGCGCCCAGGTGTCGGCACGGGCGAACTGCCCGGTGATGTACGCGGTCTCCTCCTCGCCCCACGGGAACGGCTCCCAGAACTCACCGGCGGCGTTGGCGATGCGGTTGTCCAGGGTGGTCTGCATGTGGAACACGATCTTGCGCACCTGAAGCGCCTCCTTGCGTTCGGCTCACGTGTAGGGCAGACCCTTCCGGACGCGCGAAGTCATCGCCGCCCCGGCTAGCGGGTGGCGTGGGCCAGGTGGGCGCAGACCGGGAAGCCCTGCTCGGCGTAGGGGGCGGCCAGGGCGAAGTAGGCCTGGCGGACGCGCTCCACGGTGGCCGCGTCCTGTTCGAGGATGAACGCGAAGCGCGGCCCGGCGGCGCCGGTGACGTCGTCCCACCAGGTGGCGAGGTCGACGCGGTGGCGCCAGCGGATGGTGTCGACCGCGCCGCCGGAGAAGCCGGTCTTCCCGAGCAGCGCGGTGAAGGCCGCGGGGCTGGTGTACCGGTCGAAGTCGCGCGGCGGGTCCGGGTCCCGGGGGAGTCCGGCGGAGGCGGCGGCGTCGGCCAGCAGGGTGGTGGCGGGCATCTCGTCGCGCTTCCACCAGCTCAGGGCGAGGGTGCCGCCGGGGCGCAGGACGCGGTGGAGTTCGGCGAGGGTGGCCGGGGTGCCGGGGGCGTGCTGGATGACGAAGTTGCCCGCCACCGCGTCGAAGCCGCCCTCGGGGAAGGGGAGCTCGGGCAGGGTGGCCAGCCGGACGGCGGCGTGGGGGTGGGCGCGGGCGGTGTACTCCAGCATGTCCAGGTCGGAGTCCACGGCGGTGACGTCGGCGCCCAGCGCCAGGGCCGCCGCGGTCACCACGCCGGTGCCGCAGCCGAGGTCCAGAAGTCGTGGGGCGCGGCTCTTGCGGACGAGGTTGAGCAGCGGGTCCACGGTGTGGGCGGTGAGGCTCGCGAAGCCGCGGGCGTACACCTGGGGGTTGGTCACGGTCGGCAGCCTAGCGGGGGAGATGCCGGGGGCGCGTCTTGTAACCCTAAAGCTTACATTCTTGTGTGAAATTTCGCTGTAAAGCCTGTCGTTGCCCGTTTGGGGCGACTTATGGTCGTCCGCATGACGATCGACGCCTTCATCGACGCCCTGCCCAAGGTGGAACTCCACGTCCATCTGGTCGGCTCCGCCTCGGTTTCCACGGTGCTGGAACTGTCACGGCGCCACCCCGGCAGCGGCGTGCCCACCAGCGAGGAGGAACTCCGCGCGTTCTACACCTTCACCGACTTCCCCCACTTCGCCCGTGTCTACCAGGCGGTCAACGCCCTGGTCCGCGACCCGGAGGACGTCGCCACCCTGGTGCTGGGCCTGGCCCGCGACCTGTCCGCCCAGAACGCCCGCTACGCCGAACTCCAGGTGACCCCGTACGCCCACGCGATCATGGGCATGCCGATGCGCGAGGTGACAGAGGCCCTGAACCTCGCCGCCACCGCCTCCCGCGAGGACCACGGCGTCGAGATGGCCTACATCTTCGACATCCCCGGCGAGTGCGGCGAAGAGGCCGCCCGGATCACCCTCGACCACGCGCTCAACGAACCTCCCGCCGCATTGGTAGGTTTCGGCCTGGGCGGGATCGAACAGAAGCGTCCGCCCTTCCGCGACACGTTCCGCGACGCCTTCGCCGCGGCCCGCGCCGCCGGCCTGCACAGCGTCCCGCACGGCGGCGAGATGTCCGGCCCGGAGACGATCTGGGAGGTCATCGAGGGCCTGGGCGCCGAGCGCGTCGGCCACGGCATCAACTGCCTGGGCGACGAGCGCCTGGTCGCCCACCTGCGCGAGACGCAGCTCCCGCTGGACGTCTGCCCGACCTCGAACGTCTGCACCGGCCAGGTCGCCCGCATCGAGGACCACCCGCTGCCGCGCCTGCTGGAGGAGGGCCTGTACGTCACGCTGAACAGCGACGACCCGCCCATGTTCGCGACCACGCTGTCCCAGGAGTACCGAGTGGCCCACACCTTGGGCCTGGGGGCTGACCAACTCGCCCAGCTGGCCCGCAACGGCGTGAACGCCTCCTACCTGCCCAAGGAAGCCAAGCACACTCTCCTGGCCGAAATCGACGCAGTGCCGACCCCCTGACCGCGGCCGCCGGGCACCCCCTGCCACGGCGCGGGCCCACGGGGCGCTCGTCACGGCGAGCGGCCCCGTGGGCCCTCACGACCGGCCAGGACGGGGGCCCGCGCACGTCGGCGCGTGCGGGTCAGCCCGGCTTGCCGTAACCCATAAGGGCGGTGAAACCCGAACCGAAACCCGCAGGCGTCACAGGCCCGGGGTGTAGAGGAGGCGGTTGGGGGAGCCGGAGCCGGGGCTGCGGACGACGCCGGTGGTGGAGTTGGCGACGATGGCGTCGCGGACCTGCTGCGGGGTCGCGGTCGGATGGCCCTGCAGGTACGCGGCGGCGGCCCCCGCGACATGCGGCGCCGACATCGAGGTGCCGCTGATCGTGTTGGTGGCGCTGTCGGAGGTGTTCCAGGCCGAGGTGATGTTGTAGCCGGGCGCGAACAGGTCCACGCACGGGCCGCGGTTGCCCCACGACGGCTTGGTGTCGGAGATGTTCGTGATCGACACCGTGATCGCCTCGGGCACCCTGGCCGGCGACTGCGTGCAGGCGTCCAGCGCGAACAGCCCGAACAGCCCGTTGCCCGCCGCGATCGCGTAGCCGACGCCGGAGGCGATCGAGCCCTTCACCGCGTCGTCCAGCGCGGTGTTCGCGGAGCCGCCGAGGCTCATGTTCGCGACGGCGGGCTTGACGGCGTTGGCGGTGACCCAGTCGATGCCGGCCACGACCTGGGCCGTGGTGCCGGAGCCCTGGCAGTTCAGGACGCGCACGCCGACCAGCGTCACGAGCTTGGCCACGCCGTGGGCGGTGCCGCCGGTCGTCCCGGCGACGTGGGTGCCGTGGCCGTTGCAGTCGTTGCCGTTCTGGCCGTCGCCGATGGCGTCGTACCCGATCGAGGCGCGGCCGCCGAAGTCGCCGTGGCTCGGCCTGATGCCGGTGTCGATGATGTACGCCCGCACGCCCTGCCCGGTGGGCCCGTAGGTGTAGGAGCTGTTGAGCGGCAGGTTGCGCTGGTCGATCCGGTCCAGTCCCCAGGACGGCGGGTTGGGCTGGGTGTCGGAGGCGCGGTGGACGGCGTTCTGCTGCACGTAGGCGACGGCCGGGTCGGCGGCCAGGCGGCGCGCCTGCCGCTCGGTGGCGTTCACGGCGAAGCCGCGCAGCGCGTGCCGGTACTCGGCGAACGTCGTGCCCCCGTGCCGCGCGGTCAGGTCGCCGGCCCGTGCGCGTACCTCGCCGGAATCCTTGAGCACCACGATGTAGCTGCCGGGGATCGGTTCGGCCTCCGGGGTGAGGATGGCCGGGGCGGGGTCGGCGAGCGCGGGGGCGGTGCTCGCCAGGACGGTGGCGGCGGCCGCGGCCAGGGCGGCTGCCCAGCGGAACAACGCCATGGGGGTATCCCTTCGTGAGGATTCGCCCCCGAAGCTAAACGCGACTCTTGCTCATGACAAGGCCTAACATTTCTGGTCAGGCGGCGGGCGTACACCCAGGGGCCGATCCCGCCCGCCCGCGCGTACACGCGGCGCGGTACCCGCACGGACTCTCCGCGCCGGACGCGGCCCGAGCCGCGAACCCGGACCCTGGACGTCATGAGACTGGGAACGAGAACCCGCAAGGTCGTCCTGGTCGGCCACGTCGTCTCGGTGAGCGCGTGGATCGGCATCGACCTCGCGCTCGGCGTGCTCGTGCTGACCGCGATGCTCACGGACAACACCGCCACCGCCGCGACCGCCTTCCAGGCCGCGCACCTGATCGCCGTCTGGCCGATGCTCATCGCCAGCCTGCTCGGCCTGGCCACCGGTGTCACGCTGGGCCTGGGCGGCAGGTACGGGCTGATCCGCTACTGGTGGGTGGCGGCCAAACTGACGATCAACCTGGCCATGACGACGCTGATCTACTTCTCCCTGCGCCCGGGGTTGTACGAGGCGGCCGAGCACGGACGGCGGCTGGCGGCGGGTGACACCGCCGCGCAGCCGCCGGACCAGCTGCTCTACCCGATCTTCGTGGCCCCGAGCCTGCTGCTGGTCGCCGTCGTGCTGTCGATCTTCAAGCCGTGGGGCCGCGTCTCACGGCGAGGCGATACGGCCAAGCCCCGCCGGTATCTTCGCCGCCGCGGCGCGATCTAGCAGGAACAACGTACGGCCGCGCCCGCGCGCGCCCGCCGCGGGCACCTGCACCGGGCCGGAGTCGGACAGCGCCAGCCGCACCGACCCGGCCTTCTCCGCTCCAGCCGCCACCACCCACACCTCGCGCGCGGCCTGGATCGTCGGCAGCGTCAGCGAGATCCGCGTCGGCGGCGGCTTGGGCGAGCCGTGCACCGCCACGACCGGCCGCGTGTCGTACAGCGCCGGCATTCCCGGGAACAGCGAGGCCACGTGGGCGTCGGGCCCCATGCCGAGCAGCATCACGTCGAAGCTCGGCGCCGGCCCGTGGTCCTCCGGCCGCGCCGCCGCACGCAGTTCCGCGGTGTAGGCGTCGGCCGACTCCTCGGCGGTCATCCCCGAGTCCGGCCCGCGCATGACGTGCACCCGGGCCGGGTCGAGGTCGACGTGGTCGAGCAGCGCCTTGCGGGCGCCGGTCTCGTTGCGCTCGGGGTCGCCCTCCGGCAGGAACCGCTCGTCGCCCCACCACACGTCCAGCCTCGGCCAGTCGACGGCGTCGCGGGCAGGGGTCGCGGCGATCGCGGCCAGCGTGGCGATGCCGACCGAGCCGCCGGTCAGCACGATCGAGGCCCACCCCTTCGCCGACTGCGCGTCGACCAGCCGCGTGATGATCCGGGCGGCCACGGCCTTGGCCAGCACGTCGGCGTCGCGATGGACGACCACAGAAGGAACACTCACCGGCATTCTCACCCCTTGTAGGACTTGGCCAGCCGCTTGACCGCCGCCTCGTAGATCTCATCGGAATCGAGGCGGCGCAGCTCCTCGGCCAGCAGTTCCGCCGTGGTCCTCCTGGCCAGCGCCACGTTGCGGTCGGGCTGGCCGGGCCGCGACAGCGTCGCCAGGCGGGCGTCGCTGCGGCTCACGGTCAGCTCGCCGTCGGCCAGCGACAGCCGTACCGAGGTCAGGCCGGGACCCGCCGAGTCCGCCACCTTGACCGGCGCGCCCAGGCGCTCGGTCAGCCACGCCGCCAGCAGCGGCGCGCTCGGGTGCCCGGCGGTGGCCTCCACGACGCCCTTCTTCAGCTTGCCCACCGGCTGGTCGAAGGCGGCGGCCAGCAGGCTGCGCCACGGCGTCAGCCGCGCCCACGACAGGTCGGTGTCGCCGGGCGCGTAGCCCTTGGCCAGGGTCGCCAGCTCCTTGATGCCGTCGTGCACGGCCTTGGCGTCGGTGATGCGGCGCTGGGCCAGCGCGCCGATCGGGTCCTTGGCCGGGACCCGCGGCGCCGCGCCGGGCCACCACGCCACCACCGGCGTGTCGGGCAGCAGCAGCGGGCTGACCACGGAGTCGGCGTGCTCGGTCAGCTCGCCGTACAGGCGGAGCACCACGACCTCGCCCGGCGTGGACTCGCCGATCCGCAGCTCGGCGTCGAGCCGGTTGGCCTCGTCGGCCTCCCGGCTGATCACCACGAGGATGCGCGAGGGATGCTCACGGGCGGCCTCGGTGGCCGCGCGCAGGGAGTCGTACTGGTCGCGCTCGTCACAGATCACCACCAGCGTCAGCACCATCCCTATGGCGGGCGCGCCCATCTGGTGGCGCAGGTGCATGAGCTGCGCGGAGATCTTCCCCGCGGTCGTGTCCGTCAGCATGAAAGTGGTCACAGTCTTCTCCACACACGCCCGTCACGGGCCATCATCTCGTCGGCCGACGGCGGGCCCCACGAGCCGGCCGGATAGTCCTCCGGCTGGCCCTGCGTGGCCCAGAACTCCTCGATCGGGTCGAGGATCTTCCACGACAGCTCCACCTCGCGCTGGTGCGGGAACAGCGGCGGGTCGCCGATCATGACGTCCAGCAGCAGCCGCTCGTAGGCCTCGGGCGAGGACTCCATGAACGACTCGCCGTAGGCGAAGTCCATGGACACGTCGCGCACCTCCATCGCGGTGCCCGGCACCTTCGAGCCGAAGCGCACCGTGATGCCCTCGTCCGGCTGCACCCTGATGACCAGCGCGTTCTGGCCGAGGATCTCGGTGTCGTCCTTGCTGAACGGCAGGTGCGGGGCGCGCTGGAACACCACGGCCACCTCGGTCACCCGGCGCCCGAGCCGCTTGCCCGTGCGCAGGTAGAACGGGACGCCCGCCCAGCGGCGGTTGGCGATCTCCAGCTTGATGGCGGCGTAGGTCTCGGTCGTGGAGTCGGCCGGGATGCCCTCCTCCTCCAGGTAGCCGACGACCTTCTCGCCGCCCTGCCAGCCGGCCGCGTACTTGCCCCGGGCGGTGTTGTTCTTCAGGTCGGCCGGCAGGCGTACCGCCTTGAGGACCTTCTCCTTCTCCCGGCGCAGCGACGAGGCCTCGAAGGAGGTCGGGTCCTCCATCCCCACCAGCGCGAGCAGCTGCAGCAGGTGGTTCTGGATCACGTCGCGGGCCGCGCCGATGCCGTCGTAGTAGCCCGCCCGCCCGGCCAGGCCGATGTCCTCGGCCATGGTGATCTGCACGTGGTCGACGTAGGAGCGGTTCCAGATCGGCTCGTACAGGTTGTTGGCGAAGCGCAGCGCCATGATGTTCTGGACGGTCTCCTTGCCCAGGTAGTGGTCGATCCGGAAGATCGACGACTCCGGGAAGGCCTCGTTGGTGATCTCGTTGAGCTCGTGGGCGCTCTTCAGGTCGTGACCGAACGGCTTCTCGATCACCACCCGCCGCCACGAACCCTCCGGCGCGTCGGCCAGCCCCGTCCGCTTCAACTGCTTCACCACGGCGGGGAAGAACTTCGGCGGCACCGACAGGTAGAAGGCATAGTTGCCGCCCGTGCCCCGCGTCTGGTCGATCTCCTTCAACGCCATCGCCAGCGCGTCGAACGCGCCGTCGTCGGAGAACTCCCCGGGCACGAAGTGGATCCCCTCGGCCAGCTGCTTCCACACTTCCTCGCGGAACGGCGTCCTGGCGTTGGCCTTCACCGCGTCGTGCGTCAGCCGCGCGAAGTCCTGGTCCTTCCAATCACGGCGCGCGAAACCGACCAGCGAGAAGCCGGGCGGCAGCAGCCCCCGGTTGCCCAGGTCGTAGATCGCCGGCAACAACTTGCGCTTGGCCAGGTCGCCCGTCACGCCGAACAACACCATCACGCACGGTCCCGCCACCCTGGGCAGCCGCTTGTCGCGCGGGTCACGCAGCGGGTTGGCGGCCGCCACCTCAAGGGTGGTGGCGGTGCCCGCGACGGCCGCCGCCACGGTGACGGCCTCCTCTGCGGGCGCTGCCGGGTCTGTCATGTCAAGCCTCCTGTGCGGCTGCGAGCAAGTGCGCGACTCCGGTCACGCGGTCGGTCAGATGCAGGCGTACGGCAGGCCGCCCCCGGCCCGCCAGCGCCTGAAGGTCGCCCAGCGCCTGGGCCAGCTGCAGCCCGCCCAAGCTGTACGGCCGGCCGGGCACCCCGAGGTCGTCCTCCACCACGCCGGTGATCAGGACGAACACCCCGTTCCGTGGCCCGCCCTTGTGGTACTGCCCGGTGGAGTGCAGGTAGCGCGGCCCCCAGCCGAAGGTCACCGGCCGGTCGGTGCGCAGGGCGAGCAGCGCCCGCAACGTCGCCGCGTCGGCCGCCATCCAGGTGTCGGTCATCTCTTCGAAGTCGGCGCCGTCGGGCACCGGCGCGTCGAAGGCGGCCAGCCGGTCGAGGTGGGCGAGCACGGCCAGGTAGCCGTCGCCGGGCACGGCCGCCAGCAGTTCGGCCAGCAGCCCGGGAAGGTCACGGGCGGCGGTGGAGCCGTAGACCTCCACCGGGCCGTCGGTGAACGCGGGCAGCCGCTCCGCGGCCGGGTGCTCCAGCAGCGCCGCGGTGTTGCGCTTGGCCTCGGCCACGTCCGGCCGGCCGAAGGGATCGACCTCCAGCAGCCGCCCGGCCAGCGCCGTCGCGTACTCCCACACCAGGAACTGCGCCCCGAGCGGGCCGTCCACGCGCACGTCGCCGTTGTCGGAGCCGATCGCCACGACGAGCTCGTCGCCGGCCCCGCCGGGGTCGGCGGCGACGACGGGCAGGATGCCGCGGCCGTCCTTGCCGAGCGACTCGGCGACGAGCTGCTCGATCCAGTCGGGCAGCCCGGTGATCTGCGACAGCCGGTCCTCCAGGATGAGCTTGTCGCGGCCGGCCAGCGCCGCGCCGCCGAGCACCGCGCCCAGGTCGAGACCGGGGTTGCCCTCGGAGCGCGCCAGCAGCGGCGTCACCTCGTCGGCGTCGTCGAGCAGCCGCCCGATCTCCGCGCCCGCCAGGGCGCTCGGCACCAGGCCGAACGCCGACAGCGCCGAGTAGCGGCCGCCCACGTCCGGCCTGGCCAGGATCATCTGGTACCCGGCGTCGATCGCGGCCTGCTCCAGCGGCGAGCCCGGGTCGGTCACCACCACGATCCGGTCGCCGGGGTCGATCCCGGCGGCGCGGAAGGCGGACTCGAACACGCGCAGGGCGGCGTCGGTCTCGACGGTCGTGCCGCTCTTGCTGGCCACCACGAGGACGGTCCGGTCCAGGTCGTCGGCCAGCGCGCGGCGTACCTGCCGGGGGTCGCTGGTGTCGAGCACGGTCAGCGGCACGTCGGCGGTGTTGCAGATCACCTCCGCGGCCAGCGAGGAGCCGCCCATCCCGGCCAGCACGACGTTGGTCAGGCCCTGCGCCCCCGCCCACTCGGCCAGCTTGCCGATCTCCGGCAGCAGCTCGCGAGAGGTCAGGGGCAGGTCGAGCCAGCCGAGGCGGGTCGCCGCCCCGGCCGCCGCCTCCTCACCCCAGAGCCCTGGGTCGCCGGCGGCCAGCCGTGGCGGCACACCGTCGTCGAGGAGACGTACCGCGGCGGAGGAGGCGGCCGCGGCCACCCCCTCGTCGCGGATCGTGACTTCCACTAACCGGCCAGCTTCTTCGCCACGCTGTCGAGCAGCTCGGTCCAGGAGGCCTCGAACTTGTCGACGCCCTCGTCCTCCAGGACCTTCACGACGTCGTCGTAGTCGACGCCGGCCTCCTTGAGCGCGGCCATCGTGTTCCAGGCCTGCTCGTAGAAGGGGCGGATGGTGTCGCCGGTGATGTTGCCGTGGTCGGCGGTCGAATCGAGCGTCTTCTCCGGCATGGTGTTGACCGTGCCGGGCGCGACGAGGTCGTCGACGTACATCGTGTCGCGGTACTCGGGGTTCTTCACGCCGGTCGAGGCCCACAGCGGGCGCTGCGGGCGGGCGCCGGCGGCGCGCAGGCGCTGCCAGCGCTCGGAGTTCATGACCTCCTCGAAGGCCGCGTAGGCCAGGCGCGCGTTGGCCACGCCCGCCTTGCCCTTCAGCTCCGGCTTGCCGGCGGCGTCAAGGCGCTTGTCGATCTCGGTGTCGACGCGGCTGACGAAGAACGAGGCCACCGACTCGACGCCGGACAGCTTGAGCCCCTTGGCCTGCGCGGCCTCCAGGCCGGTCAGCCAGGCGTCCATCACCGCGCGGTAGCGCTCCAGCGAGAAGATCAGCGTGACGTTGACGCTGATGCCCTCGGAGATCGCCTGCGTGATCGCCGGCAGGCCCTCCAGGGTCGCCGGGATCTTGATGAACAGGTTGGGCCGGTCGACCATCCACCACAGCGCGCGGGCCTCGGCGACGGTCTTCTCCGTCTCACGGGCCAGGCGCGGGTCGACCTCCAGCGACACGCGGCCGTCCACGCCACCGGTGGCGTCGTAGACGGGGCGCAGCACGTCGGCGGCCCAGCGGATGTCGTAGGAGGTGATCGCGCGCACGGCCTCGCCCACGTCGACGCCGCGTACCGCCAGGTCCTGGATCTGGCTGTCGTAGGCGTCGCCCTTGCCGAGGGCGCCCGCGAAGATCGTCGGGTTGGAGGTGACGCCGACCACGTTCTTCTCGCGGATCAGCTGCTCCAGGTTGCCGGTGCGCAGGCGCTCACGGCTGATGTCGTCGAGCCAGATGGACACACCCTGGCCGGACAGCTTGTTCAGGATCTCGCTGCTGCTCATCTCAGTTTCCCGTCGTCTCGCCCTTGTCCTGACCGAGCTTGGCGAGGCTGGCCTTGGCCGCCGCCGCCACGCGCTCGGCCGTCAGGCCGAACTGCTCGTACAGCGTCTTGTAGGGAGCGGAAGCCCCGAAGTGCTCAAGGCTGACCGTCTCGCCCGCCTCACCCACGAACTCCCGCCAGCCGAGCGCGATTCCCGCCTCGACCGCGACACGGGCCTTGACCGAGGGCGGCAGCACACTCTGCCGGTAGGCGGAGTCCTGCCCGTTGAACCACTCCACACACGGCATCGAGACCACGCGCGCCGGGATGCCCTGCGCCTCCAGCAGTTCCCTGCCCTCCACGGCCAGCTCGACCTCGGAGCCGGTGGCGATGAGGATCACCTGCGGCTGCCCGTTGGAGGCCTCGCGCAGCACGTACGCGCCGCGCTTGACGCCCTCGGCGCTCGTGCCCTCGTAGACCGGCAGATTCTGCCGGGTCAGCGCCAGCGCGGCCGGGCGGTCGGTGTGCTCCAGCACGGCCTTCCACGCGAAGACGGTCTCGTTGGCGTCGGCCGGGCGGACCACGTCCAGGCCCGGGATCGCCCGCAGCGCCCACAGGTGCTCGACCGGCTGGTGGGTCGGGCCGTCCTCGCCGAGGCCGATCGAGTCGTGCGTCCAGACGTAGGTGACCGGCAGCTTCATCAGCGCCGCCAGGCGTACGGCCGGCCGCATGTAGTCGGAGAAGACCAGGAAGGTGCCGCCGTAGGGCCGGGTGCCGCCGTGCAGGGCGATGCCGTTGAGAATGGCGCCCATGCCGTGCTCGCGGATGCCGAAGTGCAGCGTCCGGCCGTAGCGGTTGCCGGGGAAGTCCTTGGTCTGGTGCTCCTCCGGGATGAAGGACGGCTCGCCCTTCATCGTGGTGTTGTTGGACTCGGCCAGGTCGGCCGAGCCGCCCCACAGCTCGGGCAACACGCGGGAGACGGAGTTGAGGAACTCGCCCGAGGCCTTGCGCGTGGCGACCGAGGCGCCGGCCTCGAACTCCGGCAGCGCGCTGGTCCAGTCGCCGGGCAGCTGACGGGCGGAGATGCGGTCGAGCTCGGCGGCGCGCTCAGGGTTGGCCAGGCGCCAGGCGGCGTAGCCCTTCTCCCACTCGGCGTGCGCCTCGCGGCCGCGCGCGGCCACCAGCCTCGCGTGCTCCAGCACCTCGGCAGGGACGTCGAAGGACTTCTCCGGGTCCATGTCGAGGATCTTCTTGGTGGCGGCGACCTCGTCGGCACCGAGCTTGGAGCCGTGGATCTTGCCGGTGTTCTGCTTGTTGGGCGCCGGCCAGCCGATGATCGTGCGCAGCATGATGAACGACGGCTTGCCGGTCTCGGCGCGGGCGGCTTCCAGGGCGGCGTTCAGGGCGGCGACGTCCTCGGTGTAGTCGCCGGTCTTCGTCCAGTCGACCTTCTGCACGTGCCAGCCGTAGGCCTCGTAGCGCTTGAGGATGTCCTCCGACAGCGCGATCTGCGTGTCGTCCTCGATCGAGATGTGGTTGGAGTCGAACAGCACGGTCAGGTTGCCGAGCTTCTGGTGGCCGGCGAGCGCGCTGACCTCGTGGCTGATGCCCTCCTCGATGTCACCCTCGGAGGCGACGCACCAGATGTGGTGGTCGAAGGGGCTCGTGCCGGGGGCGGCGTCCGGGTCGAACATGCCGCGCTCGCGGCGGGCGGCCATCGCCATGCCGACCGCGTTGCCGACGCCCTGGCCCAGCGGGCCGGTCGTGGTCTCCACGCCGATCGTGTGCCCGTGCTCCGGGTGGCCGGGGGTGAGGCTGTCCCACGTACGCAGGCCCTCGATGTCCTCAAGCGTCAGCCCGTAACCGGAAAGGTAGAGCTGGATGTAGAGGGTGAGGCTGGAGTGGCCGCACGACAGGACGAAGCGGTCGCGGCCGAGCCAGCTCGCGTCGGTCGGGTCGTGCCGCATCGTGCGCTGGAAGAGCAGGTAGGCGGCCGGAGCCAGGCTCATCGCCGTGCCGGGGTGGCCGGAGCCGGCCTTTTCCACCGCGTCCATCGCCAGTGCTCGGACGACGTCGACCGCCTTCTTGTCGAGGTCGGTCCATTCAAAGGTGCTCAACTGCTCGATCTCCGGAATCTCGTTGTCATAGGTGGTGCCGGTTGGCATTTCCCGCCCACACCGGACCCTAACGGAGCCGCGGTCAAGATCGATTCCCTTGCCGCTCCGTGCGTGTCCGAGAGCGGGTCACGCCCCCCATGGCCGGACCGGCCGACCCTGCTACTACAGTTTGTGTGTTCGCAGAGACGCCACGGCGTCCATTCACGGATCCGCTCTAATCAGAGGTTACGCGTTGACTCCGCACGTGCTGGAAGCGCCTTGACGGTGCTCACGAACAGGCAATCGACGGCCCCGGCCCCGCAGGCCGCGCCGCCGCGCTCCTTCGGCGCGGTCGTCAAGGCCTATGTCGCGCTGACCAAGCCGCGGGTCATCGAGCTGCTCCTGATCACGACGCTGCCGGTCATGTTCCTCGCGTCGGGCGGCCTGCCGCCCCTGTGGAAGGCCCTGTGGGTCATGGTGTTCGGCACGCTGTCGGCGGGCAGCGCCAACGCGCTCAACTGCTACATCGACCGCGACATCGACGTGAAGATGCGGCGCACCCGCAAGCGCCCGCTGGCCCGCCACCAGGTCACGCCGCGCAACGCGCTGATCTTCGGAATCGTCCTCGGAACTTTGTCCGTTGTTGGCATGTGGGTCACCACGAACCTGCTCGCCGCCGCGCTCAACCTGTCGGCGATCCTGTTCTACGTCTTCGTCTACTCGATGATCCTCAAGCGGCGCACGTCCCAGAACATCGTCTGGGGCGGCCTGGCCGGCTGCATGCCGGTGGTCATCGGCTGGTCGGGCATCACCGGCAGCCTGGAGTGGACGCCGCTGGTGCTGTTCGGCGTGGTGTTCTTCTGGACGCCGCCGCACACCTGGACGCTGGCCATGCGCTACAAGGAGGACTACGCCGCCGCCTCGATCCCGATGCTGCCCGTGGTCGCCACCGAGCGCCGGGTCGTCGTGGAGTCCATCGTCTACACCTGGGCGACGGTGATCTGCTCGCTGCTGCTGTGGCCCGTCGCGGGCACCACGCTGCTCTACCCGATCGTGGCGCTGGCGCTCGGCGTGGTGTGCCTGTGGGAGATCCACCGCATGCTGGCCAGGGTCAACGCCGGCAAGACCGGCGTCGATCTGCGGCCGATGCGCTTCTTCCACTGGTCCAACGCCTACCTGGCGCTTCTCTTCCTCGCCGTCGCCATCGACCCGCTCCTCAGCTGAGCGTGTGCGGCGGGACACCGTGCACGCGATCCGTTAAAGTCACCCTATGGCGTCCCGTGATCCACGCTGGGTGTTCAAGGACCGGCCATCCTTCGCCCTGATCATCGGGCTGGTCGTCACCGGCATCTGCGCACTCGTCTCGCTCTCCTTCGACGTGATCAACGGCGCGCCTGTCGACTTCCTCGTCGCTCTCCTGCTGGCCCTGGCTCCGGTGCCCGTCCTGCTCGCGGCGGTGCTCGCGCTCGACCGCATGGAGCCGGAGCCGCGGAGCAACCTCGTCTTCGCCTTCGCGTGGGGGGCGGGCGTGGCCGTCCTGGTGGCGGGCGTCGTCAACTCGCTCAACCTGCACTACATCGTCGACGCCGCCAACCTCACCCCCGACAACGCCCGCAGCGTCGCCGCCACGTTCGGCGCGCCCGTCGTCGAGGAGACGATGAAGGGCCTGGTCCTGCTCGGCCTGCTGCGCTTTCGCCGGGCCGAGCTCGACGGCCCCACCGACGGCATCATCTACGCCAGCATGGTCGGGCTCGGCTTCGCGATGAGCGAGAACGTCAGCTACTACGTGGCCGCGCTCACCGAGAGGGGCGTCGAGGGCCTGGCCGTCACGGTCGTGCTGCGCGGCATCCTGTCGCCGTTCGCGCACCCGCTGTTCACCTCGATGATCGGCGTCGCGGTGGCCTACGCCGCGCTGCGCAGCGGCTCGGTGCGGGTCGGCTACATCCTGGCGGGCTGGATCGGCGCGATGCTCCTGCACGGCCTGTGGAACGGCATGGCCTCCTACGGCGGCTTCGGCGGCCTCGTGATCGCCTACCTGATCCTGCTGCTGGTCCTCCTGGTCATGATCGGCATCGTCATCAAGGACAGACGGCGCATCGTCGCCCTCATCCAGCGCTACCTGCCGCCCTACGCCCCGACCCGCCTGGTCGACACCGCCGACATCCACATGCTCTCGGCCCTGTCCCGCCGCCGCCGCGCCCGCCAGTGGGCCAGCGCGCACGGCGGCAAACGCGGGTTGCGCGCGATGAGCGACTACCAGCTCGCCGCCACCGAACTCGGCCTGCTGCACGACCGCGCGGCCCGCCGGGTGGTCGACGAGCAGACCTTCCACGAGGAACAACGCGCCCTCCTCGAATGCATGAGCGCCGCCCGCGCCGGCTTCCCCGTCCCCGCGCGGAGATAGCGTTTCGGCGCTCTCTTGCTCGATCGTTTCTTGCGCGCGAGGACGATCGCCTTCCGTTACGGCTGCCGCCACCCCACCACCACCCGCCGCCGTGGGCGGGCGCCGATCGTGGGGGTCGCTTCTCACGTCGGACGGGGTCCCCGCCGTCACGGCCCACGTGAACCGGTGCTTCAGGTCGTGACGACCCGGCTCCGGCGTGGACCAGAACCCGGGCCATCGCGACCGCTGCCCCTCTTGGGTGGATCGCGCCCTGCGGCACCTCGTGGGTCGGCGCCTGGGCCGTCACGGCTTGGCCGGAGACGCAGTCACGATCGGCCCTGGGGATCCTAGGGGGCGGGGTGGGCCAGGATGTGGTCCAGGGTGGTTTCCCTTGGGCCTGGGAAGACGGGGTCGGAGCGCAGGAGGACGGCGTCGGCGAAGCCCTTCGCCGTGGCGAGGAGCTCGCGGGTCGCGTAGACGTAGGTCGCCGCCGCCCACTGCTTGGTCGAGTCGTCGCCCACCCCGTAGGTTTCCAGGCCGGCCGTACGGCAGAGCGTGACGGCCCGGGGGATGTGGAAGACCTGGGTGACCACGGTCAGGCGTTGGGCGCCGAAGACCTTGCGGGCACGTACGCAGGAGTCCCAGGTGTCGAATCCGGCGTAGTCCAGGACCATCGCGCCCGGCGGCACGCCCTTGTGGGTCAGGTAGTCGCGCATGGCGGTGGGCTCGTCGTACTCCCTGCGGCTGTTGTCGCCGGACAGCAGCAGCGCCTTCACCTTGCCGGCCCGGTACAGCTCGGCGGCGATGTCCAGGCGGCGGGCGAGCATGGGGGAGGGCTGCCCGCCGTACAGGCCGGCGCCGAGCACGAGGGCGGCCTGCGCGTCCGGGACCCGCGCGAGCCAGCCCTCGGTGTCGGCGGTGGCGCGGTGCGGTGAGCTGTCGAGCCACGCCCAGGTCATGGGGGCCAGCGCGAGCACGCTGGCCAGGACGAGTGTCTGGTAGCCCCTTCTCAGGAGCTTCCGCTTATTTCCCGACAAGGGTGGCCTTCCGCCGGTGGGGGAGGGGCGGACCTATCGTGCCATAACCGGTCAGGCGGTGGCGGGCTCCCGGTTGGGGGAGGGGAGCGTCCCCACCGGCTCACGCACGCGCGTGGCGGTCGCCGCACGCAGCGCGAAGATCCACACCAGGGTCGAGCCGAGCACGTGCAGGCCCACGAGGAAGGCGGGCACGCCCATGAAGTACTGCGTGTAGCCGATGACGCCCTGCAGCAGTTCGATGCCCAGCAGCGCCAGCGCCGCCCGGCGGGCCGCCCGTGGCGCGTCGCTCACGTGCAGGGCGATCAGCAGCGCGAAGGTCAGGCCGACGACGAGGTAGGCGAGGTCGGCGTGGATCCTCGCCACGGTCTCGATGTCGAAGTCGAAGCGCGAGGCGATCTCGTCGCCGGAGTGGGGGCCGGTGCCGGTGACCAGCACACCCGCCATCAGCAGCGCGAACGTCGCCGCGACCAGGACCTGTGCCAGCCGCCTGATGTCGCGGTGCACGGTGCGCCGGATCACTCCCTCGCGCTCGCCCGTCCGCACGTAGAACAGCCAGCACGCGGCCATCAGCACCACGGAGATCAGGTAGTGCGTGCCGACCGTGGCCGGGTGCAGCGCGCTCCTGACCACCAGTCCGCCCCAGAGCGCCTGCACGACGATGCCGGCCGGCTGCAGCCAGGCCAGGCGTACCAGGTCGGGACGGCGCGGCGCCAGACGCAGCGCGGCGATCACGCAGGCGAAGCCGACCGCCAGCACCAGGAACGTGAGCAGCCGGTTGCCGAACTCGACCGCCATGTGCAGCGGCGAGATCTCCGGATGCAGGACCGGGAGGTAGCTGTCGCTGGTGCACTGGGGCCAGGTCGGGCAGCCCAGCCCCGACTCCGTCACCCGGACCGTGGCGCCGGTGACCGTGATGCCCGCGTTGACCACGACCGACGCCAGCGCCCAGTAGCGGATCGAGGCCTGAGTGGGCGCCCAGAAGAAAAGACTCCTGATGATCGGGTTCCGGTGGTCCGTGGGTAGCTTCACGTCATCGATGGTAGGGGCCGTATGTGCCGGTCCTTCCACCGCGATGGCCTCTGGCCGACCGGGCGAAGTTCAGTGTAGTGTGACATATTACTGAAGGGAGGCCGATGTCGGACGTCATCGTCATCGGCGCCGGAGTGGTCGGCGCCGCCTGCGCCTACTACGCGGCGCGCGCCGGGCTGGACGTGACCGTCGTCGACCGCGGCCCCGTGGCGAGCGGCACCACGGGATCCGGCGAGGGCAACGTGCTCGTCTCCGACAAGGAGCCGGGCCCCGAGCTCGACCTCGCCCTTCTGTCCAACCGCCTCTGGCGCGAACTGGCCGAGCACGGCGGGTTCGAGTTCGAGGCCAAGGGCGGGCTCGTCGTCGCCGAGACCGCCGACGTCCTGCGGCAGCTCACCGAACTGGCCGCCAAGCAGGGCGTGGAGCACACGGCGGTACCCGGCGAGGCGCTGGGCGGCTACGAGCCGAACCTGGCGCCGGGGCTGGCCGGCGGCGTCCACTACCCCCAGGACGCGCAGGTCCAGCCCATGCTCGCCGCCGCCCGCCTGATCGGGCTCGGCGCGGACTCCTACGGCCACGGCACCCTCCACCTGCGCACCGGCGTCACCGTCACCGGATTCCTGCGCAGCGGAGAGCGGGTGAGCGGCGTGCGCACCTCCCACGGCGACATCCTCGGCGGCGCCGTCGTCAACGCCGCGGGCACCTGGGGCGGCGAGGTCGCCGCGCTGGCCGGCCTCCACCTGCCGGTGCTGCCCAGACGCGGCTTCATCCTGGTGACGGAACCGTTGCGCGAACCGCTGATCCGGCACAAGGTCTACACCGCCGCGTACGTCACCAACGTGGCCAGCGACGCCGAAGGGCTGGAGACCTCGGCCGTGGTCGAGGGCACCCCCGCCGGACCCGTCCTCATCGGGGCCAGCAGGGAACGGGTCGGCTTCGACCGGACCACCTCGGTGCCGGTGCTGTCCAGGCTGGCCGCGCAGGCCGTCGCGCTGTTCCCCGCCCTGCGCGAGGTGCGGGCGATCCGCTCCTACTGCGGCTTTCGCCCGTACTGTCCCGACCATCTGCCCGTCATTGGCGAGGACCCCCGCGCGCCCGGCCTCTACCACGCCTGCGGCCACGAGGGGGCGGGCATCGGCCTGGCCCCCGCCACCGGCCACCTGCTGGCCCAGCTCCTGGCCGGGCAGCGGCCCGGCCTGGACCTCCGCCCGTTCCGCCCCGACCGCTTCACCCGAGAGGAGACCGGCTGATGGAGCGGTTCGACATCTCCGTCGACGGCCGCGCCGTGCCCGCCGAGCCGGGGCAGACGATCGGCGCGGCGCTGCACGCCGCCGGGGTGCGCTCCTGGCGCAGTACCCGGTTCGGCGGCCGGCCGCGCGGCCTGTTCTGCGGCATCGGCGTGTGCTTCGACTGCCTCGTCGAGGTCAACGGCCGCCCGGCCGAGCGCGCCTGCCGGCTGGAGGCCCGTCCCGGTGACGAGGTGAGCACCTCATGACCTACGACCTGGCCGTCATCGGCGGCGGCCCCGCCGGGGTCGCGGGCGCGCTGACCGCCGCGCTCGCCGGGCTGCGCGTCGTGCTGCTGGACGGCGGCCCGCGCCTGGGCGGTCAGTACTTCCGCCACGCCCACGGGGCGGAACCGGAACCCCGCTTCGCCCGCCAGTCCCACGCCCTGGGCCAACGGGCCGAGGTCCTGCTCAAGCACCAGGTCTGGGCCGTCAGCCGCGAGGACGACGGATTCACCGTGCACGCCCACGGCGCCGCCCGCACCGAGACACAGGCGCGGCGCCTGCTCATCGCCACCGGCGCCCACGACCGGCCCCTGCCCTTCCCCGGCTGGGACCTGCCCGGCGTGCTCACCGCCGGCGGCGCGCAGGCGCTGCTCAAGGGCGAACGCGTGCTGGCCGGGCGGCGGATCGTCGTGGCCGGGACCGGGCCGTTCCTGCTGCCGGTGGCGGCCGGGCTGGCCGGGGCGGGCGCGGAGGTGGCCGGGGTGTTCGAGGCCTCGGGCGGGCTGGGGCTGGCCCGGCACCCGGTCATGGCCCTCGCCAAGGCGGGCGAGGCCGCCGGGTACGCGTGGGCGCTGGCCGCGCGGCGCGTGCCGTACCGGAGGAACCACGCGGTGATCGCCGCGCACGGCGAGCACGAGCTGCGCGCGGTCACGGTGGCCAGACTGGATCGCGACTGGAACGTTCTGGGCACCGAGGAGCTGGAGTGCGACGCGCTGGCCGTCGGCTACGGGTTCGTGCCGCAGATCGAGCTGGCCGTCCAGCTCGGCTGCGGGACCCGCCACGACACCGACGGCACGCCGGTCGTGGACGTGGACGCGCGCCAGCGCACCAGCGTCCCCGGGGTGTGGGCGGCCGGTGAGCCCACCGGCGTCGGCGGCTGGGAGCTGTCGGAGATCGAGGGCCGCGTCGCCGGCCTCGCGCTCGCCGGCGGGCCCGCGGGCGAGGTGCCCGGCCTGCTGCTGCGCAGGCGCGCCCGGCTGCGGGCCTTCGCCGCGGCGCTGCAGAGCGCCTACCCGGTGAGGCCGGGCTGGCAGTCGTGGCTCACCCAGGACACGCTCATCTGCCGGTGTGAGGAGGTGCCGCTGTCTCGCGTGCGTGAGGCACAGGAGCTCGGCGCCACCGACGCCCGTTCGATCAAGCTGCTGGCCAGGCCCGGCATGGGCTGGTGCCAGGGCCGCATGTGCGGCTACGCGCTCTCCTGCCTGGCCGGGGAACCCCAGCAACCCCCACGCCGCCCCATCGCCCAGCCGATCTCCCTAGGCGCCCTAGCGGAGCCCCCACAGAAGGAATATCGATGACAACACGCACCAAACCCTGGCACGGCGTCATGGTGGCCACCGCGCTTCCCCTGCACGACGACCTGTCCGTGGACTATGACGGCTACGCCGCGCACTGCCGCTGGCTGGTCGAGAACGGCTGCGACGGCGTCGTGCCCAACGGCTCGCTGGGCGAGTACCAGACGCTCACGCCGGAAGAGCGCGCCAAGGTCGCCGAGACCGCCGTCGCCGCGATCGGCGGCGAGCGCGTCATGGCCGGTGTCGGCGCCTACGGCGCGGCCGAGTCGCGCCGGTGGGCCGAGCACGCCCGCGAGATCGGCTGCGGCTCGGTGCTCGCGCTGCCGCCCAACACCTACCGCGCCGACGAGCGCGCCGTGCTGGAGCACTACCGCCAGGTGGCCGAGGCGGGCGTGCCCGTCGTGGCCTACAACAACCCCTACGACACCAAGGTCGACCTCACCCCGGCGCTGCTGGCCAGGCTGTACGCCGAGGGGCTGATCGTGGCGGTCAAGGAGTTCACCGGGGACGTGCGGCGCGCCTACGAGCTGGCCGAGCTCGCCCCCGGACTCGACCTGCTGGTCGGCTCCGACGACGTGCTGCTGGAGCTGGGCATCGCCGGGGCCGTGGGCTGGATCGCCGGCTTCCCCAACGCGCTGCCCGCCGCCAACGTCGCCCTGTACCGCGCCGCGCTCGCCCGCGACCTGGACACGGCGCTGCCCCTGTACCGCACGCTGCACCCGCTGCTGCGCTGGGACTCCAAGATCGAGTTCGTGCAGGCCATCAAGCTCTCCATGGACGTGGCGGGCCGCCGCGGCGGCCCCTGCCGCCAGCCGCGCGTGCCGCTGACCGAGGACCAGGCCAGCGCCGTCCGCGCCGCCACCGAGAAGGCCCTCGCCGAGGGGATCGCATAACTTTCCACGAGGTACGCCGCACCGGCCACGTGGCCCAGGCACCCCCCAGAGGAGCGACATGAGAACCAACCGGGTCTTCCACGCGGTCGACTCGCACACCGAGGGCATGCCCACACGGGTGATCACCGGCGGCGTCGGGGTGATCCCGGGCGCCACCATGGCCGAGCGCCGGGTGTACTTCCGTGACCACCTCGACCACCTGCGCAACCTGCTCATGCGCGAGCCCCGCGGCCACTCCGCGATGAGCGGGGCGATCCTGCAGCCGCCCACCCGGCCGGACGCCGACTGGGGCGTGCTGTTCATCGAGGTGTCCGGGCTGCTGCCGATGTGCGGGCACGGCACGATCGGGGTGGCGACCGTGCTGGTCGAGACCGGCATGGTCGAGGTGAGCGAGCCGGTGACCACGATCCGGCTGGAGGTCCCCGCCGGGCTGGTCACCGTCGACGTCGCGGTCAGGGACGGCGTCGCCGAGTCGGTCACGCTCCGCAACGTCGCCGCCTTCAGCGACCGGCTGGACGCCGAGGTCGAGGTGCCCGGGTTCGGGCGGATCCGCTATGACCTCGCCTACGGCGGCAACTTCTACGCCATCGCCGGCCTCGACTCCTACAAGCTGCCGTTCGACCGGGCCGCCAAGAACGATATCATCGCCGCCGGGCTGGCCACCATGGACGCGATCAACGCCACCGACGAGCCGGTCCACCCCGAGGACCCGCGTATCCGCGGCTGCCATCACGTCTACTTCGCCGCCCCCGGCTCCACCGCCCAGCACTCCCGGCACGCGATGGCGATCTTCCCGGGCTGGTTCGACCGCTCGCCCTGCGGCACCGGCACCAGCGCCCGGATGGCCCAGCTGCACGCCCGGGGCGAGCTGGCGATCGGCGCCGACTTCGTCAACGAGTCGTTCATCGGCACCCGCTTCGTCGGGCGGCTGCTGGAGGAGACCACCGTGGGCGGGCGGCCCGCGGTCGTGCCGTCCATCACCGGGCGGGCCTGGATCACCGGGACCGCCCAGTACTTCCTCGATCCCCGCGACCCGTTCCCCGAAGGGTTCGAGCTGTGATCACGACGGTCGACTACCACACCGGTGGCGAGCCGTTCAGGATCGTGACCGGTGGCGTGCCGGACATTCCCGGCGCCACGGTGCTCGAACGGCGGTCGGCCACCGAGGGGGTCGATCATGTACGGCGGCTGTTGTGCCATGAGCCGCGGGGCCACGCCGACATGTACGGATGCTTCCTGGTGCCGCCTGACGACGCCGGGGCTCATCTGGGCGTGCTGTTCTGGCACAAGGACGGCTATTCCACCGCGTGTGGTCATGGCACGATCGCGCTGGCCGTACACGCTGTGCAGGAGGGGCTGGTCGCCACCGGCCCGGACGGTGCCACCGACGTGGTCGTCGACGTCCCGTCGGGGCGGGTGACGGCCCGCGTGGCCCGCGCGGGGGGCCGGATCACCGGCGTCACCTTCCGCAGCGTGCCGTCGTGGGTGATCGCCCGCGGCGTCGAGGTCGCCGGCGTCAGCCTCGACCTCTCCTACGGCGGCGCCATCTACGCCAGCCTGCCCGCCTCCGCCGTGGGCCTGTCCGTGGAGCGGGAGCACCTGCCCGCCCTCATCGCCCACGGCCGCCGCGTCAAGGCCGCGCTGCGGGACCACCCCGCCGCCCGCCACCCCGGGGACGAGCGGCTGTCCGGGATCTACGGCGTCATCTTCCACGACGAGCTGTCCGCCGCCGGAACCGCCCTCCACCAGCGCAATGTCACCGTCTTCGCCGACGGCGAGGTGGACCGCTCGCCCTGCGGCTCCGGCACCGCCGCCCGCATGGCCCTGCTGGCCGCCGACCACGGCGACGCCGTCACGCTGACCCACGACAGCGTGATCGGCACCCGCTTCACCGCCCGGGTGGCCGGGCGGACGGCCGAGGGGATCGTGCCGGAGATCGACGGCATGGCCTACCGCACCGGCCGCCACACCTTCGACCTCGACCCCGCCGACCCCCTCGGCACCGGCTTCGTCCTACGCTGACCCCGCTCACGGGCCGCCCGGCCCCGACCCCCGCTCACGGGCCGCCCGGCCCACAGCCCGCCCGGCCCATCGGCTCACCGGCCGCAAGGTCCCCCGGCTCACGAACTGCCCGCCCGGCACGTTCCCGGGCCGCCTGAGCTTCTGGGTGGCTGGCACGTGGGCGGCCGGGCTGCTCAACTCTGGTTGCCCCGGCCTGTCGCGCTCGCGGCTCGTCCGGTCGGCTCGCGGGCTGTGGCGTGTCCGGTTCACGGGCTGCCCGGTTCGACGACGCCGTGCTCGTACGCGTAGATGATCGCCTGGACGCGGTCCCGGCAGCCGATCTTGGCCAGGAGGTTGGCCACGTGCGTCTTGACCGTCGAGACGCTCACGGTCAGGGTCTGGGCGATCTCCACGTTGGACAGCCCTCGGGCCAGGAGGACGAGCGTGTCGTGCTCGCGGCCGGTCAGCGCGGGCAGCGGCTCCAGGACCCGTGGCGGCTTCGAGGTGCGGGCGAACTCGGCGACGAGGCGGCGCGTGACGCCGGGCGCGACCAGGCCCTGACCTCCGGCCACCACCCGCACGGCCGCCACCAGCTCGTCGGGTTCGACGTCCTTCAGCAGGAAGCCGCGCGCACCTCCGCGCAGCGCCGAGAAGACGTACTCGTCGAGGTCGAACGTGGTCACGACCAGGACGGCGAGCGGGTCGGCGACCCCCACGCCGGCAAGGCGCTCGGTCGCGGCGATGCCGTCGAGCACGGGCATGCGGACGTCCATGATGACCAGGTCGGGCCGCAGGCGGCGGGCGAGCCGTACCGCCTCCTGCCCGTCGGCGGCCTCGCCGACGATCTCGAGGTCGGGCTCCGACTCCAGGATCGTGCGGAACCCGGCCCGGACCACGGCCTGGTCGTCGGCGATCAGGATCGTGAAGGTCATGGACGCTCCAGCGGAAAGGAGGCGCTGACCAGCCAGCCGCCGTCGGGCTCGGGGCCGGCGGTGAGCGCGCCGCCGGCGTGGTTGACGCGTTCGCGCATGCCGAGCAGGCCGTAGCCGCCGTCGGCGCCGGTCGGGCGGGCGGCGCGGGCGGGCCTGGCGTTGCGCACCGCCACCGCGAACCCGGCCTCGCCGAAGGTGGTCGTGACGCTGACCTTGGCGCCGGGCGCGTGCCGGCGGGCGTTGGTCAGCGCCTCCCGAACGAGGCGGGAGACCGCCAGCCCGGTCGTGACGGGCAGCGTCCGCGGCTCGCCCGAGGCGCTGACCTCGACGTCCATGCCGGTCGTGCGGAACCGGCGGACGGTCTCCGCCACTCCGGTCAGCGCGGGGGCGCGGCCGTCGGCCTCACCCGGCTCGCTGTCGCGCATGAGCCCCACGAGCGCGCGCAGCGCGGCCAGCGTGTCGCGTCCCTGGGACCTGATCGCCCGTAACGTGGCCCGCGCGGCGGCCGGGTCGCGGTCGAGCAGCCGGTCGGCGGCGCCAGCCTGCACGACGATAGCGGACAGGTCGTGCGCGGCGATGTCGTGCAGTTCCCTGGCGATCCTGGCCCGCTCCTCGGCGACCGCGGTCCTGGCGCGCTCCTCCCGGTCGCGCGCGATGCCCGCCGCCGCCCTGGCCGCACCCGCCCGCCTGGCCTGTACGGCGAAGCCGGCCGTGGCGGGAAGCAGATAGGCCGCGGCGACGGCGGCCGCCATCCCGGCCGGATCGCCCGGCGGCACACCCCAGAAGGTGAGCAGCCCACTGTGCCCGCCGCCCGCCAGCGTCCCGAGCAGTCCTCCGGCGGCGTGGACGGCGCCGCAGGCCAGGATCGCGACCGTCGCCCGCACCTGGGGCAGGCGGCTGGCCACGGTGTAGGAGCACACCACGGCGCCCACGCCGATCAGGGCGGGACGGCCGGGCAACAGCATGGCCGCCAGCGGGAGCACACTGGCCGCCGCCAGCGCGAGAACGGGACGGCGCCGCCGCGTGGCGATGGTGGCCAGGTCCGCCGCGGCCAGGCCGAAGCCGGCGGCCACGACGCCGGGGGCGAGCGCGCTCAGCGTGCCCTGGTGGACGGCGGGCAGCAGGCGGGCCGTACTGACGAGGATGAGCAGAGCGGCGGCCAGCGCGTCACGCCCGGCGGCGGTGCGGACGCCGAGTCGCGCCAGCCCTTCGCTCCACACGCTCATGCCGCTCCGCGCGCTCCTCCGGCGTCGGCGCGACCGCCGATGGGCAGCCGCCGCCAGTACGTCACGCACCGCCAGGCCCACTCCAGCGGGCCGTAGCCGTACCTTCGCAACCACAGGTTACTCACCACGGCCTGAAGGAGCAGGATCGCTGCGCCCAGAGCCGCCGCGAGCGCCCATTCCTTCGAGCCGCGCAGGCCGAGCGCCGTGCCGATCGGGACGAACAGCAGGGCGGCCCCGAAGTAGTTGGTCAGCGCCATCCTGCCCATCGGCGCCAGCGCCCACGACAGCGCCGTCCCCGCCGGGGTGCGTAGAAGCAGCAGGAACAGCGCGACGTAGCAGCCCGCGGTGGCCAGCGACAGCGTCGTGCCGAGCCGGATCTGCGCCATGTCGGGCAGCGGCAGGGTGATGAGCCAGTACGTCAGCCCGCAGACCGCCAGCGAGACGACGCCGAGCGCGGCCAGGCGCCGGGGACGCTCGCCGAGCGTCTCCGGCACCCGCAGTTCGGCCAGCGTGTACCCGAGCGCGAACAATCCGGGCAGCAGCCCCAGACCGCCCACCCCGGCCAGGACGCCCGCCACCGTCAGCACGACGGCCACGGCGGGAAGCGCCCGGCGCGGCAGGTAGCTGAGGGGGAGAAGCACCACGACGCCGGTGACGGCGAACGGCAGCAGCACCTCCCCGGGCTGCAGCAGGTGCAGGACGGCGCCCAGCGCGGCCAGCGCCGCGAACCGCCTCAGCAGGAGCAGCCTCGGCCGTCCCGAGCGCCGGGCGGCCGAGCGCAGGAAGATGCCGAAGCCGATGCCGAACAGCAGGTAGAAGATGGGATAGAAGCGCCCGAGGAAGAACAGGCGCAGCGGGCCGGGCAGTTGCCCGGCGTAGGCGAACATCTCCATGGTCTGGGGGATGTTCACGAAGATGATCCCGCACAGGGCGAACCCGCGCAGCGCGTCGAGCGCGGCGATGCGCTGCTTCGGGGCGACCGGGGCCTGCGAAGAGGACGAAGAGGACGGGGAGACTGACACGCCTTCATGGTGACCGGGGGCACGGTCCGGGCGCTTCGGGCCCGTGGCCCTTTCCTTCTCGGTCGCGGGGAGGAGGACGACTCGTCCGCGCGGCCCCCTTCCCTTCTCCGGTCGGTGGCCAGGATGCTTGGCCCCATGAACGCGCTGCCCTATATCGACGCGGAGGCCCTCGGCCGCCTGGTTCCGGTGAGGCGGGCCGTACAGCTGCTGGAGCAGGCGCTGCGCGACGGCCTGGATCCCGAGGACACCCCGCAGCGGCCGGTCGTGGACCTGCCGGGCGGCCAGATGTTGCTGATGCCCGCCGCCACCCGTGCCTACGCCGGGGTCAAGGCGGTCACGATCGCGCCCGACGGGCCCGCGCGTGACCTGCCCCGCATCCAGGGCGCCTACCTGTTGTTCGACGGCGGCACCCTGAGCCCGCTCGCGGTCATGGACGGCATCGCCCTGACCAGCCTGCGCACCCCGGCCGTCTCCGCGCTGGCCGCCACCCACCTGGCCGCCGCCGACGCCCGCACGCTGGTGGTCTTCGGCTCCGGCCCGCAGGCTTGGGGTCACGTCCTGGCACTGCGCGCCGTACGCCCGCTGGAGCGCGTCACCGTCGTCGCCCGGCACAGGGAGCGGGCCGAGGCCCTGGCCGCCCGCTGCCGGTCACTCGGCCTGACCGCGCGGGCCCTTCGCGGCGACGATCCCGGCACGCGCGCGGACGTCGACGCCGCCGTGGCCGAGGCCGGCCTCATCGCCTGCTGCACCACCGCCCGCGAGCCGCTGTTCGCCGGTAAGCTCGCCCGCGACGGCGCCGCCATCCTCGCCGTCGGCTCCCACGAACCCGACGCCCGCGAGGTCGACGACGACCTCGTCGCCCGCTCGTGCGTGGTCGTCGAGTCCCGGGCGAGCGCGCTGGTCGAGGCCGGAGATGTGATCGTCCCGATCCGCCACGGTACGATCACGACTGGTCACCTCGCCGGAAACCTCGCCGAGCTGATCAACGGCCGCATCACCGCAGGCCCAGGGCCCAGACTGTTCAAGAGCACAGGGATGGCCTGGCAGGACCTCGTGGTGGCCGCGGCCGCATACGAGGCGTGGACGTAGGGAAAGGGATGCGCGCGATGGCTGCGGAGGACCGGCTCGACCTGCCGATGGTGGGGGAGCGGCAGAGCCTGCGCGAGCAGGTCGCGCACGCGCTCCGGGCGGCGCTGATCACCGGCGAGATGCGGCCGGGCGTGGTGTACTCCGCGCCGGTGCTGGCCGCCCAGTTCGGGGTGTCGGCGACCCCCGTCCGCGAGGCCATGCTCGACCTGGCCAAGGAGGGCCTGGTCGAGGCGGTCCGCAACAAGGGCTTCCGGGTCACGGAGCTGTCCGAGCGCGACCTCGACGAGCTCACCGAGATTCGCCAGCTGATCGAGGTGCCCACGGTGACCCGGCTCGCGGACGCCTCGCGGGCCGCGGAGTTCGAGAGCCTGCGGCCGATCGCGGAGGAGATCGTCTCCGCGGCGGAACGCGGCGACCTGCTGGCCTACGTGGACGCCGACCTGCGCTTCCACGTGGAGCTGCTCAAGCTGTCGGGCAACGCGCACCTGGTGGAAGTCGTGCGCGACCTGCGCAACCGGGCCCGCCTGTACGGCCTGCAGCAGCTCTTCGAGCGCGGCAAGCTCCCCGACTCGGGACGCGAGCACCTGGCTCTGCTCAGCGCCTTGGCCGCGGGCGACTCCGCCGCGGCCGAGAGCATCATGAGCGCCCACATCCAGCACGTGCGCGGCATCTGGGCCGACCGCCCCGAATAGGCCGTCAGGGCTGGCGCGCCCGCACCAGCCAGAGGTCCATCGCCGGGGTGCGCAGCCGCTGCGGCAGCGGGGGTAGCCACCCGCACGCCCCCGCGGCGATCTCCCGGTGCAGGGCGGCCGACGCGCTCCACCCGTGCCGCGCCAGCAGCCCCGCCGGATCGCGCAGCGCCCCCACGAACGGCACTCCCCGCAGCGCCATCTCCCGCAGGAACGGCTGCATCACCGGGTCCCGCAGGAACAGCTCGTGCGGCACGTCGAACGTCAGCCACGACCCCGGCGCCGCCAGCGCGCTGACCGAGTCCAGCACCGCGTGGGTCTGGGCCGGGGTCAGATAGTAGAAGAGCCCGTCGGCGATCCAGCAGGCCGGCTCGGAGACGGAGAACCCGGCCTCGACCAGCGCCGGGGCCCAGTGGAGCCGGAGGTCGGCCTCGACCACCCGCACGTCGCAGCGCGCTCCGAACCCGGCCGCGGCCAGCAGTTCCGCCTTGCCGTCCAGCTGGCCGGGCAGGTCCACCTCGTAGTAGACGAGCGAGGGCTCGACGGGCAGCCGGTAGGCGCGGGCGTCGGTGCCGGATCCGAGGCAGACGGCCTGCCGTACCCCGGAGGAGAGCAGCGTGAGGTCGCCCAGCCGCCCGCGCAGCGGCACCACCGCGGACGGCAGCGCGTCGGCGCGCACGCTGTCGACGCCCGCCTCGGAGGCGGGGGTGACGAAGACGGCCGCGCACGGATCGTCCAGGTACGCATCGGGCTGGGCGTGTTCGCGGGCACGCAGCACGGCCATCCAGTCGCTGGTGAGCTTGACCGGCTCGGACCCCATCGCCCACAACCCTTCGCGTCCGAAGAATGACTCAGGGTAATAGTGCCTGGTGGTGGGGGTGGAAACCAGCCTGGGTCAGAGCTTCTTGCGCGCCCGGGTGGCGCCCAGGCTGGCCGCGACCACGCAGATGACCGCCGCCCACTCGCGGAGGTGCAGGATCTCGCCCAGCACCACCAGCCCGATCATGGCCGCCACGGCGGGCTCCAGGCTCATCAGGATCCCGAACACGTGTTTGGGCATCCGGCGCAGCGCCTGCAGCTCCAGCGAGTAGGGGATCACCGACGACAGCAGCCCGACCCCCAGTCCGATCAGCAGCACCTCGGGCTGCAGCAGGTCCGCCCCGCCGGCCGTGACGCCGACGGGCGCGACCACCACCGCCGAGACCGCCATGGCCAGCGACAGCCCGGTGGCGCCGGAGAAGCGCTGCCCGGCCGCCGCCGACAGCAGGATGTACGCCGCCCAGCAGGCCCCGGCCACCAGCGCGAAGCCGATGCCGGCCCAGCTGACCGAGGACGACTGCCCCCAGGGAGCGAGCAGGACCACGCCGCCCCCGGCCAGCAGCACCCACAACAGGTCCAGCCGCCGCCGCGAGGCGGCCACCGCGACCCCCAGCGGCCCCAGGAACTCGATCGCCACCGCGATCCCCATGGGCAACCGGGCCAGAGCCTCGTAGAACGTCAGATTCATGACCGCCAACGTGGCGCCGAAGCCGACCACGACCGCCCAGTCGCGCCTGGTCATGCCCCGCAGCCGCGGCCGCGCCACAGCGGTGATGATCAGCGCCCCGGCCGCGATGCGCAGGAAGACCATGGCGCTCGGCGGCAGGATGTGGAACAGGTCCTTGGCGAACCCGGCGCCCAGCTGGACGGAGACGATGGCCAGCAGCACGAGCCCGGACGGCGGGATCGAGTCGGCGGCGGTGCGCAGCAGGCCGCCCGGTCCCGGCACGCCGGACTTGGAACGGTCGAATGGTTCATCAAGGGCAAAGGCGGTCAAGGGGACTCCTCAGGTCGTCGTCAGAGGGTACTCACGACGACCGACACAAACCGAGTCCGGGGGTGTCACTCCCAGCGGAACGTGCGCGAGGCCAGCCCCAGCGTGAGCACCGCCCAGACCGCCAGCACGGCCAGTGCGCCGAGCGGCAGCGCGGCCCCGTCGCGCAGCACCGCGCGCAGGCCGCCGGTCAGCGCCGAGATCGGCAGCAGCTCAAGCGCCGAGCGCAGCCCCTCAGGGAACTTCGACAGGGGGAAGACCACCCCGCCCGCGCCCAGGAGCACCAGGTAGACGAGATTGGCCGCGGCCAGCGTCGCCTCCGCGCGCAGGACCCCCGCCATGAGCAGGCCCAGCCCGCTGAAGGCCGCGGTGCCGAGCAGCACCAGCAGGGCCGCCCCCAGGAACGAGCCCTGCGGCCGCCACCCGAGCGCCAGCGCGACGGCCACGATGACCACCACCTGCAGGGCCTCCACCGCGAGTACGGCCAGCGTCTTGGCCACCATGAGCCCGGCCCGCGACAGCGGCGTGGCCCCGAGGCGCTTCAGCACGCCGTAGCGGCGCTCGAACCCGGTCGCGATCGCCTGCCCGGTGAACGCCGTGGACATCACGGCCAGCGCCAGCACGCCGGGGGCCAGGAAGCCGACCCGGCTGCCGCCCCCGATGTCGATCAGCGGCGCCAGCGAGAAGCCCGCGAGCAGGAGCACCGGGATGATCAGCGTGAGCAGCAGTTGCTCGCCGTTGCGCAGGATGGCCCGCACCTCGGCTCCCGCCTGCGCCAGCACCATCCTGGGCAGCGGCGCCGCGCCGGGCGCCGGAGTGAGGTCAAGGGTGGTCATCGCAGTTCGCGTCCCGTCAGTTCGAGGAAGACGTCCTCCAGCGTGCGGCGCTCGATGCGCAGGTCGTCGGCCGTGACGCCCTCGGCGGCGCACCAGGCGGTGACCGTGGCCAGCAGCTCGGGCCCGACCTGGCCCTCGAGGATGTAGTGGCCGGCGGGGGACTCCTTGGCGGCGCTGCCGGCCGGCAGCGCGTTGAGCAGTTCCTCCAGCGCCAGGCCGGGACGGGCGCGGAAGCGCAGCTGCCGCTCGGCGCCGGTCAGCTGGGCGGGGCTGCCCTCGGCCACGACCTGGCCGCGGTCGATGATGACGACGTGGTCGGACAGGCGCTCGGCCTCGTCCATGTGGTGGGTGGTGAGCACCACGGAGACCCCGGCCGCGCGCAGGTCGCCGACCAGGTCCCAGCAGCCGTGCCTGGCCTGCGGGTCGAGCCCGGCGGTCGGCTCGTCGAGGAAGACCAGCTCGGGGCGGCCGACGACCGCCGCGGCCAGGGACAGGCGCTGCTGCTGGCCGCCGGAGAGCCTGCGGTAGGGGGTGCGGGCGTGCTCGGCCAGCCCCAGGCGTACCAGAAGGGCCCGCGGATCGAGGGGGCGGGCGTAGAAGCGCGAGACCAGCCTCAGCCACTCGCCGCAGCGCATCGCGGGCGGGACGCCGCCCGCCTGGAGCATGACGCCCACCCGGGGACGCAGCGCGTGGGTGCGCGGATCGGCGCCGAGCACGCGGACGGTGCCGGCGTCGGCGCGCCTGAAGCCCTCGCAGATCTCGATCGTGGAGGTCTTGCCCGCACCGTTGGGGCCGAGGATCGCGGTGACCGCGCCGCGCGCCGCCGAGAGCGTGAGGCCGTCGATCGCCGTGGTGGCGCCGTAGCGCTTGACCAGATCGATGATCTCGACGGCTGGGGAATCCATGGCAAGAGTCTAGGGACTGCCCGCGGTGGTCCGGGCTTCGACCTGGCAGCGCGTAAAGGCTTGCGGACGAACCCGTCAAGTCGCCTGACGGGTGAGACGGGACGTGATTGGGTGATTGTGGTCCATCTCACAGAAGGAGGGGGAAGTGTCAGTACGCAGTGCTTATGATCCAGGCGTTCCCTGCTGGGTGGATCTGTCGACCACCGATGTGGCGGCGGCGGTCGGCTTCTACGGCGAGCTGCTCGGGTGGCGGGCCGAGATGGCCGAGGACCCGGCCGCGGGCGGTTACGGGCAGTTCTACGTCGGCGACAAGGTCGTGGCCGGCGTCGGCCCGCTCCAGAATCCGGGCATGCCGCCGGTCTGGAACATGTACGTCTCCACCGACGACGCGGCGGCGGTCGCCGACCGGGTCAAGAACGCGGGCGGCACGGTCTTCGCCGAGCCGTTCGCGGTGTTCGAAGAGGGCACGATGGCGGTCTTCCAGGGTCCCGACGGCGGCTTCTTCTGTGTCTGGCAGCCCGGCAACCACCATGGCGCGGCGCGGGTCAACGAGCCGGGCGCGTACTGCTGGAACGAGCTCGTCAGCCGCGACGTCGAGGCGGCCACCCGCTTCTACGCCGAGGTGTTCGGCTGGCGGCCCCACGCGCAGCAGATGGGCGAGATCGCCTATACCGAGTGGTACAACGGCGAGAACAGCATCGCGGGCATGATGCCCATGGGCGAGGAGTACCCGCCGCAGGTCCCGTCCCACTGGGGGACCTACTTCGCCGTGGCCGACCTCGACGCCACGATCGCCAAGGCCCGCGAGAAGGGGGCCACGGTCCTCGTGGACAGGATGGACGCGCCGCCCGGCGCGTTCGGCGTGCTCATCGACCCGCAGGGAGCGGCGTTCAACGTCATCCAACTTCGTGAAAATTCCTGAAATGGGGAATTAGGGCGACCTAATCCCCGTTTCACCCTCGGCCCTCGTGGGCCATCGGTCTACGAGGGAGAGGGGACCACGCATGTCCGTGGCAGAGGCCACGCCGGCGGTCGAGGTCAGGAAAGAACGCCGCGGACTGCTCCTGGTGATCCTGGGCGCGCTGAGCGCCATCGGACCGCTGTCCATCGACATGTACCTGCCCGCGCTGCCGGCCATCTCCGGCGAGATGATGTCGGCCCCGGCGCAGGTCCAGCTCACCCTCACCGCCTGTCTCATCGGCGTCTCCGTCGGCCAGGTGCTGGCCGGGCCGCTGAGCGACGTACGCGGGCGCCGCGGGCCGCTGCTCGTGGGCGTCGGCGGGTTCGCGCTGGCCTCGCTGCTGTGCGCCTTCGCCCCGAACGTGCCGGCGCTGATCGCGCTGCGCCTGCTGCAGGGTGTGCTCGGCGGCGCCGCGCTGGTGATCGTCCGCGCCGTGGTGCGCGACCTGTACGACGGCGCGGCCATCGCCCGCATCTTCGCCACCCTCATGCTCGTCAGCGGCCTCGCGCCGATCCTGGCCCCGATCGCCGGAGCGCAACTGCTGGCGTTCACCTCCTGGCGCGGCGTCTTCGTCGCGCTGAGCCTGCTCGGCCTGGCGCTGCTGCTCGCGGTCATCCCCGGCGTCAAGGAGACGCTTCCCGCCGGCCAGCGGGAGAGCGGCGGGCTCCGGCACACCGCGACGACGTTCTGGCGCCTGCTGCGCGACCGCGCCTTCATGGCCAGCGCGCTGACCGCGGGCCTGGCCTTCGCCGCCATGTTCGCCTACATCTCCGGCTCGCCGTTCGTCCTTCAGGGCGTCTACCAGGCCACGCCGCAGCAGTACTCGCTCATCTTCGGGCTCAACGCCCTCGGCCTGACCGTCATGGCGCAGGTCGGCGGGCGCCTGGCCGGACGCGTCCGGCCCGCGCTCCTGGTCCGCGTCGGCCTGGTCGTCACGCTGGCGGGAGGCGTGCTGCTCGTCGCCGCCGCCACCGCGGGGCTGGGTCTCGGCGGCATCGTGGCGGGCCTGTTCGTCATCATGTGCGGGCAGGGCCTCGTGCTGCCGGGCACCGGCGCGCTCGCCCTCGCCAGCCAGCCTCCCCAGGTCGCCGGCAGCGCCTCGGCGCTGCTCGGGGTCCTGCAGTTCGCGCTCGGCGCGGTCGCCGCGCCGCTGGTGGGACTCGCCGGATCCGGTACGGCGGTGCCGATGGCGAGCGTCATGCTCGGCCTCATCCTGGCCTCGGGAGTGGCGTTCACCCTGCTCCGGCGTGGAGTTAGGTAAGGCTACCCTGCGTGAGAAATTGCATTCTCCGCATCTCCGGAACCGTTTGTGAACGGGGAAGGAATTACGGCACACTGATGTTGTGAAAAACGTGACCTCCTCGATCGAGCCAGGAAGCGAGCGCAGCACACGCGCCCGCGTGGCCCGGCTGATCCTGGAGCACGGTCCCGTCACGGCCGCCGCGCTCGGCGAGCGGCTCGGGCTCACGCCCGCAGCCGTACGACGCCATCTCGACGCGCTGCTGACCGACGGGATGATAGAGCCTCGCACCGTGCGGCCGCGCGGGCAGCGCGGCAGAGGGCGGCCGGCCAAGCTGTTCGCCATCACCGACGCGGGGCGCAGTGCTTTCGAGCACGCCTATGACGACCTGGCCGGGAGCGCGCTGCGCTTCCTGGCCGAGCGCATGGGTGAGGAAGCCGTGACCGAGTTCGCCCGCTCGCAGGTCAAGAGCCTGCTGCAGCGGCTTGAGCCGGTCATGGCGACAGTGCCGGAGGACCAGCGGGTGCACGTGCTGGCCCAGGCGCTGTCGGCAGAGGGTTACGCCGCCTCGGCCAGCAAGGCCAAGTCCGGCGGCGACCAGCTCTGCCAGCACCACTGCCCGGTGGCGCACGCGGCGGCGGAGTTCCCGCAGCTGTGTGAGGCCGAGACGGAGGCGTTCGCGCAGCTGCTCGGCACCCCGGTGCAACGCCTGGCCACCATCGCACACGGCGACGGGGTCTGCACCACGCATGTGAGCCCCGTTCGGATACAGGGAGCGCATCCGCCCAACCGGCGTGGAGGCCCGTCAGGGACTTCGCGGACGGAGCCAGGAGCGGTGAGCGACCCATTGGACACTGAGAGCAAGGAGACCGGAAGGTGACTGTCACCGACCGCCCGGAGCTGGAAGGCCTCGGGAATTACAAGTTCGGCTGGGCCGACTCGGACGCGGCGGGCGCGGCCGCCAAGCGCGGCCTGTCCGAGGAGGTCGTCCGCAACATCTCCGCGCTCAAGAACGAGCCGGAGTGGATGCTCGACCTGCGTCTGAAGGGCCTGCGGCTGTTCGGCAAGAAGCCGCTGCCCACCTGGGGCTCCGACCTCACCGGCATCGACTTCGACAACATCAAGTACTTCGTGCGCTCCACCGAGAAGCAGGCCGCTTCCTGGGAAGAGCTGCCCGAGGACATCAAGAACACCTATGACAGGCTCGGCATCCCCGAGGCCGAGAAGCAGCGCCTCATCGCCGGCGTCGCCGCCCAGTACGAGTCCGAGGTCGTCTACCACAAGATCCGTGAGGACCTTGAGGAAAAGGGCGTCATCTTCGTCGACACCGACACGGGCCTGAAGGAGCACGAGGAACTCTTCAAGGAGTACTTCGGCTCGGTCATCCCGGTCGGCGACAACAAGTTCGCCGCGCTCAACACCGCGACCTGGTCCGGCGGCTCCTTCATCTACGTGCCGCCGAACGTCAACGTCGAGATCCCGCTGCAGGCCTACTTCCGGATCAACACCGAGAACATGGGCCAGTTCGAGCGCACCCTGATCATCGTCGACGAGAACTCCTACGTTCACTACGTCGAGGGCTGTACCGCGCCGATCTACTCCAGCGACTCGCTGCACTCCGCGGTCGTCGAGATCATCGTGAAGAAGGGCGCCCGCTGCCGTTACACGACCATCCAGAACTGGTCGAACAACGTCTACAACCTGGTCACCAAGCGCGCCGTCGCCTACGAGGGCGCCACCATGGAGTGGATCGACGGCAACATCGGCTCCAAGGTCACGATGAAGTACCCGGCCGTCTACCTGATGGGCGAGCACGCCAAGGGCGAGACCCTGTCGGTCGCGTTCGCGGGCGAGGGCCAGCACCAGGACGCCGGATCCAAGATGGTCCACCTGGCGCCCCACACCTCCTCCAGCGTCATCTCCAAGTCGGTGGCGCGCGGCGGCGGCCGTACCTCCTACCGCGGTCTGGTGCAGATCGAGGAGGGCGCCCACGGCAGCGCGAGCACGGTCAAGTGCGACGCGCTCCTGGTCGACCAGATCAGCCGCTCCGACACCTACCCCTACGTCGACGTCCGCGAGGACGACGTCTCGATGGGGCACGAGGCCACGGTCTCCAAGGTCAGCGAGGACCAGCTGTTCTACCTCATGAGCCGCGGGCTCGGTGAGGACGAGGCGATGGCGATGATCGTGCGCGGCTTCGTCGAGCCGATCGCCCGCGAGCTCCCCATGGAGTACGCCCTCGAACTGAACCGCCTGATCGAGCTGCAGATGGAAGGAGCCGTCGGCTGATGGGCCTGAACGAGAAGCCCCTGTCGACCCTGCACGAGAAGTCCTCCTACAACCTGGACGACTTCGAGGTGCCCACGGGCCGCGAGGAGCAGTGGCGCTTCACGCCGCTGTCCCGTCTCAAGGGCCTGCACAACGGCAGCGCCGCGGCCTCCGGCCACGTGATCGTGGACGTCGACGCCGCCCCCGAGGTCACCGTGGAGACGGTCGGCCGTGACGACGCCCGGGTCGGCAAGGCGTACGTGCCCGCCGACCGGGTCAGCGCGCAGGCCTACAACTCCTTCGAGAAGGCCACGGTCATCACCGTGCCGCGCGAGGCCGTCGTCTCCAAGGAGACGGTCGTCACGCTCACCGGCTCCGGCGACGGCGCCACCTACGGTCACATCGTGATCAAGGTGGAGCCGATGGCGGAGGCCGTGGTCGTGCTCGACCACAAGGGCAGCGCGGTCTACGCCGACAACGTCGAGTTCGTGGTCGGCGACGGCGCCACGCTGAAGGTCGTCAGCCTGCAGGACTGGGCCGCCGACGCCGTGCACGTCTCCCACCACCACGCCCAGCTCGCCAAGGACGCGACCTTCCGCAGCTTCGTGGTGACGCTCGGCGGCGACCTGGTACGCCTGTCGCCCAGCGTCTCCTACACCGGCCCCGGCGGCGACGCCGACCTGTCGGGCGTGTACTTCGTCGACGCCAAGCAGCACCTGGAGCACCGCCTCCTGGTCGACCACTCCGAGCCCAACTGCAAGAGCAACGTGGACTACCGCGGTGCCCTGCAGGGCGAGGAGGCGCACGCCGTCTGGATCGGCGACGTGATCATCCGCGTGGCGGCCGAGGGCACCGACACCTACGAGCTCAACCGCAACCTCATCCTCACCGACGGCGCCCGCGCCGACTCGGTGCCGAACCTGGAGATCCTCACCGGCGAGGTCGCCGGGGCGGGCCACGCCTCCACCTCGGGCCGCCTGGACGACGAGCACCTGTTCTACCTCCAGGCCCGCGGCATCCCCTTCGACGAGGCCCGCCGCCTGGTCATCAGGGGCTTCCTCGGCCAGCTGATCGAGAAGATCGAGGTCGAGGCGATCCGCGAGCGCGTGATGAGCGCGGTGGAAGCGGAGCTCGCGCGGTGAGCCACTCATGAGCTACGAGAAGGTCTGCAGGGTGAGTGACATTCCCGACTCGGGGGTCATCGCCGTCGAGGTGGGCGAGACGCCGGTCGCGCTCGTGCGCAAGGGCGCGGAGGTCTTCGCGCTGCACGACATCTGCTCGCACGCCGAGGTCAAGCTCAGCGAGGGCGAGGTCTACGACGACACCCTCGAATGCTGGCTGCACGGATCGTGCTTCGACATCCGCAGCGGCAAACCGACCGGCCCGCCGGCCACCAAGCCCGTGAACGTCTACACAGTGAAGATCGATGGCGATGACGTGCTCGTCTCGCTCTCGAAGGAGTCATAAATGAGCACTCTCGAAATCCGCGAGCTGAAGGTCGCCGTCGAGGACAAGGAAATCCTGCGCGGCGTCAACCTCACCGTGAAGTCGGGCGAGACCCACGCCATCATGGGCCCCAACGGCTCGGGCAAGTCGACGCTGGCCTACGCCATCGCCGGCCACCCGAAGTACACCATCACCGGCGGCCAGGTGCTGCTCGACGGTGTCGACCTGCTGGAGCTGACGGTCGACGAGCGGGCCCGCGCCGGTCTGTTCCTGGCCATGCAGTACCCGGTCGAGGTCCCCGGCGTCTCGGTCTCCAACTTCCTGCGCTCGGCCGTCACCGCCATCCGCGGCGAGGCGCCGAAGCTGCGTGAGTTCGCCAAGGACCTCAAGGGCGGCATGGACGCGCTGGCCATCGACGCGGCCTTCGCCCAGCGCAACCTCAACGAGGGCTTCTCCGGCGGCGAGAAGAAGCGCCACGAGATCCTCCAGCTCGAACTCCTCAAGCCGAAGATCGCGGTGCTCGACGAGACCGACTCCGGCCTCGACGTCGACGCCCTGCGCGTGGTGTCGGAGGGCATCAACCGCTTCCGCGCCTCCGGCGAGACGGGCGTTCTGCTGATCACGCACTACACCCGCATCCTGCGGTACGTGAAGCCCGACTTCGTGCACGTCTTCGCCAACGGCAAGATCGTTGAAGAGGGCGGCCCCGAGCTGGCCGACAAGCTGGAGGCCGAGGGCTACGAGGCCTACACGAAGGCTGCCGTCTAATGTCGGCGGCCTTCGACGTGGAGAGGATCAGGAAGGACTTCCCGGTCCTCTCCCGCGAGCTGCCCGGCGGCCGGTCGCTGGTCTATCTCGACTCGGGCAACTCCTCGCAGAAGCCGGCGCAGGTCGTCGAGACCATGCGCGAGCACCTGGCGATGCACTACAGCAACGTCGGCCGTGCCATGCACGTGCTCGGCGCGGAGTCCACCCAGGCCTACGAGGACGCCCGTGACAAGGTCGCGGCCTTCGTCGGCGCGCCCTCGCGCGACGAGGTGGTCTTCACCAAGAACGCCTCCGAGGCGCTCAACCTGGTCGCCTACAGCTTCGGCAACAAGACGAACGAGGACCCGCGCTTCACGATGGGCCCCGGCGACGAGATCGTCATCTCGGAGATGGAGCACCACTCCAACATCGTGCCCTGGCAGATGCTGGCCCAGCGCACCGGCGCCACGCTGAAGTGGTTCGGCGTCACCGACGAGGGCCGGCTGGACCTGTCGGGCGAGGTCATCACCGAGCGCACGAAGATCGTCTCGATCGCGCACCAGTCGAACGTGCTCGGCACCGTCAACCCCGTCGCGCCCGTGCTCAGGCGGGCCCGCGAGGTCGGCGCGCTGGTCATGCTCGACGCCTCCCAGTCGGTCCCGCACCACCCGGTGGACGTGGCCGCGCTGGGCGTCGACTTCGTCGCCTTCACCGGCCACAAGATGCTCGGCCCGTCCGGCATCGGCGTGCTCTGGGCCCGCGGCGAACTGCTGGAGGCCATGCCCCCGTTCCTGGGCGGCGGCGAGATGATCGAGGCGGTCTGGATGGACCACTCGACCTACGCGCCCTACCCGCACAAGTTCGAGGCCGGCACGCCGCCGATCGTCGAGGCCATCGGCCTCGGCGCCGCCGTCGACTACCTCACGGCCGCCGGGATGGAGGCGATCGAGGCGCACGAGCGCGCCATGACCGCCCACGCTCTCGACGCGCTGGCCGAGGTCCCGTCGCTGCGGCTCATCGGACCCTCCACGCTGGAGGAGCGCGGCGGGACCGTCGCGTTCACGCTTGAGGGGATTCACCCGCACGACGTGGGGCAGATCCTCGACGACGAGTTCGGCATCGCGGTACGCGTCGGGCACCACTGCGCCCGCCCGCTTCACCTGCGCTTCGGAATACCCGCGACCACGCGGGCGTCGTTCTACCTGTACAACACCACGGGCGAGATCGACGCCCTGGTGCGCGGCCTCCATCACGTCCAGAAGGTGTTCGCATAGTCATGATCGGCGAGTCGATGTACCAGGAGCTGATCCTGGAGCACTACAAGCACCCGCAGGGGCGGGGGCTGCGCGAGCCGTACGATGCCGAGGTTCACCACGTGAACCCGACGTGCGGCGACGAGATCACGCTCCGGGTGAAGCTCGGCGACGGCGGCAAGATCGAGGACGTGTCCTACGACGGCCAGGGCTGCTCCATCAGCCAGGCCGCCGCGTCGGTGCTGCACGAGCTGACCACCGGCTCGACCGTCACCGAGACGTTGTCCGTGGTCGATGAGTTCACCCGCCTCATGCAGGGCAGGGGACAGGTGGAGGCCGACGAGGACGTGCTGGGCGACGCCGTCGCCTTCGCCGGGGTCGCCAAGTTCCCGGCACGGGTGAAGTGCGCGCTGCTGTCGTGGATGGCCTACAAAGACGCTGTGGTGAGGAGTGCCTCGTGAGTAAGCCAACGCAGACCCCGACGCAGGGGTATGACGGTGAGGCCACCGTCGAGGAGGTCATGGAGGCCCTGAAGGACGTCGTGGACCCCGAGCTCGGGATCAACGTCGTCGACCTCGGCCTCATCTACGGCCTCCACCTCGATCCGGCCGAGGGCGCCGCGCCCGTGGCCACCATCGACATGACCCTGACCAGTGCCGCCTGCCCGCTGACCGACGTCATCGAGGACCAGGCGCACTCGGCGCTCGACGGCATGGTCTCCGACGTGAAGATCAACTGGGTCTGGCTCCCGCCGTGGGGCCCGGACAAGATCACCGACGAGGGGCGCGAGCAGCTCCGTATGCTAGGCTTCAACGTCTGATCCCCAAGGGTCTGAACTTTTCTTGAGCTGCACGGCTGACGCAGCCCGCGTCAGCCGCTTCAGCGTGCCAGGGCGGGAATAGATCGATCTCCTCCCGTGTTGGCCACCACGTGCACCTGACGCATCATCTCGCGTCTTCAGCCGCCTGCGCCGGCACCGGGTGCGCGTAGACGACCGCCTCCATCAAGGCGGGCACGTCCCCACCCCGAGGTGTTTTCTCTGCACAGGTACGGCGCTGCCGTACGCCCCGGCTCGTCCTTTCGCAGAAGTGACGCGCCACTTCGACCGAAAGGCACGATTTTCCGTGACCATGCTTGACGTTGTCCTGCCCGAAACCTCCCCGGAGTCGGGTCCGTCCGAGTTCGAGCTGCTGGGCCTGCCCGCGCCGATCGTGAACGGCCTCGCCCGTCAGGGCATCAACGCCCCGTTCCCCATCCAGAGCGCCACCATCCCGGACGTGCTGGCGGGTCACGACGTGCTCGGCCGCGGCCAGACCGGCTCCGGCAAGACCCTGGCGTTCGGCCTGCCGACGATGGTTCGCATCGCCGGTGACCGGCCCAAGCCGAAGCACCCGCGCGCCATGATCCTCGTTCCCACCCGTGAGCTCGCCCTCCAGGTGCACGACGCCCTCGAGCCCCTCGGCCGCGGCCTCGGCCTGCGCATGAAGGTCGTCGTCGGCGGCATGTCCATGGGCAAGCAGGTCGAGGCGCTGCGCCGCGGCATCGACCTCGTCATCGCCACCCCCGGCCGCCTCGGCGACCTCATCCGCCAGGGTGAGTGTTCGCTGTCGGAGGTCGAGATCAGCGTCCTGGACGAGGCCGACCACATGTGCGACCTCGGTTTCTTCCCCGTCGTGACGGACCTGCTCGCGCAGACCGCCCCCGACGGCCAGCGCCTGCTGTTCTCGGCCACGCTCGACGGCGACGTCGACAAGCTGGTGCGGAAGTTCCTGAAGGACCCGATCACCCACTCCGTGGCCCCGGCGACCTCCCCGGTCGACACCATGGAGCACCACGTGCTGCAGGTGACCCGCGACGAGAAGTTCGACGTGACCGCCGAGATCGCCAACCGCGAGGGCCGCACGATCATCTTCGTGCGCACCCAGCACGGCGTGGACCGGCTGTGCAAGCAGCTGGCCCGGGTCGGCGTGCGCTCCGGCGGCCTGCACGGCGGCAAGCGCCAGAACCAGCGCACCCGGATCCTGGCGGAGTTCCGTGAGGGCTCCGTCAACGTCCTGGTCTGCACCGACGTGGCCGCCCGCGGCATCCACGTCGACAACATCAGCCTGGTGCTGCACGTGGACCCGCCGCAGGACCACAAGTCCTACCTCCACCGCGGTGGCCGTACGGCCCGCGCGGGGGAGAAGGGCACCGTCGTCACCCTGGTGCTGCCCAACGAGCGGCGCTCGACCGACCAGCTGACCCGGCGCGCGGGCATCCACCCGTTCCGCCTCAAGGCCGCTCCCGGTAACTCCCGGGTGGCCGAGGTCACCGGCGCCCGCGTCCCCAGCGGCGAGCCGATCCCGGTCTGGGAGCCGGACGTCCGCAAGCCGCTGCGTCCCCGCCGTGAGGGCGGTCACGGCGGCGAGCGTCGCGGCCGTCGTGGCGAGCGTTCCTACGGACGTCGTCCCGAGGGCGGTGACCGCCCCAGCGGCGGCCGTCGTCACGAGGACGGCGAGCGTTACCCGAAGCGTCACTTCGACGGCGGCCCCCGCACGGTCGGCGAGAACCGCCCCGAGCGCGACGACCGCGGTCAGAGCGGCGGTGGCTACCGCTCGGGCGAGCGCTCCGGCGACCGCGGCCCTCGTGGGGGCGGCTTCCGCTCCGACGACCGCGGCCGTGGTGGCTACCGTTCCGACAACCGTCAGGGCTTCCGCTCCGACGACCGCGGACAGGGTGGCGGGTTCCGCTCGGACGACCGTCAGGGCCCTCGTTCCGACGACCGTGGCGGCTTCCGCTCCGGCGAGGACCGCGGTCCCCGTGGTGGCGGATTCCGCTCCGACGACCGTCAGGGCCCTCGCTCCGACGACCGTGGCGGCTTCCGCTCTGACGACCGTGGCGCTCGTGGCGGCTCCTTCCGCTCCGACGACCGGGGCTCGCGTCCCTTCCGCGCCGACGACCGCGGCCCGCGCGGTGGCGCGTTCCGCGCCGACGACCGTGGCGAGCGCCGTCCGTTCTCGGCCGACCGTGGCGAGCGTCCCCGTGACGGTTACCGCTCCGGCAACAACACCGGCAACTCCGGCCGCCGCTACGGCCGCTGACCCCGGCCGCCGGGCCTGACGCCCGGCGCGCCTCCTGAGATCCCGGCCGATCAGCGTGATCGGCCGGGATTTTCGCATTCCGGTACGGCCCGCCCGCGGTCACCCCGGAAGCCGTGACTGGCTGTGCCCGCCGTTCCCCGGGAGGAGGCACGGCGGGCCGCAGCACCCCGTGTGTCCGTGCGCCCTGAGGCGCACTCCCCCGACACAGCGGCGAGCGTAGCGCCCAGCGCTTTCGATTCGTTATCGACGGACCGAAACCCGGGCGTCTCGGGTCGCGGACGCCGCACGTACGAGGCCGCCGCGAACGTTAGGCTGGACCCGCATGTCAGCCGACCGACGAGAGAGATCATGAAGACCTTCGAAGAGCTGTTCGCCGAGCTGTCAGACAAGGCACGCCTGCGCCCCGAGGGATCGGGCACCGTGGCGGCGCTCGACGCCGGCGTCCATGCCATCGGCAAGAAGGTCGTGGAGGAGGCGGCGGAGAGCTGGATGGCCGCCGAGCACGAGTCGAAGGACCGCGCCGCAGAAGAGATCTCTCAGCTGCTGTACCACGTGCAGGTGCTGATGATCGCCCGGGGTATCGGGCTGGACGAGGTTTACAAGCACCTGTAGGGGGTTGACCACTGATGTTGCGGCTTGCCGTACCGAACAAGGGCGCGCTCAGCGAAGCGGCCCAGACCATGCTCAAGGAGGCCGGCTACCGGCCCCGCCGTGACAGCAAGGAACTGGTGGTCGTCGACACCGACAGTTCCTGCGAACTGTTCTTCCTGCGCCCGCGCGACATCGCCGTCTACGTCGGTGAGGGCACGCTCGACGCCGGCATCACCGGGCGCGACATGCTCATCGACTCCGGCGCGCAGGTCGAGGAGGTGATGCCGCTAGGGTTCGGCGGCTCCACCTTCCGCCTGGCGGCGAGCAGCGGGCAGATGAGCTCCGTGCAGGACCTCAAGGGGCTGCGCGTGGCCACCGCGTATCCGGGACTGCTGGAGAAGTACCTGGCCGAGTGCGACGTCGACGCCCGCGTGATCAAGCTCGACGGCGCCGTCGAGACCGCCATCCGGCTCGGCGTGGCCGACGCGGTCGCCGACGTGGTCGAGACCGGCACCACCCTGCGCAACGTGGGGCTCGAGGTGTTCGGCGAGCCGATCATGCGCTCGGAGGGCGTGCTGATCAGGGGCCGCGAGGGCGCGGGCACCCCCGGGCTCGAACAGGTCGTGCGCCGCCTGCAGGGCGTCATCCACGCGCGCGACTACGTGATGATGGACTACGACATCCGCGCCGAGCGGATCGAGGAGGCCATCGCGCTGACCCCCGGCATGGAGGGCCCGACGGTCTCCCCGCTCCACCGCGAGGGCTGGGTGGCGGTACGCGCCATGGTCCGGCGCAAGGGACACCAGCACGTGATGGACGAGCTGTGGGACATCGGCGCCAGGGCCATCCTGGTCACCGACATCTACGCCTGCAGGCTGTAGCCCCGGGACCTCCCGGCGATCACCGTGTCGCCGGGAGGTCCGCTCCGGCTAGCGCAGGGCCGCGACCGCCTTGACGGCCCGGTCGACCTCCTCGGGCGTGTTCATGATCGTGGTCCCGAGCCGCAGCAGCGACTCGCGGTACGGGGTGCTGCTGGCCACGATCCGGTGCTGTTCGCGCAGCCTGCCCACCGCCTCGTACGGATTGGCGATCCCGTCCACCTCCATGCACACCAGTCCCGCCGACAGTTCGGGCGCGACCGGAGTGGCCAGCTTGACGTGGGCGACCCCGGCCAGTCCGCTCTTGAGGCGGGTGGCCAGTTCCTGGATGCGGGCCTGGACTCGGTCCTTGCCGATCGCCTCCTGGAAGGCGAAGGCGGCGCCGGCCGCCCAGCGGTGCTCGAACGCCTTGTAGCCGCCGGGAGTGAAGTACTCGGCGGTGACCGGCTGCTGTGATGACCCCTCGAAGAAGTAGTCGAAACTGGCCTGGCCGAAACTCGGGATCAGCGGCACGACCGCCTCCCACGCCCGTCCCCACACGATGCCGGTGCCGCGCGGCCCGCACAGCCACTTGTGGGTGCCGCTGGCCAGGAAGTCACAGCCGAGGTCCTCCGCGCCGTCGGCCATGGCGCCGAAGCCGTGCACGCCGTCCACGCACAGCAGCGCCCGATCCTTGTCCTCGCGGCCCTTGTTGGCCTCGGCGACGACGGCGGCCATCTCCTTGACCGGCAGCCGCACGCCGGTGCTGGAGTGCACCCAGGTGACGGCGACGATCCTGGTCCTCGGGCCGATCGCCTTGCGCAGCCGGCCGGCGATCTCGTCCACGGAGGCCTTGGCGGGTTCGTCGTACAGGCGCACCCGGCGTACGGCGGCGCCGGTGCGCTCGGTGCGCAGCCTCAGCGCCTCGTGCGTGGCCAGGAAGTCGTGCTCGGTGGTCAGCACGTCCTGGCCGGGCAGGAGCCCGATTCCGCCGTACAGGAGGGCCAGGCCCATCGTGGTGCTGTCGGTGAGCACGATCTGGGCCGGTGCGCCGCCCACGTAGCGTGCCGCGGCCTCGCGTACGGCCTGGTCGGGGTTGCCCCCGGCGGGAAGGTACTCGGGGTCGGCGTCCAGCCCCCTGCGGTGCTCCTCGATCGCGCGGCGGACCTCGGCGGGGTGGCGGGCCAGCACGAACGCGGCGAAGTCGGCACGATCCTTGGGCAGGTCGAACTGGGCGCGCACCGACGCCCAGTCGTCGGCCTTGAGCGGTGGCGCCGGGCTGCCGCCGGTCGGGGCGGCGGCCGGGGGAGCGGAGGTGCACGCGCCCACCCCGGCCAGGAGTCCGGCACTGAGCAGGGCCCGTCTGTTCAGCTGCTGGTTCACGCCTCCTGCTTACCCGCACGCGAGGCCGCGAGACAGGGCCGATCCATCACGGTTTCACGACATGTCAGGTCTTGGAGACATGCCGGATCAAGTCGGAGACGCGGACGATGCCCAGGCAGCGGTTCAGTTCGTCGGTCACCACCAGGTCGTCGTACACGCGCATCGAGTCGCGCCCCGCCGCCTGCATGGCCGCCACCGCAGGGGTGGTGCGCGGCACCGTCCTGGGCGGGTCGGCCAGCCGGTGGGCGGGCTTCTTGCCGTGCAGCGCGTGCCCGTAGCGCGCCGCGAACGACAGCAGGAACCGGCTGCGGTCCAGGCTCCCCTTGGGCCGCTGGTACTCGTCGACCAGGATCACGCTGGAGATCGACGGCTCGTGCCCGAACGCCGCGACCACGTCCTCGGCGTTGGCCTGGGCGGGCAGCGTCACCGCCGGCAGCAGCAGCTCCTGCACCCTCGGCCCCAGCATGAACGCCTCGGGAGTCTCCTCGGGCGCGGGCAGCGGCACCCGCACCCGCCCGTCGGGTCCCGGGGCGAGCAGCGGCCCGTAGGCCAGCCGTACGCCGCAGCTGCGGGCCGCGCCCAGCTCCGCCTCGTCCTCGACGCCGGGCGCCAGCACATGCGCGCCCAGCCCGCGGGCCAGCGTCGCGGTCGCGCGCGCCACCGCGACGCTGCGGTGGTCGCGCGGCATCCGCGCGACCAGCTCCGTCTCCAGAAGCAGCAGGTACGGCGAGGCCTGCGACACCAGATCCAGCGGCACGCCGCCCGACCCGCTGAAGGCCAGCAGGTAACCGTGGGCACGCAGCCCGTCGAGGCCGACCTTGAACACGTCCTTCTCGGTCTCCCCACACGTACCCCGGAGGGTGAGCACCACCTCCCGCGGGTGCCGGCCGGCCCGGCGGAGCGCTTCGTGGAGCGGGGCCAGCGCGCCGGCGCCGTTCAGGACCACCTGGACGGGCAGGTCGAGCAGCAGCGGCAGCGGTCCCTGAGGGATGCTGTCTGTGGCGTGCGTCGCGATGACCGCCCCCGTGTCAAGATCTACAACAGGGGCTGTGAACTGGGAAGACACGCCAAAATGATCCGCCCGGCAACCGGTGCGGCATAAGTGCCGGGAAACGAAGTTCACCGACATTTCAGGCAGTGTTCCTTACCACCGAACCCCCGCATTGGCCACCCCCAGCTCCCTTCCGCTCCCGCAGCCCACCCCACCTGCACCCCAGGCCCCACCGCCCCCGGCAGCCCCCTGTGAGACCCCCCACGCCCCAGCCCCCACCCGCCCTGACCAGAACCCCGCCCAAGCCCCAACGGTCCCTGACCAGAACCCCCGACACAGCTCCATCCCCCAGCCACCGCATGTCACCTGCCACCCGGACCAGTCCGATGCGCCTGCCGAGAGGCGGGACGTGCCGGACAACACGTGCCGCACGAGAGAGCCACGCTCGGGGGAATCGCCGTGGGGAGGCGCTGACCGTGCTGGCGCAGAGGCCGTTGGTGGGCGCCCGAGGGCAAAAGCAAGCGGGCACGACACCGGGGCAGGGCGGTAGGTTGCCCAGGGAGATGGGTGACGAAGGGTCGTTGCGGTGGGGACGACGTCCGACGTGAGAAGCGACCCCCACGATCGGCGCCGGCGCACGGCGGCGGGTGGCGGGGTGGGCGGCGACAGCCGTAACGGATGGGCGCCCTTAAGGGAGAACAGGAGAGGGCGGGATGGGGCCGGCGCGGGGTGGGGGGAGATGGGTGTCGGTCGCGCCTGGGCGGCTGAACAGGTGGATCGACGGGTTCGCCGACCGGCATGGGGCGTTCGAGGCCGGTGGGGATGACCTGGTCGTGCGGCTGCGGGCCGGGGACGGGGCGCTGGCGGAGATGCACGTGCCGTTTCCGCCGATGATCCAAGGGCCGCCTTATGTGTCGAGGTTCGTGGCGCATGCTCAGCGGGAGCGGCGCGTGGGCGTGGTGCTGGTGCGGCTCGGCGGGTATGCGGCGGGGGTGTTTCAGGGGAGCGAACTGGTCGCGTCCAAGGTGGGGTCGCGGCTGGTGCAGGGGCGTACGGCGGCCGGCGGCTGGTCGCAGCAGCGGTTCGCCAGGCGGCGCGCGCTCCAGGCGAACCAGGCGTTCGAGGCCGCCGCCGAGACGGCGCTGCGCGTGCTGACGCCGCACCTGGACGGGCTGGAGGCCGTGGTGTTCGGGGGCGACAGGAAGGCCGCCGACGCGCTCAGGGCCGATCGGCGGCTGGCGCCGCTGGTGGCGCTGGAGGCGGAGCCGTTCCTGGTGGTGCCCGATCCCAGGCTGGCGGTGCTGAAGGAGGCTCCGGAGCAGTTCCGCGCGGTGCGCATCCGGGTCGTGGACCCAGAGCCCGGGGGCCGCGGGGGACCGTAGACTGGCCGCATGCACACTCCCGGTTAACCGGCGCAAGCATGCCCACGTCTCCGACGTCCTTTCCTAGCCCGGGAGCGTCCTTTCAACCATGATCCTTGCTACTGACATCGAGCTGCGCGCCGGTGCGCGTCTGCTGATCGAGAAGGCCAACTTCCGCGTCAATCCAGGCGACAAAATAGGACTTGTCGGCCGGAACGGGGCGGGCAAGACCACGTTGACCAAGGTGCTGGCGGGTGAGGGCCTGCCCGCCGCGGGCACGGTCACGACCACGGGCGCGGTCGGCTACCTGCCGCAGGACCCGCGTACCGGCGACCTGCAGGTGCTGGCGCGCGACCGCATCCTGTCGGCGCGCGGCCTGGACGAGGTGCTGCGCAAGCTGCACCAGGCGGAGCTGGCGATGTCCTCCGCCGACGACAAGACCCGCGAGAAGGCCGTGCGCAGGTACGGCAGGCTCGAGGACCAGATGCACGTCCTGGGCGGCTACGCGGCGGAGGCGGAGGCGGCCTCGATCGCCTCCAGCCTGGGGCTCCCGGACAGGGTCCTGAAGCAGCCGCTCGAAACGCTCTCGGGCGGCCAGCGCAGACGCGTGGAATTGGCACGCATTCTTTTCAGCGGAGCGGAAACTCTCCTTCTCGACGAGCCGACAAACCACCTTGATGCAGACTCAATCGGGTGGCTTCGTGATTTTTTGCGATCACATCACGGCGGGTTGGTGATCATCAGTCACGACGTCGGTCTTCTTGAAGCGACGGTCAACAAGGTCCTCCACCTCGACGCCAACCGCTGCGTGATCGACCACTACAACGTCGGCTGGAAGGCCTATCTGGACCAGCGCGAGACCGACGAGAAGCGCCGCAAGCGCGAGCGGGCCAACGCCGAGAAGCAGGCGGGCGCGCTGCTGGCGCAGGCCGACAAGATGCGCGCCAAGGCCACCAAGGCCAAGGCGGCCCAGGACATGATGCGCCGCGCCAACCGCCTGCTGGCCGGCACCGAGGAGGAGCGTCAGAGCGACAAGGTCGCCAAGCTGCGCTTTCCCGACCCCTCCCCGTGCGGCAAGACGCCGCTGCAGGCCGTGGACCTGTCGAAGTCCTACGGCTCGCTGGAGGTCTTCACCGACGTCGACGTGGCCATCGACCGAGGTCACCGGGTCGTCATCCTCGGGCTCAACGGCGCGGGCAAGACCACGCTGCTGCGGATCCTCGGCGGCGTCGAGGATCCCGACACCGGCGAGATCCGTCCGGGTCACGGCCTCAAGATCGGCTACTACGCTCAGGAGCACGAGACCCTGGAGGCCGATCGCACCCTCTTGGAGAACATGCGCTCCGCCGGCGGGGAGTTCACCGACACCGAGCTGAGAAAGGTCCTCGGATCTTTCCTGTTCACCGGCGACGACGTTGACAAGCCGGCGGGGGTGCTGTCAGGAGGTGAGAAAACTCGGCTGGCCCTTGCGCTGCTGGTGTTGTCGAGCGCCAACGTCCTCCTCCTGGACGAGCCCACTAACAACCTCGACCCCGTCTCCAGGGAGCAAGTCCTCACCGCTTTGCGGTCGTATTCAGGAGCAATCGTCCTGGTTACCCATGACGAGGGTGCCGTTGATGCTCTTTCACCGGATAGGGTGATCTTGCTACCAGACGGAACTGAAGACGCGTGGAGCGAGGAATTTTCCGATCTTGTGGCACTCGCCTGATCTGAATTTGAGTGGGTACGGATCTTTTCCCGTGGAGTAGGTAGCCGATCCCGCTGAAATGACTGATCATGGCGGTGTAACGCTGCGGAAGTCTGGCACTACAGGAGGTACTCGTGGCCGAGACTCTGAAGAAAGGCACCCGGGTGACCGGGGCCGACCGCGACAAGCTGGCCGGTGATCTCAAGAAGCGCTACGCCGCGGGTGAGAGCATCCGCGCCCTGGCCGCTTCGACCGGTCGCTCCTACGGGTTCATCCACCGCATCCTCAGCGAGTCCGGAGTGACTCTGCGCGGGCGCGGCGGGGCGACCCGAGGCAAGTCCAAGCGCTAAGGCCGCCTCGGAACGTCGCGACCGCAGCCGCTTCGTCTCCAGTCGACCGGCCGTCGCGCCCGGGTCAGAATCTTATTCTGTAAGCTCGGGCGCGACGGCACAGCGACGGACGGAGCGAGGCGATGGCGGAAGCGAAGGCGCCTTATCAGCGCGGGGGGAGTGCGAGGGACGCCTCTTTCGAGGAGGCGGGCCTGCGCTTCGAGGTGGACGGTGAGATTGCCACGATCACGCTCGCACGACCGGAGAAGCGGAACGCGCAAACGTTCGCGACCTGGTCGGCACTGGCCGGCATCGGCGACAGCCTGCCGGAGCGGGTACGCGTCGTCGTGGTGAGAGGTGAGGGACCGTCCTTCTCGGCAGGGATCGACCTACGCATGTTCACCCCCGAGGGGGTTCCGGGACAGGGCTCGTTCAGCTCTGTGGCCCGGCAGGATCAGGACACGTTCGACAAGGGGATCGAACGAGCACAGCAGGGATTCCTGTGGTTGCGCCGTCCGGAGATCGTCTCGATCGCGGCCGTTCAGGGCCATGCGATCGGCGCCGGATTCCAGCTTGCCCTCGCCTGCGATCTTCGGATCGTGGCCGACGACGTCACATTCTGCATGAAGGAGCCCGCACTGGGCCTGGTCCCCGACCTGACCGGCACCAAACCGCTGGTCGAGCTGGTGGGCCTCGCCAAGGCGAAGGACCTGTGCCTGACCGCCCGCGTCGTCGGGGCCGAGGAAGCCTTCCGGATCGGCCTGGCCGAACAGGTCGTCGAACCGGGTGAGCTGGCGAAAGCCGTACAGGAGAAGGTCGCGCAGCTGCTGTCGACCAACAGGGAAGCGGCCGCGGCGACCAAGCGTCTCCTCCAGGGGGCGCAGACGCGCACCCTGGAGGAGCAGAGTGCCGCCGAGCGGACGGAGCAGGCGGCGCGGATCCGGGCGTTGTTCGCCGGGAGCTGAGAGGGGAACAGCCGCAGGCGCCCGCGTGCTGACCAGACAATGGCGATGATGGGTGGCGGGTTCGGCCCGCAGGCGATGCGGTCGCTGCGCCGTGACGAGTCGGTCATGGACCAGCGGCTGACGCCCGGCACCGTGCGGCGCATCGCCTCCTACGCGCGGCCGTACAAGAAGCAGATCACCGCGTTTCTGCTGCTGGTCGTGGCGGGCGCGGTGATCGTGGTGGCCAACCCGCTGCTCATGAAGGCCATCATCGACGACGGCATCCTGCCCAAGCGGCCGGGCGTGGTGATCGCGCTGGCGGTCTCGATCGCCGCGCTGGCCCTGCTGGACGCCGGGCTGACGCTGGCGCAGCGCTGGTTCTCCTCGCGCATCGGCGAGGGGCTCATCTACAACCTGCGCACCGAGGTCTTCGACCACGTGCAGCGCATGCCGGTGGCCTTCTTCATGCGCGCCCAGACCGGCGCGCTGGTCTCCCGCCTCAACACCGACGTCATCGGCGCCCAGCGCGCCCTGACGAGCACGCTGTCGTCGGTGGTGTCCAACGTCATCAGCCTCCTGCTCGTGCTCGGCGCCATGCTCGCGCTGTCGTGGCAGGTCACGCTGATCGCGCTGGTGCTGCTGCCGGTCTTCATCGTGCCCGCCAAGTGGGTGGGCCGGCGCATGTCCGCGCTGACGCGCGAGCAGATGCAACTCGACGCCGAGATGAGCTCGGTGATGACCGAGCGTTTCAACGTCGCGGGCGCGATGGTCGCCAAGCTGTACGGCCGGCCGCAGGAGGAGACCGACCTGTTCGGCAGGAGGGCGGCCAGGGTGCGCGACGTCGGCGTGACCGTCGGCATGTACGGCACCGTCTTCCGGGTCGCGCTCGGCCTGGTCGCCGCCCTGGCCACCGCGCTGGTCTACGGCATCGGCGGCGTCATGGCCACCCGCGACGTCTTCGAGCTCGGCACGCTGGTCGCCCTGGCCGCGCTGCTCATGCGCCTGTACGGCCCGCTGACCTCGCTGTCCAACGTGCATGTGGACGTGATGACGGCGCTGGTCAGCTTCGACCGGGTCTTCGAGGTGCTCGACCTCAGGCCGATGGTCGCCGAGAAGCCGGGGGCCGGGCCGCTGCCCGACGGGCCGGTCACGATCACCTTCGACGACGTGCGCTTCCGCTACCCGGCGGCCGAGGAGGTCTCGCTGGCCTCCCTGGAGTCGGTGGCCCGCCAGGACACCGGCCCGTCGCACCCGGTGCTCAAGGGCGTGTCGTTCACCGCCGGGCCGGGACAACTCATTGCTCTCGTCGGCCCCTCGGGAGCGGGCAAGACCACGATCACCTCGCTGGTCTCGCGCCTGTACGACGTGAACGAGGGCGCGGTGCGCGTCAACGGCGTCGACGTGCGCGAGGCCACACTGGCCTCGCTGCACGACACCGTGGGCGTCGTCATGCAGGACGCGCACCTCTTCCACGACACCATCGGCGCCAACCTCCGCTACGCCAGGCCTGACGCCGAGGAGGAGGAGATTTGGGAGGCGCTGCGCGCGGCGCAGATCGCCGACCTGGTCGAGGCTCTGCCCGACCGGCTCGACACCGTCGTCGGCGACCGCGGCTACCGGCTGTCCGGCGGGGAGAAGCAGCGCCTCGCGCTGGCCCGGCTGCTGCTGAAGGCGCCGCGCGTGGTCGTGCTGGACGAGGCCACCGCCCACCTCGACTCCGAGTCGGAGTCGGCCGTGCAGCAGGCGCTGAAGACGGCGCTGGCCGGGCGTACCTCGCTGGTCATCGCCCACCGGCTTTCGACGATCCGCGAGGCCGACACGATCCTCGTCGTCCAGGACGGCCGCATCGCCGAGCGCGGCGGGCACGACGAACTGCTGGAGCGCGGCGGGCTGTACGCCGAGCTCTACCGCACGCAGTTCAGCTCGACAGGTAGCCCAGGCGTGTGAGCTCCTGCCTGGCGACCTTCTCCACCAGGGCCAGGTCGTCGGGGCGCAGGCCGGAGCGCCAGGAGCCGGCCTTCGGGATGGGCCGGCCGTACAGGGCGACCTTCGACACGCGCGTCTCCAGAAACTCCGACACCGACGCGATCGTCTGCGCGGGCCGCAGCACGAGGTCCTCGTAGCGCAGCGTCAGCAACTGCTCGGCGGGCAGGTCGCGGCGCAGGGAGGCGCTCAGGCGCACGGCGCTGCGCCAGCGCAGCGCCGACTTGCCCGCGGCCGGCATGTCCTTCCAGCGCTCGCGGTGCTCGTCGCGGCTGAGTCCCAGGAACGCGTTCGGGAACTCGGTGCCCTCGGCCAGCATCACCGGACGGAACCAGGCCAGGCACGACGGGTCGGCCAGCATGTCCACGGCCACGTCGCGGCCGTCGCGGATCAGCTGCAGGAACCGGGCGTCGGGGAAGGCCTGTCGCAGCACCGGCGCGCTGTAGAGCAGGTCGGGGCTGGCGTCGCCGAAGCGGGTCACGGTGCTGGTGGCCACGCACGGGCCGAGGCCGGTCACGCCGCCCGCCTCGCGGCAGGTCTCCGGGCACAGGCCGCACGAGCCGCGCAGCACCTGCCACGCCTCGGCCAGCGAGTCGCGCAGCACGCGGACCGCGCCTGGACCACCGGCGATGGAGGGTTTGCGGGCGAAGGCGTAGACGACGTTGGCCACGCAGGCCCTGCCGGTCGTCACGTGGAAGCCGGGGGAACGTTTCAACGCGCGGGCGAGCAGGTCCGTACCCGAATGCGGAGCTCCGAGCAGGAACACCGGGCGGCGGACCTTGATGCCGTTGACCACGAGGATGTGAGGCGGAAGTCGCATACGGCATCCAAGTGTGACACCGTTTGCCAGGTGAGCGAGCCAATGTCGGTGACCGTCCTGACAGGTGCGGGAATCTCCACGGATTCCGGGATTCCTGACTTTCGCGGGCCCCAGGGAGTATGGACGAAGGACCCCGCCGCCCAGGAGCTGTACACCATCGACACCTACCTGGCCGACCCCGACGTACGGCGCCGCGCGTGGATCGGCAGGCGTGAGCACGCCGCCTGGGACGCCCGCCCCAACGGCGGCCACGCCGCCCTCGTCGAGCTGGAGCGCGCCGGCCTGCTGCGCGCCCTGCTCACCCAGAACATCGACGAACTGCACCAGCGCGCGGGCAACTCGCCGGAGAAGGTCATCGAGCTGCACGGCACGCTCTTCCACGTCGTCTGCATGACCTGCGGGCTGCGCACGCCCATGCGCGAGGTGCTCGACCGGGTCGAGGCGGGGGAGGAGGACCCGCCGTGCCCGGAGTGCGGCGGCATCCAGAAGGCCGACACGATCTCCTTCGGCCAGTCGCTCAAGCCGCTCGTCATCCACGCGGCGCTGGAGGCGGCGCGGTCCTGCGACCTGTTCCTCGCCGTGGGCACGTCGCTGACCGTGCATCCGGCCGCCGGGCTGTGCGGCGAGGCGATCGACGCCGACGCCCGCCTGGTCGTCATGAACGCCCAGCCCACCCCTTACGACGACTTCGCCCACGAGGTCGTCCGCGAGCCGATCGGCCAGGCGCTGCCGGCGCTGGTGAAGGAGCTGGTTCATGCGGCCGGGTGACACCGTCGCCGTCGTCTCCCCCTCGGGACCGCCCGACGCCGTCCGGCTCGCGCGCGGGGTGGCGCTGCTGGAAGGGCTCGGCGTGCGGGTCGTGGTGGGCGCGCACACGATGGCGCGCCAGGACCTTCCCTACCTGGCCGGCTCGGACGCCGCGCGCGCCGCCGACCTGCAGGCCGCCTGGTGCGATCCGGCCGTCACCACGGTGTTCTGCACCAGGGGAGGGTACGGCGCCGCCAGGGTCCTCGACCTGCTGGACTGGAACGCCATGCGGGCCGCCGGGCCCAAGACGCTCGTGGGGTCGAGCGACGTGACGGCTCTGCACCAGGCGTTCCGGGCGGAGCTGGGGGTGGCGACGCTGCACGGTCCGATGCCGGCCTGCACGACGTTCTCCGACGAAGGCGGGCCGGAGCCGGCGACCTGGGCGTCGCTGACCGGGGCGCTGAAGGGCGAGCCGTGGTCGGTGGCGGGCACGTCGATGCTGTCGCGGCCGCTCCCCGGAGCCGCCGGTCCGCCGGCCGGTTCGGCCACTGGCCAGGTCACGGGTCCGGTCACGGGTCCGGTCACGGGTCCGATCGCCGGGGGGAACCTGTCGGTGCTGGCGTCGCTGTGCGGGACCCGGTGGCAGCCACGCTTTACCGGAAATATCGTGTTTTTGGAGGATGTGGGGGAGGCGCCTTACCGCGTCGACCGGATGCTCACGCAACTCCTGCGGGCCGGGGCCTTCCAGGGAGTGCTCGGCTTTGCGCTCGGCTCCTGGGAGGAGTGCGGAGACCCGTACCCCGTTCTGCGGGAGCGGTTGCTGCCGCTCGGCGTCCCCGTGCTGGCCGGGCTTCCCGTGGGACACGGCACTCCGCAGCTGAGCATCTGGCTTGGTGCGCTTGGTGCTATCGATACCGAATCGTGCTCGCTGGCTGGTCAGTTCAGCGACGTCGACACGGCAAGGTAGGAGAAACACGCAGGGACGAAACCGGCATGAGGGGATAGAGCGCGTGAAATTCTTCAGGCGTGAGCCGTCCCGCCGCCGCCCTGAGGACGTGGACCTCGATTCGCTTCTCGCCCTGGTGGCGGACTCGCTGGGTTACGGCTGCGACTTCGCCGCCGACGGTGCCACCCTGACCCTGACACCCGGTCCGGACGGTGGCGTCCGGTCGGCGTTCGACCTGGGCAGGGACACCCGGCCGATGCGCGACGGACTCGTTCTGGTCCGGCTGACCGGCCTGCGCAGGGAGGCCGGTCGACGGCCCCGCGAGGACTGGCCCACGCTCGTCTCCGAGCACCTCGGCAACGCGGTCTCCGGTGACCTGGTCGATTTCTGCGACCTGGACCAGGTGCGCATGCTGCTGCGTACCCGCGTGGAAGCCGTGGACGCCGTCGAGGACCTGACCCGCGTCGTCGGCCGCCACCTCAACGGCGACCTGGTGGAACTGCTGAGCGTGGGCCCCCGCCTGATCCGCCCGGAGGAGGCCGGCTGCTGGCCGCTGCCGTCGGCCAAGGCGCTCGAACTGGCCTCCAGGAACGTACGCGAGGGCGAGCGGCTGACCGTCGAGTCGATCGAGCTGTCCGGCACCCCCGTCACCCGCCTGACCGGTCCCTCCCCGACCGCACCGACACACCTGCGCTGGCTGCCGGACTACCTTCCGGTGCCGAGGGACGGGGTGCTGGTGGTTCTGCCCGACCCGTACACGCTGCTGGTGCACCCGGTCAACGGCCTCGGCGTCGTACGCGCCATCGAACGGCTGCGCCTGCACGCCGCGAGGACCGACGGCATGAGCGACCAGGTGTACTGGTGGCACGAGGGCCGCCTGACCCACCTGAGGGCCGACATCGTCCTGCACGAGGGCCACGCCCGCCTCGTGGTCACCCCGCCCCCGGACTTCGCTCAGGTCCTCGCCCGCCTGGCCGTCTGAGCCGCGTTCCGGCCCTTCCACGCCGGATGACCCGTCGATACCTTAATTTCCTACCAAATGTGTGGGATAGTTGCGAGGGTGAGCCACGAGCGGACCACTCCTCTGAACGCGGCCATCCTGGCCGGACGCTGGATCAGGTCGGCGGGGTCCGACCACGGGCACGGGCGGCGCTGGCAGGCCAACCCCGACCACCGCGGCCGCGCGGCCGTGGGATCGGAACCCGCCTCCCTGTACGCGGGCGCCGCCGGCATCGTGCTGTTCTTCCTCGACCTGGCCGCCGCCACCGGCCACGAGGCGTACCTGGAGGAGGCCCGCCAAGGCGCCCGATACCTGGCCGCCACCTGGCGTGAGCAGCAGGACCTCACGCTCTACCACGGCCTGGCCGGGACCGTCTTCGCGCTCACCGAGGCCGGATGGGTGCTGGGGGAGGAGCGGCTCGAAGACGAGGCGCGGGCCGCCGCCGGCCACATCGTCGCCAGGGCCCGTCCGCTGGCAGGAGGACTGGGCTGGTCGAACGACCCCGCCCAGAGGGGTGACGGCGGGATCGTGCTCGGGCTGCTGCGCGCCGCGGCCATGCTTGGCGTGCCCGCCTACGAGCAGGCGGCGCTGGAGGCGGGCGAGCGCATCAGGGCGCAGGCGGTGCCGGGGCACCAGTTCGGGGACTGCCCCGGCATCCCGACCGACGCGGTCACGCCCGGCTTCTACAGCGGTACGGCCGGCACCGCCTTCCTCCTGGCCCGCCTGTACGGCGTCACCGGCGACGAGCGTTTCCTGGAGGCGGCCAGGCGCGGCTCGGGGTTCGTCAAGTCGGTGGCGGTGGTGACGAACCACGCGGCGTACGTGCCGCACCACGTGCCGCACGGGCGCGGCCTGCACTATCTCGGCTACTGCTCCGGCTCGGCGGGCGTGGCCCGCATGTTCTACGAGCTCTACCGCGTGGCCGGCGAACTGGGCGACCTCGACTGGACCGAGCGCCTGGCCGCCGGGATCATCGCCAGCGGCGTGCCGTACCAGCAGACCAACGGCTACTGGAACTCCGCCTGCCAGTGCTGCGGGACGGCCGGGCTCGTGGAGCTGTTCGTGGGGTTGTGGGCGGTGACCGGCCACGAGCCGTACCGGGAGTACGCGCGCACGCTCGCCGAGCACCTCATCGGCCGGGCGACCGGGCACGACGGGCGGGGGAACCGGTGGTACCAGGCCTACCGGCGGCTGCGGCCGGGGGAGGTGAGCGCGGACACCGGCTACATGGTCGGGGCCGCGGGCATCGGGGCGGCGCTGCTGCATTTGGACGCGGCCGAGCAGGAGGGCGAGACCCGCCGGGTCATCCTGACGCCCGACAATCCCTTCCCGGCGATCCCGTCCCCGGCTTTCTTGCATTGACAGAGGAGCTCCGATGACCGTCTTCGCCCCGCCCGCCGATCAGGCCGCCTACGGTCCCTACGGTCCGGGACGGCTGCACACCTCGCCGGAGTGGAACCGCCCGATCTACCCCTTCCAGGGCCGCGTCGGCGCCGACCCGTTCCCGGCCGAGCCGGGCCGCTACCACCTGTACGCCGCCCACCTGTGCCCGTGGGCGCAGCGCGCGACGATCGTGCGCACGCTCGCCGGGCTGGAGCAGGTGGTCGGCCTGAGCTACGTCGACGACGAGCGAGACGGCCGCGGCTGGGCCTTCCGCGAGCGCCGCGGCCCCGACCCGGTGAACGGCTTCGCCTTCCTTGAGCAGGCGTACGAGGCCACCGAGCCCGGATACGCCGGGCACATCTCGGTGCCGGTCCTGTGGGACCGGGCAGGCGGCAGGATCGTCAGCAACCACTACCCGGACATCACCCTCGACCTGGCCACCCGATTCGCGCGCTGGTCGGACTCGCCGGAGCGGCTGTACCCGGCCGAGCTGCGGGCGCTGATCGACGCGCGCAACGACGAGATCCTCCACCGGGTCAACCGCGGCGTCTCCCTCGTGGGCCGGGCGCGCACCCAGGAGGAGTACGACGACCTGCGCCAGCGTGTGGTCGCCGCCTTCGAGAGCCTGGACGCGCACCTGGCCGGGCACCGCTACCTGGTCGGTGAGCAGCTCACCGAGGCCGACGTCCGGCTGTGGGTGACGCTGGCCCGCTTCGACCTCGGCTACAACCCGGCCAACAGGATCAGCGAGCGTCCCCTGTCCGGCTTCCCGCATCTGTGGGCCTACGCCCGCGACCTCTACCAGCGCCCGGCCTTCCGCGATACCACCGACTTCACCACGTTCGGCCACCGCCCGCCCGAGGACAACCCGGACGTCAAACGCATCGATGTCGCGCCCGGCGCGGCCGACTGGGACGAGCCCCACCGCCGGGGACCCGCGTGAGCACGCCCGCCGCCACGGCGGCCTCAGTACCCGGTACGGCCGCGCCGCCGCGGCGGCCGTGCCGTTATTCGGCGGGACGGGTCACGACAGGGCGCGGGCGGCGTGGACCAGGGGCACGTGGCTGAAGGCCTGCGGGAAGTTGCCGACGAGCCGGGCGTAGCGGGGGTCGTACTCCTCGGCCAGCAGTCCCAGGTCGTTGCGCAGCCCGAGCAGGCGGGTGAACAGCTCTTCGGCCTCCTTCTTGCGTCCCTGCAGGGCCATGACCTCGACCAGCCAGAAGCTGCAGGCCAGGAACGCGCCCTCGGCCCCGGCCAGGCCGTCGACGTCGTTGTCGGCGGCCACCGGGTAGCGCAGCACGAACCCGTCGGACAGCAGTTCCTTCTCGATGGCGGCCACCGTGCCGGTCACCCGGGGGTCGTCGACGGGCAGGAAGCCGATGAGGGGCATGAGCAGCAGCGCCGCGTCCAGTTCGGTCGAGCCGTAGGACTGGGTGAAGGTGTTGCGTACCGGGTCGTAGCCCTTGTCGCAGATCTCGGCGTGGACGACCTCGCGTAGCCGCTTCCAGCGGTCGACCGGGCCGACGCGGCCGAACTCCTCCACGTAGCGGACCGCCCGGTCCAGGGCGACCCAGCACATGATCTTGGAGTGGGTGAAGTGGCGGCGCGGGCCGCGTACCTCCCACAGGCCCTCGTCGGGCTCGTCCCAGTGTTCCTCGACGTAGGCCAGCAGCTCGCGCTGGATGGCCCAGGCGCGGTCGTCGGCGCCCAGGCCCATCTTCCTGGAGACGAACAGGCAGTTCATGACCTCGCCGTAGACGTCGAGCTGGAGCTGGTTGACGGCGTTGTTGCCGATGCGCACGGGGCGGGAGTCCTCGTAGCCGTCCAGCCAGGCCAGTTCGAGCTCGGGCAGGCGGCGCTCGCCGGCGACGCCGTACATGATCTGCAGGTCCTGCGGACGGCCCGCGATCGCGCGCAGCAGCCACGCGCGCCACTCGCCCGCCTCCTCGATGTAGCCGGAGCTGATGAGGGCGTCGAGGGTGAGGGTGGCGTCGCGCAGCCAGCAGAAGCGGTAGTCCCAGTTGCGCACGCCGCCGATGTCCTCGGGCAGCGAGGTGGTGGGCGCGGCGACGATGCCGCCGGTGGGGGCGTAGGTGAGCGCCTTCAGCGTGATCAGCGAACGTACGACGGCGTCGCGGTGGGGGCCCTCGTAGGTGCACCTGGCCACCCATTCGGCCCACATGGCCTCGGTCTCGGCGAGCTGGCCCTCGGCGGAGATCTCGCGGGGCATCGGCTCGTGCGAGGGGTGCCAGGTGAACACGAACGGCAGCCGCTGGCCCTCGCGGACGGTGAACGTGGCCCGGTGGGCGTAGTCGCCGCCCTTGAGCGGGACGGGGGAGTGCAGCCAGACCGAGTCGGGGCCGCCGATGGCCTGCAGGTGGCCGTCGCTGCGGCGCACCCACGGCACGATGCGGCCGTAGTCGAAGCGGACGCGGAGCTGGGTGGAGACCTCCACCTCGCCGCTGACGCCTTCGACGATACGGACGACGTCGGGGTTCTTGTCACGCGGCGGCATGAAGTCGATCACGCGGACGGTGCCCGTCGGGGTGTCCCACTCGCTCTCCAGGATGAGCGTGTCGGGCCGGTATCGGCGTCTGGTCGCCGCCCGCCTGCCGGTGGGGCCGAGCCACCAGTGCCCGTTGCGTTCGCCGCCGAGCAGGGCGGAGAAGCACGACGGGGAGTCGAACCTCGGCAGGCAGAGCCAGTCGATGGAGCCGTCTCTGCCCACCAGGGCCGCCGACTGCATGTCCCCGATCATCGCGTAGTCCTCGATCCGCATGGGACCGACGCTACCCGTCCGCGGGGTGGTCCCGTGGAAGCTATCGATCATGTCGCGTCATGTCCGTCAGCTTCCACGGGAGGTTCAGGGGGTCTCTCGCGTCAGCGGGAACCAGCGGGTGAACATCTGCGTGAGCGGGCCGATGGCCAGGGCGAAGACGAGGGTACCGAGGCCGAGCGTGCCGCCGAGCAGCCAGCCGACGCCCAGCGCGGTGATCTCGATGAGGAAGCGGCCGAGCCGTACCGACAGGCCGAGGCGCATGAGGCCGGTCATGATGCCGTCGCGCGGGCCCGGGCCCAGCCCCGCGCTGATGTAGAGCGCGGTGGCCAGGGCGATGGTGACGACGGCGGTCAGCAGGTACGTCCAGCTGAGCGCCCAGTGGCCCGGGGTGGGCAGCAGCCAGATCGCGGCGTCGGCGAACAGGCCGAGGAAGACGACGTTGCTGATCGTGCCGATGCCGGGCTTCTGCTTCAGCGGGATCCACAGCAGCATCACCAGCGCGCCGACCGCGATGATGATCGTGCCGATGGTCAGGCCCGTCCTGAGTGCTACGCCCTGGTGGAAGACGTCCCACGGGCTGTTGCCCACGCCGGACTCGATCTGGAGGCCGATGCCGAGGCCGTACAGGGCCAGGCCGCCGTAGAGGCGCAGGAGACGGGACGGAAGGGAACCCACGGTAGGGACGGACATTTCGCTCATAGTGGTCTCATGGTGGCAGGGGTTTGGGTTGCGCTAAAAGGGCCAATCGTGAAAAGTGGCCTTATGAGGTTCTTGAGTGCGGTGCAGGTCGCGAGGCTCGTCGCGGTGCCGCGGGACGCCCGTCCCTACTACCGCGCGCTGGCCGGCGCGGTGCGGGCGCGCATCCTGGACGGCCAGATCCCGGTCCGCGTGCGCATGCCCGCCGAACGCCATCTGGCCGAGCAGCTTCGCGTCAGCCGCACCACCGTGACCTCCGCCTACGACCTGCTGCGCGAGCAGGGCTACCTCGGCAGCCGCCAGGGCTCGGGCAGCTGGACGGAGCTGCCCGACCCGGCCACCACCGTCGACAACCCGTGGCTGTCCACCGGCGACGACGGGCTGCTCCAGCTGCACTGCGCCGCCCCCGGCGCCACCTCGCACCTGCGCGAGGCCATGCTGGATGCGGTCGACGACGTGGGCCGCTACGGCATGGGCAACGGCTACGACCCGATGGGCCTGGCCGTCCTGCGCGAGCGCATCGCCGCCCACTACGGCGCGCGTGGCCTGGCCACCCGGCCCGAGCAGATCCTCGTCACCACCGGCTCCCAGCACGCCATCCAGCTCGTCATGGGGCTGCTCGTCGGCTCCGGCGACACCGTGCTCGTCGAGTCGCCCACCTATCCGCACGCCATCGACGCCGCCCGCCAGCGCGGCGCCAGGATCGCGCCGGTCGGCATCACCCACGCGGGCTGGCAGGCCGACCTCGTCGCGGGCGCGATGCGGCAGTCGGCGGCCAGGCTCGCCTACCTGATGCCGGACTTCCAGAACCCCACCGGGGCGCTCATGGACGACGCCACCCGGGCGGCGGTGGTGGGGGCGGCCCGCCGTACCGACACCATGCTGCTCATCGACGAGACCTGGGCGGAGCTGGCGATGGAGGAAGTGCCGGGCACCGCGCCGATGGCCGCCTTCGACACCGACAGCCGCGTGATCACGATCGGGTCGGCGTCCAAGCTGTGGTGGGGCGGGCTGCGTATCGGCTGGATCCGCAGCACCGAGGCGCTCACCCGCCGCCTGGCCCTGCACCGCGCGGCCGTCGACATCGCCAGCCCGGTGATGGAACAGCTGATCGTGGCGCGGCTGTTCGACCGGATGGAGGAGACGCGCGCCGAGCGCCGCCGCACGCTGCGCGCCTCGCGTGACGCGCTCGTCGCCGCGGTGCGTGCGCACCTGCCCGAGTGGAGCTTCACCGTCCCGCGCGGCGGCGGCACCCTGTGGATACGGCTGCCGCGCGGCAACGCCATCGCCTTCGCCGAGGCCGCGGCCACCCACGGGCTACGGCTGGCGCCCGGCCCCTGGTTCGGCCTGGAGGGAACCCTGGAGTCCTACGTCCGCCTGCCGTTTACCCAGCCTCCGGCGGTGCTGGCCGAGGCGGCCCGCATGCTCGCGGCCGCCGACGCCCGCGGCCCGGTCGGCCCCCGCCCGGCCGAGACGCTCATCCCGATGGTCTGACTCCTGGTGCGGACAGCGAAACGCCCGGCCCTTCGGGACAAGAGGGCCGGGCGTTCCGCTTGCGCTGTGACTAGTGGCGAACGACCCTCACCCAGTCGGTCGCGGCCGAGCCCTCGAGGTACCTGCTGCCCTCGAAGACCGCCTTCCACGTGCCGGAGGTCCAGGCGCGGGCCCCGGTGTGGAAGTAGCCGCCGTTGTCCGTGCGGACCGTGTCGACGTAGTGCCAGCGGCCGGAGTAGTTCGGCTTGAAGAGGATCGTGATCCGCTTGCCGCCGAGCCAGTACCAGCTGCCCTCACGGCAGTGGTCGGCGTTGAACACCTGCACGTAGCCGTTGATGTAGTCCTCGTCGCACTGCACCGAGAGCTTGCCCTCAAGGGTCAGGCGCGAGCCCTTCCAGACCGGCTCCGGGTTGGCGTCGAACGACAGGCGGGTGTTGCCGCCGTCGCCGTAGTCGCCGGTGTCGAAGCCGAGGCCGGGAGGTTCGGCCATGGCGGGAGTGGCGGTCGCCAGCACGGCGGTGCCGAGCGCGGCAGCAGCTGCCGCGGCCGCGAGACGTCGCATCATCTAAAAACTTCCTTCCCCGTCGAGACGTGCTCCGGGACAGAACACGTCTACGCCAATGACGCGCAAAGGCAGGGAAAGGTTGCCGCCAGAATGATCACGATTCGGCAACGGCCGGTAAAGCGAAGGTCAAGGACGATCTCCGATATGTTCGACCGAGGAGAGTTCGGCGGCGTAGTGACCGGTTCCCGGGAACCGGGCCCGCCACTGCCCCTTCGCCGGGCCCAGCACGGTCTTGCCGAACTTGCCCAGTTCCGAGGTGGTCGCCACGGCCTCCTGCTTCCACGGCGACTTCTCGTCGCGGCGGTGCAGGATTTCCATGCGCTGGTTGCCGAACGGGGCGTAGTCGGTGAAGCCCATCGGGTCCACGCGGGTCAGCACGCCGCGCAGCCGCACGGCCTTCGTGCCGGCCACCTTGGTGGCCTGCACCGAGGTCAGGCGGGTCTCCTTGCGCAGCTTGAACGTCTTGTACGCGGTCACGCTCCTGCCGTCGGGGCTGGTCGCCGTGGCGACGATCGTCCAGGTGCCCGACGGGTAGTAGCGGGTCAGGCCCTTCTCGGGCAGGAAACGCCAGGTCTGCCAGCCGTCGCCGCGGCGCATCGGCTCGGCCTTGTCCTCCTGCCACTGCGGCGCCCGCCACGGTACGGCGAGCCCGGGAGCGGGCGGCAGCGGCGCGGGCACCGGCGGGACCTGGGAGGGCGCGACCGACGGCAGCGCGGAAGGCGCGGCGGACGGCAGCACGGACGGAAGGGCCGACGGAAGAGCCGACGGAGCCACGGACGGCAGAGCCGACGGCACCGCGGACGGCGCGACCGAGGGCACGGCTGACGGCAGGGCGGACGGCGCGACGGACGGGACGACGGTGGGCGCGGGCAGTGGAGGCGACGGATCCAGCGGCGGCGGGGTCACCGGCGGCGGATCCACGGGGTCCACCGGAGGCGCGGGCACCCCGTCCGGTGGCGCGCCCGGGTCCACCTTGACGGTGACCCCTTCGCGGCCGTCCACCCCCTGGGCGACGACCTCGATGACGAGGCGGACCGATCCGCTGGGCCCGACCACCGGATCGGCCGGACGTATGGTGATCTCTCGGATGGCGGGCTCGTCCGCCGCGTTGGCCGCCGGCACGGGTACCGCGAGGGCTCCCACCGCGAGCGAAGCCAGAAGGACTCTGCTAGTCATGATCAAGACGGTAGGAACCATCCGGTAATGGCCAGGGGTAGGACACACGCCCCCAACGGCAAAAGCCGTCAGTCCACGTAAAGCCCCTCGATGACGTCGGCGTACTTGGCGTGGATGACGCGCCGCTTCAGCTTCAGGCTCGGTGTGAGCTCCGCCGTCTCGGCCGTCCACTCGCTGCCGATCAGGGCCCAGCGCTTGACCTGTTGCACCCGTGCCAGCTTGGCGTTGGCCGCCTCCACGGCCCGTTCGACCTCCTTGAGCACCTCGCCGTTCTGGGCCAGTTCGGCCAGTGAGGAGAAGGCGACGCCGCGGGCCTGCGCCCACGCGGGCGCGAGCTCGGCGTCGAGCGTGAGGACCGCCACCGGGTGCGGGCGGCCGTCACCGTAGGCGAGCGCCTGGCCGATGAGCGGGTGCTCCTTCAGGTGGCTCTCGATGTTGGCGGGCGAGATGTTCTCGCCGCCCGCGGTGATGATGAGCTCCTTCTTGCGGTCCACGACCCGCACGAAGCCGTCCTCGTCGATCGAGCCGATGTCGCCGGTGTGCAGCCAGCCGTCCTCGTCGATCAGGGCCGCGCTCTCCTCCGGCCGGTTCAGGTAGCCGCCGGTGTTGAGCGGGCTGCGGGTGAGGATCTCGCCGTCCTCGGCGATGCGGATCTCGACGCCGGGCTCGGCCCTGCCCACCGTGCCGAGCTTGTAGTCGGCGGGGCTGTTGCCGGTGAAGGCTCCGGTCGTCTCCGTCATGCCGTACACGTCGATGACCTTCAGGCCGAGGCCGGCGAAGAAGCGCTGCACTTCGCCTGGCAGCGGCGCGGCGCCGGTCGCCGTCCACTGGGCCTGGTCGAAGCCGATCATCGAGCGGACCACCGACAGCAGCGCCTTGTCGGCCTGGTCGTAGGCGGCCTGGATCTCGGGGGTGATCGTGCCGCCGTGCTGGCCCGCCTCGACGTAGGCGACGCCGGCCGCCATGGCCTGCCGTACCTGCTGCTGCTGTTCTTCGGGCTGGGTGGCGAGGACGGCCTGCAGGCGCGCCATCATCTTCTCCCACACGCGCGGCACGCCGAAGAACATCATCGGCCGGACCTGCCCCAGCGTGGCGCCGAGGTTGGCCAGGTCGGTGCAGAAGTAGACGTGCGAGACCTTCATCAGCGGCAGGTAGAGGCTGAGGACGCGCTCGGCGATGTGCGCGTAGGTCAGGTAGCTGATCTGCGTGCCCTGGACGGGCAGCGTGGTGAGGCGGTCGGTGGAGGCCACCTCGTAGAAGACGTTGCGGTGGGTGAGCGGCACGCCCTTGGGCATGCCGGTGGTGCCCGAGGTGTACAGGACCGTGACGGTGTCGTCGGCGCTGACGGCCCGCCAGCGGGCGTCCACGGCGTCGCGGCCCGCGGCCAGCGCGCGCTCGCCGAGCGCCAGGAAGTCCGCCCATGACAGGAAGCGCTCGTCGCCCTCGGGCGCGCCGTCCAGCACGATGATCCGCCGCAGCTCGGTGAGCTGGTCCAGGACCGGCATCCAGCGGTCCACGTCGGCCGGGCCGCCCAGCACGGCGTAGCGGGCGCCGACGTCGGCGGCCACGAAGGCGATCTGCTCGGCGGCGAAGGTCGAGTAGATGGTGCAGCCCACGCCGCCCGCGTGCACCGCTCCGAGGTCGGCCAGCACGTGCTCGCCGCGGTTGACCATCATCAGCGCCACGGCCTCGCCGGGCTCCAGCCCGAGCTCCGCGAACGCCGCCGCGATCGTCAGCACCCTCTCGCGCGCCTCGGCGTAGGTGAGTGTGCGCCAGCCCTCGCCCTCGGGGTCGGAGTAGGCGGGGGAGCCGGGATGGTCGGCGGCGACCTGTCTCAGCTGCTCGCACACGGTACGGCCGGCGATCTGCGACTCGATCTCGGCCCGTACCTCAAGGACTTCGGCCATGGCGCCCGCCTCCAGTCAGTATTCACTTGCACGAGTGGGATGCATCGCACCACACGCCGGGGGAAGCGGCAAGACCCTGTGAGACAGCTTCACGAGACCGGTCACGTAGAGTGTTGGATCACATGCACAACGTGTCGTTCGGGGGGCGCGCATGAGCAGCAGCGGCAGGACGTTCTTCGGTCATCCCTGGGGTCTGGCCACGCTCTTCGGCACCGAGATGTGGGAACGTTTCAGCTGGTACGGGCTGCGCGCCATCCTGGCCACCTTCCTGGCCGCCTCCCCGGCCACCGGCGGCCTCGGCATGACCGAGGAGACCGCCCAGGCCGTCGTCGGCGTCTACGGCGCGCTCATCTACCTCGTCGCGCTGCCCGGCGGCTGGGTCGCCGACCGCATCCTGGGCGCCCGCAGGTCGGTGTTCTGGGGCGGCTTCGTCATCATGCTGGGCCACATCAGCATGGCCATCCCGGTCCAGGGGCCGGCCTTCATCGCGATCGGCCTGCTGCTCATCATCACCGGCACCGGCCTGCTCAAGCCCAACATCTCGGTGATGGTCGGAAAGCTCTATCCCGAGGGCGACGACGGCCGCCGCGACTCCGGCTTCTCGTTGTTCTACCTGGGCATCAACCTCGGCGCCTTCTTCGCCCCGCTGGTCGTGGGCTGGCTGGCCGCCGACGACCGCTGGCACCTCGGCTTCGGCGCGGCGGCGGTCGGCATGGCGCTCGGCCTGGTGCAGTACACCCTCGGCCGCAAGCAGCTGCGCGGCGTCGGCGACCGGCCCGGCGAGCCGCTGACCCCGGCGGAGCGCACCAAGGTGCTGCGGCTGACGCTGGTCGGCGTCGTCGTCGTGCTGGCCGTCCTGGCCGTCTGGATCGCCAGCGGCACCTTCGACCTCGACCGCTTCACGCTGGTCGTGACCATCGTCATCCTGGCCGTGCCGATCGTCTACTTCCTCTACGTGCTGCGCGGCCCCCACGAGCTGACCGCCGACGAACGTTCCAAGATGAAGGCCTACATCTGGTTGTTCATCGCCGCGGCCATCTTCTGGATGATCTACGACCTGGCGCCGAGCAAGCTGCTGTTCTTCGCCCAGAACAACACCGACCTCAACCTGCTGGGCGTGCCGATCCAGGCGGCCACCACGCAGTCGTTCAACCCGCTGTTCATCATGATCTTCGTACCGGTGTTCGCGGCGCTGTGGCTCAAGCTCGGCAACCGGGTCAGCACGCCGCAGAAGTTCGCGTTCGCGCTGATCATGGTCGGTCTGAGCTTCGTCGTGATGGCGCTGGCCGCCAAGCTCGCCGAGAGCGGCAAGGTCAGCGTGTGGTGGCTGGTGCTGGTCTACCTCATCCAGGTCTTCGGCGAGCTGTCGCTGAGCCCGGTCGGGCTTTCGGTCACGACCAAGCTCGCACCCGCGGCCTTCAAGGGCCAGATGCTCGGCGTCTGGTTCATCGCCGTCTCGGTCGGCGACGCGGTGGGCGGCCAGACCGGCAGGCTGAGCAGCGTCATGTCCGACACCACGTACTACCTGGTGCTCGCCGCGATGGCGATCGTCGCGGGAGTGGCGCTGTTCATGTTCGTGCGCAAGCTGAGGGAGATGATGGCCGAGCACGACACGCCGACGATGCCCCCGATCCGGTAAAACATCCACCGTGTCCGAAATTCTCGACCTGGCCGGAATCTTTGTCTTCGCCCTCACCGGGGCGCTCATGGGCGTCCGCAAACGGCTGGACGTGGTCGGGATGGCGGTGCTCGCCTCGATGACCGCGCTGGGCGGCGGCATCGTCCGCGACCTCATCCTCAACGTACGGCCCGCCGCCTTCCAGAGCCTCGGCTACGTCCTGGTGCCGCTCGCCGCCACGGTCATCGTCGCCTTCTGGCATCCGCACGTGGCCAGGGTCATGCCCGCCATCATGATCCTCGACGCCGCGGGCCTCGGCCTGTTCTGCGCGGTCGGCACCGAAAAGGCCCTCGAATACGGCCTGAACCCCCTGCACGCGGTCCTGCTGGGCGTGACCACGGCGGTCGGCGGCGGCATGCTGCGCGACCTGCTGGCCGGCGAGATCCCGACCCTCCTGTACGACCGCCAGCTCTACGCCGTGCCCGCGATGGTCGGCTCCGCCGTCATGGGCGCCCTGTACGTCTACGACCTGCACGGCTGGCCCGCGACGCTGGCGGCCGCCGTGATCGCCTTCGTCCTGCGCATCGCCGCCATGAGGTACGGCTGGCGCGCCCCCCTGGCCCGCGGCGTCCGCCCCGACGGCTAGCCCTTGTCGGCTCCCCGGTTCTGGTCGCGGACGAAGTGGCGCTGGAAGACGACGAAGATGACGGCGACCGGGATCGTCGCCAGCAGTGCGGCGGCGAGCTTGAGCGGGAACTGGGTGCCGCCACCGAGCGAGCCGCTGACCAGGTCGGCCAGCCCGCGCGGAAGCGTGAACAGCGCCGGGTCCTGCACGGCGACCAGCGTGTGCGGGAACTCGTTCCACGAACTCTGGAACGACAGGATCGTGAGCGTGATCAGCGCGGGCCGCGACATCGGCAGGACCACGGACCAGAAGACGCGGAAGGTCCCCGCGCCGTCCAGGCGGGCCGCCTCCTCGACGCTGCGCGGCACCGACTCGAAGAACTGCTTCATCACGAACACCCCGGCCGCGTCGGCGACGACCGGCAGGATCAGCGCCAGATAGGAGTCGTACATCCCCAACTGGTTCAAGACCAGAAATTTCGGGATGAAGAGCACGACGCCCGGCACCGCCATGATCGCGATGATCGCCGCGAACAGCCCGCGCCGCCCCCGGAACCGCAGCCTGGCCAGCGCGTACCCGGCCATCGAGTCCAGCAGCAGCCGCCCCAGCGTGAGCACCACGGTGACCAGCAGCGAGTTCGTCAGCCAGATCGGCATGTCCGTGCCGAAGAACACCCGCTCGAACGCCGACAGCGTGGCCGGGTCGGGGATGGGCGAGAGCGGGTGGGCGGAGGCGTCCGGATCGGTCTTGAAGGAGTTGGCGATCTGGATGACGAACGGGTAGACGAAGGCGATGGAGAAGACGATCAGGACGACCCGCCTCATGCTTTGCGCTCCCTCATGATCCAGCGCTGGAGCAGCGTCAGCAGGACGATGATCAGGAAGAGCACGAACGAGATCGCCGTGCCCGAACCGTAGTCGAAGTCGCGGAAGGCCGTCCGGTACGACAGGAACGCGGGCGTCAGCGTGGTCTTGGCCGGATCGCCCTGGCTCATCACGTAGATCTGGTCGAACACCTGCCAGGTGCCGATCAGCCCGAGCGTCAGCACGAGGAACATCGTCGGCTTCAGCAGCGGCAGCGTCACCCTCAGGAAGCGCTGCCGGCGCGAGGCCCCGTCGATCATGGCCGCCTCGTCCAGCGTCCGCGGGATGTTCTGCAGCGCCGCGAGGAACATGAGCATGAACGTGCCCGACGTCGTCCACACCACCAGCACGATGATCGCGCACATGGCCACGCTCGGCCCCGACAGCCACTCCCACCAGGTCAGGCCCAGCACGCCGTTGCCCATGAGCGCGGCCGGCGGATCGCCGACGAGGAGCTGGATCACCCCGCGCGGATCGGTGAACCACTGCGGCCCGTTCACCCCGAGGAACCCCAGGACCTGGTTGACCGCCCCGGAGTTGCTGAAGATGAACAGGAACACCACGCTGATCGCCACCGAGCTGGTCACCGAGGGGAAGTAGAACGCGGTGCGGAAGAAGGTCCTGCGCTTGTTCACCGCCAGCGCGAGGCCCAGCGCCAGCGCCGTCTGCAGCGGCACGACCACGGCGACGTAGTAGACGTTGTTGCGGATGCTGGTCATGAAGTTCTCGCGGGCCAGGCCGTCCTCGGTGAACAGCCGCGCGTAGTTCTCCCCGCCCACGAACGGCACGCCCGCCCGGAACGGGGTGCCCTGCCCGTTCCATCCGGTCAGGCTCACCCAGAGCGCCATGAGGATCGGCAGCAGCATGAACAGCCCGAGGATCGCCACCACCGGCGCCACGAACAGCCACCCCGCGAGGTTCTCCCTGGTACGGCTGCGCATGACGTCAGCCGAGCGCGCTCTCGGTGTTCTTCTGGAGCCTGGCCAGGATCGCCTTGGGATCCTGGGTGGCGAGCTGCTGCAGCGAGGTGTCGTAGTCCGACAGGACGCTGTCCATCTTGGGGGCGTTCACCGGCCCCTGCGCGTACTCCGCGCCGTTGACGAACGCGCCGTCGCCGGGGAACTCCTTGAGGTAGGTGTCCTTGGCCGACTGCCGTGAGGGCATGACGCCGAACGCCTTGGCGAAGACCATCTGCTGCCCGGCCTTGGTCATCGCCTCGACGAACGAGATCGCCGCCGCCTTGTTCTTCGACTTGGCGGCGATGCCCCAGCAGTTGGTGAACGACAGCGTGCCCCTGCCCTTGGGCCCGGCGGGCAGCTCGTGCGCGGAGTAGGCGACGCCGGGGTAGTCCGCCCGCATCGCGCCCTTGATCCAGTTGCCCTCGATCGTCATCGCGGCCTTGCCCTTGCCGAACGCCTCGCCGCCCCACTCGGCGTCGAGCGTCTTGGCGAACTGGGCCCGCTTGTCGGCCAGCAGGCCCTTGACGTACTCCAGGGCGGCCAGGTTCTCCGGACTGTCGCCGGTGGCGCGCTTGCCGTCCTCGCTGGTGATCCAGCCGCCGGACTGGACCATGAAGACGCCGAGCCGGTCACGGGTCTCGCCGAACGCCAGCGGCGCCACGCCCTTGATCTTCTCGGTGACGGCGGCGAGCTCCTGCCAGGTGGCGGGGATGTCGCCGGCGGTCAGCCCGTTCTTCTTCCAGAGCTCGTCGTTGACGATCAGGGCGAGCGTGGAGAAGTCCTTGGGCGCGCAGTAGAACGTGCCGTCGTAGGTGAACGTCTCGCGCAGGCTCGGGTAGAAGTCCTGGGCGTCGGAGATCTTGTCCCCGTAGGGCTCCAGGGCGCCCACGCTGGCGTAGTCGGCGAAGCGCGCGGCGTCGACGTAGAAGACGTCCGGCGGGTCGCTGCCCGCGAACGCCTGGCCGAGCTGCTGGTGGATGTCCTGCGCCGGGGTGACGGCGGCGGTGTTGCCGCTGGCCTTGGCCCAGGCCTCGGCCGCCTGCTTGACCGCGTTCGTCTCGACCTCGCCGGAGGAGGCCATCAGGATCTGGAGCGCGGCCGGGCCGCTGCTCTGCTGCGCGGGCGCCGCCCGCTGGTCGTCGAAGCCACTGCCGCAGGCCGTGGCCGACAGGAGTACGGCTGCCGCCGCGGGGATCGCGAGGCGTTTCATGAGGGGGGTTCCTTCCGGATGACCAGGGAGGGGGTGAGCAGCACGTGCGCCGCCGCGGGCCGGCCGGACAGGCGGCCGGTGAGCAGGTCGACGCAGTGCGCGGCGGCCTCGGCGAGGGGCTGGCCGAGGCTGGTGAGGCCGACGGCGGCGGCGACGGGGGTGTCGTCGAACCCGACCACGGCCGGCAGGACCTGAAGGGCGCCGAGTGCCACGGAGTCGCTGACGCAGACCAGGGCCGTCGCGCCGCGCCCGGTCAGCTCCCGCGCGGCCGCCCGGCCCTGGGCGCTGGAGCCGTCGGTCTCCAGCGCGAGCCCGGCGTCGAGCCCTTCCGCGGCCAGCGTCCTGGACCAGCCGTCCTTGCGGTCGTCGCCGACGCCGGAGCCGGCCTCCCAGCCGATGAAGCCGATCCGGCGGTGGCCCTCGCCGAGCAGGTGGCGGGTGGCGGACTCGGTCCCGGCGGCGCCGTCCACGTCCACCCACGGGTGGCCGGCCGCCGGCGCGCCCCACGGCCGGCCGAAGGTGACGAACGGCAGGTCGCGCTCGGCCAGCCAGGAGGCGCGCGGGTCGCCGTGGTGGGTGCTGGTCAGCACGAACCCGTCGGGCTCGAACTCGCCCAGCAGCTCATCGATCGTGGCGATCTCGGCGCGGTCGCCGGCGGCGGCGTAGAGCAGCACGCGGTAGCCGGACCTGGCCGCCGACTCGGTGAGGCCGTGCAGGAAACGGTCGAAGACGTTCATGCCATCCTGGGTGGTCTCGATCCGCACGGCCAGCAGGCGCGAACGTCCGGTCCGCATCTGCCGGGCCGCGGCGCTCACCCGGTAGCCGAGAGTCTCCACGGACGCGAGCACCCGCTGCCGTGTCTCCTCCTTGACCACTTCGGGGGAGTTGAGCACGTTCGACACCGTCTGGCGGGAGACGTTGGCATGACGGGCCACGTCGGCGATCGTCACCTTTTCCGGCATTTACGACCTTTCTAGGGGTTTGATCGATCTAAAAGGTGTGTGACAGGATTAGATCGTTCAAGTAAACGGAGTGTCAAGGGGTCCTCACCGTGCACGACCACCGTCTGCAACCGCTCCTGCACGACCTCGTCAGCACCGTCCTGGCCCCGACGAGCGCGCTCAGCGGGGCGGACGGCCAGATCAGGCCCGCCGGGGTGCAAGGGCTCTTCCACGCCGACAGCCGCGTGCTCTCGCAGGCCAGGCTGGAGATCGACGGGCGCGAACCGGAGCCGATCGGCCACGCCGTACCGGCCGCGGGGCTCGCCCGCTTCGTCTCCCTGGCCCGGTGGCTGGGCGACCGCGCCGCCGACCCCACCGTCCGGGTCGAGCGTGTGCGGCGGGTCACTCCGGGCGCGATGGCCGAGGAGATCACGATCGCCTCCACCGCGTCGGCCCCCTTCACCTGTACGGTCACCGTCACCCTGGCCGGCGACTTCGCCCCCATCGACGTGGTGAAGTCGGGCGGCGGCGCCGTACCCCTGAAACCCGAGACCACCGGCGGCGAGCTGGTCTGGCGCTCCGGAGGCGCCCGCGTCACCGTCACCTCTTCCGACGGCGGCGAGCGGAGTGAGGCGGGCACGCGGTGGGAGGTGACGCTCGCGCCCGGCGAGCGGCGCACGCTGCGGTGGAACGTCACCGTCACCGACCCGCGCGCGGTCGTCGCGGCACCGGCCGGCCCCCGCGAGTGGAGCAGACCGGAGATCGAGGCCGACGACGCCCGGCTGGTACGACTGGCCCGCCAATCGCTCGACGACCTGGAGTCACTGCGGCTCACCGTGACCGGGGCGCCCGGAGAGACGTTCCTGGGCGCGGGAGTGCCGTGGTTCCTGACGCTGTTCGGCAGGGACAGCATCTGGGCCGCGCGCATGATGCTGCCCCTGGGCACCTCCCTCGCGGCGGGCACGCTGCGCGTCCTGGCCCGCCTCCAGGGCGCCACGTCCGACGCCGCCACGGGCGAGGCGCCCGGCAAGATCATGCACGAGCTGCGCGGGCACGGGTTCGTCCTCGACAGCGGGCTGCGGCTGCCGCCCACCTACTACGGCACCATCGACGCCACCCCGCTCTGGATCGCCCTGCTGCACGACGCGTGGCGCTGGGGCCTGCCGGAGCAGGAGGTGGCCGGCCTGCTCCCCGCCATGGAGGCCGCGCTCGGCTGGCTGGCCACCGACGGGGACGCCGACGGCGACGGGTTCCTGGAGTACCTGGACGCCGGTGGCCGCGGGCTGGCCAACCAGGGATGGAAGGACTCCGGCGACGCCGTCCGCTTCCGCGACGGCACGCGGGCCGAGCCGCCGATCGCCCTCGCCGAGGTCCAGGGGTACGCGCACGAGGCGGCCCTCGCGGGGGCGGCGCTGCTGGAGGCGTTCGGGCGGCCCGGCGCCGATCGGTGGCGTGACTACGCGGGGCGGCTGGCCGAGCGGTTCAGGGAGCGGTTCTGGGTGGACGGCGGCTATCCCGCGCTCGCCCTCGACCGCGACAAGCGCCCGGTCGACGCGCTGACCAGCAACATCGGGCACCTCCTCGGCACCGGCATCCTGACACCCGGCGAAGAGCGGCGGATCGCGCGGACGCTGGCCGATCCCGCGATGTCGGGCGGGTTCGGCCTGCGCACGATGTCGGCGGCGGACGCGGGGTTCAGCCCGTTGTCCTACCACTGCGGTTCCATCTGGACGCACGACACCGCGATCGTCATCGCCGGTCTCGCCCGCGGCGGTCACGGCGCGCTCGCCGCCCATCTGGCCGAGGGGCTGCTGTCGGCCGCGGAGACCTTCGGTTACCGGCTGCCCGAGCTGCACGCGGGGGACGAGCGCTCGCTGATGGGGCGGGCGGTGCCGTATCCGGCGGCCTGCCGTCCGCAGGCCTGGTCGGCGGCCTCCTCCCTGGCGATCGTTCACGCCGCTGTCGGGCTCTATCCGGATGTCCCGGGCGGGCGGGTGCTGATCCGCCCGGGGGCGCCGCTGGGCGCGCTGGCCGTCCGCGGGCTTCGGGTGGCCGGAGCGCCCGTGGACGTGACGGTCGACGGCTCGGGCGCGGCGCGGGTCACGGGCCTGCCTCCGGGGCTGCGGGTGGAGGGACGCTAGCGCCCCTGGTGCGGCCGCGATCCTCCCGGCGGCGCTTCAGCTCTCCTGGCGGAAGATGATCGCGGCGCCCAGCGCGGCTTCGGCGGGGACGAAGATCTCGCCGGTGCCGGTTGTGGCGAGGGGGACGTCGTTGCCGCGCAGGAAGCGCTCGGTGGCGGCGAGGTCGCGTACCGACACCGCGTAGGCGACGAACGCCGGCAGGGCCGGTGGGCGCTCGCCGGGCAGCAGTCCGGGCAGCGCCGAAGCGGGCACGATCCTGACGCCCGCCCAGCCGTCGTAGCGGCGCCGCGCCGCGGCCGCCTCCTCGTCGGTGTCCTGTCCGGCGTCCTGGCCGGCATTCTGGCCGGCATTCTGGTCGGCGACGCACAGGACGCACTCCACCAGGGCGGTCGCGCCGTTGGCGTGCTCGACGGCCAGGGCCGCGGAGTCCGGGCCGTTCTCGGCGAACCCGATCCTGCCCTCCGGCAGCGGGCCGGAGATCTCCAGGTAGCGGGCGGGCTCCATCGCGGTGCCCGCGGCGGTCTCGACCGGGCGCTGGATGGCGTGCACCCCGCCGTGCCCGACGCCGTCGGCGCTGAGCCGCGCGGCCACCGCGTCCAGGTCGGAGGTGCCGGCGATCACGATGTGCAGGCCCTGGAAACGCTCCAGGAAGCCCGCGATGGCCGCGGACGCCGCCCGGATGGCCGCCACCAGCCCCGGCAGCTTGTCGTCCGGCACCCGCAACGGGATCGGCCGCGCCTCGCCGGGCGTCCCGTCGAGCACCGCCACCAGCTCCACGAACCCGTCGGCGAGGTAGATGTGCGCGTTCGCCACCCCGAACGGCCGCTCGACGCCGGGCAGCACGGGATAGGCGGGCGGCGCCACCGTGAACCCGAGCTGCCGGTAACGCCGCGCCGCCCCCTCCATGTCACCGATGACATGCCCCACATGATGCAGACCCACCGCAAACCTCCTTTAGGAGTCAACTCCCAAAGAAGAGTACACTCTCTATTTATAGAGAGCATTCATTTTGTCGTACGGCAGGCCGTCCCCCGTGGCGTCGTACCCGCCCTTCTCCAGCAGTTCCGCCGTCGCCCTCGCGGCCAGCGCGTAGGCGGCCTGCGCGATCGCCGAACCCAGGCTCACCCGCGCCACCCCGGCCGAGGCGAACTCCGCCACCCCCGGCGCCCCCGCCCACGCCATCGCCGCGACCGGCAGCGGCCCGGCCGACAGCTCGGCGAGCGCCCCCAGATCGACCAGCCCGGGAACGAACACGCTGTCGGCCCCTGCCGCCGCGTACGCCTCGGCGCGCCGCTTCACCTCGTCGAGTCGCCCGCTGCCCGCGAGATAGACGTCCGTACGCGCGTTGATCCACACGCGCACGCCCAGCCGGTCGGCGGCGGCACGGGCGGCGGCCAGCCGTTCGGCCTGCTCGGCGGGGTCGAGCATCACTCCGGCCACGCGGTCCTCGATGTTCACCCCGACCGCCCCGGCCTGCACGACGGCGGTCACGGTCGCCTCGACCGAGTCGTACCCGGCCTCGATGTCGGCCGACACCGGCAGCCCGACCGCCGCCGCGATCCGCTCGACCACCGCGGCCACCCGGTCGGCGCCCAGGTCCGCTCCGTCGGCGAACCCGAGCGACCAGGCCATTCCCGCGCTGGTCGTCGCGATCGCCCGTGCCCCCGCCGCGGCGATCGCCACCGCCGAGCCCACGTCCCAGGCGTTGGGCAGCAGCAGCGGATCTCCGGGACGGTGCAGGGCGGCGAAGGTCTCTGCCTTGGAACTCGTCATGCGGCCGACCCTACGCGGGCCGCCCGCGCCTCCACCGGCCGGATTCGGACCTCATCCAGCCCCCGGGGATGGCCGGATATGACCGGAAGGGGCGGGCGCGGGTGCCGTACACCAGGAGGCATGGACCAGCTCGACCTCTTCGCGCAGCAGGCGCCGAGCCTCGACCGCACGTTCGCGACCGCCCGCCGCTTCCGGCTGGACGAGACCTCCTGGGTGGAGCACGTGCCCGCCTGGCTGACCGGCGCCGAGCACCTGCTGCACGCGCTCATCGCGGGCGCGGCGTGGGAGCAGCGGCTGCGGCGCATCGCCGACCGCATGATGGTGGAGCCCCGGCTGACCGCGGAGTATCCCGACCTCGCCGACGCGCCCCACGACCTCCTCCGAACGGCCGCCGCCGTGCTGTCGGCCCATTACGGCGTGCCGTACGACGGACTGTGGATCAACTTCTACCGCGACCACCGCGACAGCACCGGCTGGCACGGCGACTGGGCCACGTGCAGGCGCGAACTGTGCGTGGTCCCGGTCCTGAGCCTGGGCGCGACCAGGCGCTTCCTCCTGAAGCCGCGCGCCGGCGGCCGGAGCGTCGCGCTGACCCCCGGCGCGGGCGACCTGGTCGTGATGGGCGGACGCTGCCAGCGCGACTGGCGCCACAGCGTCCCCAAGCAGACCACCCCGTCCGGCCCCCGGGTCAGCGTGAACTTCTCCAGCCGTCTCCAGTCCCGGGGGCGTTAAATGGGTTGCCCGGGGTGACGCGCTTCTGGCGTCATTGATCACGTTCGGGATGTACCCGGGAGGAGGCGATACGAGATGACGTACAACGAGGTGACCGGCACCCGCAGGCCGATCAGGATGTGGGCGGAGCCCGGGTCCGTCGACCCGCAGGCGATGCAGCAGCTGCGCAACGTGGCGAACCTGGAGTGGGTCCACGGTGTCGCCGTCATGCCGGACGTGCACCACGGCAAGGGCGCGACGGTGGGCTCGGTCGTCGCGATGAAGGACGCCGTCTCCCCGGCCGCGGTCGGGGTGGACATCGGCTGCGGGATGACCGCGGTCAAGACGTCCTACAAGAGCTCGCAGCTGCCCGACAACCTCGCGTACCTGCGCGGGAAGCTGGAGCGGGCGGTCCCGGTCGGCTTCGGCCACCACAAGCTGCCCGTCGATCCGGCCACGGTCCAAGGGCTGAAGACGTCCGGGTGGGGCGCGTTCTGGAAGGGCTTCGACGAGCTCGCGCCGCAGGTGCACGCCCGCAGGGAGCGCGCCGAGGTGCAGATGGGCACGCTCGGCGGCGGCAACCACTTCCTGGAGATCTGCGCGGACGACGAGCAGTGGGTCTGGGTGGTGCTGCACTCCGGCTCGCGCAACATCGGCAAGGAACTGGCCGAGCACCACATCGGCGTGGCCCGCGGCCTGTCGCACAACCAGGGCCTGGTCGACCGCGACCTGGCGGTCTTCCTCGGCGGCACGCCGGAGATGGACGCCTACCGCCGCGACCTGTTCTGGGCCCAGGACTACGCCCGCCGCAACCGCGCGGTCATGATGGGCCTGGTCTGCGACGTCCTCAGCCGCCACCTCCCGGACATCACCTACGACCAGCCCATCTCCTGCCACCACAACTACGTGGCGGAGGAGAGGTACGACGGGGTGGACGTGCTCGTGACCCGCAAGGGCGCGATCCGGGCGGGGAGCGGTGACCTGGGCATCATCCCCGGTTCCATGGCCACGGGCACCTACATCGTGAAGGGGCTCGGGAACGCGGCGGCGTTCAACTCGGCCTCGCACGGCGCGGGACGCAAGATGAGCCGGACGAAGGCGAAGAAGACCTTCACCGTGAAGGACCTCCAGGAGCAGACGTTCGGCGTGGAGTGCCGCAAGGACGCGGGGATCGTGGACGAGATTCCGGGTGCCTACAAGGACCTGGAGTCGGTCATGGCGGCCCAGACCGACCTGGTGAAGGTGGTCGCGCACCTGCGCCAGCTCATCTGCGTCAAGGGGTGACGGTCCGGGATCGTCTGACTATGGTCAGAGAATGGACGGAAGGCTCGTCGAGCGGGTGCGGCGCTTCAACCGCACCGTCACCCAGCGTGTGGGCGCCCTGGAGGACGCCTTCCTCGCCAGAGGGCGTCCGCTCGGGCAGGCCAGGGTGCTGTGGGAGATCGGGGACGCGGGCAGCGAGGTACGCCTGCTGCGCGCGCGCCTCGACCTCGACTCCGGGTACCTGAGCAGGATCCTGCGCGCCCTGGAGGGCGACGGGCTGGTGGTCGTCGAGAGCGACGCGGGCGACGCGCGGGTGCGCCGGGCTCGGCTCACCGAGCGGGGGCGGGCCGAGCGAGCCGAGCTCGACCGGCGCTCCGACGAGCGGGCCGAGTCGATCCTGCGGCCGCTCGACCACGGCCAGCGCGCGCGGCTCGTCGCCGCCATGACCGAGGTCGAGCGGCTGCTGGTCGCCTCCATGGTCGAGGTGGCCGTGAGCGACCCACGCCACCCCGACGCCCGCCACAGCCTGGGCGAGTACTTCGCCGAGCTGGGCAGGCGCTTCCCCGAGGGGTTCGACCCGGCCCGGGGGATCGCGGCGGGGGAGCGGGAGCTCACGCCGCCCAACGGGCTGATCCTGGTGGCCACGCTCCATGGCGACCCGGTCGGCTGCGGGGCGCTCAAGTTCCATGGCGACGGCGCCCACCTCAAGCGGATGTGGGTGTCGCCGGCCGTACGCGGGCTGGGGCTGGGACGGCGGCTGCTGGCCGAGCTGGAGGCGCGCGCGGCCGGGCACGGCGCGAGAACGGTCCGGCTGGAGACGCACGCCGCCCTCGCCGAGGCCAAACGGCTCTACCAGACGGCCGGCTACACCGAGGTGAGCCGCTTCAACGAGGAGCCTTATGCCCACCATTGGTTTGAGAAGACCCTGAACGCCGACGCGCGGAAGCACGTGCCGTAGGGTGTGCCACATGACCCCGACGCTCAACGACTCCTACGGGAGGGTGGCTACCGACCTTCGGGTGTCCCTGACGGACAAATGCAACCTGCGCTGCACGTACTGCATGCCCCCCGAAGGACTCGACTGGCTGCCCAACGCCCAGTTGCTGACCGCCGACGAGATCGTCAGGCTCGTCACCATCGGGGTCGAACGCCTGGGCATCACCGAGGTCCGCTACACCGGCGGCGAGCCGCTGCTGCGCCGCGAACTGCCCGACATCGTCGCCCGCACCACCCGGCTGCGCCCGCGCCCGCAGGTCTCGCTGACCACCAACGGCATCGGACTGGCCCGCCTGGCCCCCGCCCTCGCCGAGGCGGGGCTCGACCGGGTGAACGTCTCGCTGGACACGCTGGAGCCGGAGACGTTCAAGCGCCTGGCGCACCGCGACCGCCTCGACGACGTCCTGGCCGGCCTGGCCGCCGCGGATGACGCCGGGCTGCGGCCGGTGAAGGTCAACGCCGTGCTCATGCGCGGGATCAACGACCACGAGGCGCCCGCGCTGCTGCGCCACTGCCTGGAGCGCGGCTACGAACTGCGCTTCATCGAGCAGATGCCGCTGGACGCCCAGCACGGCTGGACCCGCGACAACATGATCACCGCCGACGAGATCCTCGCGATGCTGGCGCCGTCCTTCGAGCTGACCCCCGACGACCGGGAGGAGCGGGGCAGCGCGCCCGCCGAACGGTTCCTGGTCGACGGCGGGCCCGCGCGGGTGGGCGTGATCGGGTCGGTGACGCGGCCGTTCTGCGGCGCGTGCGACCGGGTGCGGCTGACGGCCGACGGGCAGGTGCGCAACTGCCTGTTCGCGCGGGAGGAGTCGGACCTGAAGACGGCGATGCGCGCCGGCGCCTCCGACGACGACCTCGCCGCCCGCTGGATCTCCGCCGTCGCCGCGAAACGCCCCGGCCACGGCATCGATGACCCCAGCTTCCTCCAGCCGTCTCGCCCCATGTCGGCGATAGGCGGCTGAGCTCTCCGTCTCTCTCCGTCGTGGCGGGCATCTGGCGGTTTCTGTCCGTTGCGGGGGACTTCCAGCCGTTACGGCGAGCCGCCCCAGCACCGCCCGCCGTCGCGGGCGCGCGGCCCCGGCCGATGGCCGGCAGTCTGACGTGGCCGCGCGCCGATACAGCGCACGCGGACCACCTGGGCAAGCCCCCCGGGGGGCGAACCCGTGGCGTGCGGGGGTGATCGCGGCGGTTACCGTGACCGGGTGGAGTATGACGCGGTGATTCTCGCCGGAGGCGCCGCCCGGCGGCTGGGCGGTGCGGACAAGCCCGGCCTGAGCGTGGGCGGGCGCTCGCTTCTGGAGATCGTGGCGGCCGCCGTGCCCGATGCCGGGAGGGTGATCGTCGTGGGGCCGAAGCGGTCTGCCCCGCGAGCCCTCTACGTGCTGGAGGAGCCCCGGGGTGGCGGGCCGGTGCCCGCGTTGCGCGCCGGGCTGAACGAGGTTCTGGCGCCCTGGGTGGCGCTCCTGGCGGGCGACATGCCCCTGTTGCGCCCCGCCCACGTCGCCGCTCTGCGCGGCGTGGCTTCCGGCGGACCGGCGGCCGGCGCGGTTCTGGTGGATGACGGGGGGCGGGAGCAGTGGCTGGCCGGGGTCTGGCGGGCCGGGCTGCTCAGGGAGGCGCTCGGCGGTTATGACGGGCGGTCTCTGCGCGGGCTGCTGGGCCCGCTGGAGCCGGTGCGGGTGGCGTTGCCCGGCCGGCCCTGGTTCGACTGCGACACTATGGACGATCTGGAGGAGGCTCACATGAACGTGCTCAGCGAGTGGACGGCCCTGGTCTGCGGGGAACTCGGCATCGACCCGGCCAAGGTGGACCGGGACCTGATCCTGGATCTCACCAAGGAGGTGGCCCACGGCGTGGCCCGGCCGGCCGCCCCGCTCACCGCCTACCTGCTCGGACTGGCCCAGGGAGCGGGCACCGCGCCGGAGGACGCCGTGGCCCGGTTGACCGCGCTGGCCGGCGACTGGACCGAGGCCACCGGGGAGAAGCTGACCGGCGAGTGACACTGCTACGAACTCCTCGTGTCAACCCGTGACCAAACCTGAAGATTTCCTGTGAATTTCGCGCACCGATGAGGTGTAAACGATTTCGGGAAAGCAGACCTACCCGCTGAGCGGGGGCAATGAGGTCTTCTCAGAAAAGGGCGAAGCCGGGTGGTTACGGGGGCAAACCACCCGGCTTCGCTTCATCGGCGTTCCGACGGGGGCCCGGAACGCCGGCACCAGCACTCCGACGGGGGACCGGAGCGCTTGGCTAAAGCGTACACCTACAACCCGTGGGATGCGTCAAGACTTAGTCACGACCCGATCTCGCGTCGGTGCAGGGGTATCTCGCTTTGGTTAGCCTCCGGTGTGTGAAAGGTAGGAGGCGGGGAGTCCTTCGACCTCTCATTGGCCCCGATTACGGCTATGTACGGCAAAAAGACGGCGCCGGCGATGAAGAGCAGCCGGTACGGCCACGGGACGGGCACCACGACGGCCAGGATGAGGCAGAGCGTGCGAATGCCCATCTTGATGAGGTAGCTGATCTCGCGCTTGCGCACGTCGTCGGAGAGCGACGGCTGCGCGTCCGTCACCTGGTGGACCTGCTTGCGCGTACGCCACCCCCTCATGCCTCCCACGGTAGACCTCGGAGGTGAAGGACGCGACGGGGCGCCGGTGCCGGAGCGAGGGTCATGCGATCATGGCTTTCGAGTAAGAGGAGGCGAAGATGACGGATCGAACGTATCGGGTGACCGAGATAGTCGGGACTTCGGGGGAGAGTGTCGACGAGGCCATCCGCAACGGCATCAGGCGGGCCTCGCAGACCCTGCGCCACCTGGACTGGTTCGAGGTGACGGAGATCCGGGGGCACATCGATCAGGGCGAGGTCGCACACTTCCAGGTGGGGATGAAGGTCGGCTTCCGCCTGGAAGACGGCTGATCGTCACGATTTCGCGGTGGTGGGTGACATTTCCGGCGGTGCATCGGAGACTTCGGAGCGAAGGGGGTCGCGATGCATCGCCGAACCGTGGCGCTGGTCTGCGCGCTGGGGACCGTTCTCGCAGGGGGCTGCGCCGTACAGGAGGAAACCGCCGTGGGCAGGAACAGGCCCGTGAGCAGCGCCCCGGCGGCCGAGCCGCTGTTACGGCAGAGCGCCGACGAGATCGCCCGCACGGCCGCCAGCCTGCGGCAGGTGGACGACCTGCCGCTGTACGAGATGACCTACCGGGGCTCCTACGACCCCGAAGCCCCGCTCACCAACGCGGAACTGGCCAGGAAGGACTCCGGCTGGGCCTGCTCGCTGTTCCTGCGCGGCGGGGAGTTCGGCCGCAACTTCGACTGGGACCCCAACCCGGCGATGATGATCAGGTCCGACCCGCCCGGCGCCTACGCCTCCCTGGCGATGTCCGACGTCTCCTACATCCTCGACCACGGCGGCGCGCCCGACCTGGCCGCCGACCGGCGCCGCCTCGCCCACGCGGTCCTGACGCCCTTCGACGGTGTCAACGAGAAGGGCCTGGCGGTGGGCCTGGCCTCCGTGCCCACGGCCGACCTGCCCGAGCCCACGCCCGAACGGCCCGCGATCAGCAGCCTGCGGATCATCCGCCTCATGCTCGACCGCGCCGCGACCGTGGAGGAGGCGCTGGAGATCATGCGCTCGCGCACCGTCGACTTCACCGGCGGGCCACAGGTCCACTACCTCATCGCCGACCGCTCCGGCGCCTCGGCCGTCGCCGAGTACGGAGACGGCCGGCTCCACATCATCCGCGACCGGATCCTCACCAACATCACGATGGCCGGATCGGATCGGGACACCCGCCTGGCCGACACCCGCTACCGCGCGCTCGACCAGGGTCTCACCACCAAGGCCGACGCCCTGGACCTGCTCAGGAGCGTCGCCCAGGGCCACACCCGCTGGTCGGTCGTCTACGACCTGGCCAAGGGGAGCGCACGCGTCGTCACCGCGAAACGGTGGCGACGCGTGCACACCTTCACTCTCAGCTCGCCAACGCTCAGCTCGCCTGGCTGACCGTCGACATGTTGAAGTCCGGCACCCGCACCGGCGGCATGACCGCCCGCGTGAAGTAGTCGTTCCACTCGCGCGGCAGCGTCTGCTCGGCGGCGCCCGCCTCGCTGATGCGGCCCAGCAGGTCCACCGGGCTCTCGTTGAAGCGGAAGTTGTTCACCTCGCCGACGACCTCGCCGTTCTCGACCAGGTAGACGCCGTCGCGGGTCAGGCCGGTGACCAGGAGCGTCTGCGGGTCCACCGTGCGGATGTACCACAGGCAGGTCAGCAGCAGGCCCCGCTCGGTCGAGGCGATCATCTCGTTCAGCGACCTGCCGCCGTCACCGCGCATGATCAGGTTGTCGATGTCGGGAGTGACGGCCAGGCCGCTCAGCTCCGCCGAGTAGCGGGTCTGGCGCAGCGCCGTGAGCGTGCCGCCGGAGACCCACTCGGTCGCCGCCAGCGGCAGCCCGTTGTCGAACACCGAGCTCTCGCGCCCCGCCGAGCGGGTCACGACGAACGGCGCGCAGGCGATGCCCTCCGCCGCCGGGTCACCGGCCAGCGTGAGCGGCAGCGGCGCGAGCCGTTCGCCCACGCGGGTGCCGCCGCCGCGCTTGGAGTAGACCGTCCGGCCGTCCAGCGCGTCCCTGGCGCCCGCCGACCAGTAGGCGTAGATCATGAGGTCGGCGACCGCGCTCGGGGGCAGCAGCGTCTCGTAGCGGCCCGCGGGCAGGTCGATGCGGTTCTTCGCCCACTCCAGCCGCATGGCCAGGGAGGCGTCGAGCGCGGCGACGTCCACGTCGGCGAAGTCGCGCGTGGCCACGCCCGTCCAGGCCGAGCGCTTGAGGTCGGCCGACTTGGCGTTGAGCTCCAGCCTGCCGGTCGGCTGGTCGTGGCGCAGCCGCAGGCCCGTCGAGGAGCCGAGGAAGGTCGAGGTCAGGGTGTGCTCGGCGAAGCCGTACAGCCTCCTGCCGCCCGCCTCCGCGGCCGAGAACGCCTCGCCCAGCGCGGGCGCGAACTCGCCGAACACCCCGATCTCGGTCGGCACGACCGGATCGGCCCAGCCCGCGCTCGCCGGCACGCCCGACACCAGCGGGCGGGCGTCCTCGGCGGGCTGCGCCTCGCGCGCCGCCGCGTCGGCCGCGGCCACCACGCCGGCGAGCTGCTCCGGACGTACGGCCGCGCGCGAGACCACGCCCACGCCCCCGCCCGCGATCGAGATCACGGTCAGCTGGGCGGAGCGGGCCACGCCGTTCGTGGTCAGGGTGTTGCCCGCGAAGCGCAGGTTGGCCGTCGAGCCGTCGTCCACGACCACCATGCAGTCGTCGGCGCCGGAGAGCTCCAGCGCCCGCTCAACCATCTCCTGGGGAGTCATCACTTGCCACCCTCCTGGACCGTGTTGAGGATGCGGACGCCGCGGAACAGCGCGGACGGGCAGCCGTGGCTGACCGGCGCGACCTGTCCTGGCTGGCCCTTGCCGCAGTTGAAGGCGCCGCCGAGCACGTAGGTCCGGGGGCCGCCGACGGCCTCCATCGAGCGCCAGAAGTCCGTCGTCGTCGCCTGGTAGGCGAAATCCCGCACCTGTCCGGCCAGCGCGCCGTTCTCGATCCGGTAGGCCCGCTGGCCGGTGAACTGGAAGTTGTAGCGCTGCATGTCGATCGACCAGCTCTTGTCGCCGACGATGTACAGGCCGCGCTCCACCCGCGAGATCAGCTCGTCGGTGGCCGGGCCGTCCGGAGCGGGCTTCAGCGAGACGTTGGCCATGCGCTGGATCGGCATGTGGCCGGGGGAGTCGGCGAAACCGCAGCCGTTGGAACGGCCGAAGCCCTTCATCAGCGCCATGCGCCGGTCGAGCTGGTAGCCGACGAGGATGCCGTCGCGCACGATGTCGAAGCTCTGGCCCGCCACGCCCTCGTCGTCGTAGCCGATCGTGGCCAGGCCGTGCTCGACCGTGCGGTCGCCGGTGACGTTCATGATCGGTGAGCCGTAGACGAGCTCGCCGAGCTGGTCGAAGGTGGCGAAGCTCGTTCCGGCGTACGCGGCCTCGTAACCGAGCGCGCGGTCGAGCTCGGTGGCGTGGCCGATCGACTCGTGGATCGTCAGCCACAGGTTCGACGGGTGGATGACCAGGTCGTGGTCGCCCGCCTCGACCGACGGCGCGGCCAGCTTCTCGGCCAGCAGCTCCGGCAGCTGGGCCAGCTCGCCCGCCCAGTCCCAGAAGGTGCCCGTCAGGTACTCGTAGCCGCGTCCGACCGGCGGCGCGATCGTCGACATGTCGTCGAAGCCCTGCTCGGAGGCCTTCATGGCGTTGAGCGCCGGGTGCAGGCGCACCCGTTGCTGCGTGGTGGAGGTGCCGGAGCTGTCGGCGTAGAACTTCTGCTCCTTCACCTGCAGCAGCCGGGCCGAGACGTGGTCGGCGCCCTTGAGCAGCCCCGCCGACCACTCGGCCAGCAGCGCGACCTTGTCGGCCTGGGGCACCTCGAACGGGTCCACCTCATACGGCGAGACCCAGGTGAGGCCGGAGTAGACCGGTTCCGGGGCCAGCTCGATCGGCTCCCTGTTGATGGGCGCGCTCACCTCGGCCACCCGCACCGCCTGCTCGGCCACCCTGGCCGCGGCCTCGGGGGTCAGGTCGATGCCGGAGGCGAAGCCCCACGTGCCGCCCTTGACCACGCGCACCGCGAAGCCGAGGTCGTCGGCGTCGACGGCGCCTTCGAGCCGCGTGTCGTAGAGGCTCAGGGACTCGCCCCTGATGCGTTCGAGGCGGAAGTCCGCGTGCTCGGCACCCAGGTCACGGGCACGTTGCAAGGCGGCGTCCGCGAGCTGCCCGAGGGGCAGCGCGAGGAAATCGGGGTCGATTTGACGCATGTCAACGATCCTAACCCCGTGATCTTGTACCCCCTGGACAAGCGCATACCAGCCGGTAGCAGATAGCGTCAGGTCCCATGGCACGCTCAGTACTCGTCACCGGCGGCAACCGGGGCATCGGCCTCGCGATCGCCCGCGAACTCGAAGCGGCGGGCGACGCCGTCGCCGTCACCTACCGATCGGGCGAGCCCCCACAGGGATTGTTCGGCGTCCGCTGCGACGTGACCAGCACCGAGGACGTCGAGGCCGCCTTCGCCAAGGTCGAAGCCGAGCAGGGCCCGGTGGAGGTGCTCGTCTCCAACGCGGGCATCACCAAGGACACCCTCCTGGCCATGATGAAGGAGGAGACCTTCACCGACGTCATCGACGCCAACCTGACCGGCGCCTACCGCGTCGCCAAGCGGGCCATCCGCCCGATGATGAAGCTCAAGCGCGGCCGCATCATCCTCATCTCCTCGGTCGTCGGCCTGTCCGGCCAGGCGGGCCAGGCCAACTACGCCGCGTCCAAGGCCGGGCTCGTCGGCTTCGGCCGTTCCCTCGCCCGCGAGTACGGCTCGCGCGGCATCACCGTCAACGTCGTCGCCCCCGGCTTCGTCGAGACCGACATGACCGCCGAGCTCGACGGCGAGGCCATCGTCAAGAACATCCCCCTGGGCCGCCAGGCCGCGCCCCAGGAGATCGCGCGCGTCGTCCGCTTCCTGGCGAGCGACGACGCCTCCTACATCACCGGGGCCGTGATCCCCGTCGACGGCGGACTCGGAATGGGGCACTGACATGGGCATTCTCGAAGGCAAGCGCATCCTGGTGACGGGCGTGCTGACCGACGCCTCCATCGCCTTCTCCGTGGCCAAGATCGCTCAGGAGGAGGGCGCCCAGGTCGTGCTGACCGGCTTCGGCCGGCTCAGCCTCGTCGAGCGCATCGCCAAGCGGCTCCCGCAGCCCGCGCCCGTGCTCGAACTCGACGTCCAGAACACCGAGCACCTCGACACCCTGGCCTCCCGGGTCGGCGAGCACGTCGACGGCCTCGACGGCGTCGTCCACTCCATCGGCTTCGCCCCCCAGACCGCACTCGGCGGCAACTTCCTGAACACCACGTGGGAGGACGTCGCCACCGCCCTGCACATCTCCACCTTCTCCTACAAGTCGCTGGCCGTGGCCTGCCTGCCCCTCATGAAGGAGGGCGGCTCGGTCGTCGGCCTCGACTTCGACGCCTCCAAGGCCTGGCCCGTCTACGACTGGATGGGCGTGGCCAAGGCCGGTCTGGAGTCCGCCAACCGCTACCTCGCCCGCGACCTCGGCAAGCAGGGCATCCGCGTGAACCTGGTCGCCGCCGGCCCGCTGCGCACGATGGCCGCCAAGTCGATCCCGGGCTTCAAGGAGTTCGAGGACAGCTGGCCGGAGAAGGCGCCGCTGGGCTGGGACCTGTCCGACACCGCCCCGGCCGCGCGCGCCTGCGTCGCCCTGATGTCCGACTGGTTCCCCGCCACGACCGGTGAAATCCTCCACGTGGACGGCGGCGTCCACGCGATCGGCGCATAGACCTTCCGGGCCCCCGCCACCCCGGGGGCCCTTTTCTCCGTGATCGCGTGATCGCTCTCGCCCCGCCGCACGAGCGGGCCTTCCGGGATCGGGTGGCACTTGGCCGGCCAAGGGGGCGTCGTAGCGGCGGGGACCACGTGGGCCCTCACGACCGGCGCTCGACGGGCGGTCACCCATGGCGGCGGGGCGGGTGGGGCGGCTTGCCGTAACGGCAGAACCGCACGACCCCGAACCCGGAAGCCCGCACAGACCCGAGCCCGCCGACCCGCGTGCCCGAACCCGCGGACCCGCACGAACCCGAACCCGCAGATGTGCGACCCCGAGCCCGCCGACGATGGGATCAAGCGAGGCGATGTCGACCGGGGGCAGGGGTGGGTTCGAAGGGGATGGAGTGTTCTTCGCGGCGTTTGCGTTGATGGGCGACGCGGGTGGCGAGGATGGCGGAGGCGAGCAGGACGGCGGTCAGTGCGGTGCCCAGCGCGTCGGAGGCCGGGGTGCTCGGGCGGACCACCTGGCGGCGGTCCTGCAGCGGGACCGTGAGCTCGTCGGCGTACGGGTTGGGCCACAGCAGGTCGATGCGCGGCTCTTCGGGGTCGGCGGTTCTGTGCTCTTCCACCGGTTCGGCGGTGTCCATCAGGTAGGGCTCGCTCTGCGGCGGGGTCGGGGCCTGCGTGGGCAGGACCTGGGTCTCGTCGCGGCGGTGGGTGGGGCGGGTGGACGGGGCCGGGCGGGGTTCGCGGGTGGTCTGGGTGGGTGTGGGGGTCAGGGTGTCGAGCACGCTCTGGTCGTCGCAGGCCAGTACGGGCAGGCAGACGTCGCCCAGCAGTTCGGGGGTCTTGGCCGAGGCCGGGCGGCTGCTCGTCGGCGTCGGGGCGGGTTTGCCGGTCGGCACCGCCTTGCCCACGGTGCCGAGGACCTCGTCGGTGGTCTCGTTCAGACCGTTGGTCACCGGCTCGGCGGCCTTGCCCGTTAATCCGTCCACGGTGCTGGTGACGGCGTTCACGACGTCGCACAGGCTGTTGGTCACGCCGGAGAGCAGCCCGCCGCCCTTGGCGCAGTCCTGGACGGCCGCGACGGCCGGCGCCGCTCCCGGGATGGCGGCCAAGGCCACGGCGAGTACACCCGTCGTGATTGCGGCCCTGCTCCCCATGCGCCCTCCTACTTCGCCTCGGAGGAAATCTTTATGGACATCACCGCCGAGAGGCAGGTGTTTCTCGGCGAAAGTTGCGATTCGGTATCGACTAGTGATACGCGAGTGGCGCTCTCATTCCTTGCTCAGTCGAGCGACGACACGTCGTCGAGCGCCTCCCTGATCTCCCGCGGCAGGATCACGTCCTCGGCCAGCAGGACGGCGTTGAGCTGGGAAGTCGTGCGCGCGCCGACGATCGCCGAGGCCACGCCGGGCTGGTCGCGCACCCAGGACAGCGCGACGGCCAGCGGCGAGACGCCCAGGCCGTCGGCGGCGGTCATGACCGACTCCACGACGCTGCGCGAACGCTCGTCGAGGTAGGGCCGGACGAAGTCGGAGAAGTGCGGGGTGGCGGCGCGCGAGTCGGACGGGATGCCGGTGCGGTACTTGCCGGTCAGCACGCCCCTGCCCAGCGGCGACCAGGCCAGCACGCCGGCGCCCACGTGCTCGGCGGCGGGCAGCAGCTCCCGCTCGGGCTCGCGGGCCAGCAGGGAGTACTCGGCCTGGGCCGAGGTGATCGGGATGCGGCCGGGGATCGCGCGCTGGGCGACCGCGGCGGCGGCGAGCTGCCAGCCGGAGTAGTCGCAGACGCCGGCGTAGACGGCGCGGCCGGAGGTGACGATGGCGTCCAGCGCGGCGAGCGTCTCCTCCAGCGGCACCTCCGGGTCGAAGGTGTGGAGCTGCCACAGGTCGACGTAGTCGAGCCCGAGGCGGTTGAGCGAGGCGTCGCAGGCGGCGATCAGGTGGCGGCGTGAGGCGTCACGGGGCCTGCGGCCGGTCGGGGTGACCACGGCCTTGGTGGAGATGACCAGTTCCGAGCGCGGCACCGCGTCGCGCAGCATCCGCCCGAGCAGGCGTTCGGCGTCGCCGCCCGTGTAGACGTCGGCGGTGTCGACGAGGTTGCCCCCGGCCTCCAGGAAGGTGCGCAGCTGCACCGCCGCGTCGTCGGCGTCGGTGTCGCGTCCCCAGGTCATCGTGCCGAGTCCGAGCCGGGATACCGACAGGCCGCTGCGGCCGACATAACGCTGCTCCATGATCCCGCCAGGGTACCGCCCAGCCGCGTCCAACACGGGGATCGACGCCTGCGACACTTGCCAGGTGACCACGCTTCTCCTGGCCCGTCACGGGCTGACCGATTTGACCGGTCCGGTGCTGGCAGGGCGCACTCCGGGCGTACATCTGAGCGAGGCGGGGCGGGCTCAGGCCGCGGCCCTGGCGGGGCGGATCTCCCAGGTGCGCCTGGACGCGATCGTCTCCAGCCCGCTGGAGCGCTGCCAGGAGACCGCCGCCGCGGTCGCGGAGGGGCGCGGGCTGGCCGTACGGACCGACGAGCGCTTCATCGAGTGCGGCTACGGCGAGTGGACCGGGCGCGAGCTCAAGGAGCTCGCCGAGGAGCCGCTGTGGAAGGTCGTGCAGGCGCATCCGAGCGCGGTGGTCTTCCCGGGCGGCGAGGCCATGGCCGAGGTGCAGCGGCGGGCGGTGGCCGCGGTGCGCGAGTGGAACGAGCGGCTCGGGGGGAAGGGTGTCTACCTCGTCTGCAGCCACGGCGACGTGATCAAGGCGATCGTGGCCGACGCTCTGGGGCTCCATCTCGATCAGTTTCAGCGCATTACGTCGGATCCGGCGGCACTCACCGTGATTCGCTATACACCCTTGCGTCCCTTTGTTAGCAGAGTTAACGATATGGGGGAATTGCGGCTTCCCGAGGATTCGGAGGAGAAAGACGGGGGAGAAAAACTCACCGGGAGCGATGCCGCCGTCGGCGGCGGATCCGGGACCACGTAAGGTCAGGCTATGCCGGTCTTCGACTACGACCCACCCGAGCGGTTCGTGGCCGGTGCCTTGGGGCAGCCGGGGGCGCGAGCCTTCTTCCTTCAGGCCCGTGCCGAAGGTCGGCTGACCACGGTCGCGCTGGAGAAGCTCCAGGTGGCGGCGCTCGCGGGCAGGCTCGACGAGCTGCTCGACGAGGTGCTGCGGCGCAGTGGAGGCACCGCCCATATCCCCGCCCTGGCTCCCAGCGACCTGACCGACGACGGCCCCCTCGACACCCCTCTCGACGAGGACTTCAAGGTGGGCACGATGGCCCTGGCCTGGGATCCCGACACCTCCCAGGTGGTCATCGAGGCCCAGGAGATCGTCGACGAGGAGGACGAGGCCGCTCCGGAGCCCGCCATGCTGAGGGTGCGGATGAGCGCGGGGGCAGCCCGCGCCTTCACCGCGCGGGCCCTGCAGATCGTCGCCGCCGGGCGGCCGCCGTGCCCTCTGTGCGGCCAGCCGCTCGACGCCGAAGGACATGTGTGCGTGCGCCTGAACGGATACCGCGGGGGTGAGGCAGCGTCGTGAGCAGTGCCCAGGAGAGCGAGCCGGTAGTCAGAAACGCCCAGCCCTCGGCCGTGCAGGACGAGGGGGCGCTGAGGCTGCTGCGCGACGGCCGCCTGGAGGTGGCCGGACGCCTGGTCGAGGCCACCAACATGACGCTGTACTGCTCGCTGACCCTGGGCGGGCGCACGGCGGCCTGTGTCTACAAACCGGTGCGCGGGGAGCGCCCCCTGTGGGACTTCCCCGACGGTACGCTCGCCGCCCGTGAGGTCGCGGCCTTCGAGGTCTCGCAGGCCACCGGGTGGGGCATCGTGCCGCCGACCGTCTACCGCGACGGGCCGTTCGGACCCGGCATGTGCCAGTTGTGGATCGACACCGAGCACGAGATCGACCTCATGCGCCTGGTCCGCAGCCGCCACCCCGGGCTGCGCCGGATGGCCGTGTTCGACGCGGTGGTCAACAACGCCGACCGCAAGGGCGGCCACCTGCTGCCGCTGCCCGACGGGCACGTCTACGGCGTCGACCACGGCGTCTGCTTCGCCGCCGAGGACAAGCTGCGCACCGTGCTGTGGCAGTGGCGGGGCAAGCCGCTGGCCCGCGACGCGGTGGCGGTCCTGGCCAAGCTCGAACGCGACATCGAGTCGGGCGGGCTGGGGCGCCGCCTGCGTCAGCTGCTGACGCTGGCCGAGGTGGAGGCCACCTGGAACCGCGTACGCCGCCTGCTGGACACCGGCGTACACCCCTATCCGTCGGAGGACTGGCCCGCCATACCCTGGCCCCCCATCTGATCCGGTACTAGAGCGTTTACTACGCTGTGCCCCATGTGCACGGTGATCGTGAGAACCGGCGACCCCCTGACCCTGATGGGCGTGCGTGACGAGTTCGCCGACCGGCCCTGGGAGGGGCCCGGCGAGCACTGGCCCGACCATCCCGGCGTCGTCGGCGGCCGTGACCTCAAGGCGGGCGGCACCTGGCTCGCCGTCGACCCCGCCACCCGCCGCGCCGCCGCCCTGCTCAACGGCCGCGGCGTCCCCGCCTCCGACAAGATCCGCGTCTCCCGCGGCGACCTCCCGCTCAGGGCCCTGGCCGAGGGCGGCCTGCCCGCTGGCGACCTGTCCGTCTACGACCCCTTCCACCTGGTGCTCGCGGATCCGTCCGGCGCCCGCCTGTGGAGCTGGGACGGCGTACGGCGGGCCGCCACCACCCTGCCGGACGGCGTCAGCGTCATCGTCAACAGCGGCATGGACCCCGGCGACCCCCGAGTCATCGCCCAGCGGCCCCGCTTCGCCGCCACGGACGACTGGTGGCCGCTCACCGGCGACCCGCACTCCGCCGAGCCGGGCGCGCTGATTCTGCGCCACGTCCTGCCGGACGGCCGGGTCTTCGCCTCGCTCTCGGTGACCATGGTCACGCTCTCCGCCGACGCGGTGACCACCGAGTTCGGCGACCTCACCGGCCGGATAGGCTCACAGGCATGAGATCGTGGTCTGCCCCGAACATTCCTGAGCTGCCCGGCGAGAGCGTCCCGCTGCGGCTTTACGACACCGCCGCGAGGCAGGTCAGGCAGACCGATCCGGGCCCCGTGGCCCGCATGTACGTGTGCGGCATCACGCCCTACGACGCCACCCACCTGGGCCACGCCAACACCTATCTCGCCTTCGACCTGGTCGGCCGCGTGTGGCGGGATTCCGGGCACGAGGTCCACTACACGCAGAACGCCACCGACGTGGACGATCCGCTCCTGGAGCGGGCCGAGCAGACCGGCATCGCCTGGCAGGACCTGGCCGAGCGCGAGATCGAGTTGTTCCGCACCGACATGGAGGCCCTGCGCATCGTGCCGCCGCGCGAGTACGTGGGCGTGACCGAGGTCGTGGGCGAGGTGGCCGAGCTGATCCGGCGGCTGGGGCCGTACACCTACGATCTCGACGGCGACATCTACTTCAGCCGGGCCGCCGCGCCGAAGTTCGGCGAGGTGTCCGGCTACTCCGAGCAGGAGATGCTGACGCTGTTCGCCGAGCGCGGCGGCGACCCCGACCGGCCGGGCAAGCGCGACCCGCTCGACTGGCTGCTGTGGCGCGCGGAGCGGCCGGGCGAGCCCGCCTGGGACACGGCGCTGGGGCGCGGCCGTCCCGGCTGGCACATCGAGTGCACCGCGATCTCCCTGGCCAGCCTGGGCCCCGGCTACGACGTGGCGGGCGGCGGCTCCGACCTGATCTTCCCGCACCACGAGTGCGGCGCCTCGGAAGGCCACGCCGCCACCGGCGAGTGGCCCTTCGCCCGCTTCTACACCCACGCCGGGATGGTCGGCCTCGACGGCGAGAAGATGTCGAAGTCGAAGGGCAACCTGGTCTTCGTCTCCCGGCTGCGCGCCGAACACGACCCGATGGCGATCCGGCTGGTCCTGCTGGCCCGCCACTACCGCTCGGACTGGGAGTACACCCCCGGCCAGCTGGCGGACGCGGAGGCCCGCCTGTCCCGCTGGCGCGAGGCGACCGCGCTGCCCTCGGGCCCGCGCGCCGAGGACCTGCTGGCGGAGGTACGCGCCCGCCTGTCCGACGACCTGGACGCCCCGGGCGCCCTGGCCGCCGTGGACACCTGGGCCGCCCAGGCCCTGGCCGACGGCCCCGGCCCTGACCCCGCCGCCCCCGCCCTGGTCCGTGCTCTCACCGACGCGCTGCTGGGCGTACGCCTTTAAAGCGCGCGAAAGTAAGCCGCCTTTTGCGGTGACGCTTATGTCGAATGGAATTCCATTCAAGAAACATGAGCACCCTTGGAGTAAATCACCAATCGTAGGCAGGCCCCTGACCTGCGAGTTCGCCAAAGAGACCGCATTCTTGTCCAGGAAAGCACGAAACCTGGTACCTTCTGCCCGGTCATAACTCTCACCGCTCGATCCGCTCCCCGCGGGTTGGTCGAGCTGACCCCGCGATCAACTCCAGGAACGTCTGGGGTCCGAAGGGTGGGAGCTATGAGGGCCAAGGTCGAGGAGTCCGACCCGCAGTACGCGCTGCTGGCGGTGATCCAAGTGCTGATCGGTCTGCTCGATCTGCTTCAGAGGAGTAGGGGGCTCAGCTAGCTGCGCGCTAGCTGAACCCCCGAGTGATGCGAGTTCCCCGGCTGCTGGAGTGACACCAAGGGGCCGGGGGCTCTCATATGCGGGGCAGAAGCTACCACAGCTACCGCGGCATTGTTACCGCAATCAGGGCGTCACTTTCACGCCATGCGGGTGCCGGTCCCGAAACGCCCTCCCGGCCTGGGACGCTCGCGTCGCGGTTCACGCCGGAGCGTGGTAACTCGTGCTTGACGCGGAGGCCGGGCGGCCCGAGGGGGTTTGTCTAGGATGTCAGGCATGTCGGAACCTCAGGAGGTCGTCCTCCTCAACGGCCAGACCCTCGCCTGCGACTCCTGCGGCGGCTCGGCCTTCGAGCAGCACCGCTGGAAGCTGCAGACCACGGGGATGACCTTCATGAACCTCGACTGGGCCAACCGGGACGCGACCTGCTTCGTCTGCGCCACGTGCCGGCGCATCCACTGGTTCCACCTGTGAGCGGTGCCTCGGGGTCGTTTGGGGCGTGGTCCGGCGGGTAGCTGGGCCGCGTTCCGACGGAGGTGCGAAAGTGTTCGATCATCATCGTCCCGCGGCCGTCCTGTTCGACCGCGACGGGACGCTGATCAGGGATGTTCCCCACAACGGCGACCCGGGGCGCGTGGTGGCCATGCCGGGCGCGGGCGCGGCGCTCAGCCGGTTGCGCCGCGCCGACGTGCCGGTCGGGGTGGTCATCAACCAGTCGGACGTGGGGCGCGGCCTGCTCTCGCCGGACGACATGGACCAGGTCAACTCCACGGTGGAGGCGCTGCTGGGGCCGTTCGACGCCTGGGCGATCTGCGTGCACGCCGACGGCGACGGTTGCACCTGCCGCAAGCCCGCACCCGGCCTGGTGATCAGAGCGGCGGCCATCCTGGACGTCAGCCCGCGCGACTGCATGGTCGTGGGCGACCTCGGCAAGGACATGCAGACCGCGCGCGCCGCCGGGGCGCGCGGCATCCTGGTGCCGACCCCGCTGACCAGGCCCGAGGAGATCGACGCCGCCGACGAGGTGGCCGCGGACCTGAACGACGTGGCCGACCGCGTCCTCAGCGAGCCCGTGCTCGCGGGCGCGGGCCTGCGCGGCGCCGGCCTGGCCGACTGGGCGCGCGCCGTGGGCTGGAACCGCTGGTGAAGAGCTGCCGGTAGGACCGACGGCGGCACGGAACCTCTGGTGAAGACCCTCAAGGCCGGCTGAAGGACCTACGCGGTGACGGTGGCCAGGAAGCGCTCGCGTTCGTCGGCCGGGAGGTGGTCGCTGAACAGCACCCCGTCCAGGTGGTCGCACTCGTGCTGCAGCACCCTGGCCAGCACGCCCAGCGCCCGTACCGTGACCGCCTTGCCGAACATGTCCCGCCCGCGCGCCACCACCATGTAGGAACGCTCCAGCGGCCACCAGGCGCTGGGCGCCGACAGGCAGGCCTCGTCCGCGGTCACCTTCCGCTCCGACAGCTCCAGCCGCGGGTTGACGAGGTGCCCGGCCTTGCCGTCGTAGTCGTAGACGAGCACCCGCGACGGCACCCCGATCTGCGGCGCCGCCAGCCCGGCGCGGCCCGCTCCCGACCGCATCGTGATCGTCAGGGACTTCACCAGCCCCCGGAGCTCCCGGTCGAACTCCTTCACCGGCTCCGCCACCGAACGCAGCACCGGATCGCCGAACAGCCGGATCGCCTGGACCCTCACACGCAACTCCCCGAGATCTCGCGCGATGTCAGGGAACAGTTTCCCAGCAATGATCGCCGCCAACCTGGAGCCGGCCGTTACATCCGTGTTGCCGGGGTTACGGCGGTGAGTCCGCTGTAACCGCCGCACCGTCACAGACCGTCAGCGTGCGTAACGAGCGCTGCCTACGGTCACGGCCATGACCCGATGGATCGCCGCATGGCACCCCGACGACCCCGCCTTCTGGGAGCGCACCGGCAAGAAGGTCGCCCGGCGCAACCTCGTCTTCTCCATCCTGGCCGAGCACCTCGGCTTCACCGTCTGGACGCTGTGGAGCGTGGTGGCGGCCAAGACGGGCCGGCTCGACCTGTCGACCGACGAGCTGTTCTGGCTGGTGGCGCTGCCGAACCTGGTCGGCTCCGCGCTGCGCCTGCCGTACACCTTCGGGCCGGCCAGGTTCGGCGGGCGGACGTTCACGGTGGTCAGCGCGCTGCTGCTGCTCATCCCCGCGATCGCGCTCGGGTTCGCGGTGAGCGATCCGGCCACGCCGTTCTGGGTGCTGCTGGTGATCGCGGCCACGGCCGGTCTCGGCGGCGGGAACTTCGCCTCCAGCATGGCCAACATCACCTACTTCTATCCGCAGAGTAAGCAGGGCTCGGCGCTCGGGCTCAACGCGGCGGGCGGCAACATCGGGGTCAGCTCTGTGCAACTCGTGGTGCCGCTGGTGATCGGCGGGCTGGGGCTGGCGGCGGCGGGCTGGTTCTGGGTGCCGTTCATCGTGGTGTCGGCGGTCTGCGCCTGGTTCTTCATGGACAACCTGGCCACCGCCAAGGCCGAGCCGCGCGAGCAGCTCGCGGTCGCCCGCAGCGCCCAGACGTGGATCATGTCGTTCCTCTACATCGGCACGTTCGGCTCGTTCATCGGCTACTCCACCGCCTTCCCGCTGCTGGCCAAGAGCCTGTTCCCGGCGGCGCCGTGGACGGCGGTGGCCTTCGCGGGACCGCTCGTGGGCTCGCTGATCCGGCCGGTGGGCGGGTGGCTGGCCGACCGGCTGGGCGGCGCGCGGGTGACGTTCTGGACGTTCGCCGCGCTGGGCGCGGGCGTCCTGCTGACGTGGGCGGCCGCGGCGGGTGGCGGGTTCTGGGCGTTCTTCCTGGCCTTCCAGCTGCTGTTCGTGACCTCGGGTATCGGCAACGGCTCGACGTACCGCATGATCCCGGCCATCTTCCAGGCGAAGGCGCGCGCCGAGCGCGGCGCGGGCGAGCAGGCCCTCGTGTACGGCAAGCGCCAGGCCTCGGCCGCGATCGGCATCATCTCCGCGGTCGGGGCCTTCGGCGGCTTCCTCATCAACCGGGGCTTCGGCATGTCGTTCGCCCAGACCGGCAGCCCGGCGGCGGCCTTCCTGGCCTTCGCCCTCTTCTACGCCGCCTGCACCGCGCTGACCTGGTGGTGCTACCTGCGCACGCTCGGCGCCGCCCGCCTGCCCAGCCTCGCCCACGCCCGCGTGTGAGGCTCACACGCGCGGTGAGCCGCTGTTAGCACAGCAGTAACAGAAGGGACCCAGGGGTGAAACCACCCGAAAGCACGATCGGACCCGTGACCTCACCCCCCGACGGCGCGTCCGTGAAGACGCACTGCCCGTACTGCGCGCTGCAGTGCGGCATGACCGTCACCGCGCGCGGCGGCGAGGTCGCGATCGCCCCCAGGACCGACATCCCGGCCAACGGGCACGGAGGCGGGGCGCTGTGCCAGAAGGGCTGGACCGCCGGCGACCTGCTCCGGCCGGGCGCCCGGCTCACCACCCCCCTCCTGTACGGCGAGCCCGCCACCTGGGAGAAGACCCTGGACCACGTGGCGAGGCGCCTGGCCGGGATCCGCGCGGAGCACGGCCCCGACGGCGTGGCGGTCTTCGGCGGCGGCGGGCTCACCAACGAGAGCGCCTACCACCTGGGCAAGCTGGCCCGCGTGGCCCTCGGCACCAGCCAGATCGACTACAACGGCCGCTTCTGCATGTCCTCGGCGGCGGCCGCGGCCACCAGGGCGTTCGGGCTGGACCGGGGTCTGCCGTTTCCGCTGACCGACCTGGCCGGGGCCGACGTCGTCCTGCTGGCCGGGGCGAACGTCGCCGAGACCATGCCGCCGCTCGTGCGCCACCTGGGCGGGCCGCGGCTGATCGTGGTCGACCCGCGGCTGACGCCCACCGCCAAGCTGGCGGCGCTGCACCTGCAGCCGGCGCCGGGCACCGATCTGGCGCTGGCGCTCGGGCTGCTGCACCTGCTGATCGCCGAGGGCGGGATGGACGCGGCGTACGTGGCGGCGCGGACCTCGGGGTTCGCGGCGGTGCGGACGTCGGTGGCCTCCTGGTGGCCGGAGCGGGTGGAGCGGATCACCGGGGTGCCGGTGGCTCGGATGCGCTCTGCCGTACACATGCTGAAAAATGCGGATAACGCGTACATTCTCACCGGGCGCGGCGCCGAGCAGCACGCCAAGGGGACCGACACCGTCTCCGCCTTCGTCAACCTGGCCCTCGCGCTCGGCCTGCCCGGCACCCCCGGCAGCGGCTACGGCTGCCTGACCGGCCAGGGCAACGGGCAGGGCGGCCGCGAGCACGGGCAGAAGGCCGACCAGCTGCCCGGCTACCGCAGGATCGACGATCCGGCGGCGCGCGCCCACGTGGCGGCGGTCTGGGGGATCGAGCCGGCGGCGCTGCCCGGACCCGGCCGTTCCGCCCAGGAGCTCCTGGACGCGCTCGGCACCCCGGAAGGGCCCAGGGCGCTGCTGCTGTTCGGCTCCAACCCGGTCGTGTCCGCGCCGCGCTCCGGCACGCTCGCCGACCGGCTGCGCCGCCTCGACCTGCTGGTCGTCGCCGACGTGGTGCTGTCGGAGACGGCCGCGCTGGCCGACGTCGTCCTGCCCGCCGCCCAATGGGCGGAACAGGACGGCACCATGACCAACCTCGAAGGCCGCGTGCTGCTGCGGCGGCGCGCGTTCCCGCCGCCCGGCGAGGTCAGGACCGACCTGGAGATCATCCAGGGCATCGCGGCCGGGCTCGGCCACACCTGGACGGCCAGCCCGCCCGCCGTCTTCGACGAGCTGCGCCGCGCCAGCGCGGGCGGCCTCGCCGACTACGCCGGCATCACCTACGACCGGATCGCCGCCGAGACCGGCGTGTTCTGGCCCTGCCCCGCCGAGGATCACCCCGGCACGCCCCGCCCCTTCCTCGACCGCTTCGCCACCCCCGACGGGCGCGCCCGCTTCACCCCGGTCGAACACCGCCCGCCCGCCGAGGAACCCGACGACGACTACCCGGTGCACCTGACCACCGGCCGGGTCCTGGCCCAGTACCAGAGCGGCGCCCAGACCCGCCGCGTCGCCGCCCTGGTCGAGGCGGCCCCCGAACCGTTCGTCGAACTCCACCCCGACCTCGCCGCGCAGCTCGGCATCGGCGCCGGCGACCTGGTCCGCGTGCGCAGCCGCCGCGGCAGCGCCGAGGTCGTCGCCAGGATCACCCCCGCGATCAGGCGCGACACCGTGTTCATGCCGTTCCACTGGGAGGGCGTCAACCGCCTCACCAACCCCGCGCTCGACCCGGCCTCGCGGATGCCGGAGTTCAAGGTGTGCGCCGTGAGACTGGAGAAGGTGGCATGAGACTCGTCGTCATCGGCAACGGCATGGCCGGCTCGCGCCTGGTCAGCGAGGTACGGGCGCGCGACCCGCGGGCCAGGGTCACCGTCTTCGGCGCCGAGCCGTGGCAGCCCTACAACCGGGTGCTGCTGTCCAACGTCCTGGCCGGGAGCTCGGGGCCCGACCAGGTACGCCTGCTGGACGCCGCCTGGTACGCCGAGCACGGCGTCCAGGCGGTCCTCGGCGCCGAGGTCGTCCAGATCGACCGCGACACCCAGGCGGTCATCACCCGGGACGGGCGGCGCGAGCCGTACGACGTGCTGGTCCTGGCCACCGGCAGCGAGGCGGTCGTGCCGCCGATCCCGGGGGTGGCGCGGGCGGTGCCGTTCCGCACGCTCGGGGACTGCGAGCGCATCGTGGCCGCGGCCGCGCACGCCCGGCGCGCCGTCGTCGTGGGCGGCGGCCTGCTCGGCGTGGAGGCGGCGCGCGGCCTGGCCGGGCGCGGCCTGCCCGTCACGCTCCTGCACCTGGCGGGACACCTCATGGAACGCCAGCTCGACGCCGAAGCCGGGCTCATGCTCGGCGAGACGCTGGGCGAGCTCGGCGTCGAGATCCGCACCGGCGTCACCGTCTCCGCCATCACCGGCTCCGGCGTCCATCTGGGCGCCGGAGCCGCACAGGAGGTGGTGGAGGCCGACCTCGTGGTGCTCGCCTGCGGCGTGCGTCCGCTCACCGGACTCGCCGCGCAGGCCGGTCTGGAGGTACGGCGGGCCGTCGTCGTGGACGACGAGCTGCGCACCGACGACCCGTCGATCTTCGCCGTCGGCGAGTGCGCCGAGCACGACGGCACCGTCTACGGGCTGGTCGCCCCCGCCTGGGAGCAGGCCGCGGTCGCCGCCGACGTCATCACCGGCGGCAAGGCGCGCTACCGGGGCTCGCGCCTGGTCACCCGCCTCAAGGCGCGCAGCGTGGAACTGGCCGCCATGGGCGAGACGCACCTGGAGGAGGATCAGGCCGAGGTGGTCAGGTTCAGCCATCGCGCCCGCGGCACGTACCGCAAGCTCGTCATCCGCGACGGCCGGCTGGTCGGCGCGATCCTGCTGGGGGAGAGCGACGCGGTCGGCACCCTCACCCAGCTGTACGACCGCGGCGGCCCGCTGCCCGGCGACCGCGCGGGCCTGTTGTTCCCCGGCCTGCAGGGCTCCGGGACGGTGGCCGACAGCCCCGTCCGGATGCCGGACGCCGCCAAGGTCTGCCATTGCAACAACGTCACGAAGGGCCAGATCCGCGCCTGCTGGGAGGCGGGCGCCCGCGACCTGGCCGCGGTCAGCGCGGCCACCAGGGCCACGACCGGCTGCGGCACCTGCCGTGACGCGGTCGAGGGCATCGTGGACTGGCTGTGCGAGCAGGAAGGGGTGAACGCATGAGCAGGCTCGTGGTCGTCGGCTACGGCCCCGCCGCCCAGCGGCTGCTGGAGTCGCTGGCCGAGCGCGGATACGACGGGCGGGTCACGGTGCTGGGGGAGGAGCCGCTGCCCGCCTACGACCGGGTGGCGCTGACCTCCTACCTGAAGGGCACGAGCGCCGCCGACCTCACCTACACCCCGCCCGCCGGCGTCGTCACCCGGCTGAACTCCCGCGTCACCGCCGTCGACCGCGCGGCCCGCGCCGTGACCACCGCCGACGGCCACGTCGAGCCCTACGACGTCCTGGTGCTGGCCACCGGCTCGGCCCCGTTCGTGCCCCCGGTGCCGGGCGCCGGCGACGCCCTGGTCTACCGCACCATCGCCGACCTGGACGCCATCCGCGCCGCCGCCGGAAACGCACTGGCGGCCGGTCGGAACGGCGGGGTCGTGGTGGGCGGCGGGCTGCTGGGCCTGGAGGCCGCCGACGCGCTCCAAGGGCTCGGGCTGCGCACCCACATCGTCGAACTGGCCCCCTGGCTGATGCCGCGCCAGGTGGACGAGGGCGGCGGCGCCGTGCTGAAGAGCCACATCGAGGCGCTCGGCATCGGCGTGCGTCCCGGCGTGTCGCTGGAGCGGATCGAACCCGGCCGCGTGCTGCTGAGCGGCGGCGAGGAACTGCCGGCCGGCGTCGTGGTGATCTCCGCCGGCGTACGGCCACGCGACGAGCTGGCCAGAGCCTGCGGGCTGGAGGTCGGCGAACGGGGCGGCATCGTCGTCGACGACGGCATGCGCACCTCCGATCCCGCCGTCTACGCCGTGGGGGAGTGCGCCCTGGCCGGCGGGCAGGTGTACGGGCTGGTCGGGCCGTGCAACACCATGGCCGAGGTGGCCGCCGGCCGGATCACCGGGGGCCGCTCGGTCTTCGGCGGCGCCGACCTGTCGACCAGGCTGAAGCTGCTCGGTGTCGAGGTGGCGCAGTTCGGGGCGATGGAGGGGGCGCTGGACGTCACCTACATGGACCCGGTCGCCGGGGTCTACAAGCGGCTGTTCGTCTCCGACGACGCCTCGACGCTGCTGGGCGGCATCTGCGTGGGGGACGCCGCGCCGTACTCCGCGCTGCGGCCCTTCGTCGGAAAGGCGCTGCCCGCCGCACCGTCGGACCTGCTGTTCAGCGGCGGCGGCCTCGCCCTCGACCTGCCCGACGACGCGCAGGTGTGCTCGTGCAACAACGTCAGCGCCGGACGGGTGCGCGCGGCGATCGGGGACGGCGCCCGCGACGTGCCCGCGCTCAAGGAGTGCACCCGCGCGGGCGGTTCGTGCGGCTCGTGCCTGCCCACGCTGAAGCGGCTGCTGGAGAAGTCCGGCGTCGAGCTGCCCAAGGCATTGTGCGAGCACTTCGCCCACAGCCGCGCCGAACTGTACGACATCGTGCGGGTACGCGGCATCACCACGTTCTCCGAGCTCATCGCCGCGCACGGCACCGGCAGGGGCTGCGACGTGTGCAAGCCGACCGTCGCCTCGATCCTGGCCTCCCTGCACAGCGGGCACGTGCTGGAGGGCGAGCGCGCGGCCCTGCAGGACACCAACGACCACTTCCTGGCCAACATCCAGAAGAACGGCACCTACTCCGTCGTCCCGCGGGTGCCCGGCGGCGAGATCACGCCCGACAAGCTCATCGTCATCGGCGAGGTGGCCCGCGACTTCGGCCTCTACACCAAGATCACCGGCGGGCAGCGGATCGACCTGTTCGGCGCCCGGGTGGAGCAGCTGCCGGGCATCTGGCGGCGGCTGGTGGACGCCGGGTTTGAGTCCGGCCACGCCTACGGCAAGGCGCTGCGGACGGTGAAGTCCTGCGTGGGCTCGGCCTGGTGCCGGTACGGCGTACAGGACTCCGTCGGCCTGGCCATCGCGCTCGAACTGCGCTACCGGGGCCTGCGCGCCCCGCACAAGCTGAAGTCGGCCGTGTCCGGCTGCGCCCGCGAATGCGCCGAGGCCCGATCCAAGGACTTCGGCGTCATCGCCACCGAAAGCGGCTGGAACCTCTACGTCGGCGGCAACGGCGGCTTCACCCCACGCCACGCCGACCTGCTGGCCGCCGACCTGAGCACCGCCGAGCTGGTGCGGACCATCGACCGTTTCCTGATGTTCTACATCAGCACCGCCGACCGGCTCCAGCGCACCGCCGCCTGGCTCGAAGCGCTGGAGGGCGGCCTCGGCTACCTGCGCGAGGTCGTCGTCGAGGACTCGCTGGGCATCTGCGCCGACCTGGACGCGCGGATGGCGCGGCACGTGGCCGGATACCAGGACGAGTGGCGGGCCACGCTGGAGGACCCCGGCAAGCTCGCCCGCTTCGTCAGCTTCGTCAACGCCCCCGGCACGCCCGACCCGTCCATCTCCTTCGAGACGGTGCGCGAGCAGATCCAGCCCGTTCTGATCCCCTTGGAGGTCGTGCGATGACCACGCTGCTACACGGTGTGTGGACCACAGTCTGCCGCTACACCGACCTGCTGCCGGAGCGCGGCGTCTGCGCGCTGGTGAACGGCCGCCAGATCGCCGTGTTCCGCGACTTCGGCGGCCGGGTGTACGCCGTCGGCAACCGGGACCCGTTCAGCGGCGCCTACATCCTGTCCCGCGGCATCGTCGGCACCAAGGGCGGCGAGCCCACGGTGGCCTCGCCCATGCACAAACAGGTGTTCTCGCTGGTCAGCGGTGAATGCCTGGACGGAGGCGCGGAGGCGATCCCTGTCCACCAGGTCCGGCTGGCGGGCGAGTACGTCGAGGTACGGGCATGACCGGCCGGGCCGTGCCGGAGACGGCGCCCGACTCGCTGGCCGGGTTCACCGTGGGCGTGACCGCCACCCGGCGGCGCGAGGAGTTCGGCGCGCTGCTGCAACGGCGCGGCGCCCGCGTGGTCAGCGCGCCCGCCATCCGCCTGGTCCCCCTGGAACAGGACGGCGACCTCCTGGAGGCCACGCGCCTGGCCCTCGCCGCGCCCATCGACGACGTCGTGATCACCACCGGGGTGGGCTTTCGCGGCTGGATGGCCGCGGCCGAGGGGTGGGGGCTCTCCGGCGAGCTGGCCGAACGCCTCACCCGGGCCCGCCTGCTCACCCGCGGGCCCAAAGCCAGGGGAGCGGTGCGCGCCGCCGGGCTCGGCGACCACTGGACCCCGGCCACCGAGTCCTGCGACGAGGTCAAGGAGTACCTGCTGGCGCAGGATCTGGGCGGGCGGCGCATCGCCGTGCAACTGCACGGCGAGCCTCTGGCCGGATTCGTGGCCGACCTGCGGCGCGCGGGCGCCGAGGTGATCGAGGTGCCCGTCTACCGCTGGCTGCCCTATCGCGACACCTCGCCGCTGCGCCGCCTGGTCAACCAGGCCGTCACCGGCGCCGTGGACGCGGTCGCCTTCACCAGCGCCCCCGCCGTCCTCGCGATGCTCCGCGAGGCCCGCGCCCGAGGCCAGGAGGAGGCGCTGCTGGGAGCGTTCTCCGGCGGCGTCGTCGCGGCCTGCGTGGGGCCGGTCACCGCGCACCCGCTGGTCGAGCGCGGCGTGCCCACCCTGCAGCCGGAGCGCTCCCGCCTCGGCGCGCTGGCACGGGCGCTGGCCAGGCATCTGCCCGAGTTCGGCGTCGCGCGCGTCACCGCGGGCGGGCACCGGCTGGAGATCCGCGGCCACGCCGTCGTCGTGGACGGCGAACTGCGGCCCCTGCCGCCCGCGCCCATGGCCGTGCTCAAGCGCCTGGCCGACAAGCCGGGACACGTCGTCGCCCGCGCGGAGCTGCGCCTGGTCCTGCCCGGCAGCCCCGCCCGCGAGTCGGCCGAACACGCCGTCGAGATGGCCGTCACCCGCCTGCGCCGCGCCCTGGGCCCGCCCGGGATCGTGGAGACGGTCGTCAAGCGCGGCTACCGCCTGGCCGTCCGGTGACGCTGGTCCTGGCCGCGCACGGAACCCGCGACGCCCGCGGCGAGGCCGTCCTGCGCGACCTGGCCGAAGCGGTCCGCGCCCGCCGCCCGGGCCACCGCGTGCACCTCGCCCACCTGGAGATCAGCCGCCCTCTGCTGTCCAGCGCGCTCCCCGGCCTGCCCGGCCCGGTGACGATCGTCCCGCTCCTGCTGGCCGGCGGCTACCACGCCCACGTCGACCTGCCCGAGATCGTCTCGCGCACCCGTCCGGACGCGCGCCTGGCCCGCCCGCTGGGTCCCCATCCGCTGCTGTCGCGGGCCCTGGCCCGCCGCCTCACCGAGGCCGGGCTGCGCCCGGACGACGCGGTGGTGCTCGCCGGCGCCGGCTCCTCCGACCCCGCGGCCCTGGCCGACGTGCGCGCGCAGGCCCGCCTGCTGTCGGTACGGCTGGGCCGCCCGGTCACCGCCGCCTTCGCCGCGTCGGGCACCCCCGCCCTGCCCCGGGAGTGGGGCCGCAGGACGGCGCTCGCCTCCTACCTGCTCGCCCCCGGCTTCTTCCACACCCGCTTCCAGCACTCCGGCGCCGCCCTGGTCAGCGCGCCCATCGGCGCCGACCCCAGCCTGGCCGCGCTGATCTGGCGGCGGTTCGACGACGTTCAGCGGGCCAGGAAGTGCCAGCCCACCCACCACCACGACAGGATGACCAGCACCCGGCCCGCGGGATGACGCATCACCCAGGCGAAGCAGTCGCCCGCCGTCGGCGTCGTGGACCCCGGCAGCCGCGCGACCACCTCCAGCACCAGCATGGCCACCGCCGCCGCCACATAGCCGAAGACCGTGATCTCCCACGTCATCGCCGCACCAGCCCCCATCCGACCACCAGCCACGCCACCCAGAACAGGCCCCGCCAGTCCGGCGACAGCAGCACGGGATCCAGCAGGTCGCTGACCGTCGGCTGCCCGGGATCGTCACCCGCCAGCAGCGCCCACACCTCCCACACGCCGAACGCCGCGAACAGCGCCACCCACACCTGCCAGCCCGGCGCGGCCGGCCGCCGCGGCGCCTCCCGGCGCGGCAGCCCCGGCCACAACGCCGTCACCAGGGCGACCACTCCGACCACGCCCACGACCGCGTACGTGAGCCCGCCGAACGACGGCAACCGCCCGCCGCCGGCCCAGGCGGCCACCAGCACCGCCCCGCCGAGCATCCAGCCCAGCGGGCGGCGCCGGTGCGCCCGCAGCTCGGGTTCACCCGTTTCCCTATGGCTCTCCATGGCTCTCCTCCGGGGCTCGCGGACAACGAAGAGGGTACGGCGACGCTCCGCCGTACCCTCAAAGCGATTTATGACTATTTACCCGGATTCAAGTTACCCGGATTCCAGCCGAAGCTCGCGAACGATCTCCTCAGCGCTCACGTCCCGCGTGGGCCCGGAATAGGCCCCGAAGAACATCTCGTTGTAGGCGTGCCTGAAGCATCCCGCCAGCAGGAGGCGGGCGCTGGCATCGGGATCCGCCGCGGCGGTCACCCGGCCGATCCGCTGCTCGGCCCCGAGGTAGGCGGCCAGCGGCGCGATCTCGGCCAGCGGCCCGAGGCCGTTGTCGCGGATCGCCTCACGGAAGCGGACCGTCACGCTGGGCGAGGTGAAGGCGGGCAGCGCCGCCGACTGGATCTCGGCGTAGTAGTCGATCCCGGCCCGTGCGATGGGCAGCAGGTTGTCGTTGACGCGGCCCTTGCCGACCAGGTGCGAGAGGTCGTGCAGGATGCGCAGCCACAGGGGCAGGCGATCCTGGAGCAGGGCGAGGAAGTGGTCCACGGGCCCGCCGGTGCGGTCCTCGCGGAGCGAGACGGCCATCTCGAGTACGCGCCGCCTGGTGTCCTGACTTCTTTGGTGCGGATCTAGGTGGGGAGTCGCCATGGTTGGCCTAACGTGCGCAGTCACATGGGTAGGTTCGACGTGGCACCCGGCGATTTCGCCGTTGTTATGGAGCCGTGTTTCTCCTGGTTATGCAATTGTTGCCGGCTGGTGTTCCAACTGTGTACAAATGGCGCGGGTCACTGATTATTACCTGAAACCCGGGAGAAATATGGCAACAATGACCTGAGAATCAGCTGTCAGTATCGCGGTCGCGGCGCCGCAGATACCGCTCGAACTCCGCCGCGATGGCATCGCCACTGGCCTCGGGCAGCTCCGCGGCGTCCTTGCGCTCCTCCAGCTCCTTGACGTACTCGGCCACCTCGCTGTCCTGCGAGGCCAGCTCGTCCACGCCGTGCTCCCACGCGCGCGCCTCCTCGTCGAGCTCGCCGAGCGGCATGGAGATCTCCAGCACGTCCTCCAGGCGGCGCAGCAGCGCCAGCGTCGCCTTCGGGTTGGGCGGCTGGGCGACGTAGTGGGGCACCGAGGCCCACAGGGAGATCGCGCTCAGCCCGCCCAGCGCGAAGGCGTGCTGCAGCACCCCCACGATGCCCGTCGGGCCCTCGTAGCGGCTGAGCTCCAGGTTGAGCGAACGCGCCAGCCCCTCGTCGGAGGCGGTGCCCAGGATCGGCACGGGGCGGGTGTGCGGCGAGTCGTTGAGCAGGGCGCCCAGCATGACCGTCGTCTCGATGCCCAGCTCGCGGCAGACCTCGATGATCTCCTCGCAGAACGACTTCCAGCGCATGTTCGGCTCGATGCCGCGCAGCAGCACCACGTCGCGCTCGGACCCCGGCGGCCTGGCCAGCGAGAACCGCGTCGTCGGCCAGACGATGCGACGCTCGGCCCCGTCGGTCAGCTCCACCACCGGCCTGGTCACCTGGAAGTCGTAATAGTCTTCGGGATCGAGCTCGGTCAGCGGCTCCGCCTTCCAGGCGCTCTCCAGGTGGCTGATGACACCGCTGGAGGCCTCGCCCGCGTCGTTCCACCCCTCGAACGCGGCGATCAGCACCGGGTCGACGAGCTCGGGGAACCTTTCGAGCTCGATCACGTGTCGCCTCCTCCTTCGGCTGGCATTCGACTAAGCCTATGCGCTGAGGGGGGTCTCGCGTCACTGATCTCGTTGCGCCACGGGCGTACTGCCTGGTACGGGCGTCACCGCCCCGACGTGGTGCGCACGATGAGCACGTCGCACCCGGCCCGGTGCGAGACGCCGGAGGGCACCGATCCCAGTAGCCGCCCGGCCAGCGAGTTCAGCCCCCTGTTGCCCACCACGAGCAGTTCGGCCCGGTGCTCGTGGGCCAGCCTGACCAGCACGTCCACGGCCTCGCCCGCCTCGGCGGCCAGCACGACCTCCCCGGCCCCCGCGGCCACCGCGCTCTCGCGCGCCGCCCGCAGCGTGTCCTCGGCCGGCGTCGACCCGCTCACCTTGTACGCCAGCTCGCCCAGCCGGTCGGCGGCCGGGGCCCGCTCGCTCTCGCGCATCGGCAGGTAGGCGCAGGCCACCACCAGCCGGGCGCTGGTCGCCGCGGCCAGTTCTGCGGCGGCCGTGACGGCGCGCAGAGAGGAGGCCGAACCGTCGGTCCCGACGAGAATGGTCTGATAACGCACAGCGCCTCCTATTGGACGCTTTATTGAATATCTTCCCCGGCACCATAGCGCCTCGATCGCAGCCGATAAGCTGGGGCCCATGAGCGACTCCCCATCCTTCCGCGAAGTACTGTCCCAGCGCGTAATGGTCGCCGACGGGGCCATGGGGACGATGCTGCAGGCAGCCGATCCCACCCTCGAGGACTTCCTGGACCTCGAAGGGTGCAACGAGGTCCTCAACGTCACCCGGCCCGACATCGTGCAGAGCGTGCACGACGCCTACTTCGAGGTGGGCGTCGACTGCGTGGAGACCAACACCTTCGGCGCGAACCTCGCGGCGCTGGGCGAGTACGACATCCCCGAGCGTGTCTTCGAGTACTCGGAGGCCGGGGCGCGCATCGCGCGCGAGCGCGCCGACCACTGGTCCACGCCCGACCACCCGCGCTTCGTCCTCGGCTCCATGGGGCCGGGCACCAAGCTGCCGACGCTGGGGCACCTGCCGTACGAGAAGCTGCGCGACGCCTACATGGACAACGCGGCCGGTCTGATCTCCGGCGGCGCCGACGCGCTCATCATCGAGACCTGCCAGGACCTCCTCCAGGTCAAGGCGGCCGTCATCGGCGCCAAGCGAGCCGTGGCCGACTCCGGGCGCGACGTGCCGGTCATCGCCCAGGTCACCATCGAGACCAACGGCGCCATGCTGCTCGGCTCCGAGATCGGCGCGGCGCTCACCGCGATCGAACCCCTCGGCGTCGACGTCATCGGCCTCAACTGCGCCACCGGGCCGGCCGAGATGAGCGAGCACCTGCGCTACCTCGCCCGCCACTCGCGTACCAGGCTGTCGTGCATGCCCAACGCGGGCCTGCCCGTGCTCACCTCCGACGGCGCCTACTACCCGCTCAGCGCGGAAGAGCTGTCCGACGCGCACGAGACGTTCACCCGCGACTACGGCCTGTCCCTGGTCGGCGGCTGCTGCGGCACCACCCCCGAGCACCTGCGCCAGGTCGTCGACCGCGTGCGCGGGCGCGAGGTGGTCAACCGCCGCCCCCACCCCGAGCCCGGCGCCTCCTCGCTCTACCAGACGGTCCCCTTCCGCCAGGACACCAGCTACCTGGCCATCGGCGAGCGCTGCAACACCAACGGCTCCAAGGCCTTCCGCGAGGCCATGCTCGAAGGCCGCTGGGACGACTGCGTCGAGACCGCTCGCGACCAGGCCCGCGGCGGCGCCCACATGCTCGACCTGTGCGTCGACTACGTCGGCCGCGACGGCGTGGCCGACATGAAGGAACTGGCCTTCCGCTTCGCCACCGCCTCCACGCTGCCGATCATGCTCGACTCCACCGAGCCCGAGGTCCTGCGGGCCGGCCTGGAGATGCTGGGCGGGCGCGCCGCCGTCAACTCCGTCAACTACGAGGACGGCGACGGCCCCGACTCCCGCTTCCAGAAGATCATGCGGCTGGTCAGCGAGCACGGCTCCGCCGTCGTCGCCCTGACCATCGACGAGGAGGGCCAGGCCCGCACCGCCGACTGGAAGGTGCGCGTCGCCAGCCGCCTCATCGACGACCTGACCGGCAACTGGGGCATGCGCGTCGAGGACATCATCGTCGACTGCCTGACCTTCCCCATCGCCACCGGCCAGGAGGAGACCCGCCGCGACGGCGTCGAGACCATCGAGGCCATCCGCGAGCTCAAGCGGCGCTACCCGGGCGTGCAGACGACGCTGGGCCTGTCGAACATCTCCTTCGGCCTCAACCCGGCCGCCCGCATCGTGCTCAACTCGGTCTTCCTCAACGAGTGCGTCAACGCCGGCCTCGACTCGGCCATCGTGCACGCCTCCAAGATCCTGCCGATGGCCCGCATCCCCGACGAGCAGCGCCAGGTCGCCCTCGACATGGTCTACGACCGCCGCCGCGAGGGCTACGACCCGCTGCAGCGCTACATGGACCTGTTCGAAGGCGTCGACGCCGCCGCGATGCGCCAGAGCAAGTCGGCCGAGCTCGCCGCCATGCCGCTGGGGGAGCGGCTCAAGCACCGCATCATCGACGGCGAGAAGAAGGGCCTGGAGGCCGACCTCGACGAGGCCCTCGGCCAGCGCCCCGCCCTGGAGATCATCAACGACACGCTGCTCGACGGGATGAAGACCGTCGGCGAGCTGTTCGGCTCCGGGCAGATGCAGCTGCCGTTCGTGCTGCAGTCGGCGGAGGTCATGAAGACCGCCGTCGCCCACCTCGAACCCCACATGGAGAAGGTCGAGGGCGAGACCAAGGGCCGCATCGTGCTGGCCACCGTCAAGGGCGACGTCCACGACATCGGCAAGAACCTCGTCGACATCATCCTGTCCAACAACGGCTACGAGGTCGTCAACCTCGGCATCAAGCAGCCGGTCAGCGCCATCCTGGAGGCCGCCGACGAGCAGAAGGCCGACGTCATCGGCATGTCCGGCCTGCTGGTCAAGTCGACCGTCATCATGAAGGAGAACCTCGAGGAGATGAACTCCCGCGGCATCTCCGAGCGCTACCCGGTGCTGCTCGGCGGCGCCGCCCTCACCCGCGCCTACGTCGAGCAGGACCTCGCCGAGCTCTTCCAGGGCGAGGTCCGCTACGCCCGTGACGCCTTCGAGGGCCTGCGCCTCATGGACTCCTTCATGGCCGTCAAGCGCGGCGTGGCGGGCGCGACGCTGCCGCCGCTGCGCGAGCGCCGCGTCAAGTCCGGCGCCACCCTGGTCCGCACACCCGTGGAGGCGCTGCCCGCCCGCTCCGACGTGGCCGCCGACAACCCGCTGCCGCGCTCGCCGTTCACCGGCGACCGCATCGTCAAGGGCATCTCGCTCGCCGAGTACTCCGCCTTCCTGGACGAGCGCGCGCTCTTCCTCGGCCAGTGGGGACTCAAGCCCACCCGCGGCGGCGACGGACCCGGCTACGAGGAGCTCGTCGAGACCGAGGGCCGCCCGAGGCTGCGCATGTGGCTCGACCGCATGCAGACCGAGGGCCTGCTGGAGGCGGCGGTCGTCTACGGCTACTTCCCGTGCGTCAGCGACGGCGACTCGCTCATCATCCTCGACGACGCCGGAAACGAGCGCACCCGCTTCACCTTCCCGCGCCAGCGCCGCGACCGGCACCTGTGCCTGTCGGACTTCTTCCGCTCCAAGGACTCGGGCGAGGTCGACATGGTCGGCTTCCAGGTGGCCACGATGGGCGGCAAGATCTCCGAGGCCACCGCCGAACTGTTCGCCAAGGACGCCTACCGCGACTACCTCGAACTCCACGGCCTGTCCGTCCAGCTCACCGAGGCGCTCGCCGAGTACTGGCACGCCCGCGTCCGCTCCGAGTGGGGCATCGGGGGCGAGGAGTCGCTGGACGACATGCTCAAGGTCAACATCCAGGGCTGCCGCTACTCCTTCGGCTACCCCGCCTGCCCCAACCTCGAGGACCAGGTCCAGCTCTTCCAGCTGCTGGACCCGGAGCGCATCGGGGTGACCCTGTCGGAGGAGTTCCAGCTCCACCCCGAACAGGCCACCAGCGCCCTCGTCGCCCACCACCCGGAGGCGAAGTACTTCAACGTGTAGGCGCTCCAGGCCGCCGTGCGCCGGTTCGGGCGGGCCGCCTCGCGGTTCGTCCGGCCTGTTCTCCGTTACGGCAAGCCGGGCAGGCCACCGCCCGCCGTCGCGGGCGGGCCGCTCGGTCCGTGCGCCCGGCAGCCGGACACACGCCCCACCGCGACAAGGCACGCCCGGCCACCCACCGTGGCCACCGGCCTGCCCGGCGCTCCGGCTCGGTCGTCTCGGTGAACAGGCGCGCGCCGTTACCCGCCGGCGAGCTCCCGCCCGGCCCGGGTCTTCGGGTCCGGGTCGCACGCGATCTGGACGCGGAGGGTTCTGGCGGGGGGCTGGGAGGGTGCGGGGTTGGGCTATGGGGCCCGCTGGGAAGGTGCTACCTGGGGAGATAGGTGGTGCCAAGGCTGTTGGGGCGCTTCGTGGGACCCGGTCGACGGAGAATTTTCGGCGGCTGGGAATGTGGAGGCTCGGGGCGGCTGTTGAACTCTGCCCCTGGGCAGGGGTGACAACCGGACGGAACGGGGGATGGATGGACGCGGCGTTCTTCGACATGGACGGGCTTCTGGTCGACACCGAGAAGGTGTGGCTGCTGGTGGAGACCGACTGCATGGCCAGGCTCGGCGGCGAATGGAACCACGAGCACCAGACCCACCTCGTCGGCGGCTCCATGGAGCGCACCGTCGCCTACATGCTGGACGTGTCCGGCTCCTCGGTGCCCCCGCAGACCCTGCGCACCTGGATGATCGACGGCATGGTGGCCCGCCTCGCGGGCGGCGTCGACGTCATGCCCGGCGCCCTGGAACTGGTGGAGGCCCTGCGCGCCGAAGGCGTGCCGGTGGGGCTGGTCACCTCGTCGCTCAAGGAGATCGCCGAAGCCATCCTGGCCTTCGTGGGCCGTGACCGCTTCGACGTCATCATCACCGCCGACGACGTCGAACGCACCAAGCCCGACCCCGAGCCCTACCTGACCGCCGCGGGCCTGCTGGACGTCTCCCCGGCCCGCAGCGTGGTCCTGGAGGACTCCCCGAACGGCGTGGCGGCGGGAACGGCCGCGGGCTGCGCGGTGGTGGCGGTCCCCAGCCTCCTCCCCATAGAACCCGCCCCAGGCCGCCTGGTCGTGTCCTCCCTGTCACAGGTGACCACGGCCCACCTGCGCGACCTGGTCACGACCCACACCCCGGCACCCCGCCCCGTCTAACTCCACCGGACCCACCGGCATATGGGCCTCACCGGGCGTGCCTTGGCCGACGCGTGCCCGTGGGCCCTTGGCGGGGTCGGGTCGTGCCTCGGGGTGGAGGCGTGTCTTTCGGCCCCCGGGCAGGGGCCGCGCCGCGTGTCTTGGGGCGGCGTTGCGGCGGGGACCCGTGGGCCCTCACCGGCGGCGCTTGACGGGCGCTCGCGCACGGCGGTGGGGCGGGTGTGCGGGGGCGGAGCCGTAAAGGAGAGGCAGAAAGACGGCGAAGCCGTCGGAGCGACATCAGCGCGCGCCGTCGGAGCGGCACAAGCGCGCGCTGTCGGGGTGACGCGAGCGCGCGCTGTCGGCGGAAGAAGAGATCGGCGGAACCTCCCCTAGGGGATGGGCCGTTCTTAGGGAGGAGGGGGCGGTGCGCGTGCGCGTGCCAGGATGGGTGTAACCGAGAGCTAGGGGATGTGGGCATGTTCGACACCATTTTGTGGCTGCCGGTCTGTGCCGGGGCCACCGGCCTGGGGCTGGTGCTGAGCTTCCTGGCCTGGCGGCGCAGGGGCGCCACCGCCGGGATCCGCGGGGTGGCGTGGTCGCTGCTGCCCATCGCCGCCTACCTGACCGGGGCCCATGCGCTGATCTGGGGGATCGTGGCGTCCGTGGTCGGGTTCGTGACCGGGCTGGTCGCGGGGATCATCAACCCGTTCGTGTGGGCGGGGGTCGGGCTGGCGGGGCTGGCGGTGGTGCTGTTCGTGGTCTCCGGCGTGATGCGCAAGCGCGGCGTCGGCGGGGCCACACCGAAGCAGCCCAAGCAGGCGAAGGTCAAGAGCGGGGTCAAGACGGGCGAGACGCCCGCCGCGCCGGCGGCTACGGCGCCGCAGGCCGTCAATCCGTCGCCCGCCCCCGCCAAGGGGCGGACAAAAGACGATGACTTCTCTGACATCGAGGAGATCCTGAAGCGCCGCGGTATCGGGTGAAATCAGTGCAATGTCACAGTTCCGAGACCCAACCGGAACTGCGTGTAGACAAACACGTCAAGATCAATACGAATGAGTTTCACGAGAATCACAGTTGAGCCACATAGCTGTCTGAGGGACTAGTCAGCGCAGCTCAGCGCATACATTCTGCACCCTGGGGCCGTGACATACGGTCCTGCAATCACGGCGGTCCCTGACCGGGCACCGCCGAACGGACGATGTCGTCTGCAACCCAGGGGGCCAGAAGTCAATGCGCACAACTTCTGGCATTGCGGGTGCGGGCGTGGGAGGGCGCGCATGACCGCACCGCTGGATGTTCCCGAGTCGGCGAAGGAAGCAGTTCCTGAAGCCGTGGTGACGGGCGTGGACCGCAAGGCGATCCAGGGCCGTTCACTTGGGCAGATCGCGTGGTTGCGCCTGAAGCGCGACAAGGTCGCCATGGTCGGCGCCGGCGTCATCATCTTCCTGATCCTGGTCGCGGTCTTCGCTCCGCTGATCGTGAAGTGGTTCGGGCACCCGCCGCTCGAGTTCCACCGCGACATGATCGACCAGGAGACCCAGATCCCCAAGGACCGGTTCGGCGGGATCAGCTGGGACTACCTCTTCGGCGTCGACCCGCAGTGGGGCCGCGACATCTTCAGCCGCGTCGTCTACGGCGCGCGCATCTCGCTGCTCATCGCCTTCCTGGCCACGCTGCTCTCGGTCGGCATCGGCACCATCCTCGGCGTCACGGCCGGCTTCTTCGGCGGCTGGGTCGACACCGTCATCAGCCGCCTCATGGACGTGTTCCTGGCCTTCCCGCTGCTGGTGTTCGCCATCGCCCTGGCCGGTGTGGTGCCCGACACGGCGTTCGGGCTCTCCGGCGACGCGTTGCGCGTCTCCCTGCTGATCTTCATCATCGGCTTCTTCAACTGGCCCTACATCGGGCGTATCGTCCGGGGCCAGACGCTCTCGCTGCGCGAGCGGGAGTTCGTCGACGCCGCCAGGAGCCTGGGGGCGCGCGGGCCGTACATCATCTTCCGTGAGGTCCTGCCCAACCTCGTGGCCCCGATCCTCATCTACTCGACGCTGCTGATCCCGTCGAACATCCTGTTCGAGGCGGCGCTGAGCTTCCTCGGTGTGGGCGTGCGCCCGCCGACCCCGACCTGGGGCGGCATGCTCTCCGACGCGGCGCGCATCTACACCGTCCCGCACTACGCGATCTTCCCGGGTCTCGCGATCTTCCTCACCGTGCTCGCCTTCAACCTCTTCGGAGACGGCCTGCGCGACGCGCTCGACCCGCGCGGCAACCGATGACCTGCCCGACCACCGCATGACCGACCACCGCAATTTCCTGGCTCCTACCTACAAGGGGTGTAGTAAGAGATGATGAAAAAGCCCGCTCTGGCGAAGGCCGCGCTCGTCGCGGCGCTCGCCATGGGCCTGGCGGCCTGTGGAGGCACCAGCACCCAGACGCCTCCCAAGGCCGGCGAGTCAGGCAAGCCCGCCGCCAAGGAGGAGTTCAACGCTGCTCTGACGGGGGTGTTCAACCCGTCCACGAAGAAGGGCGGCACCCTCAAGCTGGCGAACTCCGGTGACTGGGACTCCCTCGACCCGGCCGACACCTACTACGGCTACTCGTGGAACTTCATCCGGCTGTACGGCCGCGCCCTGATGTTCTTCCCCGGCAAGCCCGGGGCCGAGGGCGCCAAGCCGGTTCCGGACCTGGCGGCGGAGGCCGGCAAGCCGAGCGCCGACTTCAAGACCTGGACCTACACGCTGCGTGACGGCCTGAAGTACGAGGACGGCACCCCGATCGTGGCCAAGGACGTCGCGTACGCGGTGGCTCGCGCCTTCGACAAGGTGACCTTCCCCAACGGCCCCACCTACCTCAACGACATGCTGAACTGGCCCAAGGACTACAAGGGCCCGTACAAGTCGAAGGGCGCCGACTTCAGCTCCGCCGTCGAGGCCCCGGACGACAAGACCGTCGTCTTCCACCTCAAGGAGCCCTACTCCGGCTTCGACTACATCGTCCAGATGTCGCCGACGATCCCGGTCCCCGAGGCCAAGGACACCGGCGCGAAGTACCGCGAGCACGTGATCTCCTCCGGTCCGTACATGTTCGAGAAGAACGAGATCGGCAAGGGCTTCACGCTGGTCCGTAACCCGCACTGGAGCGAGGCCGTCGACCCGAACCGTCCGGCCCTGCCGGACAAGTACGAGGTCACGACGAACGTCAACGCCGACGACATGGACAACCGGGTCATCTCCGGTGACCTCCACGTCGCCATCGAGGGCACCGGTGTCCAGCCGGCCGCGCTGAGCAAGGTCCTGCCGGACCCGGCTCTGAAGGCTCGCGCCGACAACATCACCATCCAGCGCCTCTGGTACACCTCGATCAACCCGACGGTGAAGCCGTTCGACAACAAGGACTGCCGGATCGCCGTGCAGTACGCGATGGACAAGACCGGCTACGTCGCCGCCTACGGCGGCCCGACCGGTGGCGAGATCGCGACCAACCTGCTGCCGCCGACGATCCCCGGCGCCCAGAAGATCGACCTCTACCCCTCTCCCGAGGGCAAGGGCGACATCGCCAAGGCCAAGGAGCACCTGACCAAGTGCGGTCAGCCGAACGGCTTCGAGACCTCCGTCTCCTACCGCGCCGAGCGCCCCAAGGAGAAGGCGACCGCCGAGGCGATCAAGGACTCGCTGGCCCGGGCCGGCATCAACGTCACCATCAAGCCGTACCCGCTGAAGGACTACTTCTCCAGCTTCGCCGGCAAGCCCTCCTTCGTCGTGAAGGAGAACCTGGGCCTGGTCGTCAACGGCTGGGGCTCCGACTGGCCTGACGGCTACGGCTTCCTGCAGCAGATCACCGACAGCCGCGTCATCCGTGAGGGCGGCGGCTCGTCCAACACCTCGGTCCGCATCCCCGACGTGGACGCCATGCTCGACAAGGCGCGCGTCGAGGCCGACATCACCAAGCGTGAGCCGATGTGGGCGGAGATCGACAAGCGGGTCATGGAAGAGTCCGTCATCATGCCGGGCATCTGGGCCAAGTCGCTGCTCGTCCGCGGCAAGGGCGTGACCAACGTCCTCATCTCCGACGGCCAGCAGATGTACGACTACGTCGCGATGGGCGTCGAGTAGGTCCTCTTCCCGCAGTCAACGAGTAGTTAAAGGCAGGTGAAGGCCACAGGTGGCCGCCGGGAGCGATCCTCCCGGCGGCCACCGGGCCGGGCACTGTGGTCACATACATCATCAGGCGTCTGATCGGCGCGCTGGTCATGCTCGGCATCGTCAGCATGGTCACCTTCGCGATCTTCTTCCTCGTGCCGCAACTCGCCGGCGCCACCCCCGAGGGCATGGCCAGCCGCTACGTCGGCCGCACCGCCACCGGGGAGACCGCCAAGCTCGCGGCGGAACGGCTCGGGTTCAACGACCCGCTGGTCGTCCAGTACGGGAGGTACGTCAAGGGCATCGTCGCCGGGGCGGAGTACGACTACGGCGCCGGTGTCGAGCAGTGCCCGCCGCCCTGCCTGGGCTACTCGTTCATCACGCAGCAGCCGGTGTTCCCCGACCTGATGAACCGGCTCCCGGTCACGTTGTCGCTCGCCCTGGGCGCCGCCGTCCTCTGGGTCGGCCTGGGAGTGGGCATCGGCGTGCTGTCGGCCTTGCGAAGAGGCAGCGTCTTCGACCGGACCGCGATGATCATCGCACTGGCCGGAGTCTCGCTGCCGATCTTCTTCACCGCGCTCATCGCGCTCCAGGTCTTCTCCTACGGAAATCCCTTCGCCTTCGCCGCCCAGGGCGGCACCTACACCACCATCCAGGACTCCCTGCCCCTCTGGGCCTACGCGCTGCTCCTGCCATGGGTGACGCTGGCCTTCCAGTTCGCCGCCGGGTACGCGCGCCTGACTCGGGCCGGAATGCTGGAGACCATGAACGAGGACTACATCCGCACCGCCAGGGCCAAGGGCCTGAAGGAACGCAGAGTGGTCGTCAAACACGGGCTGCGCGGGGCGCTGACCCCCATCATCACGATCTTCGGTCTCGACTTCGGCCTGCTCATCGGCGGCGCCGTACTGACGGAGAGCGCCTTCTCCCTCAACGGGCTCGGCAAGTACGCCATCCAGGCCATCACCGACCAGGACCTGCCCAAGGTCATGGGCGTGACCCTGCTGGCCGCTCTCTTCGTGGTCACCGCCAACCTGATCGTCGACCTGCTCTACGCGGTCGTGGACCCGAGAGTGAGGCTGTCGTGACCTTTCTGGAACTGAAGGACCTCAAGGTCCACTTCCCGACCGACGACGGCCTGGTCAAGTCGGTGGACGGCCTGTCGTTCAGCCTTGAGCGCGGCAAGACGCTCGGCATCGTGGGCGAGTCCGGCTCCGGCAAGTCCGTCACCAGCCTCGGCATCCTCGGCCTGCACAAGGGCGGCCGGGCCAAGATCTCCGGCGAGATCTGGCTCGACGGCGAGGAGCTCGTCTCCGCCACGCCCGAGCACGTACGCCGGCTGCGCGGCAAGAAGATGGCGATGATCTTCCAGGATCCGCTGTCGGCCATGCACCCGTACTACACGGTCGGCGACCAGATCATCGAGGCGTACCGCATCCACCACGACGTGTCGAAGTCGGTCGCCCGCAAGCACGCCATCGACATGCTCGGCCGCGTCGGCATCCCGACCCCGGGCAAGCGCGTCGACGACTACCCGCACCTGTTCTCCGGCGGCATGCGCCAGCGCGCCATGATCGCGATGGCGCTGTCGTGCGACCCGGAACTGCTCATCGCCGACGAGCCGACCACCGCGCTCGACGTGACCGTGCAGGCGCAGATCCTCGACCTCATGCGCGAGCTTCAGACGGAGTTCAACTCCGCGCTGATCATCATCACCCACGACCTGGGCGTCGTCGCCGAACTGTCCGACGACATCCTGGTGATGTACGGCGGAAAGTGCATCGAGTACGGCGCCGCCGAAGACATCTTCTACCGTCCCGAGCACCCCTACACATGGGGTCTACTGGGATCGATGCCGCGGCTGGACCGCGAGCGCACCGAACGGCTGCTGCCGATCAAGGGCTCGCCGCCTTCGCTCATCAACGTGCCCGACGGCTGCGCGTTCCACCCGCGCTGCCCCTACGCCGACCGGACCGAGGGCAAGTCCAACACCGAGGTCCCGGCCCTGCTCGAAACCGAGGGCGGGCACATGGTGCGCTGCCACATGGCCAAGACCGAGCGGCGCACGCTGTGGGAGAATGAGATCAAGCCAGTGCTGGAGACCCAGTGAGCGAAAACGAGCCGCTGCTGTCCGTTCGGGACCTGCAGAAGCACTTCCCCGTGACCAAGGGCCTGTTCAAGCGGCAGGTCGGCGCGGTCAAGGCCGTCGACGGGATCTCCTTCGACGTCTTCAAGGGTGAGACGCTGGGCCTGGTCGGCGAGTCCGGCTGCGGCAAGTCCACCACCGGCCGCCTCGTCACCCGCCTCCTGGAGCCCACGGGCGGCCAGGTCGTCTTCGAGGGCCAGGACATCACCCACATGGCGCAGGGCCGGCTCCGGCCGCTCCGCCGCGACATGCAGATGATCTTCCAGGACCCGTACTCCTCCCTGAACCCCCGGCACACGGTCGGCGCCATCGTCGGCGCGCCGTTCCGCATCCAGGGGATCAACACCGAGGGCGGCGTCAAGAAGGCGGTCCAGGAGATCCTGGAGCTGGTCGGCCTCAACCCCGAGCACTACAACCGCTACCCGCACGAGTTCTCCGGCGGCCAGCGCCAGCGCATCGGCATCGCCCGCACGCTCGCGCTCAAGCCCAAGCTGATCATCGCCGACGAGCCCGTCTCGGCCCTGGACGTCTCCATCCAGGCCCAGGTCGTCAACCTTCTGGAAGACCTGCAGAACGAGCTCGACCTGACGTACGTGGTCATCGCCCACGACCTGTCGGTGGTCCGCCACATCAGCGACCGGGTCGCGGTCATGTACCTCGGCAAGATCGTCGAGATCGCCGACCGCAAGCGGCTCTACAGCTCGCCCATGCACCCGTACACCAACGCGCTGCTGTCGGCGGTGCCGGTGCCGGACCCGAAGAACCGCAAGGACCGCGAGCGCATCCGGCTGACCGGTGACGTCCCCAGCCCGCTGAACCCGCCGCCCGCGTGCCGCTTCCACACGCGCTGCTGGAAGGCGCAGGAGATCTGCAAGACGGTGGAGCCACCGCTCGAGGAACTGTCCAGCGGCCACCGCGTCGCCTGTCACTTCCCCGAGAACGCCGTCGCCCCGGCGCCGTCGTTGACCGCTGCGCCCTGATCGCCGTTCGTTTCCAGGCCGCGCCCGCCGTCGCCGCGGCGGGCGCGGTGCTCTCCGCCGCGGCTTCTTCCGTTACGGCGTGCTTTCCGCTACGGCGTGTTTTCCGTTACGGCAAGCCACCCACACGCCCCCCGCCGACGTGGGCGCGCGCCCGTGCGAGGTCGCCCGGCAGTCTGACGTGGTCCTCGTCGCTACGGCGATCCGTGGGCCGGGCACCGCTGCCCAGCTCGCCACCGCACCACGCGCCGACCTCCACCGCGCGGCTCCCCGCCGCGCGGCGCGCCCCTGGCTGTCGCCCACGCGAAACCCAGCGCCCTTCAGGGGCGGGCAGCCCCCGGGCTCGCCCAACGCGCCCAGCGGCTAGGACAGGGCGCCCGGGGTGATCAGGCCGGTTTCGTAGGCCAGGACCACGGCCTGGACGCGGTCGCGCAGGCCGAGCTTGGTCAGGACGTTGCCCACGTGCGTCTTGACCGTGGTCTCGCTCACCACCAGCTTGGCCGCGATCTCCGCGTTGGACATGCCCTTGGCGATGAGCTTGAGCACCTCCAGCTCCCGCTCCGTCAGCCGGTCCAGCCGCGCCGGAGTGCTCTCCTGGTAGGCGGAGGGCAGCTTGGCCGCGAACCGGTCCAGCAGGCGCCGCGTCACACTCGGCGCCACGATCGCGTCGCCGTCGGCCACGACCCGGATCGCCTGCACGAGCTCGTCCGGCGGTACGTCCTTGAGCAGGAACCCCGAGGCCCCGGCCCGCAACGCCTCCACGATGTACTCGTCCAGGTCGAACGTCGTCAGCACCAGCACCTTCGGCACATGCGCCCCGGACGCCGCCTCGCGCACGATGCGCCGCGTGGCCTCGATGCCGTCGACGCCGGGCATCCGGATGTCCATCAGCACCACGTCGGGCAGCAGCGCCCTGGTCTGTTCCTGCGCGTCCTTGCCGTCGCCGGCCTGGCCCACCACCGTGATGTCGGGCTCGGCCTCGAGAATCAGGCGGAAACCGGTACGCAGCAGCGGCTGGTCGTCCACCAGCAGCACTCTGATCGTCATCTTCCGTCCTTCAGCGGGAACCTCGCCCGCACCTCGAAACCGCCCCCCGGCCGAGGACCGATGCTCAGGATTCCACCATAAAGCGCCACCCGCTCGCGAATCCCCACCAAGCCATGCCCCGGCCGCGCCGCCACTCCGGCCGCGCCCCGGCCGTCGTCGGCGACCCGCACGTCCAGTTCGCGCGGCTCGTGCCGTACGGTCACCACGGCCTCGGCACCCGGCCCGGCGTGCCGCAAACTGTTGGTCAAGCCCTCCTGAACCAGCCGATAGGCCGCCAGCTCAATCCCCGCGGGCACAGGCGTCTCGTGCCCCTCGACCGTCAGCCGCGTCGCCAGCCCCGCCTCGCGCATCTGCTCCACCAGTGCCGGCAACGCCGACATCCCGGGCTGCGGCCCCAGCTCGGCCGGCGAGCCGGCGCGCAGCACGCCCACGATGTCGCGCATCTCCGCCATCGCCTTGCGCCCGGTGTGCTCGACCGCCGACAGCGCCTCGCTGGCCAGTTCGGGATCGGACAGCAGCACCTTGCGCGCCGCCGCGGCCTGCACCGTCATCACGCTCACATGGTGCGCGATCACGTCGTGCAGCTCACGCGCGATCCGCGAGCGCTCCTCGGCGCGCGCCGCCCGCGTGTCGGCCTCCCTGGCCCGCTCCAGCCGCGCCGCCCGGTCCTTGAGCTCCTCGAAGTACGCCCGCCGCAGCCGGATGGCCCGGCCCACTCCCCAGGCGCCGGCCAGGAGCACCACAACGACGAGATGGTCCGCCCAGGTCAGCGCGTCGAGCGGGCTGAGCAGCGCGCCCGTGGCATAGACCAGCACGGCGAACATCAGCGCCGCCAGCGCCACCGCCAGCCCGCGCCTGGCCGCCACCGAGTACAGCAGCACCAGCCCGGCCACGCTGGCCAGGCCCATGCTGTAGCCGAGCGCGTTGAACAGGGTGTCAGGGACCGCGCTCGCCAGCAGCGCCCCGACCGGCCACTGCCGCCGGACGGCCAGCGGCACCGCCGTCAGCACGACCAGCGCCCCGCCCACCAGATCCGGCGACCGTACCGCGCCGGGGGGCTGGCCCGGCTGGGACAGGAGGTCGGCGGCGTCGTAGAGGAGAAACAACGCGAGCGAGCCCGCGGCCAGCACCACGGCAAGGACCGTGTCGCGAAACAGGGCTCGATCGTTGCGCACGAATTCACTGTAGGCCCAGCTCAAGCCGTGACTCCTCCTACCTTGGGAGGAATCCGCCCTCCTCACCACCCCAGCTCTCGGCGCGAACCACTCCCACAACGAACCGCCCCCGCCGGGCCGGCTCGGACGAGCGCGCGAGTGACATGGGCGCTCGGGGGGGGGGGCGCTGTGCGAGCCGAGCCCGCCGGACCGAGCCATTGACGCGCCGCCCACGTCGTGCGCGGGCCTGGAGCCCCGGGCACACGGCGGAGGCACTCGCGGGCAGAGCCGTGACGCTCCACCGACCACCGAGGCCGTCACGCCCGTGGCGCGCCCCGGCGGCTCGGCAGAAGGCCGCCCAGGGCTACAACTCGTCGGTCGCCGCCCGGCGGGTGCGGACGGCGTCGCCGGGGCGGCGGTCCGGGACGGGTGGGGGAGTGCCACCGAACTCCGGGCACAACGCCTGGTGGTCGCACCAGTCGCACAACCGCGAACGCCGTGCCCGCCACTCACCGGTCTCCAGCGCCCGCCGGATCGCCGCCCACAACGCCTCCACCTTCCGTTCGGTGGCGCGCAGGTCGGCCTCGTCGGGGGCGTACCGGAGGACCTCGCCGGCGCCGCCCAGATACACCAGCTGCAGCAACCGCGGCACCGAACCGCGCAGCCGCCACAGCACCAGCGCGTAGAACTTCATCTGGAACAGCGCCTTGGCCTCGAAGTCGGGCCCGGGGGCGCTGCCGGTCTTGTAGTCGACCACCCGCACCTCGCCCGTGGGCGCCACGTCCAGCCGGTCGACGTAACCGCGCAGCAGGAGGCCGCTGTCGAGCACGGCCTCCACGTACAGCTCACGTTCCGCGGGTTCGAGCCGGGTCGGGTCCTCCAGGGTGAAGTAGCGCTCCAGCATCGCCCGCGCCTGGTCGAGCCACTGGCGTTGCTCGGCGTCGTCGGCGAACATCCCGGCGAACGCGGGCTCCTCGCCCAGCAGGCGCTCCCACTGCGGGTCCAGCAGCTCCAGCGCCGCCGCGACCGACCGGCGCGGCGCGGGCAGGTCGTACAGGCGCTCCAGCACGGCGTGGACCACGGTGCCGCGCACGGCCGCCTGCGACGGCTTCTCCGGCAACTGGTCGATCACCCGGAAGCGGTAGAGAAGGGGACAGGTCATGAAGTCGCCCGCCCGGGAGGGGGAAAGGGCTCCGATGATCACCGGTTCGGTCAACGTCATGCACCGCACTGTAGGTCAAGACCCCGACAGAATGGGGGCCGCGAAACCAGGTTCGCGCGATCCGCCGCGTAGCATCAAGGCAGCAACAGCACGATCTCAAAGGGAGTCCAGTGAGCGACCAGCGGCCGCGGCAGGAATTCTCCGGTCTTCGGATGGGAAGCCCGTTCGGCATCCCCGTGTACGTGTCGTGGACCTGGCTCATCATCGCGGGCTTCATCACCATCAGCTTCCAGGACGTCTTCCGCCTGCCCGGCATGGGGGACTTCGAGGCCTACGGGGTGGCCTTCGCCTTCGCCGTACTCCTGTATCTGTCCGTGCTCCTGCACGAGCTCGCCCACAGCGTCCTCGCGAAGTGGTACGGCCTTCCGGTCCGGCGCATCACGCTCTACCTCCTCGGCGGCGTGTCCGAGATCGAGAAGGAGCCGCCGACGCCCGGCAAGGAGTTCATGATCGCCGCGGCGGGGCCGATCCTGTCGCTGGGGCTGGCGGCGGTGGGGCTGCTGGCCGACGCGTTCCTGATCGACGGGGCCGGCATCCCCGAGATCCTGATCAGGCAGCTGTGGTGGTCGAACCTGATCGTCGGCGTGTTCAACCTGCTGCCCGGCCTGCCCCTCGACGGCGGGCGCATGCTGCGCGCCGGCGTGTGGAAGCTCACCGCCAGCCCGGGGCGCGGCACCGTCGCCGCCGGCTGGACCGGCAGGGGCCTGGCGGTCGTGCTGATCCTCGTCCCGGTGGCGCTGTCGCTGCTGAGCGACCGTCCGATCGACACGCTGCAGCTCGTCTGGTCGGTGGTGCTGGCCTCGTTCATCTGGATGGGCGCCAGCCAGGCGCTGAACGTCGCCCGCATCCGCGCCCGCATCCCCCAGGTCAACGCCCGCCAGCTGGCCCGCAGGGCGATCCCGGTGATCGCCTCGACGCCGCTGTCGGAGGCGCTGCGCCAGGCCGCCGAGCAGAAGGCGGGCGCCGTCGTCGTGGTCGACCACGACGGCAGGCCGGTGGCGATCGTCAACGAGGCCGCCGTCCAGGCCACCCCGGAACACCGCCGCCCGTGGGTCGAGGTGGGCGCGCTGGCCAAGTCCCTGGAACCCGCCATGGTCCTGGCCGCCGACCTCACCGGAGAGCCCTTGATCGACGCCATGCGCGAGTCGCCGGCGGCCGAGTATCTGCTGGTCGAGCGGGGTGGCGAGATCTACGGCGTGCTGGCCACCGCCGACGTCAACCGGGTCTTCTCCGGGGTCTGACTGTTTTCCCCCCACAGGTCTGGCCGATAGGGTGCCATTTGGTCAGACTTGCACCAGTGCGGGGTTTGCCACGGTCCAGGGGTTTCACCGAATCGAGACCTTGGCTCCGTGGCCGACTGGGTATGCGTAAGGCTGGCGGCCAGCACCAAGGTGCCGGTGCCGCACAACCGCCGGCTTCCGGGGAGGAGAGGTTCAGTGACGGACCAGGGCTTCGGAGTGGTGCGTCCGCTTCCTGGCAACGGGCTGGTCGCCTACGTGGGCGGCCTGCTGCTGGTATGCGACGCTTCTGAGGCGACCGGAACCGAGCTGATCGAGGCCTTGCGGGAGACCGCCGCCACCGGTGGCGACGGCAGGGCCCTGGCCCGCCGCGCCGCCCAGGCGCTGGCCCGCGCGATGACCGGCGACCCGGCCACCTGCGCCGTGGCCGGGCCGGTGGGCGGCGGCGTGGCCGTACTCGTCAGCGGGGCGGCCACCGCCACGATCACCACCGCCGACGGCGAGACCCGCCTGTCCGGCAGCGACTCCCTCACCTGGGCCGACCGGCTCATCGCCGGACACGTGCACCGGGTCGAGCTGAGCCTGCCCGGGGCGGGGCAGCCGCACCCGGCGGTCCAGTTCGACGGCGGCGTGGTCGGCGGCGCCGGCCTGCTCGCGGACATGATCGACGCGCCCGCCCAGGCGCTCGCGGCCCCCGCTCCGGCGCCCGCCAAGCCGGCCGAACGGCGCCCGGCTTCGCGGCCGCTGACCGAGGAACTGCCGCACACCGCCATCCACATGGACCCCGACCTCCTGCCGCAGCCCAAACCGGAGCCGGAGCCGGCTCCCGTGCAGATGGCTCCGTACCCGATGCCGAGCCCGGAGCCCGCCCGCGACGAGCGCCCGCCGTCCAGCCCGCCGACGTCCGAGCCGCACTTCGACCAGCCCCCGTACGAGCCGCAGCAGCCCTCCTTCGACCAGCCGCCGTTCGAGCAGCAGTCCACCTTCGACCAGCCGCCGCCCTTCGAGGCGCAGCAGCCGTCCTCCTTCGACCAGCCGCCGTTCGATCAGCCCCCGTTCGAGCAGCAGGGCGCGCCGTCCGGACAGCAGCCCGCGCAGGACCCGTGGGGCCCGCCGCCGCAGCAGGTGCCGCCGTCCCCGCCCATGGGCGGCGCACCCAGGCTCGACGAGCAGCCCCCCGGCAACGGCGCCGCGCCCTCCGACGGCGACCAGCGCCCCATGGTCTACGGCGTGGACTGCAAGAACGACCACTTCAACGACCCCCGCGTTCCCTACTGCGCGGTCTGCGGCATCGCCCTCGTGCAGCGCACGCTCGTCCCCTACAAGGGCCCGCGCCCGTCACTCGGTGTCCTCATCCTGGACGACGGCATGGCGCTGCCCCTGGAGGCCGACTACCTGCTGGGCCGCGACCCCGAGCGCGCCCCCGAGGTGGCCGGCGGCACCGCCCGCCCCGCCAAGGTCACCAGCCCCGACGGCTCGGTCTCCCGCCGCCACCTGCGCGTTGCCCTGGACGGCTGGGACGTCAACCTCGTCGACCTCGGCTCCGTCAACGGCACCCAGATCCAGCCGCCCGGCGACCCCAACTTCTACGACATCCCCCCGAACGAGCCCGTCACCATCACCCCCGGCACCACCGTCCGCGTCGGCGTCTCCCGCACCATGCGCTTCGAGGCCCACCGGGGATAGTCAGCTGGGTCCTTGTGGGCGGCTCCTCGCGTCACGGCTCTTGGGGTTACGGCTTTGGTGTTACGGCTGGTGTTACGGCAAGCCACGCCCACCCCCACCCGCCGCACGTGGCGTGCGGCCTCCAGGGGAACGGTCATCGGCCGCGCGCCCGCGCCGCCGTGACGTGCGCGACGCCGGCCGGCCGACCGCGCCCAGGGACGCCACGGAATCGCGGACACGCGGCAGGCCCCATGGGCGCATGACGCGATGGCCGGCTTGCATGAGGTCGTGCGCACGCGAGCCATGCGCGGGAGAGGTCGTGGGCCCCGTGAGGTTGTCGGCCCGCGAGGTTGCGGGCGTGTGGTTGCTTGGGTAGTGGGGCTTTCAGTGGCGGGTCAGGGCCTTGGCCAGTTCGGCGGGGGAGTTGACGCCCAGTTTCCAGTAGGCCTGGTTGCGGTGGTTCATGGCGGTTCGGATGGCTATGCCCAGGCGTTCGGCGATCTCACGGTGGCTCAGGCCGGCGGCCGTCAGCTTGGCTACCTGGAGTTCCCGGCTGGTGAGGTTGGGGGCGGCCAGGCCCCGCAGGGCGGGGGTGTCGACGCCCTGGCAGGCTCCGGCCAGCGACCAGGCCTCGGTGGCCGCCGCCCGTGCCGCCTTCTCTCCCCGGGTGCGGCGTAGCAGGGACGCGGCCTGGGCGGCTGCCTCGGCCGCGTGCAGGCGCATACCCAGGGTGTCGAAGCCGGCCGCCACGTCCAGGAGACCGCCCGGGTCGTCGGCGGACAGGGCGCGGGCCTGGCGGGCGGCCAGCCGTACCCTGGAGCCGTCCATCACCGTGGTGAGCTCTTCCAGGCGGGGGAGGGCGGAGTGGGGTGCGCCGAGGCGTACCGCGTCGTGCAGGGCCACCGACTCGAACGCCGACAGGCCCGCCTCGCGGCACTCAGCGGCGGCGGCGAGGGCGAGTTCGGCGGCGTGTTCCAGCTCGCCGGCCGCGGCGGCTATCCATACACGGGTCAGCGCCACCCAGCGGGTGAACGCGGTCCACGTGGCGCGGTTGCGGTCGAGGGCGGCGCGCAGGGTGGCGCGGGCGGCCGGTGCGTCCCCCCGAAGCGCCTGAACCGCCGCATACGCCCCCATACAGCCGCCTACGGTCACGGCGGTCTCGTGGTTGGCCGGGGAGTGGAGGATGAGGAGCGCGGCGCCCAGTTCGCCTCTGAGGGTCGCCGCGTGGCCCCGTGAGAGCGCCAGGCTGCCCTCGCCGCGCGACCATCCGCGCTGGCCGGCCAGTTCGGCGCGCATGGAGGCGATCGCCTGGTCCATGAGGGGGAGGTCGCCGGCGAAGTAGCCGCACATGGCCCACGTGGAGTGCAGGGGCGAGACCAGGGCGGGGATGCCGTCGCGCCAGGACGGTGCCTCGTCCAGGGCCTCGCGGACCAGTTCGGCGGCCTCCCGGGTGCGGCCGGAGTAGCAGAGGGCCAGGGCACGGGAGTTCAGCACCTGCGCCCGCAACACCGGGCCCAGCCTCACGCCGCGCGACCGCGCGGGGGCGGTCGTGTCCCCGGGAAGGGTCGTTGGGTCGGTAAGAGCCGCCGCGTCGGGCAGGGTCACCGCGTTGGGCAGGGCCGCCTCGTCGGGGAGAGCCGCTTCCTCCGGGAGGGTGGCCGCCTGAGGAAGGGGCGCGTCCTCCGGTAGCGGCAGGCCGGAGGTGCCGGTGACGACGGCCTTGAGCGGCACGGGGTCGCTGGTGCCCGGCTCCTCCACGGGCCGCGCGACGGACGGCGGCGCGCCGGGCAGAGGCGGCGAAGAGGCGGGGGGCGGGGCCGGGTCGGGGGGTGTGCCGGGGGACAGGAGGGTGTCGCTCAGGTGCAGGGCGTCGGCGGGGCGGGCGGCCGATGCCGTCAGGGACAGGCGGCGGGTGGCCAACTGCAGGCGCAGGGCCGGGTCTCGCAGGGACTTCTCAGTGGTGGCCAGGAGGTCGAGGGCGTCGCCCAGGCGGTCCATGCCCCAGGCCAGGTTGCTGGCGACGGCCTGGACCAGGCGGGCGCGGCCGGGTTCGTCGCGGGGCGGGGCGACGGCGTCCAGGACCGCGCGCGCACGGTCGGGCTGCTGGGCGTAGTCGAGGACGGTGGCCAGCTGGATCGCCGCCGTCGCGTTCCCGGTGGCCGTCTCCGTGGCGCCGCGGGCCGTCGTGGGCGTGCCCGCCGTCGCGGGGGCGCTTGCCGTACCGCCGTCCGTGCCCGCCTCCACGGCGGCCTCGCCCAGGCGGATCGCGGTCGGGTAGTCGTGTGCCGCCCACGCCAGGCGGCAGGCGGCCAGCAGCGGCTCGGGGTCCGCGCCCAGGCCGGCGGTCAGCCGCCACACGGTGACGCGGACGAGGTCCTCCACGCGGCGCAGGCCGGTGGGTTCGACGGCGGCGACGAGGTCGGCGTGCCTGCGGCGGCGGCGCAGCTCCGGGCAGTGTTCGCGGGCGACCTCGCCGTAGAGGGGGTGGCCGAGGCGGGCGATCTCGCGGCGGCGGTCCACGGCGACCTTGATGAGGCCGCGTTCCTCCGCTTCCAGGACCGCCTCCTCCGAGCACAGGGCCGACAGGGTTCTGGCGCCCACCGGCTCGGCGAAGGCCGTGTACTCCAGGACGGCCTTCAGGGCGGGCGACAGGGCGCCGATGCGTTCGTGGATGAGGTCGGCCAGGCGCGGGGCCAGCGGCGGGTCGCCGGTCAGCTTCCACACGCCCTGGATGGGGTGGAGCGATCCAGCGGCGCGCGCCGCCGTCACGACCTCCTGCAGGAACAGCGCGTTGCCCTCGGTGATCTCGCCCAGGCGCCGGGCGGTGGCGTCGTCGGGCGGTCCGCCGAGCGCGGCGGCGAGCACGGCCACGAGGTCGGCGTCGCTGAACGGGTCCACGTCGAGGCGGCGGACGTGGCCGTCGCGCCAGAGTCCCGTCATGGAGTCGGGCGCGGGCTCGCCGGTGCGGAGCGTGGCCACGAGGCGGGCCTGGCGGCCCCGTACCAGGGAGGCGACGACCTCGGCCGAGTGGCTGTCGAGCAGGTGCGCGTCGTCCACGGCGAGGACGAGGGTGCGGCCGCGGGCCTGCTTGAGGAGTTCCTCGCCCGCCCAGCGCAGCGTGTTGACCAGGTGGGGCGGGTGGTCGCGGGGGATGAGGTCGGCCAGTGCGCCGTTGGGGATGCCGCTGGCCGCCTTGGTCGCGGTGATCGGCAGGAGCGTGACCCTGCCCGGCCGGAAGGCCTCCAGGATCTTCCCGGCGAGCCTGCTCTTGCCCACCCCGGCGGGACCGGCGACGAGCACGCCCTGCGCGGTCGGATCGCGCGCGAGGCGGACCAGATGTTCCAGTTCCTGCCTGCGCCCGGCGAACGGCCAGGTCTTCATACTGGGAGATTACGCCCTTGATGCAATTAATGTGATCGAATATCTTCCGTTCTGTGGCGCGGTGGGGGGCGAAATTCGACGTCGATTGCCCGGGTTGCGGACGGCAGACTCTGGCCCGTGAAGCGGACGCGCCGCACCGGGTTTTTCTCCCGACCGAATTGCAGCCTTTTGTGCTGGCCGCCTGCCAGAGTTGCCGCCAGGTGATGCTGCTGCTGTCCGGGGAGCCCGCGCCGGACGCCGACCCCGACGACCTGCCCGCCCGTCCCGCCGAGGTGCTGTGGCCGACGCCCGGACGGGAGATCGGCGAGCAGGTTCCCGCCCTCGTGCGGGCCGAGCTCACCCAGGCCAGGGCGGGCCTGCGCGCGGGCTCCGCGGCCGCGGCGGTGCTGCACGTGCGGCGCCTGCTGGAGGCGGTCTGCGCCGACCACGGCATCACCGGCCGCACGCTCTTCCACGCCCTGCGCGAGCTGCGGGCGGCCGGCCGGATCGACGGATGGCTCCTGAGCTGGGCCGAGGAACTGCGCGAACTCGGCAACGAAGCCGCCCACCTCGGCGCCGCCCCGCTCACCCGCCGGGAAGCCGCCGACGCGGTGGAACTCGCCGAAGCCTTCATTGACTATTTATATGTATTTTCCCCGAAATATCGTGACTTTCAGGTACGGCGAGCGCGCCCACCCGGGAAACGCCGTTCAACGGCCGCCGAGACCACGGCCATGCGCATTCTCCGGAAAACACGTACGCCTTTCGCCGTCCACCCCTATCCGCACGATCCCGCCCACACCAAGTCCCGCGCCGCCGTGGCGCTGGCCCTCGGCGTCCCGCCGCCCCGCATGCTCAAGGCCGTCGTCCTCTACCTGGGCCACCACGCCGTCCTGGCCATCGCCGCCATCGAGGGCCGCATCGACGAGCACGCCCTGGCCGCCGCGTTCGGCGCCGGCGCCGCCCGGGTGGCCACCCGGGCCGACCTCGAACGCATCGGCGAGGCGATCGCGGCCGACGTCCTGAGCCCGGTGGCCCTGCCGTACCTGCCGTCGGTGCTCGACGCGGGCGCGGCCGGGCAGGACAGCGTGTACATCCCCAGCGGGCGGCACGGGCTGGAGCTGGAGCTCGCGCCCCAGGACCTGATCCGGGTGACCTCCGCCCGGACCGCCCCGATCGTGAAGTGAGAGCCATGCCCGACATCACGCTGGAGGGGGAGGCCGACCTGCTGCACTCCCTGGAGGACTGGCTGCGCGACGTGGACGCGCTGCGGGGGCGGGTCACCCTGCGTACGGCGCCGCCGGGGCCGGGCCGGATGGGTTCCGGGCCGCCGGAACTGCTGGTGGCGGTGGAGGGCGAGGCTCAGGCGGAGGCGCTGGGCCGTACCGTGGAGATGTGGTTGAGGGTGCGCGGGAGGGGCGTCACGCTGAAACTGCGGGTGGGGCAGCAGGTGACCGAGCTCGACCTGCGGGGTGACGTGGACGTCGACCGGCTCGCCCGCCAGGTGGACGCGCTGCTGCGCGACGCCCTCCACGCCGCGGGCCCCTGACACCCGCCCGGCGGACACGGCAACGGCGCGTGCCCTGAGACAGGCGCTCCATCGCCAGGACAGGCGCTCACACCCCGGGTCAGGCGGGAGGACCCGAATGGCGGCCAAGGGGCGAAGGCTGCGATGGGCGGTCAAAGGCGAAGGCTTGCGGACGCGCGGTCAGGGAGCCGGGCCCGCGACGGGTGGGCCCGGGTGCAGGCGGCCGGGGGGCGAAGGCTTGCGACGGTGGTCAGGGGGTGAAGTGGCGGGTGGTCAGGGGGCGAAGGCCTGGACGCCGCGGAGCAGGCGCACGGCCGCCTCCATCCCGCTGGCCGCCTCAAGCGCCCGCCCCGCGGCCGTGGCGAAGCGGCCGAGCAGGTGGGTGTCGAAGTCGTCGAAGTCCCGCCCGGCGGTCCACAGGAACGCCTGCTCCCGCGTCGCCAGCGGCACCGGCACCGCCAGGAACCCCGGCTCGCCGACCGGCACGTCACGGGCCAGCAGCAGGGCCCCGCGGCTGACGGCCAGCTCCTTCAGCACCCCGGACTCGGCCAGCCAGGCCCGCACGCGCAGCGGGTCGCCCGGCGGGCCGTGCAGGGCGACGGACCTGGCCAGCTCCTGGAGTGGATCCACCTGGACGAACCCGGCGTACCCGGCGGCCGTCACGACCGCCGCAGACCGGGCCAGGCGATCGATGAGCACCCCCACGTCCACGCGGGAGAAGTCCTGGATGAGATCGTGCACAGCGACGTCGGTGCGGCTGATTCTCATGGAAGTCCCAACGGCCGGCGGTGCCTGATGGGTCGGTGGTTTCGACTATTACCTCCCAAATCCACCGTTGACCAGACCTTCAACCGGTAATCAGGATTTTTCCCCCAGTTTGGGATGCAGGAGCAGCCACTCCTGATCGTCCGACCAGCCGCCGTCGGGGCGGGGGAGCAGCTGGCGGTGCACGTGCTGGCGGGTGAAGCCGGCCCGCTCCAGTACCCGGTGGGAGGCGGTGTTGTCCACGGCGGTCCCGGCCGTCAGACGGCGCAGCGGGGTGGCCGCGAACGCCCACTCCACCAGCAGCGCCAGCGCCCTGCTCATGAAGCCCCTGCCGCGGAAGCCCGGCACCAGCGAGTAGCCGACCATGGCCTGGTGGAGCACCTGCGCCACGTTCACCAGCTGCACGTGCCCGGCGAAGGCGCCCGTGGCCGCGTCCTCGATCACCACCTCCACCCGCTGGCCCGACATCCACCAGAAGCCCGTGTAGCGGCACCGGCGCACGTAGTCCGACAGCGGGCCCGGGGGCGCCATCGAGTACGAGCGCACGACCGGGTCGCCCATCATCGCCAGGAACCCCTCGGCGTGCGCCTCGCCGATCGGCGCCAGCCGTACCACGCCGTCGGTGAGGTGCCCGCCGGGGAAGAAGGGGAAGTACGGCTCGGCCGTCTCGACCGGCTCGCCCGCCACCCTGCCGAACGTCACCTGGTCGGTCCTGCTGCCGTCGCGCAGCCGCTTGCCCTCGCGCCTGACGCCCTCCTGCCGGAACCCGGCCTTGTAGGCGGCGCGCAGGCTGGCGAGGTTGCTCACCTCGGCCTCAAGTTCGACGCGGGCGGCCCCGTGGTCGAGCGCCCAGTCGGCGAGCGCCCTGGCGACGGTGCTGGCCACGCCGGTGCCGCGCGCGTGCGGCGCGACCAGATAGCCGACCGAGGTGGTGCCATAGCGGTCGATCGGCTGCAATCCGGCCGAGCCCACGAAACGGCCCTCGCGGGTGATCGTGAACTCCGCGCCGCCCTTCGCCCACTTCTCCTCGGCCACGCGCAGGTAGTCACGGGCGTCCTCGGCCGTGTACGGCGAGGCGAGGAACGGCAGGAACCTGGCCGTCACCGGGTCGTCACAGGCCTGCACGACCGCCTGGGTGTCGTCGTCGGTGGGGGGCCGCAGCAGCAGCGGGCCGGCGGAGATCACATCGCGCGGAAACATCCCCCCTTCATATCGCGCGTCTGGGACCAGTCGAAATCCCTATAACCTTGCCGCCATGGGTTTCCGCAGGCATGGGCCTTTCCAGGCGGGGGATCAGGTGCAGCTCACCGACCCCAAGAACAAGCGCCACACGATCACGCTCAAGGAGGACGGCGTCTTCCACACCCACAAGGGCGCCATCCCCCACGCCGAGCTGATCGGCCAGCCCGAGGGCTCGGTGGTGCGTTCTTCCGGCGGCACCCAGTACCTCGCCTTCCGGCACCTGCTCCAGGACTACACACTGGCGATGCCGCGTGGCGCCGCCGTGATCTACCCGAAGGACGCCTCGATGATCGTCGGCATGGCCGACGTCTTCCCGGGCGCGCGGGTGATCGAGGCGGGGGTCGGCTCGGGCGCCCTGACCTGCTTCCTGCTGCGGGCCGTCGGCCCTGAGGGGCACGTCACGTCGTACGAGCGCCGCCAGGAGTTCGCCGACGTCGCCCGCAAGAACGTCGAGAAGTTCTACGGCGGCGAGACCGGCACCTGGCGCCTGGTCGTCGGTGACCTCAACGAGAGCATCGACGAGATCGACGTCGACCGGGTCATCCTCGACATGCTGGCCCCGTGGGAGTGCGTGGACGCGGCCGCCAAGGCCCTCACCCCGGGCGGGGTCATCTGCTGTTACGTCGCCACGACGACCCAGATGTCCAAGACGGTGGAGACGATTCGGGATCACGGGAGTTTCACCGAGCCCCATGCGTGGGAGACCCTCCTTCGCGACTGGCATGTCGAGGGCTTGGCCGTAAGGCCTGATCATCGGATGATCGGCCACACCGGGTTCCTCGTCTCCGCCCGCCGCATGGCCGACGGCGTCACCCCGCCGCCGCGCCGCAGACGACCGAAGGGGACCACCGAAGAACTATGACAATTTGGCCACGAGGGTGCGTTGGTGCGTGACACGGGAACATCTCGCCGTGTTCATATGCTGGCAGGATTAAACGCACCATTGGGGATTATTCACCGAATACCGAATGTCACTCTACGAACACTGCCCGGCCAGGTTACGGAGGGGCCCGAGATAGGTAAGGTCCTTAGTAGTCGCCCTCGACTGGGAAGGAGGTGACGGGGCGTGGCAGCTCGCGATGATGCTGAGGCTCGAGCCGCGCAGCGCGAACGGGAGGTCGCTGATCTCACAACACAGGTCTCCTTCCTCCAAGAGGAGATCACCGCGCTGAGGCGGAAGCTGGCCGAGTCACCCCGTCAGGCCAGGGTCCTGGAAGAGCGTCTCCATGAGGTCCAGGCGAATCTGGCGGCGGTGACCGGCCAGAACGAACGCCTGGTGGCAACACTCAAGGAGGCCAGGGACCAGATCGTCGCCCTCAAGGAAGAGGTGGACCGGCTGGCGCAACCGCCATCCGGGTTCGGCACCTTCCTGGAGGCCAGAGAAGACGGCACGATCGAGGTGTTCACCGGAGGGCGCAAGCTCCGCGTGAACGTCAGCCCGGCCGTCGACGTCGACTCGCTCCGGCGTGGCCAGGAGGTCATGCTCAACGAGGCGCTCAACGTGGTCGAGGCACTCGGCTACGAAGAGGTCGGCGAGATCGTGATGCTCAAGGAACTGCTCGACAACGGCAAGCGCGCCCTGGTCATCTCGCACGCCGACGAGGAACGCGTCGTGCGCCTGGCCGAGTCGCTGGTCGACCAGCCCATCAGGGCCGGCGACTCGCTGCTGCTCGAGCCGCGCTCCGGCTACGTCTACGAGCGCATTCCCAAGTCCGAAGTCGAAGAGCTGGTGCTCGAAGAGGTCCCCGACATCTCCTACGAGGAGATCGGCGGACTCATGCGGCAGATCGAGCAGATCAGGGACGCCATCGAGCTGCCCTACCTGCACGCCGACCTCTTCCGCGAGCACAAGCTCAGGCCCCCGAAGGGCGTGCTGCTGTACGGCCCGCCCGGCTGCGGCAAGACGCTCATCGCCAAGGCGGTCGCCAACTCGCTGGCCAAGCAGGTCGCCGAGAAGACCGGCCAGGAAGGCAAGAGCTTCTTCCTCAACATCAAGGGCCCGGAACTGCTCAACAAGTACGTCGGTGAGACCGAGCGGCACATCCGCCTGGTCTTCCAGCGGGCGCGTGAGAAGGCCTCAGAGGGCACCCCGGTGATCGTGTTCTTCGACGAGATGGACTCGATCTTCCGCACCCGAGGCTCTGGCGTCAGCTCCGACGTCGAGAACACCATCGTGCCCCAGCTGCTGTCGGAGATCGACGGCGTCGAGGGCCTGGAGAACGTCATCGTCATCGGCGCCTCCAACCGCGAGGACATGATCGACCCGGCGATCCTGCGGCCCGGCCGCCTGGACGTCAAGATCAAGATCGAGCGGCCGGACGCCGAGGCGGCGAAGGACATCTTCTCCAAGTACCTCGTCACCGGACTTCCCCTGCACCCGGAGGACCTCAGCGAGCACGGCGAATCGCGCGAGGGAACCATCGCGGGCATGATCCAGAGCGTCGTGGAGCGCATGTACACCGAGAGCGAGGAGAACCGCTTCCTCGAGGTGACCTACGCCAACGGCGACAAGGAAGTCCTGTACTTCAAGGACTTCAACTCCGGCGCGATGATCCAGAACATCGTCGACCGGGGCAAGAAGATGGCCATCAAGCAGTTCCTGGAGACGGGGCAGAAGGGCCTGCGGGTGCAGCACCTGCTGGCCGCCTGCGTCGATGAGTTCTCCGAGAACGAGGACCTGCCCAACACCACCAACCCGGACGACTGGGCGCGGATCTCCGGAAAGAAGGGCGAGCGGATCGTGTACATCCGCACCCTGGTCTCCGGCAAGCAGGGATCCGAGGCCGGCCGTTCCATCGACACCGTCGCCAACACGGGCCAGTACCTGTAACGCCACGGACGTGAGGTGGCCGCGCGGATCCCTCCGCGCGGCCCTTCCGTTTCAGGGGGACCTCAGCGCAGGCCGGGGTCCAGGGAGTTGAGGAGCTGCGCCGCGGCGGTGCGCAGGTAGGCGATGAAGGAGCGGGCCGCCGGGTTCGGGTTCGTGGGACGGCGGGCCACGCCGATGCGGCGGAACAGCCGCTGGTTGACCACCCGGCACACCTGGACGCCGGTGACGCCCTGCAGGCCCAGGCTCGGCACCAGCGCCACGCCCAGCCCGGCGCGCACCAGGCCGATCGTCACCTCGTAGTGGTCGCTGCGGCAGCGCACCTGCGGGGTGAAGCCCTCCAGCGCGCTGGCGCGTTCCAGCGTCGAGACCGGATGCTCGGCGCCGAACGTCGTGATCCAGTGCTCACCGGCCAGCTCCGCCAGCCGTACCCGGGGACGCTGGGCGGCCTGGTGGCCGGCGGGCACCACGAGCAGCTGCGGCTCGTCGAACAGGTGCAGGACCTCCACTCCGTCCGGGCACTTCCACGGATCCAGCGCGTGCTCGAAGACCACGAGCACGTCGAGCGCGCCGCGCTCGAGATCGGGCAGCAGCTCGTACGGCTGGCCCTCCACCAGGTCGAGCCGCACGCTCGGATAGCGGGTGGCGAAGCGCGACAGGGCCAGCGGCAGCAGGCGGTACCCGGCCGAGGCGAAGAAGCCGATCCGCAGCTCGCCCGCGTCGACCCGGGCCTGGGCCAGCAGGTCCTTCTCGGCCGCCTCCAGGATGTCGACGACCTCCTGAGCCCGGTGGGCCAGCCGGCGGCCGGCCTCGGTCAGCCGCAGGCTCTGCGCGTTGCGCTCCACCAGGCCGACGCCCGCCTCCTCCTCCAGCTTGGCCAGCTGGTGGGAGACGGCCGACGGCGACAGCTTCAGGCCGCGCGCGGCCCCCGCGATGCTGCCGGTGCGGAACACCTCCAGCAGCACCCGGAGACGATGGCTGCCGAGCATGCGGCCTCCTCTGTCGAACGGACGTGGGCCTACCCTAATCAGCCCAGGTCAGGCGGCGATGAGCAGGCCCGCCTGGCGTACGGCGGCGGCCAGGTCGTCCTCGCTGCCGGCCGGGCCGCAGGCGAGCACGGCGTAGGCTCGCTCGCCCATCAGCCCGACGTCGGCCCGCACGCCGTCGTCGGTGCCGGTCTTGTTGGCCAGCCACGCGCCCTCCGGGTCGTGCCGGACCAGCGCGGGCACGAGCGTGTGGTCGGTGTTGGCCAGCATCCACTCGCGCAGCTGCACCTGCCAGCCGTTGCTCCCCGCCACCAGCGCCGCCAGGCCCGCCAGCTCCGCCGCGGTCCCCACGGCGAACGTCGGCGGATGCTCCGGGCCGCGCGGCTCGCGGATGCGGTCGAGCAGCCGCGTGCGGGTCAGGCCGAGGGCCGCCCCCGCCGCGTTGACCCGGTCGAGGCCGACGGTGCGCAGGAGCGCGTTGGTGGCGGTGTTGTCGCTGACGGCCGCGGTCATCAGGGCCAGGTCGGCGACGCTCCACGTGCGCGCGCTCAGCCCGAGCAGCAGGCCGGAACCGCCGCAGTAGTCCTCCTCCTCCTCCAGGCGCACGGGCGTGGCCGGGTCGAGGATGCCGCCGTCGATGCTCATCGCGACCTCGGCCAGCAGCAGGAGCTTGCCGACGCTGGCCAAGGGCAGCTCGGCGTCCTCGTTGATCCCGAATCCGCCGCCGGGGCGGCGTACCGCCACCGCCAGCGTTCCCGGGCAGGCCGCCGCGAGTTCGGCGAGCGTCATGGGGTGACGATCCCGCCCGGCGTGGCGCCGGTCGGCTCGCCGCCGGTGACGGCCGTCTCGCCCGCCACCACGACCGCCGCCAGTCCCCGAGGGGGCAGCAGCGGGTCGGCGTAGGTGGCCGCGTCCGCGATCGCGGCCGGGTCGAACACCACCAGATCGGCATGGGCCCCGTCGCGCACCACCCCGCGACCGGCCAGGCCGAAGCGCCCGGCCGCCATCCCGGTCATCTTGTGCACCGCCGCCTCCAGCGACAACAGGCCCTCCTCTCGCGCGTAGTGCCCCAGCACCCGCGGGAACGTCCCGGCGATCCGCGGATGCGGCCGCCCCGGCTTCGGCACCCCGTCCGAGCCGATCATCGTGAACTCCGCCGCCAGCACCCGCCGCACGTCGTCCTCGCGCATCGAATGGCTGATGATCGTCACCTGGCCGCCCTCGGCCAGCAGCAGCTCGGCCGCCGCGTCCACGGGGTCGCCGCCGAGCGAGGCGATCGTGCGGCCCTCCAGCTCGCGGTGCCCCACGGCCGAGGCCACCGAGATGAGGTCCCAGCCGCCGTTGCCGACCGTGTTCTCCCAGCCGGGCACGCCCTCGGCGATCGCCCGGCGCATCCTGGCGCGCTGGGCCGGGTCGCGCAGCCGTTCCAGCAGCGCGGAGGTGCCGCCGTCGTTGGCCCACGGCGGCAGCATCGCCGACAGCGACGTGCTCCCCGCCGTGTAGGGGTAGACGTCGCAGGTGACGTCCATGCCGCCGGCGCGCAGCTCGGCCAGGCGGGCGAGGGTCCGCTCGGTCCTGCCCCAGGCGTGCCTGCCCGCGGTCTTGTGGTGCGAGACGTGCAGCGCCGCGCCGCTCCTGCGGGCGATCTCGGCCGCCTCCTCCAGCGCCTCCTCCACGCGCGCCATCTCGTCGCGCAGATGGGTCACGTACGGCCGGCCGTACCGCGCGGCCACGCTCGCCAGCGCGACCACCTCGTCGGTGCCGCCGTAGGTGCCCGGCGTGTAGATCAGCCCGGTGGAGAGCCCGGCCGCGCCCGCCGCGAGCGCGTCGCCGAGCAGCCCGCACATGACGTCCAGCTCGTACGGCGAAGCCGCCCGGTCCTCGTACCCGACCACCCCAGCCCGCAGCGTGCCGTGCCCGACCAGCGAGGCGAGATGATTGGCCCGGGGCGCCCCCGCGTGCGCCTCCGCAAACCCGGCGAAGTCCCGAAATATCGCTACTCGGCCGCCGAACGAGGTCCGGCTTGACCGTGACAGCTCCTCCAGCCGCTCCGGCAGCGCGGGGAACAGGCTCGACCCGCAGTTGCCGCAGATCTCCGTCGTCACCCCCATCCGCACCGGCGCCGCGGCCAGCTCCGCGAACTCGGGGCCGAACAGCGAGGCGGCGTCGGAGTGGGTGTGCACGTCGATGAACCCGGGCGCCACCACCATCCCGGCCCCGTCCAGCACCACCCGCGCCCGGGGATCCGGCCGAGATCCGGCATCCGGGGCGTGCCGTTGACGGGGCGCGCCCGAGGCGTACCCCTGAGGGGAGGAACCCGGAGCGTACCCCTGAGGGGAGGGGACGGGGGCGTGCCCCCGGTGGGAGGGGGCCGAGGGCGGCAGGAGCACCACGCGGCCGTCCAGGGCGCCGACGTCGGCCGGGCGCAGGGGCGCGCCCGTGCCGTCGGCCAGGCGCGCGCCCGTGATGAGCAGATCCAGCATCACAGCACCTGCCCGAGGAACGCCCGGGTCCGCTCGTGGCGCGGACGGGCCAGCACCTCGCGCGGCGGCCCCTCCTCCACGATCAGCCCGTCGTCCACGAACACCAGGTGGTCGCCCGCCTCCCGCGCGAAGCCCATCTCGTGCGTCACCACGATCATGGTCATCCCGCTCGCCGCCAGATCGCGCATGACCGTCAGTACCTCCTGCACCAGCTCGGGGTCCAGGGCGCTGGTCGGCTCGTCGAACAGCATCACCTTCGGGTTCATGGCCAGGCTACGGGCGATCGCCACCCGCTGCTGCTGGCCGCCCGACAGCTGCGACGGGTAGTGCCCGGCCCGGTCGGCCAGCCCCACCCGCACCAGCAGCTCCCCGGCCCGCCGCGCGGCCTCCGCGCGCGGCACCCGCTGGACGGCGCACGGGCCCTCCATCACGTTCTCCAGCGCCGTCATGTGCGGGAACAGGTGGAAGCGCTGGAACACCATGCCGACCTTCTGACGCTGCCCGCACAGCTCATCCGGCCGCAGCAGGTGCAGCCGCCCGGCCCGCTCCCGGTAGCCGACGAGCTCGCCGTCCACCCAGACACGGCCCGAGTCGATCGTCTCCAGCCGGTTCACGCACCGCAGGAGCGTCGACTTGCCGGAACCCGACGGGCCCACGACGCACACCACACCGCCCTCCGGCACCTCCAGGCTGACGCCCTTGAGCACCTCCAGCGCGCCGTACCTCTTCCTGACCGACTGCAGCCTGACCATGCTCACGACGCGTACCCCCTGCTGAAGCGTCTTTCCAGGAAGTGCTGGCCGACGCTCGCGACGCTCGTCAGCAGCAGGTACCACAGCGACGCCACCACCAGCAGCGCGATCACCTCGAAGTTCTCCAGGTAGATGCGCTGCGAGACGGTCAGCAGCTCCGCCCCGGCGATCACCGACACCATCGACGTCGTCTTCAGCATCGAGATGAACTGGTTGCCGGTCGGCGGGATGATCACCCGCATCGCCTGCGGCAGCACCACCCGGCGCAGGATCTTCCTGTGCGACATGCCGAGCGACTCGGCCGCCTCGCGCTGGCCGGGATCCACCGAGCGGATGCCCGCCCGGACGATCTCCGCCATGTAGGCGCCCTCGTTGATCGTCAGCCCCAGCAGCGCCGCGATGAACGGCGTGATCAGCTGGTGCGCCTGCCACTCCACGAGCATCGGCCCGCCGAACGGCACGCCGATCCCGATCACCGGGAACACCAGCCCGATGTTGAACCAGAAGATCAGCTGAACCAGCAGCGGCGTGCCGCGGAAGAACCACGTGTACAACGCCGAGGCGCCGCGCAGCACCGGGCTGTCCGACAGCTGCATCACCGCCGCCGTCACCCCCAGCACCACGCCCAGCCCCATCGACAGCACCGTCAGCGCGATCGTGACCAGCAGCCCGCCCAGGATCCTGCCGTCGAACAGGAACGCCACGATCACGTCCCAGTGCAGGTTCTCGTTGACGACGACCGTGTACGCCAGCCACACCAGCCCCAGCGCCGCGGCGGCCCCGGCGACCATCGGTCCCGGCCGCCGCGGCTTCACCGCCTCGATCGGAAGCTCGGCCGTCACGGCGCACCCGTGTTGACGGTCACCTTGGAGATCGCGTTGGGGCCGGTGCCGTACTTGTCGAGCACCGCCTTGTAGGAGCCGTCCTCGACCATCTCCTGCAGCGCCTTGGCGATCGCGTCGCGCAGGCCCGCGTTCTGCTTGCCGACCGCGATGCCCCAGGGGCCGGCGTCGTACTGCTCGGCCAGCACCTCGTACTTGCCGGTCTCCTTCGCGAACATGTACGCCACCGGCGAGTCCACGATCGTCGCCACCGTCCGGCCCGAGTCGATCGTCAGCAGGCCCGTCGGCGCGTCCTCGCTCTGCAGGATCTCCATCTTCTTCGCGCACTTGTCGTTCTGGCGCTTGCCGATCTCCAGGTTCGAGGAGCCCTTGGCCAGCACGACCTTCTTGCCGCACAGGTCCGCCAGCGACGTGATGCCCTCCGGGTTGCCCTTCTTGACCATCACCGAGCCGCCCGCGTTGAAGTAGTCGACGAAGTCGACCGCCTGGCGGCGCTGGGCCGTGTCGCTCAGCGACGACATCGCGATGTCCCACCTGCCGCCCTGCAGGCCCGGGATGAGCCCGTCGAACGCCGCGTTCGTCACCGTCGTCTTCAGCCCGAGCCGCGTGCCGATCGCCGTGGCCAGGTCCGGGTCCACGCCGGTCAGCTCCTGCGTGCCCGGCTTGTACATCTCCATCGGCGGGTAGCCCTCCGACGTCGCCACACGCAGCACGCCCGCCTCGCGGACGCTCTGCGGCACCAGCTCCTTGGCGCTCTTGCCGCCCGACGCCGGGGCTGAGGGCGCCGCCGTACCGGAGGACGACCTGCCGCAGCCCGCGCCCAGCGCGCACACCGCGACCAGCGCGATGACCAGGTGTTTTCGCATGGCGGCCATCGTTGGCGAGCACTTCGCCCGATCCCAAGGGATGTGCACGCTTCTGCCCCTCAGCATCGAAACCCTCGATGCTGAGGCACCGGCACCCGCGACGCTTCCTACGCTGACGCGGCATGAGCATCGACAGCGTGTGGCCGGCGAGCGCGACCTGGGCCGAAGGCGTGCTGCACCTCGGCGGCCTGGCCGTCACCGACCTGGCCCGCGAACACGGCACCCCCGCCTACATCCTCGACGAGGCCGACTTCCGCGCCCGCGCCCAGGCCTGGCGCGACGCTCTGCCCGGCGGCGACGTGCACTACGGCGGCAAGGCGTTCCTGTGCCCGGAGGTCGTGCGCTGGCTGGACCGGCTCGGGCTCAACCTCGACGTGTGCACCGGCGGCGAACTGGCCGTAGCCCAGGCCGGCGGCATCCCGCCAGAGCGCGTCGTCTTCCACGGCAACAACAAGTCCGAGGACGAACTGCGCCGCGCCGTCGCGTGGGGCGTCGGCTGCGTCGTGCTGGACTCCTTCGCCGAGCTGGAACGGCTGGCCGCCGTAGCCGCCGGGCACGGGACCGTCCAGCCGGTCATGATCCGCGTCACCCCGGGGGTCGACGCCCGCACCCACAAGTCCATCGCGACCGGCGGAGAGGACTCCAAGTTCGGCTTCTCGCTGTCGGCCGGCGACGCCGAACGCGCCGTCCGCCTGGTCCGCGCCCGGCCGTCCCTGCGCCTGTCGGGCCTGCACTCCCACATCGGCTCGCAGATCCTCCAGCTGGACGGCTTCGCCGAGGCCGCCCGGCGCATGACCGCCTTCGCCCGCGCCATGGACGTCGACCGCCTCGACCTCGGCGGCGGCCTGGGCATCGCCTACCGCCCCGGCGACCCCCGGCCGCCCGCCCCTTCAGACCTCGTGACGATCCTGCAGAAGGAGACCGGCGGCCTGCACCTGTCGGTCGAACCCGGCCGCTCCATCGCCGGGCCCTCCACCGTCGCCCTGTACACGGTCGGCACCATCAAGGGCGGCTACGTCAGCGTGGACGGCGGCATGAGCGACAACCCCCGCCCCGCGATGTACGGCTCCCCGTACACGGCCGTCCTGGCCTCCCGCGCGTCCTCCGCTCCCGCCCGCGGGTTCACGGTGGTCGGCAAGCACTGCGAGAGCGGCGACGTCCTCGTCCGCGACGCCCGCCTTCCCGGCGACCTGGAGCCCGGTGACGTGCTCGCGGTGCCGGCGAGCGGGGCCTACCAGCGCTCGATGGCCAGCAACTACAACCACGTGCCCCGGCCGCCGGTCGTCGCCGTACGGGACGGCGCGGCCCGCGTGGTGGTCCGCAGGGAAACCGAGTCCGACCTTCTCCGGCTCTATCCGTAGCCCTGGTTAGCATGGCGGCCATGCTCAATGCCGGCCGCTCGCCGTACACCAGCACCGACCGGGAACTGATCGGGGTCGCGCACGCCCGTCAGGCCCGCGACCACTTCGCCGCCGAGCCGACGCCCCTCGTCGGCCTTCCGCGGCTGGCCGCCGGGCAACGCGTCGGGAAGATTCTGGTCAAGGACGAGAGCGACCGCATGGGGCTGGGGAGCTTCAAGGCGCTCGGCGGCGGTTACGCGGTGGCCAGGCTGGTCGCCGAGGAGGCGGGGCCGGACGCGGGGGAGGGGCGGCTGCGGGAGGTGGCGGCCCGGACGCCGTTCGTGTGCGCCAGCGCGGGAAACCACGGGATCTCCGTGGCCGCCGGGGCCAGGGCGCTCGGCAGGACCTGTGTGGTCTACCTGAGCCACGAGGTGCCCGAGGAGTTCGCCGGCCGGCTGCGGGCCCTCGGCGCCCGGGTACGGCGCAGCGGCGCCGACTACGACCAGAGCATGGCCGACGCCCTCCAGGCGGCCACCGGCAACGGCTGGCGGCTCATCTCCGACAGCTCCTGGCCCGGCTACACCCGGGTGCCCCTGGACGTCATGCGCGGCTACACCGCCCTGCTCGACGAGGCGTACGAGGCGGGCGCCGCGCCCACGCACGTGTTCGCGCAGGCGGGAGTGGGCGGCCTGGCCGCGGCGGCCGCCGCCTACGTGCGCGACCGGTGGGGCGAGGACCCGGTGGTGGTCGTGGTGGAGCCCGAGGGCGCCCCCTGCCTGCTGGAGAGCGTGCGGGCGGGTGAGCCGCTCCGGGTGAAGGGCTCCCCGACCTCCCTGGGCCGCCTGGACTGCCTGGAGCCGTCCCTCCTGGCCTTCCGGCTCCTCGGGCACCTCGCCGACGCGTTCGTCACCGTGACCGACGCCCAGGCCGCCCTGGCCGCCGCCGCGATGGGCGAGGAGGGCGTGCGCGTCTCGCCGTGCGGCGCCACGGGTACGGCGGGGCTGATGGCCCTGGACGACCACACCAGGACGCGGCTGCGGCTGGGCCCGGACTCCACCGTCCTGGTCATCGGCACGGAGGGGCCGGTTGAGGAGCGGGTGGGCGGGTGGCAACCATCGCGAAAATAAACGCATGGGACAGATGGGAACCAAGTGACGCACGAGACGCGTCAAAGCGGGCGTGCATCGTCGGGCGCCGGAGCGGCTTGCTGAACTGGATCTGCTGCGGTTCGTCGCGGCGCTGGCCGTAGTGGCCTTCCACTACCTGGTGGCCTTCAAGTCGGTGTGGGGTGAGCAGCCCGCCGAGCTCTTCCCCGCCGTCGCCCCCCTGGCCGGGCTGGGGATCCTGGGCGTCGAGCTGTTCTTCATGATCAGCGGGTTCGTGATCCTCATGAGCGCCTGGGGGCGCGGGCTGGGGGCATTCGCGCGCTCCCGGTTCGTCCGCCTGTATCCGGCCTACTGGCTGAGCCTCGCCGCCGCCTTCGGCCTGTACGGCGTGCTCGCCCTCAAGGGGCCCGACCCCAAGCTGACCGGCGCCGAGTACGCCCTGAACGCCACCATGTTCCAGCGCCTGTTCAAGGGCATCGACGCGGTCGGCGTCTACTGGTCGCTCTGGGCCGAGCTGCGTTTCTACCTGATCATGGCCGTGATGATCCTCATCGGCATCACCGCCAACCGGATCCTGATTCTCGGCGGCGTCTGGCTGGCCGCCGCCACCGGCGCCCTGTTCCTGGACAACCCGGTCGTCAACGAGATCGTCATGCCCGCCTACGCCCCCTACTTCGTCGCCGGCATGTCCCTCTACCTGATCCACCGGCGCGGCTCCTCCTGGCTGCCCTGGCTCTACGTCGTGGCCGGCTGGGCCCTCGCGCTCAACGCCGCGCTCGAACGCGTCGAACGCCGGGTCAAGGCCGCCGGATCGGCCGCCATGCCGGTCACCGACCTCGGCGTCATCCTCACGGTCACCGCGATCTTCGTGGTCATGGCCCTGGTCGCGCTCGGACTCCTGCGGATGCGCTCCAACGGCCTCCTGACCGCGCTGGGCGGCACCACCTACCCGCTGTACCTGTTCCACTCGGCCGCGGCCGTCGTCCTCATCCCGCTGCTCGCGGGCGGCATGCCGCCCTGGCTGATCGCCCTCGTGACCTTGCTCGCCGCGATCTTGGTGTCCTATCTCGTCTACGCGTGCGTCGAACGTCCGGTCCAGCGACTTCTCAGACCACGCAAGTCATCCCGAACCCCAGCAGCGCCCTCCACACAGGTCGAAAAGGCGTCGGTGCCATAACTCTGTGGCCTTGGGGCACTGTGAAGGGCATAGGCTCGGGCATATAAACGGCGGATAGCGATTTGGCTGGACGACGAGAGGTGCGCATGACGGTGCGTCGGGTGATGGGCATCGAGACCGAGTACGGCATTTCCGTACCAGGTCAGCCAGGCGCCAACGCGATGGTGACCTCATCGCAGGTCGTGAACGCCTACCTGGCCGCCTCGGCGGCCCGGGCGCGACGCGCCAGATGGGACTTCGAGGAGGAGAACCCGCTGCGCGACGCGCGTGGCTTCGACCTGGCCAGGGAGGTGGCCGATCCCAGCCAGCTCACCGACGAGGATCTCGGGCTCGCCAACGTCATCCTCACCAACGGCGCCCGGCTCTACGTCGACCACGCCCACCCGGAGTACTCCACGCCCGAGTGCACCAACCCCCGCGCCGCCGTCATCTGGGACAAGGCCGGAGAACGCGTCATGTACGACGCCGCCACCCGCGCCTCGGCGATCCCCACGAACGCCCCCATCCAGCTCTACAAGAACAACACCGACGCCAAGGGCGCCTCCTACGGCTGCCACGAGAACTACCTCATGCGCCGGGCCACGCCGTTCGCCGACATCGTGCGCCACCTGACGCCGTTCTTCGTCTCGCGGCAGGTCGTGACCGGGGCGGGCAAGGTCGGCATCGGCCAGGACTCGCGCGGCGAGGGCTTCCAGATCTCCCAGCGGGCCGACTTCTTCGAGGTCGAGGTGGGCCTGGAGACGACGCTCAAGCGCCCCATCATCAACACGCGCGACGAGCCGCATGCCGATCCGGAGAAGTACCGCCGCCTGCACGTGATCATCGGCGATGCCAACATGTCGGAAATTTCGACATACCTGAAGCTGGGCACGACGGCGCTCGTGCTCGCCATGATCGAAGACGGCTTCCTGACCCGCGACCTCGCCGTCGACAACCCCGTCCAGGCCCTGCGCGCGGTCTCCCACGACCCCACCTGCCGCTACGAGATCGCCATGCGCGACGGCCGCAAACTGACGGCCATCCAGCTGCAGATGGAGTACCTGGAGCAGGCTAGAAAGTACGTCGAAGAGCGCGGCACCGCCCAGGACGAGATGAACAAGGACATCCTCGACCGCTGGGAGTCCGTCCTGACCCGCCTGGCCGACGACCCGATGCAGCTCTCGCGCGAACTCGACTGGGTCGCCAAGCTCGAACTCCTCGAGGGCTACCGCACCCGCGACAGCCTCGCCTGGAGCCACCCGCGCCTGCAGCTCGTCGACCTGCAGTACTCCGACATCCGCCCCGACCGCGGCCTGTACAACCGCCTGGTCGCCCGCGGCCGCATGCAGCGCCTGGTCACGGAGGACGACGTCCAGCGCGCCGTCGAGAACCCGCCCAACGACACCCGGGCGTACTTCCGCGGCCGCTGCCTGCGCCAGTACAGCGAGTCCGTCGCGGCGGCCTCCTGGGACTCGGTCATCTTCGACATCCCGGGCCGCGAGTCCCTGCAGCGCGTCCCCACCCTGGAGCCGTTGCGCGGCACCAAGGCCCACGTCGGCGAGCTCTTCGACCGCTGTCGCACCGCCGCCGACCTCGTCGCCGCCCTCACCGGCGGCGACTAGCGCCTTTTCTGCCTTTTCTGTCCGCCCTTTCCGCCCGCGCCTTGTCGCGGGCGCTTTTTCGTGCGTTGCGGGCGCTTTCGTGCGTTGTGGGTGCAACCCCTCCCCTCCGTTACGGCAAGCCGCCCCCACCGCCACCCGCCGACCACCCTCCCTCCGTCCAGGGAGACGGCAGGCAGGGCGCGCCGCCCGGCCCGCCGTAACGCCGCCCGTAATCACGCGGACGGCTCTCCTGGGCGCCGTGAGCCCGGTCCTGCGCGCGGTGGACCGCCCGTCGCGTCCGGCTCGTGTTTACGTAGGGTGGAGCAGTGGTTCCGGGTCGAGCGAAGATCGCGCGGTGATCGACGCGAAATGTCGCTCGGTTCGGGGAAGATATGGCTTAGAGACCGTCCCCCAAGCGGAGGTAGGTAGGACATGGCGACAAAGGACACCGGCGGCCAGAAGCAGGCCGGGCGGCGCGAGAGCGAGGTCGAGGAGACCGAGGCCTCGGCGTCCGCCGACGTCCAGGAGCGGCAGGAGAAGCTCACGGACGACGTCGATGCGATCCTGGACGAGATCGACGAAGTCCTCGAAGAGAACGCGGAGGAATTCGTGCGCTCCTACGTCCAAAAGGGCGGCCAGTAGGGGCAAGCATCTAGCAAAGGGGTGGAAACGCCCTCGCGAGGTGAGGGGTGCCCGGGTTGTGGTTGCTCTCCGGGTGCGGTCCATTCGGGTCATCGCGCGAGGGAGGGGCGTGCGCGAGGCCGCCGCGGCCGGTGCGGCCGTGGACGGGCGCACGTGAGGTCCGCGGGGAGTTCGAGGAGGAGCACGGGCGAAACGGGTCCACCGGGAATGGGCTGACCATGGCATGACCCAAAGACGACTTCGAGCGCGAGCTCGCCCACCGGGGCGGGCTCCGCGCCGACCGTCAGACCGTTCCCCGGACCTTCGCCGGCCCTCTCCGTCCACGAGGTCCGCTGGTTCCCGCGACCGGCTCGACCTCGGCCCTGGTTCTCCGTGACCCGATGGCCATGATCGCTTTCAGCGGTGGCACGGCGGTGCCGCGACCTGGCGGGCCGGCGTGGCGGGTTTCGGACCTTGCGGCCGGCCGGGGTGAGGCCGGGGTGTCGCGTGGACATGATGGGACACATGCGTATTCGTCATCGTGGGTTCGAGCCGGTGGTCGATGAGTCCGCCTACGTCGCGCCGAACGCCACTCTGGTCGGCCAGGTGCGGGTGGGCCCGCGGGCGCGGGTGATGTACGGGGCGGTGCTCGACGCCGAGGACGGGGCGATCGAGGTGGGGGAGTGCTCGATCATCTGCGAGAACGCCGTCCTGCGCGGCGGGGTGAGCCTGGGCGACCACGTGTTCGTCGGGCCGCAGGCGACGTTGCTGGGCTGCCGGGTGGAGCGGTGCGCGTACCTGGCGACCGGGGTGACGATTCTGCAGGAGGCGGAGATCGGCGCGGGCGGGGTGGTCGCGATCGGGGCGGCGGTGCACGCGCGGTCGCGGCTGGGGCCGGAGGAGTTCCTGGCGCCGTACACGGTGCGGGTGGGGGACGAGGCGTTCGCGCCGGGTGACCCCGGGCTGCCGGAGGCGATCGAGGCGCTGGGGTTCGCGCGGGTGGCGTTCGGGGTGGACGCCGGGTGGACGGACCGCATCCGCCGCTATGAGCGGATCGCCGAGGTGCGCTCCGCCCAGTTCGCGGCACACGCCGACGACGAGATGCTGCCCTGACCCTCCGCCGCGAGGTGCCGCCCCGGCGCCCCCACGGCGGGAGGCCGCCCCCGCCTTCCGGAGACGGCGTCACCTGATGCGGTGGGCCAGGCCGTCCATCAGCATGGTGAGCCCGAGGCGGAACGCGCCCTCCGGGTCGGTGGACATGCCGGTGGTCTCGCCGACCGTGGTGGAGACGCGCTGGGCGATGGGGTAGGACGCGCCGCCCATCGCGGCGGCCAGGGCGGGGGCGACGCTCTCCCACCACTGCACGTCGGTGAGGGAGCTCTCCTGCCAGACGCGGCGCATCGAGATGACCCCCCGGGCGCTGCTGGAGACGAGGCCCAGGACGGCGGTGAGCGTCTGGTCCATCTCGATGTCGCCGAGCCCGAGCCCGTCCAGCGCGGCGAGTTCGGCCTCGTACTTGCCTGACACGCCGGGGCCCGGAACAGGGCGGCCGGGGGCCACGTCGACGGTCCAGGGGTGGGCCATGTGGTGGTCCCAGTTGGCCTGGGCGACGCGTTCGATCCTGGCCCGCCAGGTCGCCGCCCCGGCCGGTGGCGGGCCGGTGGCGTACACCTCGGCGGCGACGGCGTCGAGCATCAGCTCGATGAGTTCCGCGCGCCCGGCGACGTGCGGGTAGAGGGCCATGGGGCTCACCCCCAGGTCGCCGGCGATCCTGCGGATGGTGAGCGCGTCGAGGCCTTCGGCGTCGGCGACCGCGATGGCCGCGCCGGTGACGCGTCTGGGCGTGAGGCCGGACCTGCTCACCGCTTCGGTGGGTTTCCACAGCAGGCCGATCAGCTTGATCGGGTCGCCGGGTCGTTCGGCTCTCTTCGCCATTCCGCGCTCCCATCTGTTTACGATGTATTATACATTGTCTAAAACGAAGGGAGGCCATATGACCAGCGAATCCGCACCGATCTTCGCCAGAGGGGTGCGCAAGCACTTCCCGGGCAGCGAACGTCCCGCGCTCGACGGCGTCGACCTCACCGTCCGGGCGGGCAGGGTCTGCGCGCTGCTCGGCGGCAACGGAGCGGGCAAGACCACGATGATCCGCATCCTGACCACGCTGACCAGGGCGGACGCGGGCACCGTCCGGATCGCGGGAGCGGACGTACGGGCCGAGGGCACGCGGGTGCGGGCCTCGATCGGGCTCGTCGGCCAGTACGCGGCCCTGGACGAGGTGCTCAGCGCCCGCGAGAACCTCGAGCTGTTCGGCCGGCTGGCCGGGCTCGACCGCCGCCGCGCCCGCGAGCGGGCGGGTGAGCTCCTCGGTACGGCGGGCCTGCACGAGGTGGGCAGGCGCCCGGTGGGCTCGTTCTCCGGCGGCATGCGCAGACGGCTCGACCTGGCGACGTCGCTGATCACCATCCCGGCGGTGCTGTTCATCGACGAGCCGACCACCGGCCTGGACCCGCAGGCGCGCCGCGAGCTGTGGTCCTCGGTCAGGGCGCTCACCGCCGCGGGCACGACGGTGCTGCTGACCACCCAGTACCTGGACGAGGCCGACGCGCTGGCCGACGACGTGGTGATCCTGCGCGAGGGCCGGGTCATCGCCGAGGGCACGCCCGGCGACCTGAAGAAGCTCGTCGGCGAACCGCGCATGGAGCTGCGCGAGCCGACGCTCGAAGACGTCTACCTGCACCTGCACGAGGGAGTGGCGGCCTCATGACGACGATCCCGGCGGTTCCCGCGCGGACCCACGTCTGGCGGGAGGCGCTGATCCTGGCCGGCCGCACGCTGCGGCACTGGCGGGCGCGGCCGGTCGGCTTCGCGGTCCAGGTGTTCTTCCCGGTGCTGGTCATCCTGCTCATGGGCGGGCTGCTCGGCGGCGCGATCGCGGGCAGCGCGGCGCAGTACATCCTGTTCGTGATTCCGGGCGTGCTGGCCTTCACGATGTTGTCCGGCATCGAGACGACGATGATCGCGGTCACCACCGACGCGACCAGGACCGTGACCGACCGCTTCCGCTCGCTGCCGATCTCGCCGGGCGCGGTGCTGCTCGGCCGGGTGCTGGCGGACATGCTGACCTCGGCCGTGGAGCTCGTGGTGATCACGCTGGCGGGGCTGGCGCTCGGCTGGCGGTGGGAGAACGGCATCCTGCCGGCGCTGGCGGCGTACGGGCTGCTGCTGTGGTTGCGGTTCGGGCTGCTCTGGGTCGGCGTGTGGGCGGGGCTGCGGGTGGGCTCGCCGGAGGCGGTCGGGGCGGTGCAGCTGCTGTCGTGGCCGATCGGGTTCCTGTCGACGGTGTTCGTGCAGCCGTCCACGATGCCGCCGTGGCTGGGCGCGATCGCCGAGCACAACCCGCTGTCGGCCACGGCCAGCGCGGTGCGCGAGCTGTTCACCGGCGTTCATGTGCAGGGCCTGACCTGGGCGGCCGACCACGCGCTGCTGTTCGCGCTCGTGGTGCCGCTGGTGCTGGCCGCGGTGTTCTGCCCGCTGGCGATCCGCGCGTTCCAGGGGCTGAGCCGATGAGCGAGATGATCCGGGTACGCGGCGCGCGGGAGAACACGCTCAAGAACGTCGACGTCGACCTCCCCAAGCGGAAGCTGACCGTCGTCACCGGCGTGTCGGGGTCGGGCAAGTCGTCGCTGGTGTTCGACACGCTCGCGGCGGAGTCGGGGCGCCAGCTCAACGAGACGTTCTCCGCCTTCGCGCAGGGCCGCCTGCCCAGTTACGGCCAGCCGGACGTCGACCACCTGGAGAACCTGTCCGCGGTGATCATCGTGGACCAGAAGCGGCTCAGCGGCGGCCCGCGCTCGACCGTGGGCACCGCGACCGACATCGGGGCGCGGCTGCGGCTGCTGTTCTCCAGGCTCGGCGAGCCGTCGGCCGGCTACTCCAACGCCTACAGCTTCAACGACCCCGCCGGGATGTGCCCGCTCTGCCAGGGGCTCGGGGTCGCGGCCACCGTGGTGGTGCCGGAGCTCGTGGACGAGGACCGGTCGCTGGCGGAGGGGGCGATCAGGTTCCCGGCGTTCGCGCCCGGCCAGTGGATGTGGAAGGCGTACGCCCGCTCGGGCTTCTTCGACGTCGACAAGAAGGTACGCGACTACACCCCGGAGGAACGCGAGATCCTCCTGCACGCGCCCGCGGGAACACTCAAGCCCCCCGCGGGCATGGACGCGGTCGGCACCGCCTACGAGGGCGTGGTGCCCCGGTTCACCCGCATCTACCTGCAGAAGGAGCCGGAGTCGCTCAAGGGGGCGCAGCGGGAGGCGTTCGAGCGGATCGTGGCCAGGCGGCGCTGCCCGGAGTGCGCGGGCTCCCGGCTGGCCGCCCCGGCGCGGGCCAGCCTGGTCGCCGGGCGTTCGATCGCCGACTGCGACGCGATGCAGGCCGACGACCTGCTGGCCGTACTCGGGGAGTTCGACCGTCCCGAGGTGGCGCCGCTGGTGGCCGTGCTGCGCGAGCACCTGAGCCGGATGGTCACGCTCGGGCTGGGGTACCTGAGCCTCGGCCGGGCCACCTCGACGCTGTCGGGAGGGGAGTCGCAGCGCGTCAAGATGGTGCGCCACCTGGGCAGCGCGCTGAGCGACATGCTGTACGTGTTCGACGAGCCGACCGTGGGGCTGCACCCGCGCGACGTGGACACGCTCGGCGCGATGCTGCTGGCCCTGCGCGACCGGGGCAACACGGTGATCGTGGTCGAGCACGCCCCCGAGATCATGGCGATCGCCGACCACTGCGTCGACATGGGCCCCGGGGCCGGCGGCGCGGGCGGGCAGGTCGTCTTCGAGGGCACGTACGAGCGGCTGCGCCAGGCCGGCACCCCGACCGGCGCCGGTCTGCGCGCCGACCGGGCCAGACGCGGCGAACCCCGCCCGGCCGGCGACTGGATGGTCATCGAGCACGCGTCGACGAACAACCTGCGCGACGTCACCGTCCGCGTCCCCCGCGAGGTGCTGACGGTCGTCACCGGCGTGGCCGGTTCCGGCAAGAGCAGCCTCATCCTCGGCCACCTGCCGGCCGCCGCCCCGGACGCCGTCGTGATCGACCAGCGGCCGATCCGCGGCTCGCGGCGCTCCAGCCCCGCGACGTTCACCGGCCTGCTCGACTCCATCCGCCAGATCTACGCCCGCTCGACCGGGAGCCCGCCGGGCCTGTTCACCCCCAACTCGACCGGCGGCTGCCCCGGCTGCGAAGGCACCGGCCTCATCTACACCGACCTGGCGTTCATGGAAGGGGTCACCACGCGCTGCGAGACCTGCCGAGGCCGCCGCTTCACCCCGGAGGCCCAGCGCCACACGGTCGGCGGACGCTCGATCGCCGACGTCTTCGAGATGAGCGTCACCGAGGCCCAGGCGCACTTCCCCCAGAAGCCGGTACGCGACACCCTCACCCGCCTGGCCGACGTCGGCCTCGGCTACCTCACCCTGGGCCAGCCCCTCACCTCCCTGTCAGGAGGCGAACGCCAGCGGCTCAAACTGGCCACCGAACTGGCGGCGCCGGGCCGTACCCTCATCCTCGACGAGCCGACCACCGGCCTGCACCTCGCCGACATCGACCACCTCGTCGCGCTGCTGGACCGCATGGTGGACGCCGGATCGACGGTGGTCGTCATCGAGCACAACCTGGACGTGATCCGCGCCGCCGACTGGATCATCGACCTGGGCCCGGAGGCCGGGCACGACGGCGGCCAGGTCGTCTTCACCGGCACTCCGCGGTCGATGATCGAGTCGGCCACCACCCACACCGCCCACCATCTGCGTCTCAGCGGCTGACGTACTCCACACCCACGCCCAGCAGCCGCACCGGCCGGTCCAGGGTGAAGCGGCCGAGGGCGGCCAGGGCGGCGGCCTCGATGGGCGCCGGGTCGACGGTGGCCGCGGCGAGCCTGGTCTGCCGGGTCTGGGTGACGAACGGGGCGAAGCGCACCTTGACCGTCACCCGGACGACGCTCCGGCCCTCGTCGGCGGCCTCGGCCGCGAGGCGGCGGGCGAAGGCCGTCACGTGCTCGCGGACGGCGGCCGGATCGGTGAGGTTCGTCGTGAACGTGCTCTCGTGGCTGTGGCCGCGCGGCACCCACGGGGTGTCGGTCACGGTCGTCTCGCCCTTGCCGAGCGCGAGGTAGCGCAGCCAGGGCCCGTTCGTGGGGCCGAAGCGCCCGGCCAGGTCGGCGGGGTCGGCGGCGGCCAGGTCGGCGACGGTGTGGAGGCCCAGGCCGGCGAGCTTCTTGGTGGTCTTGTCGCCGATGCCCCACAGCGCGGAGGTGGGGCGTTCGCCCATGACCTCCGTCCACTGCTCGGTGGTGAGCTGGGAGACCCCTTGCGGCTTGCGGAACTGGGCGGCCAGCTTCGCCTGGTGCTTGTTGTCTCCGATGCCGACCGAGCAGGTCAGCCCGGTCTCGTCGGTGACCGCCCGCTGCAGCGAACGGGCCAGCGCGAACGGGTCGCCGGTGCGGGCGCCGATGAACGCCTCGTCGAGCCCCCACACCTCCAGCGTGATCGGGAAGGCCCGCAGGACCTCCATGACCTGGGCGGAGGCGGCCTCGTAGGCGGGCATGTCGCTGGGCAGGAACACGCCGTCCGGGCACTTGCGCAACGCCGTGCGCATGGGCATCCCGGAATGCACGCCGTGCTCGCGGGCGGCGTAGGAGGCGGTGGCCACAACCGTGCGCGGGACGGTCGGATCGCCGTTGCCGCCCACGATGACCGGGCGGTCCCGCAGTTCGGGGTGCCGCAGGATCTCGACCGACGCCATGAACGAGTCGAGGTCGAGATGCAGGATCCAGTCCCTGGTGGACACCCTTCCAGTATCCCGCCTCCCGACGTGCGGGGGCGCCGCGGGCCGTGTTCGTGACGGCTCGCGGGGGAGCGCCCGCCCGCCGCACGTTCCGGAGCTTGTGGTGAGGGTACGGCTGGCGGAGGGTCAGGCCAGGGCCGTGCCGGCCGGCAGGCGGACCGGCGCGTCGCGGTAGAGGGCGGCCGAGCACGGGGTGACCGCCTGGCGGCACTCGCCGCGGTCACAGGCCTTGATGGCGACGCTGAGCAGGGTGAGCAGAAGGTCGGTGTCGTGTGCGGTGTCGAGGCGGATGCCGATCCAGTCCTCGCTGCGCCCGAACACGACCCGCTCGGTACCGGCCAGCGCCGGGTACAGGCGGCAGATGGCCGGGCGGGTGAGGCGGAGTTCGGCGTCGTCGTCGGCGTGCAGGTGGAGGATCTGGCAGGTGCCGGCGGCCACGCCGACTCCGCATGTGCAGTACGGGGCTGTCGCCTCAAGGCCGGGCCACTCGCGCAGGAGCGTCAGCACCCGGCCGGCCTGGGAACCCAGGGCGATGCCGCTTGCTCGCATGTGCTTATCGTCGTCCTCCGCGCACGCGGAGCAAAGGTGGATACCGCCAGGGTGTTCCCAATCGTTATGGAGCGAGGCGCCGGGCGATGGCGGTGAAGGCGGCCAGCTGCTCGGGGGAGAGCGCTCCGGTGAGGTGGCGGCGTACCGCGTCGAGGTGGACCGGAGCCGCGCGGTCGTGCGCGCGGCGGCCCTCGCCGGTGAGCACGACGTCCTCGCCGCGGCCGTCGAGCTCGCACTTCTCGCGGCCGACGAGCCCGCGCTGCTCCATCCGGCCGAGCTGGCGCGACAGGCGGCTGTGGGCCCAGCGCAGGTGTTCGGCGAGGCCGCGCACGCGGATGCAGTGCTCGCCGCCGGAGAGCTCGGCCAGGGCGGCCAGCACGTCGTAGTCGGCCATCGACAGGCCGCTCGCGCGTTCCACGTCGCGGGCGACCTCGGTGTCGACGTGCAGGCGCAGGCGGCGGTAGGCCTCCCACGCCTCGAGCGCGGTCTCGTCCCTCGTCTCGGTCACCCCGGCAGTCTACGGGACTTCGGTGACATGTAACAGATCTTGGGATAGGCTTTCGTTACACGTAACGAAGTAGCGGGAGTGTGGGGCATGGAACGCAAGCTGGCGGTCAACGGGGTCGAGCTGAACGTCGAGACGTCCGGGGACCCGGGTGACCCGGCGATCCTCCTGCTTCACGGCGCGGGGCAGTCGCTCGTGGCCTGGGAGGAGGAGTTCGTCGCCCGGCTCGTCGCGGGCGGACGGCGGGTGGTGCGCTTCGACAGCCGTGACGCCGGCCGTTCGACGAGCTATCCGGCGGGCGAGCCGGCGTACGGACTGAACGACCTCGCGGCCGACGCCGCCGCGCTGATCGAGGCGCTCGGCCTGGACGGGGCCCACCTCGTCGCCATGTCGCAGGGCTCCGCGGTCGCGCAGCTGGTGGCGCTCGACCACCCCGGCCGCGCCGCCTCCCTCACCCTCACCGGCGCCACCCCCGGCGGTCCGGGCCACGAGTCCCCCGACCTGCCGCCGATGGCGGACAGGATCCTGGCGCTGTTCGCCGAGGAGCAGCCGGGGCCCGACTGGACCGACCGCGCGGCCGTGCTCGACTACCTGGTCGAGGGCGAGCGCCCCTACGCCGGGGCCGTCTTCGACGAGGCGGCGCTGCGGGCCATGGCCGCGCGCGTCGTGGACCGCACGCCGAACCTGGCCGCCCAGCTCACCAACCCGTTCCTCATCGACGCCGGCCGGCCGTGGCGCGAACGGCTCGGCGAGATCGCGGTACCGGTGCTGGTCTTCCAGGGCGGCGACGACCCGCTGTTCCCGCCGGGGCACGGGCAGGCGCTGGCCGCGGCGATCCCCGGGGCGCGGGCGAGGGTGCTGGAGGGCGTCGGGCACGAGATCTTCCCCCGGCGCACCTGGGACGAGGTCGTCCCGGCGATCCTCGGCCACACCGCCGCGGCCGGTCAGGCGAGCAGCGCGCCGTCGCGGTAGACGAGCGATCGAGCCGGTACGGCCCAGCGTCGCGCACCCAGCGCCGGCTCACCGCCCTCGGGCACGACCGCCTGCACGAGGTGGTCGCCGGACTCGAGCGTGACCAGCACTCCGGTGCCCAGGTTCTCCAGCACGGCCACGGTGCCCGGGATACCGTCCTGCCGTTCGGTCTCGGACAGGCGCATGTATTCGGGCCGCACGCCGTACACGATCTCGTCGCCCTCGCCGAGACCGGCGGGAGCGGCGCGGACGGCGCCCGCGACACGCAGCGCGCCGCCGGTGTTCGTGCCGGGCAGCAGGTTCATCGGGGTGGAGCCGATGAACGAGGCGACGAACGTGGTGGCGGGCCGCTGGAAGACCTCGGCGGGGGTGCCGATCTGCACCATGCGCCCGGCCGACATGACGGCGATGCGGTCGGCCAGAGCCAGCGCCTCGGCCTGGTCGTGGGTGACGAAGACGGTGGTGACGGCCAGTTCGCGCTGCAGGCGTTTGAGGAACGTGCGCGCCTCCAGGCGCAGCCGGGCGTCGAGGTTGGACAGTGGCTCGTCGAACAGGAACGCGGCCGGGTGGCAGGCGATCGCGCGGGCCAGCGCCACCCGCTGCTGCTGGCCGCCGGACAGCTGGGCGGGGCGGCGGTGCAGCAGGTCGGCCAGCGACAGGCGGCGAGCCACCTCGGCGGCCTTGCGCACCCGTTCGGCGCGGGGGACCTTCTTGATGCGCAGCGGGTAGGCAATGTTGTCGGTGACGTCCATGTGGGGGAAGATCGCGTAGTCCTGGAAGACCATGGCGACGTCGCGGCGGCCCGGGGGCAGGCGGGTGACGTCCGCCTCGTTGATGCGGATATTTCCAGACGTGGGGGTTTCGAGGCCGGAGATCGTCCGCAGCAGCGTCGTCTTGCCGCAGCCCGACGGGCCGAGCAGCGCGAAGAACTCGCCGTCGGCCACCGTCAGGTCGATCGCGTCCAGGGCGCGCACACCGCCGGGGAACACCTTGGTCAGGCCGTGCAGCGAGATCACCGCTTGATACCTCCGTGGAAGCGGAAGCCGTACCGCTGGGAGACGAACAGGTACATGGCCACGACCGGCAGCGAGTAGAGCAGCGAGAAGGTCGAGATGAGGTCGAGCTTGGGCGCGCCGCCCTCGGTGTAGAGGGTGTAGAGGATCACCGAGCCGGGCGACTTCTCCGGATCGCGCAGCAGGATGAACTGGAACAGGAACCCGCCCCACACGCTGGCCAGCGCCCAGACGCCGATCGTGGCCAGGCCGGGACGCACGAGCGGAACGGTGATGTGCCGCAGGATCTGCAGCGGCGAGGCGCCGAAGACCCGCGCGGACTCCTCGTAGGACGTGGGCGTCTCGTCCATGAAGTCCTTGAGTATGAAGATCGCCGCGGGCAGCAGGCCGCCGGAGACGACCAGGATGACGCCCAGATGCGTGTCGATGAGGTTGAGCCGGGTGGCCAGCTCGAAGATCGGGACCATCGCGGCGGTCCCGGTGACCACGGACGACAGCAGCAGAAGCAGATACAGGAGCACGTCCCTGCCGGGCACGGACACCCGCGACAGCGCGTACGCGGCGAGCGCGGCCAGCACGACGACCAGCACCGCCGCGCCCCCGCCCTGGATCAGCGAGTTGCCGATGGAGCCCAGCGCGTAGGGGTTGTCGAGGATGGCGGCGAAGTTGGCGAGCGTGAACTCCGGCACCGACGTCGTGATCGTGGGGGAGGCGTCGAACGGCGCCGCCGCCAGCCACAACATCGGCAGCGCGAACAGCGCCAGGACGACGGCGACGAAGACCGTGGAGACGAGCCTGCCGACCGTGTGCCTGATCATGCCGGTGGCCCTCCCGCGGCGGCCGTGGCCTCCTGCCGCCGCCGCCCGCGCAGCAGCCGCAGGTAGGCCAGCGCGAAGACGAGGTTGACGAGCAGGATGAGGAAGGAGACCGCCGCGCCGACGCCGAGCTCGCCGCCGCGCAGCGCGAGGTTGTAGACGTAGATCGGCAGGATCTCCGAGCGGCCCTCGGGCCCGCCGCCGGTCAGGACGAACGGCGTGAAGTCGTTGAACGTCCACAGGCTGATCAGCAGCAGGTTCGTCAGCACGTGCCGGCGGATGAGCGGGAAGACGACGTCGCGCAGCTGCTGGAAGACGTTGGCGCCGGCCAGGCGGGCGGTCTCCAGGTGGGAGGGCGGCACGTTCTCCAGCGCCGCCGAGTACAGCATCATCGAGAACGCGGTGCCCCGCCAGGTGTTGAAGACGATGATCGACAGCAGCGGGTGGTCCAGCAGCCACGCGAACCCCGGCGTGCCGAGCAGCGCGTTGAGCGTGCCGTCGTCGCGGTCGAGCAGCGCGAACCACAGGAACCCCACCACCGTCGACGGCAGGATCCACGACAGCAGCACCACGCCCTCGACCAGCCGCCGAACCGCCCCGCGCCGGGTGCGCAGCACCCACGCGAGCGCGAACCCGAGCCCCGCCTGGCCGATCACGGCCGAGCCGCCCACGTAGGCGACGGTCAGCCACAGCGAGGACAGGAAGCGCGGGTCGCCGAGCGCGGAGGTGTAGTTGTCCAGCCCGACCACCTGCGGGTCGGCCGCCTGGAGCCCGGTCAGCCGGTAGTCGGTGAGCCCCAGGTAGATCGTCCAGAGAGCGGGGAAGACGAGGAAGACCGCGATGAGCACGAGCGCGGGCAGCACGAACGCGGTGGCCCTGGCGCGCCCGAGCCCGGCGGCATCGGTGATCATCCCGCGATGTTGGCCGCGCCGCCGACCAGCCGCTCCAGCTTCGTCTGGTACGCGACCGCCGCCTCCTCGGGCGAGGAGCCCGCCACGACCGCGGCCGTGGCCTCCTGAAGCGCGGCCGACACCTGCGGATAGACCGCCAGCGGCGGCCGGTACGCCGTGATCGGCAGGACCTCCTCCGCGATGTACTTGAGCATCGGGTCGGCCGTCAGCACCTCGGCGTTGACGTCGTCGCGGGCGCTGATGCGCACCTGCCCGGCCAGCTGCGACTTGGTCGCCGCCGCCGAGTGCATGAACGCCAGCAGCTCCCAGGCGAGTTTCGGGTTCTTGGAGAAGGGGTTGAGCACCCGCACCGCGCCGCCGGACATCGAGACGAAGTCCTGGCCGCGGATGCCGCCGCCCGGCTGTTTGGCCGGGATCTTGGCGTAACCGACGACCGTGTCACGCTCGGCCAAGGGCGCCACGCCCGCCTTCGGCTCGATGACCGAGCGCCAGAAGTAGTCGCTCTCCGCCAGGATCGCGATCTTGCCTTCGGCGAACTGGGCGAAGGACTTGTCGCGGCCCTTGGCCTCCTGCTGCAGCTTCGGATCGCCCAGGCCCTTGGCGTAGATCTGCTGGTAGAAGCCGAGCACGTCCTTCATGGCCGGGGAGGCGCCGGTCCACTTGCCGGTGGTGTAGATCTCCGAGCCCGCGCCGGTCAGCAGCGGCAGCGCGCCCTGCATGGTGGTGGCCTCGCCCATCGCGGTGCCGGCGTTGATCTGGATCGGCACCGGCACCCCGGCCGCCTTGAGCCTGGTCCCGGCGTCGATGATCTCCTGCCAGCTCGCCGGCTGCCACGGCTCCGGCAGGCCGGCCTTCTTGAACAGCGTCCGGTTGTAGAACAGCACGCGGCCGTCGGTGCCCTGCGGCAGCGCGTACTTCTTGCCGTCGAAGATGCCGAGCCCCTGCACGGCCTGCGGGATCTGCGACCAGCCCTCCCAGCCGTCCACCGTGGGCCCGCCCACCTCCGCCAGCGGCTTGATGTAACCGGCCTGCGCGAACTCGCCCACCCAGATGCCGTCCACGTCGATGACGTCGGCGCCGGTCTTCGACTTGAGATCCAGGGCGATCTTCGTCTTGTACTGCTCGTCCTCGACGCCGCTCGGCTGGAACAGCACCTTGACGTTCTGATGGCTCCGCTCGAACTCGGGGATCACCCAGGTCCTGATCCAGTCGGCGCTCTCGGAGTTCTTGCCGCCGGAGATCGAGTTGGCGGCGATCGTGAGGGTCACGCTCCCGGGGCTCGACGGCCGGCCGGTGCCGCAGGCGGCGAGGGCGAGGAGGAGGGCGGCGCCGATGAGCACAGGTCGCATGTCGGCCTCCAGTTGAGGACGTGCAGACATACCGACAATCGCACGACCCGACTCGGGCGTAAAGAAACGATCTGATGAACGGTTCGCCCTGAGCTGATCGTGGGAAGTGCATGGGGCAACGCAACATGAGTAGGGTCTGGCTAGAGGTAATGACGATTGGGGAGGGAGTCGCGTGGCATCGCACAGGGATCTGCCCGCCGGCTTGGTCGACCGATTTTTCGTGAACTCGGGGAGTTCGTCGTTCACCGAGTTCGTCAGCTCGCACGCGCCGGAATTGCTCCCGGTCCGCGGTGAGGTCCTGGCCACCCCGATCGGCGACCAGGTTCCGCACGCCACGACGATCGTGGCGGCCACCTTCGCGGGCGGCGTGGTCATGGCCGGAGACCGGCGGGCCACATCGGGGAACATGATCTCGCAGCGTGACGTGCAGAAGGTGTTCCGCACCGACGACTACTCCGTCATGGGCATCGCGGGCACCGCGAGCACCGGCATCGAGATGGCCCGGCTCTACCGCGTGGAGCTCGAGCACTACGAGAAGATGGAAGGCCGCACGCTGTCGGTCAACGGCAAGGCCAACCGCCTGGCCACGATGATCCGCGGCAACCTCGGCATGGCGATGCAGGGTCTGGTGGTGGTGCCGCTGTTCGCCGCCTACGACCCCGACAAGGACGAGGGGCGCATCTTCAGCTATGACGTGGCGGGCGGGCCGTACGAGCGGGAGCGTTTCGACGCGATCGGCTCCGGCTCCATCTTCGCCCGCGGCTCGCTGAAGAAGCTCTACCGCGACGGCGCCGGCGCCGACGACACCGTGATGGCGCTCATCCAGGCTCTCTACGACGCGGCCGACGACGACTCGGCGACGGGCGGACCCGACGTGACCAGGAAGATCTGGCCCATCGTGTCGGTGATCGACGCCAACGGGTTCCGCCGGCTCACCGACGAGGAGGTCTCCGGATACGTCGAGCAGATGCTCGAAGCCCGGTTGATCTCACCTGACGGCCCCATCGCCCCGCTGCGCTAGAAAGGAACACCTGCGGTGTCCATGCCTTTTGGATATGCCTCCCCTGAGCAGATCATGCGGGACAAGGCGGACTACGCGCGCAAGGGCATCGCGCGGGGCCGCTCGGTCGTCGTACTGCAGTACGAGGACGGCATCCTGTTCGTCGCGCCCAACCCGTCGCGGGCGTTGCACAAGATCAGTGAGATCTACGACAAGATCGGCTTCGCCGCCGTCGGGCGTTACAACGAGTTCGAGGAACTGCGGCTGGGCGGCATCCGCTACGCCGACATCAACGGCTACACCTACGACCGCTCCGACGTGACCGGCCGCGGCCTGGCCAACCTCTACGCGTCCAACCTCGGCCGGATCTTCACCGAGTCGATCAAGTCGCTGGAGGTCGAGGTCGTGGTGGCCGAGGTCGGCGACACGCCCGACGGCGACGCCATCTACCGTCTCACCTTCGACGGCTCGGTCTTCGACGAGCACGGCTTCACCGTGATGGGCGGCCAGGCCGAAGCCGTCTCGGGCCGCCTGAAGGAGCGCTACCGCGAGGCGATGCCGCTGGCCGACGCCCTTGAGGTCGCGCTGGTGGCGTTGACGGAGCCCGGTGGCGAACGGCCGCCGGTGGCCCAGCTGGAGGTCGCGGTCCTGGACCGCAACCGCGAGCACCGCAAGTTCCAGCGGCTGACGGGGGCGCGCCTGGAGCGCATCCTCCCCGCCGCCCCGCCCACCCCGCCCGCCGCTGCCGCCACGGAACCCGACGACGCCCCCACGGGCCCGCCGACGGGCCCGGACGGCGACATCGACGACGGCTCCTCACCCCTGTAGCGACCCAGAGCCCACGGGCTCCTCGGTCTCTGGCCTCTGGCCTCTGGCTTCTGGTCTCTGGCCTCTGGGCCGAAGCGGCATCGGGCGCCGCGGCGAAACGCCGCGGCGCCCACGCACGTCCTCTCGGCCCCACCCTCTCCACCGGCCCGCCCTCTGCTCTTTCCCGCACCGTCGGCTTCGGGACTCCCCGCTCCGCCCTCGCCTCGGCGGCCCGCCGGCCGGTCCCGCTCGCGCCCGCCGGGGTCGGCCCGGAGCCTCCCGATCCCGCCCGCCGGCCGTGTCTCGTCTGCGGCTGATCGGTGGTTCCACCACCGCTCGCCTTCGGCACCGATCCGCGCCCGTGTGGCGGTCGTGCTCGTCGGTGTCCTGTCTGTCGGCCTCCGGCCTGGTTCGGCCCGGTTCCGAGTGGCGCCCGGTTTTCGGGTACGGCCTGCCGCGGCGGCGTTCCGGCCAGGGTCGCGGGCCGGATGGTGCCCTGGGAGCCGGACTTGCCGTCGCGGGCGACAGGGTGTGACGTGTGTCACGTGTTGCCGCGCGAACCAGGGCACGTGTGCCGGGATCGTAGATCGTGTGAAGACTTCGACCCGATACATCCTGGCGGGCGGCGCGGTGGCCGCCTTGACCCTTTCCTTCGTCAGCACCGCCCACGCCGGCACCCGGAGCACCGTCACGCTGCCCACGGCCGCCGCGTTCACGGCGATCCCCACGTTCAAGGCGCCCAAGATCTTCGGGACCACCTTCCAGGCGGACCCCGGGCACGACTTCACCAAGGGCGTCCATTCGCGGCGCGACGGCATCCTGCGTGGCTGGATCACCCACGTCAGCGGCGTCAAGGCCGACTACGAGCCGATCAAGTGGAAGAAGGGCACCCAGACCGAGGGTCACTTCGTGGGGCCGCCCGAGGGTGACGTGCGGGCGTACTCCTCGCCGATCGCGAAGAACGTGGTGTTCCTGTCGGCGTTCGGGTGCAAGGCGTCCATGCAGAACATGACCGTGGACCGCAACACCGGGCTCGGCAACAAGCGGTGCTCGCGGTCGGTGCTGATCAAGCGGGCCAAGCAGTACGAGCGTCCGGCGCTGATCACCGTCTACAAGGGGAAGATCGTCCGAGTGCAGGAGATTTACACCCCGTAGTCCCAAGGTGGGTCTTACGTTGGGGCTTGCGGCGGTAGGTGATCAGAGGAAGTGGATCACCGCTGGAGGCAGCAGATGCGTGGGATCGCCGCCGCTTTGGCCGGTATCACCGTGGCGTTGGGGGTGGCCGCGGTCCCGGCCCGGGCCGACGAGGACCTGGGCCTGCGGCCGTCGACCGTACGGGCCGGTGGATGGGTGACGGTCCGGCTGCTGTGCGACCCCGATTCCGAGTCGAGGATGATCGACGGGCCCACCTCGTTCGGGGAGATCCCGATCGACGACCTGGGGGACGGTCGTTTCGAGGACGACATACGCGTGCCCATCGGCACTCCACGGGGCCGCCAGCCGGTCTACGGGTACTGCGACGACGAGGACGAGCCGACCAGCCGGGCCGCGTTCACCGTGGTGGGAGGCCGCCCGCACGGCGGGGCATACACCGGCTTCGGCGGTACGGCCCCCACACCCCGACCCGCCCATGCGGCCAAGCCGGCAGGTCAGGGGGAGGAGGCCGGTCTGCAACGGGGCGCCCCGGGAGGCGCTCTCCTGTGGGCCGGAGTAGGAGCGCTGGCGCTCGGCGGAGTCGCCGCGATGCGCCGCCGTACCCGCCGCAGGGGCTGACATGCGCCGTCTCGGCAATCCTGGGACACCGGCCGGCGAGCGGGTGACATTGGGCGGCGAACGCGCGATGCCGAGTGCCGAGGGGCGCGCCCCGGTGGGTGTGGCGCCGGTGGGCGGGAGCGTGACGCCGGTGGGTGTGGCGCTGGGGTGCGAGGGTGTGGCGTGGGGCTGTGGGACCGCGGTGTGGTGCGGGGCCGGTCCGGGAAGGGCCGCGGCCGGGGTGGGCTCGTGAGGGCCTGGGCCGTGGGGGTCGTGGTGGCCGGGATTGTTCTCGTGGTGGTGGGGAAGCCCGCGCTGGAGAAGGTCGTCGAGGTTCTTGAGGGGCTGGTCCACTCGGCGGCCGTCGCGCCCATGCCGCGATCTGCCCCTGTTCGCCTGGAGATCCCCGGGCTCAAGGTCAAGGCCGGGATCGCCCCGCGCGGCCTCAACAAGGACGGCACCGCCCGCGTCCCGTCGGCGCGTCAGGCGCACCTGGTCAGCTGGTACAAGCACGGACCCGCGCCGGGTGAGCCGGGCGCCGCCGCCCTGTTCGGCCATGTGGACTCCACCACCGGCCCGGCCGTCTTCCACGGCGTCGCCACCCTCCGGCCCGACGCGTTGATCAGGGTGACCCGGGCCGACGCCTCGACGGCCATGTTCCGGGTCCGCTCGGTCGAGGCCTTCCCCAAACGGCACTTCCCGTCGGAGCGCGTCTACACCGACACCGACCGCCCGGAACTTCGCCTGATCACCTGTGGCGGGACGTTCGACCCGGTCAGGCGCGAGTACGCCGACAACGTCGTGGTCTTCGCCGACCTCGCCGGCCGTACCGGAAAATGAGGGGCGGACCCTGCGGCCTGTCCGATATGCTCATTTCATGCACTATTACTTCTTCCTCTAAGAGGGACGGCGCCAAGCCCCCGACTACGCCCGACGCGGCCCCATGAGCGGCCCCGGGCGCGGCGAGGCGTATCCGCCGTCCGATTCTTTTCGCGGGGTTGAGCCCCGTTCTTGGAGGAAGTGTGTCTACCGCTCTTTCCCTGCGCGCCCGCGCCCACCTGAGCGCCACCGATCTTCGCGTCACGCGTGGCGGGCGGCCGGTCCTGGTCGGTGTGAACCTCACCGTCTCCCCGGGCGAACGCCTGGGCGTCGTCGGTGAGAACGGCCGGGGCAAGACCACGTTGCTGCAGGTCCTGGCCGGAGCTCTGGTTCCGGACGCGGGCGAGGTCAGCCGGGCCGGCACCATCGGCGTGGCCGACCAGGAGATGCCGGTCGGCGACGACCGTACCGTCGGTGATCTCATCGACGTCGAGCTCGCCGAGGTACGGCGGGTCCTGGCGGCGTTCGAGGAGTCCACGGAGGCGCTGGCCGAGGGGCGGCCGGGCGCCGAGCAGGAGTACGAACGCGCGCTGGCCGACGCCGAGTCGATCGGCGCGTGGGAGGCCGACCGGCGCGTGGACGTCTCGCTGGCCGCGCTCGGCGCCGTCGACGACCGTGCCCGGCCGCTGGCGGGGCTCTCGGTCGGTCAGCGCTACCGGATCCGGCTGGCCTGCCTGCTCGGCGCCGGGCACGACCTGCTGCTGCTCGACGAGCCGACCAACCATCTCGACGCGGCGGGCCTGGACTACCTGACCGCCCGGCTGCGCGAGCACCCTGGTGGCGTGGTGCTGGTCAGCCACGACCGCGCCCTGCTCAGCGACGTCGTCACCACCGTGCTCGACCTCGACCCGACCCGCGACGGCCGTCCCCGTACGTACGGCGGCGGCTACGAGGGCTACCGCGAGGGCCGCACGGCCGAGCGCGAACGCTGGGAGTCCGACTACCGCGACCAGCAGAGCGAACGCCAGCGCCTGGCCGACGACCTGTCGACCGCGCAGAACCGGCTCAGCACCGGCTGGCGTCCCGACAAGGGCACCGGCAAGCACACGCGTGCCACCCGGGCGCCCGCGCTGGTGCGGGCCGTGCACCGGCGGCAGGAGGCGCTCGAGGCGCAGGTACTGGACGTGCCGAAGCCGCCGATGCGCTTCCAGGCGCCGCCGCTGCCCGCTCCGCCCGGCGTGACGCTGCTGCGCGCCGACGGGGTGGAGGTGGCCGGGCGGCTGCGTGGACCCCAGTCGGTGCACCTGCGCGCGGGCGACCGCCTCGTGGTGACCGGTCCGAACGGCGCCGGCAAGTCGACGCTGCTGGCCGTACTCGCGCAGAGGCTCGAACCCGGCGCGGGCAGTGTGCAGCGCGGCGGGCGGGTGGGACTGCTGTCGCAGGAGTCCCCGGAGCCGTCGCGGCGACCGGCCCACGAGGTGTTCGACGCCGCGATGGCGCGGCTGGTCAGCACCGGCGTGCTGGCGGAGGCGGAGCGGCTGGGCCTGTCGAGCCTGGGCCTGCTGCCGTCGCAGGCCGCGCACCGTCCGGTGTCGGAACTGTCGATCGGCCAGCAGCGCCGCCTGGACCTGGCGTTGCTGCTGGCGGCCCGCCCGCAGGTGGTACTGCTGGACGAGCCGACCAACCACCTGTCGATGGCGCTGGTGGAGGAACTCACGCAGGCCCTCCACGCGACGGCCGCCGCCGTGGTCATGGCCACCCACGACCGGCAGCTCCTCCGCGACGTCGCCGATTGGCCGCGGCTGTCGTTGCGGTGACGCTCAGTCAACAGCGCGACGGTCCGTTACGGCCCAGCCGCGCCCACCCCCACCCGCCGCACGTGCCCGGCCTCCGTCCAGGGAGACGGCGGGCCGGCGCGCGTGGCGGGCCGCCGCGACGCCCGCCCCGCGGGCCGGCTACCGGCGCACCCCGCAGCCCGATCCACCCTCCGGCCCGATGCCCGTGGTGGGTAGGAACTCCGGCACGACCTCGCCCGCGGTGGGGTTCGCTCTCCAGTCCCGCCCTTTGACCGGGGGTTTTAGGGGTGAAGGGATTGGAGGATTTTGTGGAGCTTCGTCTGGTTCTCCAGGCCGATGCCCGGAAGGTCGGGTAGCCGGAGGTGGCCGTCCTCGACCACGGCGTCGTCGGCGAAGCCGCCCGTGGGCTCGAACTCGCCCGGGTAGGACTCGTTGCCCCCGAGCTTCAGGGCGGCGGCGATGTGCAGGGCGAACTGGTGCCCGCCATGAGGGACGCAGCGCCGGGCGGACCAGCCGTGCCGCCGGAGCATGGCCTGGATGCGCAGGTATTCGGCCAGGCCGTAACTGAGGACCGGGTCGATCTGGATGAGGTCGCGGTCGGGGCGCATGCCGGCGTACCGCAGGAGGTTGCGGGCGTCGGGCAGGGAGAAGAGGTTCTCGCCGGTGGCCAGCGGCCCCGGGTACCGCTCGGCCAGGGTGGCGTGCAGGGCGTGGTCGAGCGGGTCGCCGGGTTCCTCGTACCAGGCCAGGCCGTAGGGTTCGAGGGCCGCGCCGTACGCCAGGGCGGTGGCGAGGTCGAAGCGGCCGTTGGCGTCCACGGCGAGGTGGGCGCCGTCCACGACGTCGAGGACGGCTTCGACGCGGCGCAGGTCCTCCCGCAGCGACGCGCCGCCGATCTTCATCTTGACGGTGGTGTAGCCGAGGCCGAGGAAGCGCCGCATCTCCGCCTGGAGGTCCTTGAGCGTCTTGCCGGGGGAGTAGTAGCCGCCGGCGGCGTAGACGAAGACGGACCCGTCCGGCTCGCCGAGGGCGTGGCGCTCGCACAGCCAGCGGTACAGCGGCTTGTCCTCGATCTTGGCGGCCAGGTCGTGCAGGGCCATGTCGAGCACGCCGACCGCGACGGAACGTTCGCCGTGGCCGCCGGGTTTCTCGTCGCCGGTCATGACGGGCAGCGCCTTGACCGGGTCGAAGGTGACGCCGTCGTCGGTCAGCAGGCGGTCCGGATCGGCTTCGAGCAGGCGGGGCGCGACGCGGCGGCGGATGATCTCGCCCGCGCTGTAGCGGCCGTTGGAGCTGAAGCCGTAGCCGGTCAGCGGGCGGCCGTTCCTCATGACGTCGCTGACGACCGCCACGATGGAGCAGTCCATGCGGCCGAAGCCGATATAGGCGTTGGCGATGGACGAGCTGATCGGGACGGTTCCCTCATGGATGGCGATGATCCGCGGCATGGGCCTTCTCCTTGCGTGGGCCGCCGATGGTCTTCTCGAACAGTTCGCGGTCGAGGCCGCCCTCCTCCCACCGGGCCACGACCACCGCGGCCACGGCGTTGCCGAGCACGTTCGTGACGGCCCTGATCAGGGAGAGGAAACGGTCGACCGACAACACCAGCGCGAGGCCGGCGACGGGCACCAGCCGCACCGCCGCCACGGTGTTGGCCAGCGTCACGAACGCCGACCCGGTGACCCCGGCGGTGCCCTTGGACAGCACCAGGAAGACCAGGAACAGCAGGAGCTGGTCGCCGAGGCCGAGCGGCACGCCGTACACCTGACCGATGAAGACGACGCAGATGGGGATGACGACGGCGACGCCGTCGAGGTTGAAGGAGTAGCCGGTCGGGACGACCAGGCCGACCACCGAGCGTTTGCAGCCGAACTCCTCCAGGCGGGCCATGAGCTGCGGCATGACCGACTCCGACGAGGACGTCCCGAGCACGATGTACAGCTCGCGGCGCAGAGCGCGGACCAGGCGCAGATAGGAGAAGCCGGCCATACGGCAGATCGGGACCAGGACGACCAGCATGAAGACGGCCAGTGCGAGGACGGAGACGCCGACGAGCTTCATGAGCGCGGTCAGGGTCTCCGGGCCGTACTTGCCGACCGTGTACGCGACGGCGCCGAAGGTGCCGATCGGCGCCAGGTACATGATGAAGCGGATCATGCTGAAGAACACCTCGGCCAGGCGCGTGCACCCGCGGGCGACGGGCTCGCCCACCTCGGGCGGCAGGGCGAGCAGGGCCAGGGCGAACAGCACGGCGAAGATCAGCACCTGGAGGACCTCGCCGGTGGCGAAGGAGCCGACGGCGTTGTCGGGGATCATGTGCGTGAGCCAGTCGGCGAAGGTACGCTCCGTGCCGCCCTTGACGTAGTCCGTCAGCTCCTCCGAGGCGCCGGCGGGCGGGGCGACCCCCGCGCCGGGCCGCAGGAGGTTGACGGCGGCCAGGCCGATGAGCATGCCGAGCGTGGTGACGATCTCGAAGTAGATGATCGCCTTCAGCGCGATCCTGCCGACCGACTTCAGGTTGCCCGCCGAGACGATGCCGCTGACCACGACCAGGAACACCACCGGCGCGATCACCAGCTTGATGAGCGCGATGAAGACGTCGGCCAGGGGCTTGAGCTGGGCGCCGGTCTCCGGCCACAGCAACCCGAAGATCGCGGCGGCGACCGCCGCGACGAGCACCTGCATGCTGGTGTTACGCGCCAACGCCCGCATGGCTACCGCACCAGGGTGTCGCGGAGCGCGCCGCGGTCGACGTCGAGTCCGAGCCCCGGCCGGCCGGACAGCGAGATCTTCCCGGCCTCCGGAGCGGGGGAGCCGGGGAACAGCTGCCGGCCGACCTGGCCCATGCCGAGGTGCCATTCGAGGATCCAGCCGTTCATCAGCCCCGCGAGGGTGTGCATGCTGAACAGCGGCCACCCGCCGCCGTGCGCGATCGGCAGGTTGTAGATCTGGGCCAGGTGGGCGGCCTTGCGCGCCTCGGTGAAGCCGCCGCAGTAGCAGGGGTTGGGCTGCAGGATGTCCACGGCGCGGCGTTCGACCAGTTCGCGCAGGCGCCAGCGGTGGCCTTCCATCTGCCCGGCGGCCAGCGGGATCGAGGTGTGCTCGCGCAGGTCGGCCAGGGCGCGGGCGTCGTTCTGGTGCAGCGGTTCCTCGAACCAGGTCAGGTCGCAGTCCTCGACGGCGCGGGCCAGGTACTTGGCCTCGGTGGGGGTGAACAGGTAGTTGGCGTCGATCATGAGGTCAACGTCGCCGCCCACCGCCTCGCGCACGGCCCGGATCCGGCGGGCGTCCTCGCGCCAGCCGCCCTCGTCCACGCCGACGACCATCTTCAGCGCGGTGAACCCGGCCGCCACCTGGAGACGGGCGGCCTCGGCGAGCTGGTCCCTGTCGTACTGCGGGAAGCCGAAGGTCACATACACCGGCAGTTGTGTACGGGCGCCGCCGAGCAGGGAGGCCACCGTGCGGCCCTCGTGTTTGCCGGCGATGTCCCACAGGGCGATGTCCAGCAGGGACAGGGCGCTGGAGACCACGCCGGTCATCGTCCGGGGGTTGAGCTTCTGCCAGACGCGCTGGTGGACGGCTTCGACCTCGCGCGGGTCGAGGCCGGCGACGATGGGCAGGAAGTGGTGTTCCAGGGCGGCGACGACGGAGCGGGCCAGGAAGTGGCCGGTGATGGCCACGCCGGTCAGGCCCTCGTCGGTCTCGACCTCGCAGAAGACGAACTCCTTCTGCTCGGCTCTGCCGTACCCGTCGACCCGGCCCTCCAGCAGCGGCACCTCGATCGAGGTGGTGTGCACGCCGGCCCGGATGTCCTTGATCTTCATGCTGTTCCTTCGTCCAGGGGGTGGTGGAAGGAGCTTCCCCCCGAAAATCGTCAACTGTCAACGATTTGCAATTTGTGGAAGGCTGGGGTAGGGAAGATCGGGTGGGCGACTACACCGACGCGCTCCGGCGCCGGGTGGCCGAGCGGCAGGCCACCTCACTTCCCCAGCTGATCGTCGAAGAGCTCGAAAACATGATCATCAACGGCACGCTGAAAGGCGGTGACCGGATCAACGAGTCGGCGCTGGCCATGCGGCTGGGCGTCAGCCGCGGGCCGGTCCGCGAGGCCTGCCGCCAGCTCGAACGCAGCAGGCTGGCCGAGTTCCGGGCCAACCGCGGCATGTTCGTCAGGGAGATCTCGGTCGAGCAGGCGGCCCAGCTCTACGACATCCGGGCGAGCCTGTTCGGGCTGGCCGGGCGGCTGGCCGCCGAGCGGGCCGGCGAGGACGACGTCGCCGGGCTGCTGGAGGTGGTCGAGCGGCTCCGGGACTGCGCCGACATGGATCACTACTATCCGCTCAACGTGGACCTGCACCGGCGCCTGGTGGCGTTGTCCGGCAATCCCCGTCTGGTTGAGCTTTATGACGATATTTCTAAGGAACTGCACCTGTTCCGGCGGCACGGCCTGGAGCCGGACGCCGCCCGGCAGATCTCCAACGCCCAGCACCGGGAGATCGTCGAGCGCATCGCCGCCGGCGACGCGGTCACGGTCGGCCACCTGATGGAGGAGCACATCCTGGCCGGCAAGAGCCGCATGCTGGGCGGCGCATCACACGGCACACCACACGCCGCACCACATGGCGTACCGCACAAAGCGTGATATGTCGGGACATGCGGCGCGGGCGGCGCAAAAACGCCAGGCAAGATCCCTCCCGCTCGCCGATCCGTGGGCATAGTGTGAGGTGATGGATCGTCGCATCTTCGGACTCGAGAACGAGTATGGCGTGACCTGCACGTTCAGGGGACAGCGCAGGCTGTCTCCGGACGAGGTCGCGCGCTACCTCTTCCGCCGAGTCGTGTCCTGGGGCCGATCGAGCAACGTCTTCCTCCGCAACGGCGCCCGCCTCTACCTCGACGTGGGCAGCCACCCCGAGTACGCCACCCCCGAGTGTGACAACGTCGTCGAACTCGTGACGCACGACAAGGCGGGCGAGCGCATCCTCGAAGGCCTTCTCGTCGACGCCGAGAAACGCCTGCGCGAGGAGGGCATCGCCGGCGACATCTACCTCTTCAAGAACAACACCGACTCCGCCGGGAACTCCTACGGCTGCCACGAGAACTACCTGGTCGGCCGGCACGGGGAGTTCGGCCGTCTGGCCGACGTGCTCATCCCGTTCCTGGTCACCCGGCAGATCATCTGCGGCGCCGGCAAGGTGCTGCAGACGCCGCGCGGGGCCGTGTACTGCGTCTCGCAGCGCGCCGAGCACATCTGGGAGGGCGTCTCCAGCGCCACCACGAGGTCGCGGCCGATCATCAACACCCGCGACGAGCCCCACGCCGACGCCGAGCGCTTCCGCCGCCTGCACGTCATCGTGGGCGACTCCAACATGAGCGAGTCCACGATGCTGCTCAAGGTCGGGGCGACCGACCTGGTGCTGCGCATGATCGAGGCGGGCACGGTGATGCGCGACCTGTCGCTGGAGAACCCGATCAGGGCCATCCGCGAGGTCTCCCACGACATGACGGGCCGCCGCCGGGTACGGCTGGCCAACGGGCGCGAGGCCTCCAGCCTGGAGATCCAGCAGGAGTACCTGTCCAAGGCGAAGGACTTCGTCGACCGCCGGGGCGGTGACCCGATCGCCCACCGGGTGCTGGAGCTGTGGGAGCGCACGCTGCGCGCGGTCGAGACGGGCAACCTCGACCTGGTCTCGCGCGAGATCGACTGGGTGACCAAGTACCAGCTGATCGAGCGGTACCGCAAGAAGTACGACCTGCCGCTGTCCTCGCCGCGCGTGGCGCAGCTCGACCTGGCCTACCACGACGTGCACCGCAAGCGCGGGCTGTTCTACCTGCTGCAGAAGCGCGGCGCGGTGGAGCGGGTGGCCTCCGACCTGAAGATCTTCGAGGCCAAGTCGGTGCCGCCGCAGACCACCAGGGCGCGGCTGCGCGGCGAGTTCATCCGCAAGGCGCAGGAGAAGCGCCGCGACTTCACCGTCGACTGGGTGCATCTGAAGCTCAACGACCAGGCGCAGCGCACCGTGCTGTGCAAAGACCCGTTCCGCAGTGTGGACGAGAGGGTGGACAAGCTCATCGCCGGAATGTAGTGGGTCGTTTACCCCGGGCCTACATCGGTCTCGGATAGGGTGGCGCGAACCTAGACGTCTGTCCCGAGGGAAGTCCATGCGCCGCCGCCTGGCCGTACTGGCCGCCGTGCCTTTGATCTTCACCGCCGCCGCGTGCGGTACCGCCGAGCCGACCGGCTCCACATCGGCCACCGCGTCGTCGGGGGTGAAGGTCGCAGGCAACCTCAACGTCAAGCCGACGGTGACCTTCCCCTCGGGTACGCCCGCCGCCAAGTCGTCCTATGAGGTGATCAACGCGGGCACCGGCCCCGCGATCAAGAGCGGCGACAAGCTGATCGTCAACCTGACCGTCTACGACTGGGACGGCAAGACCAACGCCTTGCAGGGCTCCTCCTACGACTCCAAGCAGCCGGAGACGATCGCGATCGACCAGCAGCTGCCCAAGGTCCTGCAGGACGGCTTCGCCAAGGTCAAGCACGGCGGCAGGCTGCTGGCGGTCCTGGCCGCCGACGCCGCCCCGCAGCAGCAGCAACAGCAGGCCGCCGCCCAGCCGACCAAGGTGTTCGTGCTGGACGTGGTCGGCGGCGCGCCCGTCGCGCTCAAGGCCGCCACCGGTGAGGAGACCAAGGAGTCCATCAAGGGCGTCAAGGTCGTGAGCCCGGGCGGCGAGAAGGCGCCCACGCTGACCACCAAGACCGGTGACAAGGCGCCCAAGGACCTGGTCGTCAAGACCGTGATCAAGGGCACCGGCAAGCCCGTCGCGGCCAACCAGACCCTCGACGTGCACTACACCGGCAAGATCTGGGGCACCGACAAGCAGTTCGACTCCAGCTGGGAGCGGGGCCAGCCGGCCAACTTCCCGCTGAGCGGCGTCATCCAGGGCTGGCAGAAGGGCCTGGTCGGCGTGCCGGTCGGCAGCCGCGTCGTGATGAGCATCCCGCCCGCCATGGGCTACGGCGACAAGGAGCAGAACGGCATCCCCGCCAACAGCACGCTCGTGTTCGTCGTGGACGTCCTCGCGGCTTACTGACGCCTGGTCTGACAACGCGGTAGCATCTCGTGGCCCGGGGCATCGCCCCGGGCCACTGGCGTTGGTGCGGAAGGACGTCGATGCGGCCGACCCTGCTCCTGATCCCGGCCCTCGCGCTGAGCGCGTGCACCGCCCCCGCCGCGCAGGACCCCGGGCTGAGGGTCGGCGGTGCGTTCGGCGCCAGGCCCTCGGTGGCCTTCCCCGCGGGCAGGCCCTCGGGGAGTTTGCAGATCGACCAGCTGACCGCGGGAAAGGGCGCCCGGCTGGGCGCGACGGACGTGGCGATCGTCCACTACACCGCGCATGTCTGGGACGGCCGGGAGAACCGCCAGGTCGACTCCAGCTTCACCCGCGGCGCTCCGGCGGCCTTCCCCGTCGGGCAGCTCGTTCCGGGGCTGGACAAGGCATTGCGCGGGCGGACGGTGGGCAGCCGGGTGATCGCCGCCATCCCGCCGGCCGAGGGCTTCGGCGCCAACCCGCCCCAGGGCGTCGGCCCGTCCGACGGGCTCTTCTACGTGATCGACATCCTGGGCGCGCATGCCAAGGGCGAGTCGGTCCAGGGGCGCGCGGGCGCGTACGCGGGAATCAGGGTCGGCGGCGGCGCGCGACCGGTGCTGTCGCTGCCGCTCGCCCGGCCGCCCGCACGCTATGCCGCCAAGGTCCTGGTCAGGGGTGACGGGCCGCGGGTCGGGCGGGGGCAGCTCGTGGTCACGCAGTACGAGGGCGCGGTATGGGAGCGGCGGCGCGTGTTCGACTCCACCTGGACGAGCGGGCGGCCGCGCGCGTTCACGGTCGGCGACGGCGGCGTCATCGAGGCGTGGGAACGCGCGCTGACCGGCGTGCCCGTCGGCAGCCGCGTCCTGGTCGTCGCCCCGCCGCGGACGGCCTACGGCAGCGCCGGCCTGCCCGCCTTCGGCATCCGCGGCGCCGACACCCTGGTCTTCGTCGTGGACGTGCTGGCCGCCTACCGATGAGCGCGGGGACCTAGACTCGCGGGCGTGAACGACGACCTCGACGCGCTGGCGCACCTGCAGGACCCGGTACGGCGGGCCCTGTACGACCACGTCGTGGCCCGGGGCGGCGAGGTCGGTAGGGCGGAGGCGGCCGAGGCCGCCGGAGTCTCCCGCACGCTGGCCGCCCACCACCTCGACAAGCTGGTCGAGGTCGGGCTGCTGGAGGCGGGCTTTCGCGCCCCGGACAAGAAGGGCCCCGGCAGCGGCCGGCCGGCCAAGGTCTACCGGCGGGCCAAGACCGAGCGGTCGGTGAGCCTGCCGCCGCGCGACTACGGCGTGCTGGCCGGCCTGCTGGCCGAGGTGGTCGGGACGCTGGGCGCCGAGGATCGGGCCGAGACGGCCGCGCGCCGGGCGGGCGAGCGCCTGGGCCGGGGCCGCCGGGGCGAGCCGGTCGCCGCCGTGCTGCGCGAGCGGGGCTACGAGCCGTACACCGACGGCGGCGTCCTGCGCATGCGCAACTGCCCCTTCCACACGCTGTCGGAGGAGCAGCCGGTGCTGGTGTGCGCGATGAACCTGGCCCTGTGCCAGGGGCTGCTGGAGGGCATGGGCGGCGATCCCGGCCTGGCCGCGCTCGATCCCCGGCCGGGGGAGTGCTGCGTCACCCTCGCCGGATCTTCTAAAACAAATGAAGATTGACATAGAAGTGCGGGCATGGTGAGGTGAAGCCCATGCACCTGGCACAGATGAACGTCGCCCGCCTGCTCGCCCCCGCCGACGACCCCCGCATCGCCGACTTCATCGACGGACTGGAACCCGTCAACGCCCTCGCCGACGCAGCGCCCGGCTTCGTGTGGCGGATGCGGGCCAACGACGAGGACCCCAGGGAACTGCTGAGCTACGACCACGACGACTACCTCGCCACCACGCTGTCGGTGTGGGAGTCACGCGAGACGCTGTGGAACTTCGTCTACCGCTCCGGCCACCTGGACTACCTGCGGCGGCGCCGGGAGTGGTTCGAGCACATCGCGGAGCCGTACGCGGTGATGTGGTGGATTCCCGTGGGGGAGCTGCCCACGACGGCGGAGGGTTTCGAACGGCTGCGACGCCTCAGGGCCGAAGGTCCCGGCCCCGAGGCGTTCACCTTCAAGGACTTCTACGAGGCGACCGCGATGCCCAGGCACATCTCGTCCTGGGTGCCCTCGCCCCAGACCACGTAGCGCGGCGGGAGCTTCTGCAGCAGCGGCAGCTGGGCGCGCAGCGAGGCGTCGTGCGTGCACGTCACCCGGATCGTGTCGCCCTTCTTGACCGCCACCGGCTCGGGCAGCGGCTGCAGCGCCTGGTTGTCGAAGTTGTACTCGGGCACGTCGAGCAGCGTGCGCCCGCCCGCCTTGCCCGGGTTGAGCTCCACCTTGATCGAACGGCCCAGCAGGTGCATGTGCCCGGCCAGCGCGTGCAGCGTGAAGGCTGCCGGCGAGGTCAGGTCGCAGTGCTGCGTGGGGCCCGGCTTGACCTTGCCCTTCGCGCACTGCTCCAGCAGCGCCCCCGCCTGCGTGGCCGACGCGCGCCCGAGGCGCTCGCCGACGTCCTGGATGGCCGCCTCGCGCTCGCACAGCGGGCCCTTCTCCCGCGCGGTGCACGGCAGCTCGGTCGGCGCGGGGAACAGCGCCGTCATCAGCGGCGTGCGCGTGCCCGACGCCAGGCGCAGCCGCACGCTCGACTGGTCGGTGCCGGCCGGTTTCCCGTCCAGCGCCAGCGTGCTGTAGTGCACCTGCATGACCAGCGCGCCACCCTTGGCCATCGGATAGCCGAGCTTCGGATCCAGCAGCACCTCATCGGTGCCGGGCGCCCAGTGGCCGATCCAGGCCGCGCGGTCCACGCCGGCGTTGCCGAAGCAGGTCCAGCCCTCGCCCGCGTCCTTGGCGTCGACCTCCTTCACCTCGGCCAGCGCCTCCGGCGCCACCGAGAACAGGATCGCGTGATGGACCACGTCGGTGTTCTGGGCGGCGAACTGGGTGCCGGTCAGGAACGCGTCGGCCCCGGCCAGGCCGGGGTCGATCAGGAAGCACCGGTAGACGTCGGTGCCGCCGGCCGCCGGCTCGGGCTTGTACGGCCTGGGCATGGTCGCCGTCACGAAACGTTCACCCGCACGCAGCGGGGCGGCCGGCGCCGGGGTGGCAGAACCGTGCAGTCCGTGCCCTCCATGCGAAGCCGTCGCCGACGGCGGCGGCGACGGTGACGCGCTGGTGCCTGATCCCCGGGCCGGTCCGTTCCCGCAGGCCGCCAGCAGCAGTGCCGCGACGGCAAGCACGACGCCCGCCCCGATGCGTGTGCGTGTCATGCCTCCACGCTCTCGCGTCCAGGCGTGAGCGTCATCACACTCAGGGCTGATCCGTCTACGCCTCAGGTCGGAGCCCGCGTCTACCCCAGAAGGCCTGCCGTATGCCGGCCCGCCGCCGCTGAGGTGAGGAAATAGGCCAGATCCTCCTCCAGCCCGCGTCCCATCGTCGACAACCGCACGGGCGCGGCGCTCAGCGCCTCATGGAGGCCCTCGACCGGCACCGCCACCAGTTCGTGCCGTACGGCCAGCATCTCCGCCTGGTCCCTGACCCGCTCCCCGAACGCCCCCGGCAGCTCCGGCACCGGCACCTGCGCGGGGGCCAGCGCCACCCGCCCATAGGCGGTCAGCGAGTGGTGGGAGACCCCCACGTGCCGCTCGCGCCTGTCGCCCTCGCTGACCCGCAGCGCCGCCACCGGCCGCCCGCGCAGCACGGCCGCGGCGTTGACCGCCTCGCCCGCCGAGACGCCGGAGAAGCCCCACCGCGTGCCCGTGCCGAGGTTGCCGGGGCCCTGGGTCACGACGGCCACGTCCGCCTCCAGCACGTGCCTGGCCGCCAGCAGCCCGGTGTGCGTCGTGACCGCCTCCACGTCGCCGCCGAAGGCCTGGCCCACCGTCACGACCCCGCTCAGCCAGCCGATCTCGCGCAGCTTCGCGCACGACATGGAGAACCAGGCGGGCAGGGCGCCGCCGTCCAGCATCACGTAGGCCACCCGCACGCCGGGGCGCGCGGCGTACAGGCCGCACAGGATCGGCGCCAGCGCCGAGTGCAGGTCGGCCACCACGACCGGCATGCCGTCCAGCGAGTCGGCCTCGCGCAGAAGCTCGTGGTAGGGCGAATCCTGCTCGTCCGCGCCCAGCACCGTGGCCTGCAGCGGGGTGTAGCGAGCCTTCACGAGGTGACCGGGACCGGTGGGATCTTCCGGCAATCTGTTCGGGACGGCCACCACCATGGCGTAACCTCCCGTACCGAGACCCATCGCGAGTGCCGTCGTGTTGAGCAGCACCTCGTCGCCGGGTTCCGGGCGGCCCACCAGGGGAGGGTAGGCCAGCGCCCGGCACTCACCCTCGGGAACGGCGACGTCGAGCTCCACCGCCCCAGGCCACTCGCGCCGGATCCGCGTCACCTCGCCCATGCGCCATCTGATCACCAGGGCAGGGTAGCGTCGAACACAGGAGGAGTGAGGGCAGATGTCGCGCCGTAAGACCGAGCGGTTGCTCAATCTTGTGATCTGCCTGCTCGCCACGCGCCGGCCTTTGTCGGCCGAGCAGATCCGCCAGGCCGTGCCGGGCTACGACCGCGACGGCGACGAGGCGTTCCAGCGCATGTTCGAACGCGACAAGAACGAGCTGCGCGAGATCGGCATCCCCATCGACGTCGTCCGCGACCCGTGGGAGGACGAGCCCGGCTACCGCATCGAGCGCCAGTCCTACGAGCTGCCCGAGATCACGCTGGAGGCCGACGAGGCCGCGGTGCTCGGCCTGGCCGCGCAGGTGTGGCAGCGCGCCAGCCTCGCCGAGGCGGCCTCGGGGGCGCTGCTGAAGCTGCGCGCGGGCGGCGTGGCCACCGACGCGGCCGGCGGCGGGGCGCTGGAGCTGCGCGTCGACACCCGCGACCCCGCCTTCCCGGCGCTCTGGGACGCCGTGCGCGACCGGCGCGTGGTCCGCTTCGACTACCGCAGCGCCGGCAGCGAGAACGTGCGCACCCGCACCGTGGAGCCGTGGGGCGTGGTCAGCCGGCGCGGCCGCTGGTACCTGGCCGGCTTCGACCGCGACCGCGACGCGCCGCGCGCCTTCCGCCTCAGCCGCATCATCGGCCAGGTCGCCGCCGTGGGCAGGACGGGCGCGGTCGAGGTGCCGCCGGGCGTCGACGTGCGCGAGATGATCGGCTTCCCCGAGGAGCCGATGGAGGAGCGCGTGGCCACCCTGCGCGTACGGCGGGGCGCGGGAGAGGGGCTGCGCCAGCTCGCCTCCGTCACCCGCGCGGGCGGCGGCGGATGGGACGAGGTGGAGCTGGGCTTCTCCGACCCAGAACGGCTGGCGGGCTGGATCGCCAGCATGGGCTCCGACGTGGAGCTCCTGGACCCGCCCGACGCGCGCGAGGCGGTCATCCGGCGGTTGAAGGGAGCGCTGGCATGAGCCGCGTGGTCTGGTCGGTCATGCTGTCGGGCATCGTGAAGGGGGCTCGGTCGTGAGCGGAAGCGCGGATCGGCTGCCGAGGTTGCTGTCGCTCGTGCCGTACCTGATGTCGCACCCGGGTGCGCAGGTCGGCGAGGTGGCCGAGGTGTTCGGCCTCAGCGAGAAGCAGCTCATCGACGACCTGCAGCTGGTGTGGATGTGCGGCCTGCCCGGCCACACCCCCGGCGACCTCATCGACGTCTCCTGGGACGGCGGCGAAATCGTCATCGACAACGCCGACACCATCGCCAGGCCGTTGCGCCTGGGCATCGACGAGGCCAGCGCCCTGCTGGTGGCGCTGCGGATGCTCGGCGCGATGCCGGAGTTCGCCGAGGTGCCCGGCGACGCGCTGCCGCGCGTGGTGGCCAAGCTGGAGCGAGCCGCCGGCGAGGGCGCCGCCGCCGTCAGCAGCCAGGTCGCCGTGGACGTCGACGCCGCCCCGGACGCGCTGCCCCGGGTGCGCGACGCGCTCAACAGGAAGCGCCGGCTGTCGCTGCGCTACTACGTGCCGGGCCGCGACGAGGTGACCCCGCGCGAGGTCGACCCCACCCGGGTCATGGTCGTCGACGGCCGCACCTACATGGAGGGCTGGTGCTACCGCGCCGAGGCGATGCGGTTGTTCCGCCTCGACCGCGTCGTGGGCGTCGACGTGCTGGACGTGCCCGCCGACCCGCCCGCCGACGCCGAGCCGATCGACGTCACCCAGGGCGTCTTCCGGCCCTCGCCGACCGACGAGCTGGTCGAGCTGGAGGTCAGCGCGGCCGGGCGGTGGGTGGCGGAGTACTACCCGGTCGAGGGCGTCACCGAGCTGGGCGAGGGCCGGCTACGCATCGCGCTGCGTGCCCGTGACGAGGACTGGGTGCTCAAGCTGGCGCTGCGGCTGGGCGACACCGGCCGCGTGGCCGCCCCCGAGGCGATGGCCGAGCGGGTGCGCGAGGAGGCCGAGCGCGCCCTGGCCCTGTACGCTCACCGGTCATGACGTGGATCTTCGTGGCGATCGGGCTCGGGGTCGCGGGCATCGCCGTGCTGGTGGCCGCGGGGGTGCGGGTCCTGTCCGCGGCACGCGAGCTGAGCAGGGAACTCACCCTTGCCGAGGCCCGGATTTCGCCCGCCGAGGAACGCCTGCGGGGTCAAATCGGGATGAACAAGGCCGTGGAGGGATGAGTCTGGGCCCCGAGCAGCGTACGATCGTGGCTGAGAAAGCCTCTCGCTCGCACTAAAGGAAGTTTTCCATGTCCTTCGGACCTGAGTGGATCGTCATCATCGTGGTGCTTCTCCTGCTGTTCGGCGGCAAGAAGCTCCCTGACCTCGCCCGCGGTGTGGGCCGGTCCCTGCGCATCTTCAAGGCTGAGACCAGCGACCTGCGCAAGGAAGACGACGACGACTCCAAGACCACGGTGGTACAGGGGCAGACCGTGCAGCAGCCGGCCGCGCCCGTCAGCCCGCAGCAGATCCCGCCGGCCGTGCCCCCGCTGACGCCGGAGGAGCAGGCCCGCCGCCTTGAGGAGGAGGCCGCCCGGCTGCGTGCCAACGCCCAAGCCGACAAGCAGGCCTGACCCCCAACACACGGACGAGGACCGCACATGGCGCTGCTCAAACGGACGAGCTCCGAGAGCTCCGAGGGCTCCGAGGCACCTCAGGACTCCGAGGGCCGCATGCCGCTCATGGATCACCTCCGTGAGCTGCGCAACCGCATCGTCATCTCCGTCCTCGCCCTGGCCGTGACCACCATCGTCGGGTTGATCTTCTTCGATCCGATCTGGAAGTTCATGGCCGAGCCGTACTGCTCGCTGAAGATCTCCCAGCAGCTGCGGCCCGAGTGCACGTTCGCCGTGCGCGGCGTCTTCGAGTCCTTCTTCGTCAACCTGCAGGTCGCCGCGCTCTTCGGTCTGGTGGCCGCCTCTCCGGTGTGGCTGTACCAGGTTTGGCGGTTCGTGACGCCGGCCCTCTACCGCAACGAGAAGAAGTACACCGTCACGTTCCTGGCGATCGCCGTCCCGCTGTTCCTCGTGGGCGCCGCCTTCGCCTACCTCGTGATGGACACCGGCCTCGGCTTCCTGTTGTCGTTCATGCCCGAGAGCGCGCTGCCGTTCATCGAGATGAACGAGTACCTCAGCTACTGGGTGATCATGCTGCTGGTGTTCGGCGTCTCCTTCGAGGTGCCGCTGCTCATGGTCTTCCTGAACATCATCGGGGTGCTGCCCCGGGCGACGCTGGCCAAGCACCGCCGCCTGATCGTCTTCCTGCTCTTCGTCTTCAGCGCGATCATCACGCCCGGCGGCGACGTCTTCACCATGCTCGCCCTGACCGTGCCGATGCTGATCCTGTTCGCGCTGGCCGAGTTCGTGATGTTCCTGCGCGAGCGGCGCCTGCCCGCGACGGAGGACTACTCCGGCCTGGACGACGACGAGGCCTCGCCGCTGGACACCCCCGCGGACGTCACGGCGGACAACACCGACATGGAGACCGGCCCCGACCCGCGGTGATCACGGCCTTCACCAGGTGACCGGCAGCGCGCGCACGCCGTAGAAGACCGCCTGCTCCTTGAACTCGAGCCGCTCCAGAGGTACGGCCGGCGCCAGCGTGGGCACGCGGCGGAACAACGTGCCGAACACGACCTGCAGCTCCACGCGGGCCAGCGGCTGCCCCAGGCACTGGTGCGGCCCGAAGCCGAACGCGATGTGGTGGCTGCTGTCCCTGCCCACGTCGAGGGCGTCCGGCCCGGGAAAGGCCGACGGGTCCCGGTTGGCGGTGCTCTTCACCACGATGATCCCCTCGCCCCTGCGGATCAGCTGCCCGCCGACCACGATGTCCTCGCGGGCGACGCGGCGCGCCTCGGTGTGCGTGACCGACAGGTAGCGCAGCAGCTCCTCGACCGCGACGGCCGGCGCGACGGAACCGTCGCGCACCGCGGCCAGCTGTGCGGGGTTCGCCAGCAGCGCGGCGGTGCCGAGGGCGATCATGTTCGCGGTCGTGTCGTGCCCCGCCACCAGCAACAGCTGGCCCGTCGTCGCGATCTCGGCGCGGCTCAGCACGCCTTCGACGGCCAGCCGGCTGAGCACGTCCTCGCCCGGCTCGGCCCGTCTGCGGTCCACCAGGCGTTCCAGGTAGGCGTGGAGCTCCTCGCTGGCCGCCAGGGCGCGCGCGGGGTCGCCCTCGTCCATGACGAGTTCGCCGGCCACACGCTGGAAGAAGCCGCGTTCGGCGTACGGCACGCCCAGCAGCTCGCAGATCACCAGCGAGGGCACCGGCATCGCGAACGCCTCGAACAGGTCGGCGGGCTTCGGGCCGTCGAGCAGGGCGTCGATGAGCCCGTCCACGATCTCCTGGATCCTGGGCCGCAGCGCCTCCATCCTCCTGACGGTGAAGTCGGCGGTCAGCAGCCGCCGGTGGGTGACGTGCTCGGGCGCGTCCATCTGCATCAGGGTCTTCATGCGGGCGTCGCGCGCCTTGCTGACGGCGTTGGTGTGCGGGAAGCCGGGCTCGGCGACGTCGACGCTGACGCGCGGGTCGGCCAGCAGCGCCCGGGCGTCGGCGTGCCGGGTGACCATCCAGGCCGTGCCGCCGTCCCAGAGGCGTACGCGGGCGACCGGGCCGTGCAGCGTCAGGCCCGGCGGCGGGTCGAAGGGGCAGCGGGCGTCGCGGGGCATGGGGAAAGCAGGGGTGTTCGCCATGCCCTCCAGCCTGTCGTTGAACGCGGCCCGGAGACTTCCGGCCGTTTCGCGCAGGTCAGGCGCGGCGCAGCCTCAAGCCCGGAGGCAGGTTGATCTGGTGTCCTCCCCGAATCCCCGGTAGGTTCCGGGCGTGTCCGTGCAACTCGCCCTCCTCGTGAATCCGGCCGCGCGCGGCGGCCGTACCGTGCGCCTGTTGGAGCCGGTGGTGCGCCGTCTGCGTGACGGGGGCGCCGACGTGTCGGTGATCGTCGGCGACGACGCCGCCGACGCCCTCGCCCGAGCCTGTACGGCCGCCGCCGAACGCCCCGACGCCCTGGTCGCCTTCGGCGGTGACGGGCTGGTGCACCTGGCGGTCCAGGCCGTGGCGGGGACCGGCGTGCCGCTGGGCATCATCCCCGCGGGCACGGGCAACGACATCGCCGCCGCCTTCGGCCTGCCGCGCAAGGACCCGCTGGCCGCCGCCGACGTGGTGCTGCGCATGCGTCCCCGGCGGGCCGACGCCGCCTGGATCGATGCCGGCGACGGCGTGGGGGAGTGGTTCGCCGGGGTGGTGTGCTGCGGGTTCGACTCCCGGGTGAACGAGCGGGCCAACCGGCGGACGTGGCCGCCGGGCATGGCGAAGTACCTGGTGGCGCTGGTGGAGGAGCTGCGTACGTTCCGGCCGATCCCGTTCCGGGTGACGCTGGACGGCGGCGAGGTGATCGAGCGGGAGGCGATGCTGGTGTCGGTGGCCAACACCAGCTCCTACGGCGCGGGCATGCGGGTCTGCCCGGACGCGCGGCCCGACGACGGGCTGCTGGACGTGATGGTGCTGCGGGCGGTGTCGAAGGGGGAGTTCCTGCGGGTGTTCCCCAGCGTGTACCGGGGCACGCACGTGCGGCATCCGGCGGTCTCGATCCACCGGGTCCGCACGGTCACGCTTGAGGCGCCGGACGTGGTCGCCTACGCCGACGGCGAGCGCGTCGGCCCGGCCCCGGTCACCTGCCGGATCGAGCCCGGCGCCCTCCACATCCTCACCTGATCTACTTTGTAAAGGCGCCGTCAGATCGCCACGGTGGCGAGCGTCTCCATGGCGGCCCTCTCCCGTTCCGACAGCTCCCGCAGGATCGCCGCCGCGTCCTGCGCCTTGCCGTCGGTCAGCAGCTCCGCCACCGCGCTCCACCTCGGCGCGATCTCGGCGTACATCGTGTGCGCCCGCCGCAGCGCCGGGTCGTCGGCGATCGTCAGGCACTCGGCCAGGAAGTCCCGGTACAGGTTGCGGAACAACGCGCCCCCGGTGCCCGCGCGCTCCATCAGCATGCCGGTCTCCGGCGGCAGCCGCTCCACCAGATCGGCCGTCTTGGCGATCCCGCGGTGGCCGAAGTTGGCGATGGGCGCGGCCAGGAACTCGGCCGCGTTGGCGCGGACGGCCGGGCCGATCACGGGGGCGAGGTCGCCGGGCCGGCCGGTGAGGGTGAAGGACAGGTGGCGGGCGGTCATCGGCCCCCGCTCGGCCCGCGCCGCCGCCAGGCTCTCCAGGCTGGTGGTCACCGCGCCGCCCTGCTGGCCGGTGTCCACCAGGTACGCGCGTTCGTCGTCGTAGCCGTACATGGCCACCACGTGGCCTCCGAAGCGCACCTTGGCGCTGAAGTACTCCAGGTGGTAGCTGTCGAGCTGCAGACCCACCGGCAGCCCGGACTCCAGCGCCGCCCGCACGTTCTCCCAGCCCTTGCGGGCCGAGCCGGTCTCGCGCACCACCAGGTCGAGGCCGAGCCGCCGGGCCAGGTTCTGGGTCAGCTCCATGGGCTTGATCCGGCCGCCGACGAAGCCCTGCCAGTAGATGAAGCCGAGCCCGGAGCCCAGGCCGAAGAGCATGGGCTCGGACAGGTCCGCGCCCTGGTGGCGCAGCAGCACGCCCAGGGCGCTGGTCTCGCAGTGGGCGGTGCCGTACGGGGAAATGTCGTGGAGCATCATGCGGACCAGCATGGGCTCTCCTGCCATGGGAGAGTCCACCCCGGCCGCGCGGCTACCTGGCCTGACCGGAAAGGCGGTTTCGGTAGGCTGATCGGTATGACGACGCCAGCGGAGCGCTACGCGGCCTTCCGCGAGAAATTCGGGGACGACGGTACGGCCCTCAGGTCGTTCCGTGGACTGTACGACTTCGAGCTCGACGAGTTCCAGCTCGACGCCTGCCGGGCGCTGGAGGCCGGCGACGGGGTCCTGGTGGCCGCCCCCACCGGATCGGGCAAGACGGTCGTCGGCGAGTTCGCCGTGCACATCGCCCTGGAAATGGGCATGAAGTGTTTCTACACCACCCCGATCAAGGCGCTGTCCAACCAGAAGTACAACGACCTGGTCAAGAGGTACGGCACCGCCAAGGTCGGCCTGCTCACCGGCGACAACAGCGTCAACGGCGAGGCCCCGATCGTGGTCATGACCACCGAGGTCCTGCGCAACATGCTGTACGCGGGCTCGTCCACGCTGTCCGGCCTCGGCTTCGTCGTCATGGACGAGGTGCACTACCTGGCCGACCGCTTCCGCGGCGCGGTGTGGGAAGAGGTCATCATCCACCTGCCCGAGTCGGTCAGGCTGGTGGCGCTGTCGGCGACGGTCTCCAACGCCGAGGAGTTCGGCGAGTGGATGGGCGAGGTGCGCGGCGACACCACGGTGATCGTCGACGAGCACCGCCCGGTGCCGCTGTGGCAGCACATGATGATCGGCAACAGGATCTACGACCTGTTCATCACCGACGAGCTCACCCCGCGCATCAACCCCACGCTCATGCGGGTCACGCGCGACGCCGAGCGCCTCACCCAGGGCAAGGGCAGGCGTGGCTACGGCCGTCCGCAGCGCTCCCGGCCGCCGGACCGCGCCCAGGTCATCGAGAAGCTCGACAGTGAGGGCCTGCTGCCCTCGATCAGCTTCATCTTCTCCCGGGCCGGCTGCGACGCCGCGGTCATGCAGTGCCTGTACGCCGGGATCCGGCTGACGACCGAGCGTGAGCAGCACGAGATCCGCCAGATCGTCGACGAGCGCACCGCCCACCTGCCCGACGAGGACCTCGCCGTCCTCGGCTACCTGGAGTGGCGCGACTGCCTGGAGCGCGGCCTGGCCGCCCACCACGCGGGCATGCTGCCGGCCTTCAAGGAGGTCGTCGAGGAGCTGTTCACGCGCGGCCTGGTCAAGGCGGTCTTCGCCACCGAGACGCTGGCGCTGGGCATCAACATGCCCGCCCGCAGCGTGGTCATCGAGAAGCTCGACAAGTGGAACGGCGAGACGCACGCCGACCTCACGCCGGGGGAGTACACGCAGCTGACCGGCCGGGCGGGAAGGCGCGGCATCGACGTCGAGGGCCACGCCGTCGTGCTGTGGCAGCCGGGCATGGACCCGCTGGCCGTGGCGGGGCTGGCGGGCACCCGCACGTACCCGCTGCGCTCGAGCTTCCAGCCCTCCTACAACATGGCCGTCAACCTCGTCGGCCAGTTCGGCAGGGAGCGCACCAAGACGCTGCTGGAGGCCTCCTTCGCCCAGTTCCAGGCCGACCGGGCCGTGGTCGGGCTGGCCAAGCAGCTGCGCAAGCAGGAGGAGGCGCTCGACGGCTACCAGGAGGCCATGACCTGCCACCTGGGCGACTTCCCCGAGTACGCGGCGCTGCGCCGCCGGTTGTCCGACCGCGAGGCGGAGCTGTCCAAGGAGCGCGGCGCCGCGCGGCGGGCGGCGGCGGTCAAGTCGCTGGAGGCCCTGCAGCCCGGTGACGTCATCCGGGTGCCCGGCGGGCGCCGGGCGGGGCTGGCGATCGTGCTCGACCCGGGGCGCAACCCGCGCGGCCACGGCCCGAGCCCGCTGGTGCTGACGATCGGCAAGCAGGTCAAGAAGCTCGACCCGGCCGACTTCCCGGTGCCGGTCGAGCCGATCGAGAAGCTGCGCATCCCCAAGAACTTCAACCCGCGCGCGCCCAAGGAGCGCGCCAACCTCGTCTCCACGCTGCTGGCCAAGATCGGTGACCGCGATCTGGGCAAGCCGCAGCGCGCCCGCGACCACGCGGTGGAGGACGAGGAGATCAACGAGCTGCGGCGCCGTATCCGCCAGCACCCGTGTCACGGGTGCGACGAGCGCGAGGACCACGCGCGCTGGGCCGAGCGCTACTACAAGCTGCTGCGCGAGACCGAGGGCCTGCGCCGCAGGGTCGAGGGGCGCTCCCACGTCATCTCGCGCACCTTCGACCGCATCTGCGCGGTGCTGGAGCAGCTCGGCTACCTGGAGGACGAGAGCGTCACCGACGAGGGCCGCCGTCTGGGCCGCCTCTACACCGAGCTCGACCTGCTGACGGCCGAGTGCCTGCGCCAGGGGCTGTGGGAGGAGCTCGACCCGGCCGAGCTGGCGGCGTGCGTGTCCGCGCTGGTCTTCGAGTCGCGCCAGGCCGACGACGCCCGCCGTCCCAAGATCCCGGCGGGGCGCGCCCAGGACGCGCTGACCAAGATGGTGCGGCTGTGGGGCGAGCTGGAGGCGATCGAGAACGACCACGCCCTGCAGACGATCCGCGAGCCCGACCTGGGCTTCGCCTGGGCGGCCTTCCGCTGGACCAAGGGGCACAGCCTGGACGCCGTGCTGGCCGACGGCGTCAACGGCGGCGAGCTGGCCGCGGGCGACTTCGTCCGGTGGATCAAGCAGCTCATGGACCTGCTCAGCCAGCTCGGCGCGGCGGCGCCGAAGGACAGCAAGGTCAAGGCGACCGCGGGCAAGGCGATGGACGCGATGCGCCGCGGCGTGGTGGCCTACTCGTCACTGACCTGAGCCGGTCAGGGCGCGCTCCGCACGGGAGCGCGCCCGGGTGCGGTCAGACGCGCTGCCAGAGGGCGGCGACGTTCGGCGGCTCCCAGCCGGGCAGCGCGGTGTGCGCCTGCAGGCACTGGTAGGTGACGCCGTTGTAGGTGGCCCGGTCGCCGGGGCGGTAGGCGGTGCCCGAGGCCCACGTACCGCCAGGCTGCGTGGGAGTGGGGGTCGGCGTGGGCGTGGGGGTTGGCGTCGGGGTCGGCGTGGGGGTCGGGGTCGGCGTCGGCGTCGGGTTCGAGCCGCCGAACTGCACGTCGGAGCAGGTGTAGAAGGCCTCGTTGCTGCCTACGACCCGCTGCCAGATCGAGTACAGGATGTGCCGGCCGGTGCGCTGCGGGATGTCGATCGTCCAGTTCGTGAACGTCGTGGGGTTGAAGTTGTTGAACGTCTTGATGTGCACCAGGTCCGACCAGCGCAGCGGCTGCGTCGGATTCCAGCCTTCGCGGGTGATGTAGAACTCGAAGTTGCTGTTCGAGTGCGGCGCGGAGGCGTGGTAGGTGATGGTGCGCGGCCCGGCGCTGAACTGCGTGGCGGGCCAGTCGGCGCGCTGCAGGTCCAGGCCCCGGTACTTGTCACGGCCCGCGCTGCAGAGCTTGCCGTCCGGGATGATCTGCCGGTGGCGCCCGCCGGCCTCCAGCAGGGAGACCTCGTTCCAGTCGTAGTAGGCCTGGGTCCCGCCGGCGGCGACGGCCGCCTTGCAGGCGTCGGACTTGGGCGTCTCGGGGCCTTCGTTCTTGCAGGTGTAGACGCGGCTGGGCGGGTTGGACATGGTGCCGTGGGCGAGGGCCGGAGTGCTGGTGAGGACGGAGGCCAGCAGGGCCAGGGGCAGGCTGGCGGTGGTCGCGAGGGCCACCTTGTTTCGGGTTCGCAACTGTCTCTCCTGGAGAACGGGGGGTGAGGAGCGCGCAGCAGCCGATGTATCTTTTAGGAAACTTTCCTAAGAGTTCAACTATCGCCGAAGGGACGGTTTGACGCAAGGGATTGACGGATGAATGACGAAACCCTACGCTCCCGAATTTGCAGGAAACTTTCCTGTAAATTCGAGCATCAGGCCCCCGGCCCCCGTGCGTGCGCAGCCGCGGGGGCCGGGTTCTTCCCTAGTCGCTCTGCACGAACCGCTGGGCGAGTTGCCTGCCCAGCGTGATCGCCTGGTCGTGGTCGTCGATGGTCTGGACCTTGGTCCCGGTGCCGGTGAAGACGATGGAGGTCACCGGGCCGTCGGTGCCGCCGTTCTTGGGGTCGGGGTTGATGCCCAGGTTCGCCGCGGCCGCGTACGAGGCCTCGCCGATGATCGCCGCCGGGCCGGTGTCGCCCATCACCGTGTACTCCACCTGGCCGTTGTAGACGATCGCGACCACGGTGCCGCAGCCGATGCCCCTGGTGCTGTAGTCCCAGGTGCCGCTGGGACCTGGAACCACCATGTACGGCAGGCGCGCCGCGTTGAGGTAGCCACCGCCACTGGCCGGGCAGAAGGTCTGGGGCTGGAAGCAGCAGTCGGTGTCCTCGTTGCACTGCGCGGTGCGCACCCCGTCGCAGTCGATGTCCATGTCGGCCGTCCAGTGGACCGCGCCGGTCTTGGCGCAGACCGCGATGGTGCCCGTGGCGACGTCGGCGTCGGTCTTGTAGCGGCCGTTGGAGATCTGCTGGCAGGTGGTGACCTTGGACAGCAACTGCTCGGCGGTGGGCCCGCCGGTCCCGGTGTCGGCACGGCCGGTCACCGGCGCGCCGGCGGCCGACTCGTTGCCGGCGGCGTCGAGCGCGGTGACGGTGTAGGTGTGGGTGGAGCCGGTGGCCAGGCCGCCGACGGTGGCGGCCGGCGTCGGCGAGGTGGCCACGACGGCCGTGCCCTCGTAGACGCGGTAGCCGGTGACGCCGACGTTGTCGCTCGACTCGGTCCAGGCCAGCGAGATGCTGGTGGCCGAGGTGCCGGTCACGCGCGGACCGGTGGGCGCGGTGGGCGCCTGGCCGTCGGGGCCGCCCGCTCCGCTGACGGTGATCCGGTCGACGTTCGGGCCGCCGCCGCGGGCGCGCGCACGGTCCATTCCGTGTACGGCCCCGCCGCGTTGTCACTGTTGACGAATCCGGTGCCGGAGAAGCCCGGGTGGTTGGCCTCGGCCACGCCCCGGACGCTGGTGGCGTTCTCGGCCTCGTAGCGGGTGGTGGCGGCCTGGGCGGGCAGGACCGCGATCAGGGACAGCAGCAGGACGCATAAGGAAAGCACCGATAAGCGGCCCATGCCATGCTCCTTCCGAATTTATTAGGAAAGCTTCCTAACGACCATGTTGATCCGTTCTGGTGAGGATTGCCAGTCATTCCCTTGCATGGCCGTCCCAGCGGGCTTACGATCCGCGTAATTCTTAGGAAACTTTCTTTAAAGAAAGGCCTGGCACGTGCGCCGATCACTCACCCCCCTGATCGCCGTCCTCGTGGTTCTCGCTCTGTCGACCCTGCCCGCCAACGCCGCCGGCCGGCTGCTGGCCGCGTTCAGCCTGTCGGGGACGACCGGCACGTTCGTGGTCAGCAACCCCGGCACGAGCGCCGTCACGGGCTGGTCGATCGTGTTCGAGTTACCCTCGGGCGTCACCGCGAGCAATCCCCAGAACGCCACCATCCGCCAGAACGGCACCAAGGTGACGCTCACCCCGGCCTACTACATCGACAATCTCCAGCCGGGCAAGAGCACCGAGCCGTTCAGCCCCAAGGTCACGCTCAGCTCGGCCGTACAGCCGACCAGTTGCAAGGTCAACGGCGCGAACTGCGACGGAACCGGACCCGAGCCACCCGCCCCCGCGCCCGTCACCGCCACCTATGACGTCAACGGCACCTCCGCCAAGATCGTCGTGGCCAACAACGGCACGGCCGCGCTCAACGGCTGGAGCGTCGTCTTCGACCTGCCCGCCGGCGTCACCGCGAGCAACGCCCAGCACGGCTCCATCAGCCAGAGCGGGCGCACGGTGACGCTCTCGCCCGCTCACTACAACACCACCATCGCGGCCGGACGCACGACCGAGCCCTACAGCCCGGCGTTCACGGTCAGCAGCGCCAACGCCGAGCCCACCAGCTGCCGTGTCAACGACGTCAACTGCGACGGCTCCGCCGACGCCCCGCCCGGCGCGCCCGGCAACCCGCGCTCGCCGGTGAAGACCACCAAGACCGTCTCCCTCGCCTGGAACGCGGCCACCCCCGGCAGCCTGCCGATCGTCGGGTACGAGGTCTACAACGGCAGCGCCCTGGCCACCAGCGTCACCGGCACCGAGGCCACCGTCACCGGGCTGACCCCGAACACGTCCTACACCTTCACCGTCAAGACCAAGGACCGCAAGGGCACGCTCTCGGCGGCCAGCGCCCCGGTCACGGTCACGACCAACAACCCCGCCGACGACACCCAGGCGCCGACGGTGCCCGGCAACCTGCGCAGCACCGCGCGTACCTCCGCCAGCGTGACGCTCGCCTGGAACGCCGCCACCGACAACACCGGCGTGGCCAACTACGACGTCTACGCCGGCTCGACGCTGGCCGCCACCGTCACCGGCACCACCGCGACGGTCACCGGGCTGTCGCCGTCCACCGCCTACAACTTCACCGTGCGCGCCCGGGACCTGTACGACAACCTCTCGGCCGCCACCGCCCCCGTCGCCGTGACCACGCTCGACATCGTCGAGACCGGTTACGCCCGCGTCGGCTACTTCGTGCAGTGGGGCATCTACGGCCGCCAGTACTTCGTCCGCAACCTGGACACCACCGGCGCCGCCGCCAAGCTCACCCACATCAACTACGCCTTCGCCAACATCGACCCGGTCAACCTGACCTGCCTGCAGGGTGTCACCAGGGGCACCACGCCCAACCCGCAGGACCCCAACCAGGGCGACGGCGCCGGTGACGCCGAGGCCGACTACGGCAGGCCCTTCAGCGCCGGCCAGTCCGTGGACGGCGTGGCCGACACCGGCTGGGAGAAGCTGCGCGGCAACTTCAACCAGATCAAGAAGCTCAAGGTCAAGCACCCGCACCTGAAGGTGCTCATCTCGCTCGGCGGCTGGACCTACTCCAAGTACTTCTCCGACGTGGCCGCCACCGACGCCGCCCGCAAGAAGTTCGTCTCCTCCTGCATCGACATCTACATCAAGGGCAACCTGCCGGTGGTCAACGCCGCGGGCGGCCCCGGCGCGGCGGCGGGCGTCTTCGACGGCATCGACCTCGACTGGGAGTGGCCCGGCGCCGAAGGACACGCCGGCAACCACGTCAGCCCCAGCGACAAGGCCAACAACACGCTGCTCATCGCCGAGTTCCGCCGCCAGCTGGACGCCCTGACCACCACGACGGGCAAGCGCTACCAGCTGACCGCGTTCACCCCCGCCGACCCGGCCAAGATCGCGGCCGGCTGGGACCTGCCCAACATCGCCCCCAACCTCGACATCTTCAACATCCAGGGCTACGACTTCCACGGCGCCGGCAGCGACAACTCGTGGGAGCCCTTCCGCACCGGCCACCAGGGCAACCTCTACCTGGACGCCGACAGCCCCTACAACCCCGACTTCAGCGTGGAGAAGGCGGTCAACGTCTATCTCGACGCCGGAGTCAGCCCGCGCAAGCTGACCATCGGCCTGGCCTACTACGGCCGCGGCTGGAAGGAGGTCGCCGAGGGCGGCAAGGCCGGCGAGTGGCAGTCGGCCAACGGCGCCGCCCCCGGCCAGTTCGCCGAGGAGGCAGGCACCCGCGGCTACAGCAACCTCATCGCCGGCGTGCCCGGTTGCGCGGTCAAGCACGACGAGGCCGCCGTCGCCACCTACTGCTACACCGGTCCAGGCGGCCAGTGGTGGAGCTTCGACGACACCTGGTCGATCGGCAAGAAGACCGCGTGGATCAAGAGCAAGGGCCTGCTGGGCGCGATGATCTGGGAGATGTCCGGTGACACCGGCGCCCTGACCACCGCCCTCGACGCCGGCCTCAGGTAAGCCCGCTCCGGGGCGACCCCCTCTGGATAGGGGTCGCCCCGGCACGGCAGGGGTTGGACCACCCCGCCCGCCTGGCTTTACTGCCTGTATAGGCGAAAAAGAAGGCGGAGGTGTACCCGAAATGGGCGACCAGCTCACCCAGCAGGCCGTGTGCAACACGATGAAGGGCATCGTGGCCCGCGTCCTCCAGGTCGAGGAGGGCGGCATCATGCCCGGCTCACGCATCACCGACCTCAGCCTCGTCGAATCGATCAAGCTGCTGCGCATCGGCGGCCGCATCGAGCGCGCCTTCGGCATCGAGCTCGACAACGAGGTGCTCTTCCGCACCGCCACGCTGAGCGAACTGGCCGACGAGGTCCACCGGCTGTGCCTGCGCGAGCAGGAGCAGGCCGCCTGAGAACACCGAGCGGGTCAGGAGAGCGGCATTGAACACCTTCCCGTCCGCCGAGGCCCTTGAGCACACCCTCGGCGACCCCCACCTGCCGAACGGCCCGCTCACCTACGCCGCCGCCATGGCCGGTGACCGCGCGGAACGCCGTCCGCACGCCTCCCTGGACCGCCTGCGCGGCTGGGGCTACCCGGCGTTCCTGGTGCCCGCCGCGCTCGGCGGCCGGCTCACCTCGCTGGAGGAACTGCTCGCGCTGGCCCGCGTCGTGGCCAGGCGCGACCCCACCGCCGCCCTGATCGCCACCTCGCCCTGGATGGCCGGCGTCCCCGTCTGGCAGGCCGGCACCCCCGCCCAGCAGCGCGCCTACGCCGACGCCGCCCTGCGCGGCCAGTGGTCGGCGCTGTCCCTGCGGGAGCCGGAATCGCACCGGCCGCACGAGGGCGGCACGGACACGCTCACCGCCTGCCGCGCCGACGGCGGCTACCGCCTCGAAGGCACCGCGACCATGGTCAGTGACGTGCGCATGGCCCGCTTCGCCTGCCTGCAGGCCCGCGAGCCCGAGACCGGCGCCCACACCCTCCTGCTCACCGACCTGGAGCAACTGCCCACCGCCGGGTACGAGCTGCTGCCCCGCGTGTCCACGCACGGCGTACGCGGCGCCGACGTGGCCGGGATCCGCTTCCACGGCGCGTTCGTGCCCGCCTCAGCGGTGCTCGGCCGTCCCGGCGGCGGCGCCGGCCTGGCCGCCCGCTCACTGGCCGCGATCAGGACCGTCCTGCCCGCCTTCGGCCTCGGCGCCCTCGACACCGGCCTGCGCTGCGCCTTCGACTTCCTGCGCCACCAGCGGGTGCACGGCGGCCGCGCCGCCGACCTGCCGCCCGTACGCGCCGAACTGGCCACCGCCTACCTCGACCTGCGCGTCGCCGAGACCGTCGCGAGCACCTGCGCCCGCCTCCTGCAGCGCCTGCCCGCGCTCGCGCCCGTCTCCTCCGCCGTCGCCAAGTACCTGGTCCCGCACCTGGCCGAGCAGCGGCTGCGCCGGCTGGCCGGCGTCCTCGGCCCCCGCTACCTGCTGCGCCAGGACCACTGGTCGGGCATCTTCGACAAGCTGCTGCGCGACGCGCGGCTGTTCGTCCTGCTCTACGGCGCCGCCCACGACATGCTCGGCGCGCTCGCCGCCCGGCTGTCCTGCCTGGACGGGCCCGGGGCCGACCCGCGCCGCGCCGATCCGGCCTTCCTGCCCGGGTGCGTGGCGCCGCCGTACCCCTTGGGGCTGCGCGCGCTCGCCGTCGCGAGCGGAAACGACCCCGTCACGGCAGGACTCGACGAGGTGTGTACGGCGCTGCGCACCCACGAGCCCGCCCTGGCCGGAGCGGCGGCGCTGCTGCGGGCCGAAGGCGCCCGCCTGCGCGCCGGCGCCCGCGAGCCCGCCGATCCCGGCACCGAGCAGGGCCAGCGAGCGGGGGAGCGCTACGCCCGGGTCTTCGCCGCGCTCTGCCTGGCCAGGCGGCACCTGGCCGGAGAGCGGCTGCACTGGCTGGCCCCCGCGCTCACCGCCGTGCTGCGCCCCGGCACGCCGCTGCCCGGCGAGAACGTCGAGAGCCTGTTCCTGGAGCTGGCCATGGAGTACGCCGGCCGGTCCGCGCTGTCGCTGTCGCGGCCGGCCTGACGGGGAGGAGAGCGCATGGACGAGGCGATCACCCGCGCGCTGGCGGTCGCCGCCCAGCTCGACCGGGCGCTGGCCGACCCCATGGACGAGCGCAACCCCGCCTCCTTCCACGCCGCCGTCCGCGCCGACCGCGACGCCCGCTTCCCCCGGCACCTGTGCGGGTCGGCGCTGGCGTGGGGACTGGCCGAGTACCTGATCCCGGCGGTCTCCGGCGGCAGGCTCACCTCGCTGGAGGAGGCCTTCGCCCTTTTCAGGGTGCTGGCCAGGCGCGACCTCACCGCCGCCACGACGATCGCGGCCAGCTTCCTGTCGGCGCTGCCCGTCTGGCGCGACGGCAGCCAGTCGCAGCGCAGGGCCGTGGCCGGGCTGCTGCGCGAGCACGAGCTGATGGGGCTGCCGGTCGGCGAGGCCGAGCAGGGCGCGGACATCCTCGCCCGCGAGATCGCCGCCTTCGGCGACCGGCACGCGTGGCGGCTGGACGGGCGTACGTCGCTGATCGACAACGGCAGCCACGCCGCCGGGACGACGGTGCTGGCCCGTACGGGTGACGGGCTTACGACCTTTCTGCTGCTGCGCGGGGACGGCGAGCACTGGTGGTTCCAGCCCGCGCACGAGGCGCACGGCCTGCGCGGCGGCGCGCTCAGCCGGCTGACGCTGGCCGGGGTGCCCGCCGGGGACGCGCAGGTGGTCGGCGGGCTCGGGCAGGGCCTGGCCACGGCCGGGCGCACGTTGCCGGTGGCGCGGCTGCTGGTGGCGGGGCTGGCGCTCGGGGCGCTCGACACGTGCCTGCGGGCGGCGCTGCCGTACGCGGAGGAGCCGGGCAGGGACGCGGCGGAGTCCGCCGGGCCGGGCCGGGCCGAGGCGGGTGCGGCGGTGCTCGCGCGGCGGCTCACCGACGCCTATGCCGATCTGCTGATCGGGGAGGCGGTCTGCCACGAGCTGTGCCGGACCGCGCGTGAGGACCCGCATGCCTTCGCCGCGGCCAGCGCCCGCCTCGCCGGCCTGGCGGCGCGGATGGCGGGCGACGCCGTCGAGACGCTGGCGGGCGCGCTCGGCGGGCCGGGGTACAGCGCCGGCATCGTGGAGAAGATGCGCCGCGACAGCGCCGTGGCGGGCGCGCTGGCCGACGACCAGCTGCCTCCCGCGGTGCCCGGGGACGACCTGCCGCCCGACCCGTTCGTGCCGGTGCCGCCGGAACTGTCCTGGCTCGGCCCGCCGCCCGCCGCGCCGCCGCCCCGCGAGAACGGCCTGGCCGCCGCGGCCCGCGTGATCGGCGAGGACGGGCTGCCGGGGCCGCACGCGCCCCGGCTGCTCGAACTGCTCGGCTTCTTCCGCGCCCGCCGCTCCGGCTGCGCGCACGCCGAGGCCGCCGCCGCCTGCGCCGCCGCGTGGCTGCGGGCGCGGGGCAGGGACGGCTACCACATGTGCGGGGGCTGGCTGCTGCTGTGCCTGCGGCGGCTGGCCGTACTCCTGGGTCAGGAGCAGCCCGAGGACGGCGGCGTGCGCAGAGTCGCGCTGGTACGGCTGCGCAAGGCCGCCGAGCAGCGGCGGCTCTTCTCCGACCACGACGTCGAGCTCGCCTGACCACGCCGCAAACTGACCGCCCGGTCAAGATGCTGTCGTCAATGGTTCACCCATCGTCACCTCCGGGCCAGTTTCCTTGGCGATCTCGGCGGACATCCCCATGTCGAAGCCCGTCAGCCCCTCGGACGCATCCGCTGAGGCCCGCTCCCCACGCGGTGTCCGGCTCCTTGCCAGGAGGTTGAGATGTTCGCCCTCGTCGCCGCCCTGCTGTTCCTCCTCGCCCTGATCTTCGAGATCGCCAACGTGGCCGTCGGCGGCGTGATCACCGTCGCCACGCTCGGCACCGCCGGCCTGCTCTGCGTCGCCCTGCACCTCATGGGCGTAGGCGCCGGCTGGAGCCCCATGAAGAAGTGACCCCGGCCCTCCCACGGCGAGCCGCACACGTCCCGGTGTGCGGCTCGCCCGGTTTGCGGCGAGAATCACGGGCAGCATCCCGTGATCGCCAGGAGGGCTCTTTGCCGCTCAGACCCCACATCGACGCCGCGCTGGCCAGACGGCTGGTGGACAGCCAGTTCCCGCAGTGGGCCGGGCTTCCGCTCGCCCTCGTGGACCCGGGCGGCTCCGACCACATGATCTACCGGCTGGGCGAGGAACTCGCCGTACGGCTGCCGCGCCACACCGGCGCCATCGAGCAGGCGGCCAAGGAACTGGAGTGGCTGCCCCGCCTCGCCCCCCACCTGCCGCTGGCCATCCCGGTGCCGGTCGCGGTGGGCCGGCCGGACTTCGGCTACCCCTGGCCGTGGGGGGTCGCGCGCTGGCTGGAGGGCGAGGTCGCCACGGTGGAGGCGCTGGCCGACTCCGGCGAGGCCGCGGCGGAACTGGCCGCGTTCCTGCTGGCGCTCCAGGGCTTCGCCGCCGTCCCCGAGAGCGAACTGTCGGCAGAGTCGCTGGCCGCCCGCGACCGCTCGACCCGCGCGGCGATCGCGCGGGCGGACGGCGCCTTCGACGGCGCGGCCATGACCGCGCTGTGGGAGGAGGCGCTGGCGGCGCCGGAGTGGGGACGCGATCCGGTGTGGTTCCACGGCGACTTCCACACCGGCAACCTGCTGACCGTCGGCGGCCGGCTCAGCGCGGTCATCGACTTCGGCGGTCTCGGCGCCGGCGACCCGGCCTGCGACCTGACGATCGCCTACACCCTGATGTCGCCCGCCGGCCGCACCGCCTTCCGCGCGGCCCTGGACGTGGACGAGGCCACCTGGCTGAGGGGACGGGGCTGGGCGCTCACCACCGGCCTGAACGCCTACGACGCCTACGCCGCGGTCAACCCCCGGGTCGCCGAGCAGACCACCCGCCAGATCACCCAGGCCCTCACCGGCTGAGCGCGGCCGCCGCCCGGACGGCGACCGCCGCGGCGAAGGCCGAGATGACCGGATGCGGCCGGGACCCCTCGCCCGACAGCTCCGGCTGGAACAACGTGCCCAGGAAGAACGGGTGGCCGGGGATCTCCGCCACCCGCACCGACCCGTCCTCGGCCCGGCCGGTGAAGGCGAGCCCGCCCGCGCTCAGCAGCGCCTCGTGCCCGGGGTCCAGCCCGTAGGAGCAGTTGTACGCGGCCAGGGCCGAAGGCGCGCCGATCACCCGCTCGGCCAGCGAGCCGGGCGTCAGCAGGACCAGGCTCTCGTGCCCGGCCAGCGAGCACCGCAGCGGCGTCAGCAGGAACCGCCGGCCGTCCGGGTCGTTCTCGGCGTGCGCGACGTCCAGGCCGCACACGCCGCGCGCGAACTCCAGCAGCGCGTGCTGGAAGCCGCCGCACGTGCCGAGGAAGGGTATGCCGTGCTCACGGGCTGTGCGGACGGCGTTGACCGCGCCCTCCTCGCTGGCGTAGGGGCTGCCGGGCAGCACCCAGATGCCGTCGAAGCCCTCCAGGCCGGACACGGCCTCGGGCGTGGGGATCCAGTAGGCGTCGAGGGCGAGGCCGTCGCGCTCGCGCAGGGACTCGAGGATCCGGGGTACGCGGGCGTGGGCCCGCACGCTGGGCGAACGGTCGGCGACCAGGGCGATTCTCATGGCCATCAGCCTGCCCGGCCCGTGGGGATAAGGCCAACGACAGTTCCTGGTGTTCTGATAAGAATTGCTGATGGACTCGCGCCTGCTCCGCACACTCGTCCGCGTGGCCGGCCTGGGGTCGTTCTCGGCCGCCGCCGAGGAGCTCGGCTACACCCAGTCCGCCGTCTCCCAGCAGATCGCCGCGCTGGAGGCCGACCTGGGACTGCCGCTGCTGCGCCGGCGCCCGGTCGAGCTGACCGAGGCGGGCGCGCGGCTGCTGGAGCACGCCGGGCCGCTGCTGCTGCGCATCGACGCCGCCCGCGCCGACGTGCGGCGTACCGCCGCCGCGCCCGCCCACCAGCTCACGGTGGCCGCCACGCCGCTGGCCGTCACGCCCGGCATCGCGGCACGGCTGGCGCGCGCCCGCGCCGCCCAGCCCCGCCTGCACGTCGAGCTGAGGACCGCGAGCCGGGACGGCGTGGCCGTCGAGGTCGCCGCCGGCCGCGCCGAACTGGGCCTGGCCGACGGCATCACCGCGCCCAGCGACCCGCTGCGGCTGCCCGACGCCGGGCCGATGAGCGCGCTCGGCGTGGCCGAGGAGGACCTGGTCGTCGCGCTGCCCTGCGGGCACCCGCTGGCCGGGCGCGCGGGGCTGCGGCTGGGCGACCTGGTGGACGCGGTCTGGCTCCAGACCTCGCTGTGCCCGCTGGAACGGCTGCGCGACCTGCTCGGCGACGGCTTCAGGCAGGGCCTGGCCTACACCGGCGACGACGTGCACACGGTGCTCAACCTTGTCAGGGCCGGGCACGGGCTCACGTTGCTGCCCGCGTCGGTGGGGGAGGGGGTGCCGCTGCTGGGGCCGCGGCTGGTGCACCGGGTCGAGCTGCTGCACGCCTGGCTGCCCCCGGGCCCCGCCGCCGAGGTACGCGACGCCTTGACGCCCTCTCCCGCGCCCGCCTGACACCCCGAGCCGCCGGGCTCCACAGGGTGCGGGCCAGGTCGCTGAAGGGCTACCACACGGAGAACCTCGGCCGGAGATCGAGACGCGTGGCCTCGTCAAAGTGCGTGGGGGCAGCGCCTCAGGGGAGGGTAAAGCGGATTTCGCGGGTCGCCGGGTCGGCCTTGGCGAGCCGTACCGTGACGCGCTCGCCCAGCGGCAGGGCGCCGTCGCAGCGGGCGATCACGGCGGGCTCCACGAGCTGGACCTGGCCGCCGGTGCCGCGTTCGTCCACGTCGATCACGACCGCGGGGAAGTCCTGGCCGATGCGCTCGCGCAGCAGGAAGGCCTCCACCAGATCCACGCAGGCCCGTTCCACGCCGCCCGCGCGCCGCCCGGTCGCCGCCATGACCTCGGGCAGTTCGGGCAGCGCCGCGCGTATCGCGTCGGGGATCGGCTCGCCCGCCGCCACCGCCAGGCACACCTCGGTGGCGTAGCGGTCCACCAGGCGCCGCAGCGGCGCGGTCACGTGCGCGTACGGCGCCGCCACCGCGGAGTGCTCGGCCAGCGCGGGCGGCTCGCCGTCGAAGGCCACGTAGCCGGACCCGCGCAGCAGCACCTTCGACTCCTGCAGGAACGCCGCCTGCTGCGGATTCTTGGGGTCGAGGCCGTGCACGACCGAGCCGTAGGAGGCGCCGTCGGGCCAGGGAACGTCCAGCGCCCGCGCCACCCGGCGCACCTTGGCCAGGTCGGCGGGCCGCGGCGGCGGCAGCACCCGGAGCACGCCGACCTCGGCGTCCAGCATCATGGTGGCGGCCGCCATGCCGGTCAGCAGGGAGATCTGGGCGTTCCACGCCTCGGCGGGCAGCGGGATGCGGAACTCCAGGCGGTAGCCGTCACCGGCGGCGACGACCTCCTGCTCGGGCGTCGGCAGCGTGACGCCGCCGCGCTCGCGCTCCAGTTCCAGGCGCAGCCGGCCGATCTCCTCCAGGAGCGCGAGGGTGCCGTCGGCGGCGCCGGTGTCGGCGGCGGCCTGCACGTAGGCGTAGTCGAGGCGCTCGCGGCTGCGGACCAGGGCCCGCTGGACGTCGGCGCCGACCATGCGGCCCTCGGTGTCGAGGTCGATCTGCCACACCGCGGCCGGGCGGGTGGTGCCGGGCAGCAGGCTGGCGGCTCCCTCCGACAGCACCGGCGGATGCAGCGGGACTTTGCCGTCGGGCAGGTAGACGGTCTCGCCCCTGGCGTGGGCCTCGGTGTCGAGCGCGCCGCCGGGCCGTACGAAGGAGGCGACGTCGGCGATCGCGTACCACACGCGGAAACCGTCGCGCCGGCGCTCCAGGTGGACGGCCTGGTCGAGGTCCATCGACCCGGGCGGGTCGATGGTGACGAACGGCAGGTCCGTGAGGTCCTTGCGTTCACCGTGGCCCGCGTCCGCGGCCTGCTCGGCCTCCCGGAGCGCGGCCGGCGCGAACGCCTCCGGCAGCTTCAGTTCCCGCCTGATCCGCTCGAACCCCTCGTCCAGCCGGGCCGGGACCTCGCCGTGCACGCGAATCTTGGTCGTCACAGGGCAAACCTACCCTCACCCCTTGATGGCGCCCTCCTCGACACCGCGGAAGAAGAAGCGCTGCGCCACGCCGAAGACGACCGCGATCGGCAGAAACGCGATCATGGTTCCGGCCGCGATGAGCCGTGGGTCGGAGCTGAAGGCGCCGCTGAGGTACTGCAGGCCGACCGTCAGCGTGTACTTCTCCGGATTGGTCAGCACGATCAGCGGCCACAGGAAGTCGTCCCAGGCGCCGATGAACGAGAAGATCACCACCACGCTGAGCATGCCCTTGACGTTCGGCAGCCCGATGCGGACGAAGCGCTGCCACGCGTCGGCGCCGTCGATGATCGCCGCCTCGTCCATCTCGTCCGGGATCGCGGCGAACGCGGTCCGCATGAGCAGCACGTTGAGCATCGCGATCGCGCCGGGCAGCGCCACGCCGAGCAGGGTGTCGGCCAGGCCCATGCCGCGCACGGTGACGTACTGGGAGATGATCGTCACCTCGCCCGGCAGGATGAGCGTGCCCAGCGTGAGCCCCAGCAGCAGCTTCACGCCGCGGAAGCGCAGCCTGGCCAGCGCGTACCCGGCCAGCGTGGCGCCGACGGCGTTGCCGGTCACGGCCATGGCGGCCACGATCAGCGAGTTGGCGATGTAGGACCACACGGGGATGCTGTCGGCGACCCGCGCGTAGTTGTTCAGCGTGGGCTGCTGCGGCAGGAAGGCCGGGATCTCGGTGAAGATGTCCTCCCCGCTGCCCTTGAGCGAGGTGGACAGCATCCACGCGAACGGGCCCACGGTCAGCACGAGCACCAGCAGGAGCAGCGCGTAGCGCAGCACGTTCTCCCCGGTGAAGCCGCGCATCTACGCCGCCTTCCTGTTGAGCCGCAGCAGCACGAGCATCGGGCCGACCGTGACCACGAACAGCACGAGGCTGAGCATCGAGGCGTACCCCAGATGGCCGGTGAAGCCGCGGGAGTACATCTGGATGAGCATCACGACCGACATGTCCTGGCCGCCGGGGCCGCCGGTGCCGTTCGAGAGCACGTAGAGCTCGGAGAAGACCCGCAGCGCCGAGACCGAGATCAGCACCGACACCAGCAGCATCGTGTTGCGCACGCCCGGCACCGTGATCGACCAGAAGCGGCGCACCGCCCCCGCCCCGTCGACCGCCGCGGCCTCGTGCAGCTCGCGCCGCACGTTTCCCAGCGCCGACAGGTAGATGACCATGTAGTAGCCCATGCCCTTCCAGATCGTCAGGCTGATCGCGCTGAGCAGCAGCAGCCACCGGTCGGTCAGGAACGGCAGCGGCTCGGCGATCACCCCGAGCCACTGCGCGAAGCCGTTGACCAGCCCGCGGTCCTCCAGCAGCCACTCCCAGATCAGCGCCACCACCACCGCGGAGGCCACCACCGGCGTGTAGAAGGTGGTGCGGAAGAACGTGATCCCGGGCAGTTTCTTCTCCACCAGCACGGCCAGCAGCAACGGCGTCAGCGTCAGCACCGGCAGGCAGACCAGCATGTAGATCACGCTGTTGAGCAGGGCGGTGGCGAGCTGGTCGTCGTTCAGCGCCCGGCCGAGGTTGGCCAGCCCGGTGAAGTGGCCGCCGCCCAGCGGCTTGGCGTTGGTGAAGGCCAGCACCACCGTGTTGAACGCCGGCCACAGGTTGAACACCACCAGCCACACCAGGCCGGGCGCGGCGAACAACCACGGGGTGAACCGGCCCTGGAAGGTCCTGATCACTGCTGGAGCAGCTCGTCGGCCTTGGCCACGGCGGTGTCCAGGGCCTGCTTGGAGGTGGTGCCCCCGCTGATCGCCAGCGAGAACTGCTGCTTGACGACCTTGGAGATGGCCTCGCCCACCTCGACCGGCTGCAGCATCTTCGCCTCGGGCAGCGACGCGAACGCCGTCACCTTGGCGTCGCCGCCGTTGGTGCCGTCGCTCTTGCTGAAGAACGGGTCGCCGGCCGAGGCCTTGGTGCTCGGGAAGATGGAGGTCAGGTGCGCGAAGGCCGCCTGGTTGTCCGGGCTGGTCACCCAGCGGGCCAGCGCCGTCGCCGCGGCCGGGTTCTTGCTCTTGGCCGAGACCGACACGCCCTGCACGTACAGGGGCGGGGTGCCGAACGCCTTGCTGGAGGCCACCTTGGGCGCCATCGACGGGTTGTCCACGGCCAGGGAGGAGATGAAGTTGCCGCCGGCCGTCGTCCAGGCCACCTTGCCCTCGGTGAACAGCTTGGCGTTGCCGGCGTAGTCGTCGGTCAGCACGTCCTTGGGCAGCAGGCCCTCCTTGAACGCCTCCCGGTAGCGGTCGAGCACCGCCACGGCCTCGGGGGTGTTGAAGGTGAAGCTCTTGCCGTCGTCGCTCATGACCTTCACGCCGGCGTTGGTCAGGTCGCCCAGCTCCGGCTTGCGGCTCATCAGGTACACCTTGCCGCCGGATTTGTCCCTGAGGATGCGGGCCTGCTCGATGAGCTCGTCCAGGCTCGCCGGCGGCTTGGCCGGGTCGAGGCCGTGCTTCTTCATCAGCTCGGCGTTCCAGTAGTTGACGTCGGTGTTGAGGTACCACGGGTAGCCGTAGACGCCGTCGAGCCCGGCGAAGCGGTAGGCGGCCAGGCCGCCCTCGACGTAGTCGGCCAGGGCGGCGGTGTCGGACCTGCCGATGTCGGCCAGCATGCCCTGGCGGGCCAGCGGCAGCGCGAAGTCCGGCGGAAGGTTCGTCACGTCGGGCAGCGTGCCGCTCGCGGCCTGGCTGAGCACCTTGTCGGCGTATCCTTCGCCGGGCTGGTCCAGCCATTCCACCTCGGTACCGGGATACTTCTTCTCGAAGGAATCGATGACACCCTGGACGTAGTCGGTGAACTTCGGCTTCAACGACCAGGTCTGCAGCGAGACCTTCCCCGTGATCGCGCCGCTCGCGCTCGCCGCGGGGCCGTTCGCGGGGGTCTCGGCGGAACCGAGCCCGCAGCCCGCGAGCATCAGGACCGTCGCCGTGGTCAGCGCTGTTAAGGGGAAGCGCATGGTGCACTCTCCTGCCGGGTTGCTAAACCGCTTCAGTTTTCGGGACTATCTACCCGCTGTACTTATCGTGTCAAGGGGAGGGGCCGTGGGACGGCCGACGATCGACGACATCGCGCGCAAGGTCGGGGTGTCCAGGGGCGCGGTGTCGTTCGCGCTCAATGGGCGCCCTGGCGTCAGCGAGGAGACCCGCGCCCGCATCCTCGCGGCGGCGGAGGAGATGAACTGGAGCCCGCACAGCGCCGCCAGGGCGCTGGGCGGCGCGCGGGCGCAGGCGGCCGGCCTGGTGATCGCCCGGCCCGCGCGCACGATCGGCGTCGAGCCGTTCTTCGCCCACCTGCTGTCGGGCCTGCAGGCGGGCCTGTCGGCGCGGGGCGTGGCGCTGCACCTGCTCGTCGTGGAGGACACCGCCGCCGAGATCGAGGTCTACCGCGGCTGGGCCCGCGAGCACCGCGTCGACGGCTTCATCCTGGTCGACCTGCAGGTGTCCGACCCGCGCATCGCGGTCATCGAGGAACTGGGCGTGCCCGCGGTGGTGCTGGGCGGACCCGGCAGGCACGGCACGCTGTCCAGCGTGTGGGCCGACGACCGCGAGGCCATGCTGTCGATCGCCGACTACCTGGCCGCCCTCGGTCACACCCGCGTCGCCCACGTGGCCGGGCTGCCCGGCTTCCGCCACACCCAGCGCCGCATCCGCGCCTTGCGCGACGCCTCCCGGCGGCTCGGGCTCGCCGAGGTGCTGTCGGTGCCCACCGACTTCAGCGACGCCGAGGGCGCCGCGGCCACCCGCTCGCTGCTGTCGCGCGCCACGCGCCCGTCGGCGATCGTCTACGACTCCGACGTGATGGCGGTGGCCGGGCTCGGAGTGGCCGCCGAGATGGGCGTCAAGGTGCCGCGGGAGCTGTCCATCGTGGCCTTCGACGACTCGGTGCTCAACCGCATCGTGCACCCCGCGCTGACGGCGCTCTCGCGCGACACGTTCACGCTGGGGGAGAAGGTGGCCGAGACCCTGCTGGAGACGCTGGAGGAGCCGTCGCGGCCGCGCGACGTCAAGACGCCGACGCCGCGCCTGACCGTCCGCGAGAGCACGGCCCCGGCCGCTAAAGGGGTTTAGTTACGGTACGGCGGCGCACCCAGTAGGCGTAGACGGCGGCGGCCAGGAGCGGCCCCCACACCGGGCAGGGGAACAACACCACGAACAGCACCCCGTCCAGCCAGGCGCTGTTCTGGACCGCGCCCGCCAGCACCCCCGGCGCCGACACGCACAGCGCCGCCGCCCCCGCCGTTCCCGCCCCGACCGCCGCCCTGACCGGCACCTCGCGCCCGCCCACCACGGGCAGCCACCGCGGGAACACCTCGCCCCACCGGCTGATCAGCCCGAACGTCAGCACCACCGCCGCCAGGGAGCCCAGGCCGATCAGGAAGCCCTGCAGCCTGGTCGCCGCGTCCATCCCGGAGATGAGCACCACCATCCGGTCGGTGCGCGGGTCGAACCCGAACAACGGCCACGGAGTCGCCCACGAGATCCGCGCCAGCGCGTACGGCGCGGCGCCGAGCGCGGCCAGCACGGTCACCACCCGCCCCCACCGCCGTGGCCCCGCGACGGCGGCGGAGACGGGACGCAGCGCCGCGAGCGCCACCCACGCCCACCCGGCGGCCCCCGCCGCCATGCCCCACGACCACGCGATCCTGACCCCGAAGTCGCCGAACCCCTTGCCCAGGTTCCCCAGATAGCCGGCGACCGGCCCCGCGTCGACCAGCCCGGTCGCCGGCCCCGCCACCGCCGCCGCGACCAGGGCGGCAGCGGCGTACCCCGCCGGATGCCGCCGCAGGCACCCCACCACGATCAGCCCGAGCAGCGCGGCGGCCGACAGCGGGATCAGCGCGTACCCGAGCGAGGACAGGACGGCCGCGTCCGACATCACCAGCAGGAAGAACGCCGCCTCCAGCACCGCCCCGGCCGACGCCGGCCCGGGCCATGACCGCCGGACGGCCGTCAGCAGCAGCCCGAGAGCACCGGAGGCCAGCAGCAGCGCGGCGCCGGGGCCGCGCTCGATCCAGTGGTTGACGCCCACGGTGACGCGGCTGGCCGCGCCGTAGGGGTAGGAGCCGGGGACGGCCAGCCACAGCGCGCCGACGGCCAGGGCGGCCAGCGAGATCACGACCGCGCACGCCCACGGCCTGGTGAGGTTCTGCATGGTCCCGAGCCTGTCGCGCACGCCGCGGCCCGGTGATCACCCCGCCGGGCGATCCGCCTCCCCCTCACGGGGGAGCCGGTTGTGCGGGGTGTGGGTGAGCAGGTCGCCGGGCTGGCAGCCGAGGACCTCGCAGATCTTGGTGAGCGTGGTGAACCTGATGGCCTTGGCTCTGCCGTTCTTCAGGATGGACAGGTTGACGACGGTCACCCCCACGCGGTCGGCGAGGTCGGTGAGAGTCATGCCGCGCTCGGTCAGCAGCCGGTCGAGATGGACGCTGATGGCGTTGGTGTCGGCCTCGGCCGGCGACATCACACCGTGCCTTCGAGGTCGTCGCGCATGCGCACGCCGTCGCGCAGGACGCTCGCCACGGCCAGCAGGCCCAGGCCGAGGAGAGGGACGGCCAGCGAGGCGTTCGCCGGGCCGTAGAAGGACTCATTCCGCGCGAGTGTGTCCAGCAGCCGCATCATCGCGAAGTGTTCGAGCTGAGGAGCCAGCAGGCCGCCGATCAGCAGACACCAGCCGAGCAGACGTACCTGGCCGACGACCCGCGGCAGATAGACCCCCTGGCGGGCCCGCCACAGCAGCCGCCACACCAGGAAGAAGGCCACGGCCGTCACCAGGAAGGTCGGTACGGTGGTGAGGGCCTGCCAGATGTACTGGACGGTGCCGGGGGAGCCCGTGAAGAACTCGACGGACCCGGCGGAGACGTGGACGCCCGGCAGGGCGCCCTGCGTGAAGGCGGGGTGGCCGTCGAGGCTGATGCCGAAGCCGTGGGGGGATCGGGCGACGGCGAGCCGGCTGCCCAGGCCGAAGAGCCCGGCCTGGGAGTAGAGGACCATGCCGGTGATCGCGCCGGTCGCGGCGACGAGGAGCGCGAAGATCGCGGGGCGTCGCGCCCTGCCGAGGACGCTGGGCTGTGCGGTGGCCATCAGACTCTCCTGGACATATCGTTTTTCGATGTTATCGAAAAACGATAGCATCGAAAAACGATATGGCAAGGGCTAGCCCGGGAAGCGCTTCGCCCTCTCGATGCAGTCCGGGCAGACGGGCAGGTCCACCGAGCGGGCGACGGCCTCCGGCGTGGCCGGGCGCAGGGAGGCCAGGACGGTGAGGCCCGGCGGCAGGCCGGTCTCCGGATCGACCAGGAAGGTCTCGACCTCCGCCGGATCGAAGCTGAACTCCCGCTTGCACCCGTAACAGCGACCCGTCTCCACCTGTCCAGCGTAGGGCCGCGGCCTGTAGCCTGGACGGGAGATGTTCCCGCCGGGCGCCGCCCGGCCGATCACGAGAAGGCGATGCCATGGTCGCCCCCCGGTCACTCCGGGGCGGACGGACAGGTGTCCTCGCCATGCCCCGGGTCACGCAGCCCGTTTTCGCATTCTCCTGATCTGGAGCATTCACGAAATGTCGCATGACTCCCTGTCCGCGTGGTACGCGGACTTCTTCACCGAGCTGCCCAACGCCTTCTGGCGCGCGGCCGTACCCGAGGAACTGACCGGCGACGAGGTCGCCTTCGTCGTCCGCGCTGCCGGGCTCCGTCCCGGCTCCCGGGTGCTGGACGTGCCCTGCGGCAGCGGGCGGCACGCGCTCGAACTGGCCCGGCGCGGCTGCCGGGTCACCGGGCTCGACGTCTCGGCCGAGGCCGTCGCCCACGCCCGGGCCGCGGCCGAGGCCGAAGGGCTCGACCTCGACCTGCGCCGGGGCGACATGCGGGCGCTGCCCGCCGACGTCCGGGCCGAGGCGGTCATCTGCATGGGCAACTCCTTCGGCTACCTGGAACACGCCGCCACGCGGGAGTTCCTGGCCGGGCTGGCCGCGCTCGTCGTGCCCGGCGGCGCGCTCGTCCTGGACTACGGGTTCGTGGCCGAGTCGCTGCTTCCCGGCCTGAGCCTGGAGGAGGAGCCGATGACCTTCGGCGGCGTCGAGGCGGTCTCGGTCAACGAGTACGACGTGGCCGCCGGCCGCTGGCTCACCTCGTTCACCTTCCGCAGGGGCGAGCAGGAGCACCGCGGGACCTCGGTGCAGCACGTGTACACCGCGGCCGAGGTCGTCCGGCTGGTCACCGAGGCCGGGTTCACCGGTGCCGGGCTGTACGGCGGGCCTGACGGCACGCCGTACCGGCTGGGCAGTCCCAGGCTGCTCCTGGTGGCACGGCGGCCTTAGGCTCCGGGGCCGCGCCCGCCGGCCGGGCGGGCGCGGCTCATCGCGACGGCCGGCGCGGGCGGGCAGGGCTCACTCCGACGGCGGGAGGCGGTACACCGACACGTGCGAACGCGACTCGGCGGTGAACTCGGACCCCGACCAGTCGGCGTGCCTGCTCTCCAGCTCGAACCCGGCCAGCTGCCCCATCAGGTCGAGCTCGCCCGGCCAGATGTAGCGGTGCGGGCTGCGGAACACCCGGCCCCGCCCGTCCTCGCCGAACCTGAAGTGGTGGGAGACGATCTGCTGCCCCAGCACGTCGTAGGTGTCCAGGCCGATGTAGCCGGGCTCGTGGTGCCAGACGGTCGCCTGCCTGCCCGGCGGCAGCGTGCGCAGCTCGGGCACCCACAGCTCGATCACGAACCGGCCGCCCGGCGAGAGGTGGCGGGCGGCGTTGCGGAAGCACGCCACCTGCCCGGCCTGGGTGAGCAGGTTGGAGATCGTGTTGTAGACGAGGTAGACGAGCGAGAACTCCCCGGGGGCCGTCGCGGCCGACATGTCCCCGGTGATCACGGGGATCGCCGCCTCGTCCGCCTTCGTCCGCAACTGCTCGATCATCGGCCGCGACAGCTCGATGCCGGTGACCGCCACCCCCCGCTCGGCCAGCGGCAGGGCGACGCGGCCCGTCCCGATCGCGAACTCCAGCGCCCGCCCGCCGCCCGCGAGCTCCGCGAGCCGGTCCACGGCCGGCTTCAGGACCTCGGGCGCGAACATGCCGGTCCCCGGCGTGTCATAGCCGCGCGCGGCGTCCTCGTCCCAGATCTCTTCCTGTCGCATGCCGCCAACGATGACCATGGACGCGCGTCTTTGTCCAGCGGCGCTTGTCTCAGCGGTAGTCCTCGCAGCGGACCGCGCCCTTCTCCGGTACGGTCACCCGCACCTCGTCCACGTCCACGCCGCGCCCGGCCGCGGTGGCGGCGGCGATCGTGCAGACGAGCTGGCCGGTGGCCATGCGCGACAGCCGCTCGACCGGCGGCAGCCAGGTGCCGCCGACCAGCATCGACGAGCCCTTCTCCAGCGCGAAGCCGTCGTCGCTCACCCGGACGGCCAGATTCCTGGGCAGGACCGTGTCGAAGTCGCGCCCGCGTTCCTTGGCGGTGGGGCCGCCGGTCAGCAGTTCGACCGCCCCGGCGGCGTCCAGCGGGCCCTCGGGCCGGCCGACGGAGGCCAGGCTCCCGTTCTGCACGAAGTACAGGCGGGTGCCCTGGGTGAACCCGCGGGCCGGTTCGCCGGCGCCGACCACGCCGGTGGGCCCGGTGCCGCAGGCCGTGGCGGCCAGGAGGAGCAGCGGGAGCAGGGACCGGCCGGTCACGGTCGGGTCCTCGGCAACGTGAGCGTGAAGACGGCGCCGGGGCCCGGGGCGACGGACAGGTCGCCGCCGTGCAGCAGGGCGTTCTCGCGGGCGATGGCCAGGCCGAGCCCGCTGCCCTCGGAGCGGGCGCGGGCGGCGTCGGCCTTGTAGAAGCGTTCGAACACGTGCGGCAGGACGTCGGCGGGCAGGCCGGGGCCGTGGTCGGCCACCTTGAGGGTGAGCGCCTGTTCGCCGGCGCGCAGCGTGAGCGTGACCGGCGGCGCGCCGTGGCGCAGCGCGTTGCCGACGAGGTTGGCGACGATGACGTCCAGGCGGCGCGGGTCCAGCGCGAGGTGGATGCCCCCGGGCAGGTCGGCGGTGACCGCATCGGTCCAGCCGCGCGTACGCAGGCAGGCGGCGACCGCCTTGCCCACGTCCATCTCGTTGAGGTTGAGCACGGCCGCGCCCGCGTCGAACCGGGAGATCTCCATCAGGTCGTCCACGAGCCGGGTGAGCCGGGCGACCTCGGCGGTGACCATGCGGGCGGCGGTGCCCGCGTCGGCGTCCAGCCGGCCGGCCCCGGCTTCGAGCACGTCGGTGACGGCGGTCGCGGCGGCCAGCGGGGTGCGCAGCTCGTGCGAGACGTCGGCGACGAACCGGCGCGATCTGGCCTCCATCTCGCGCAGCTCGCCGACCGAGCGTTCGAGGGCGGCGGCGGTCTCGTTGAACCGGCCAGCCAATCGCGCCAGCTCGTCGCCGCCGCGTACCGGCAGCCGCGTCTCCAGCCGTCCCTCGCCCAGGCGGCGCGCGGCGCGGTCCAGGTCGGCGACCGGGCGCAGCACGCCGCGCGCGGCCAGCAGCCCGGCCAGCACCGCCACCAGCACGACGGGCGCCGCCGCCGTCCGCGCCGCGCGCAGCACTGCCGCCTCGTCGGCGGCGGCCTGCGCGAGCGACTCCACGAGGTAGACGGTGATCCCGGACGGCGTGCCGCCCGCGCGCAGCATCACCCTGCTCCCTCCCACCAGGTACGGCACGCCGTCCCGGCTGACCCGCTGCCAGGCCAGCTCGGGCCGGCTCGCCACGGCCTGCCGCAGGCCGGCGGTGATGCGGGCGTCGCTGGGGACGGCGCCGTCCCTGACCACGTACACCTTGCGGTCGCCCACTTCGAGGTCCTCGGCGAGCAGGGCCAGCTCGCCGTCGTCGGCGGGCAGCGCGACGTCGCGCGACAGCAGCAGCACCCGGTTCCTGAAGTCGTCGAGCAGCCGGTCCTGCACCCCGCCCACCAGGTCCTTGCGGGCCTGGAGATAGGTCAGCCCGGCCGCGGCCACCGCGCACACCCCGCCGACCAGCACGAACGTGATCACCAGCCGGGCCCGCAAGCCCCGCAGCCAGGTCATACCGGCCCGAACCGGTAACCGAACCCGCGCACGGTCTGCACGTACCGGGGCTCGGCCGGCACGTCCTCGATCTTGGCGCGCAGCCGCTGCACGCACGCGTCCACGAGCCGGGAGTCGCCCAGGTAGTCGTGCTCCCACACCGACTCGAGCAGCTGCTGCCTGGTGAACACCCGGCCGGGCGCCGCCGACAGGTGCAGCAGCAGCCGTAGCTCCATCGGCGGCAGCGCGACCTCGCGCCCGTCCCTGCCGACGGTGAGGGAGGCGCGGTCGACGCGGAGCGCGCCGTGGGTCTCGACGGGCGACTGCACACTCTCGGTACGGCGCAGCACCGCCCTGATCCGGGCCTCCAGCACCTGCGGGCGCACCGGCTTGACCACGTAGTCGTCGGCCCCCGCCTCCAGCCCGCCGACCACGTCGAAGTCGTCGCCCCGCGCGCTCAGCATCACGATGGAGGTGGCGGTGCCCGCGCGGATCCTCCGGCAGACCTCGAACCCGTCGATGCCGGGCAGCATGAGGTCGAGCACGACCACGTCGGCGGCGAACTCCGCCAGCCGGTCGAGGCCCTCCTCGCCGGACGCCGCCGCCTCGACCTCGTGGTCGCGGCCCTTCAGGGCGAGCGTCAGACCGTCCCTGACGGCCGGGTCGTCCTCGATCAGCAACACGCGAGCCATGCGTCCCAGTATCGGCCGCGCTGACGTGCGCTTTGTCCGGTCTCAGGAGCTATTACAGGTTCATGACATCGTGCGGACCGGTTGCGCACAGTGCCGCGCCAGAGTCTCAGGGGCAATCAGCAGCCACCTCCAGGAGGAATTCGTGATCATCAGCAGGCGACGTCTGGCCGTCATGGCCGCCCTGCCCGCGCTGGCCCTGAGCGCGGCCTGCGGAGCGCAGAGCTTCGCCAGCACCGGGAGCCAGAGCCCCGCGGCTTCCGCGTCCGCGTCCGCGTCCGCCAAGCCGACCTGGCACGAGACCGCGCTGAAGTTCGCGGCCTGCATGCGGGACAACGGCATCGACGTCCCCGACCCGGTCAAGGGCCAGGACCTCGACACCAGCGCCGTCACCAAGGTCACCCAGGCCAAGCTCGACGCCGCCATGAAGGCGTGCAAGGAATGGGACTCGGTGATCCTCGGCAGCAGCGAGCCGGCCTCGCCCGAGGAGGACGCCGCGTTCGCCGCCTGGGCGACGTGCCTGCAGAAGGGCGGCGTGTGGCAGCCGCTCGGCAAGGAGGCGAAGCCGGCCGGGTTCAAGCAGGTCAAGCCGGGCTCGGCCGCGGAGAAGCAGGTCTTCGCGGGGTGCGCGTCGCTGCGGCCGCCGGCGCCGTACGAGCAGTAGAAGCCGGGACCCTCACCCGGGCCATGGCCTCCGCGCCGTCCCACCGGGGGACGGACGGCGCGGAGGCGGGTGAGGGGTCCCTCAGCAGGACAGGTTGCCGCCGGGGGTGACGCCGAGGATCTGGGTGAAGCGCTGGTAGGCGTTGATCCGGCTCTGCACCTGGGCGGGGTTGCGCCCGTTGCACTCCAGGCTGCCGTTGATGCTGCGGATGGTCTCGCCGAAGCCGCGGCCGTTGACCATCGCGTTGTGCGGGGTCATGGTGCCGGGGCCGTTCTGGGTCATCCAGTACCAGATCGCGGTCTTCCAGGCCACGGACGCGTCCTGCTGCACCAGCCACGGGTTGGTCAGCAGCGGCAGGCCCAGCGCGTCACCGGCCGCCTTGTAGTTGAAGTTCCAGCTCAGCTGGATGGGGCCGCGGCCGTAGTACGCGGCCTGCCCGGCGGGGCAGCCGTACGGCTGGCTCGCGTCGCAGTAGTGCGGGTAGTTGGCGGTGTTCTGCTCCACGATGTGGACGAGGCCGCCGGTCTCGTGGTTGACGTTGGCCAGGAAGGCCGCGGCCTCCTGCTTCTTGACGGTGTCGCTGCCCGTCTTGGCGAAGGCGGGGTAGGCGCTGAGGGCGGCGGTCAGGCCGCTGTAGGTGTAGAAGGAGTTCCGGCTCGGGAACATCTGGTTGAACTGCGCCTGGCTCACCACGAACCCCGACGGGTCCGGCGGGTCGGTCGGGCCGGGGCCGCCGTCGCAGGCGTAGGGGTCCCAGAACCAGTGGCTGATCACCGGGTCGTATCCAGGGTTCTCGTGGACGGCGATGTAGTGGTTGCCGTCGGTGTAGCGGACGATGCTGCCCACCGCGTAGAACGTCCCGGCGGCCCAGTTCGGGTAGTTGCACGGTGTGCCACCGCCGCCGCCTCCCGAGCAGGTGCCCTGGTCGGCCCAGACGGCGGCGCTGCCCGGACTCTCGTTCTGGGTCCACCACTTGGCGGACCAGTTGTGCCCGTTGTGCGACACGACGGCGCCTCCGTTGTATACGGCCGAGGAGCTCCATGCCGTGGCGCAGGCCGCGGCGCTGGCGGCGGACGGCAGGACGACCGCCAGCACACCCAGCGCCATGAGCAGCGCGGCCAGCGGGGCCAGGAGTTTTCGCACGTGATCACTTCCTTGGGGGGTGTAATGCTTAGGAAAGTTTCCTAATAGTCAACTCCCGATGAGGAAACGCGCAAGACCCAAAGTCAAGGGGGTGCGGATGCCAACATGGTCATTCAGGCGTACTTTGATGAACATCAACGCCGTTCCTTCGTCGCCGTCTGAGAGGCCCATGTTTCTCCGCAGCCCGCACCTTCCCTCCTCGCGACCGACCGGTCTGCTGATCGGCATCGGGTTCTTCGTCGTGATCGCCGCCTGCGCGCTGGTCGCCTTACTGGTCCCGCACGCCCAGGTCGAGATCCGCTTCGCCGTCGTGGGCCTGATCGCCGCCCTCTACGCCGGCCTCACCGCCGACCTGATCGCCTCCGCCGCGACCGGGGCGCTGGCCTGGACGATGGCCACCGGCTTCCTCATCGACCCCGCCGGTGAGCTGGTGGTGTCGGGCGGCATGGACGCGATCAGGCTCGCCGCCATCGTCGGCCTGTGCGTGGCCAGCGGCCTGTACGGCGCCTTCCGCCAACGCCACACGCCGACCTAGCGGATGCCCCCGGGAGCGGGCGGCTCCCTGGAATGGCCATCCCTAGAATGAGCACGTGAACCACATATTGCCGATTCATGGCCGTAAAGCACCACGTGGTGGACCCTGGGAGATCACCGGCCGGATCTCCCCGGCGACGTGCTGAGCGCCGCGGGCCTGGGCGCCGAGGAGGAGGCCGCCTACCGGCTCCTGGTCAGGACCGCCGAGGTCGAGGTCGCCGAGCTGGCAGGCGAGCTGGGCGTGGCGGACGAGGCGGCCCGCCGGGCGCTCGGGTCGTTGCTGGCCAAGGGGCTGGCGCGTGCCGTACCTGGAGAAAGCGACACGTTCACCGCGGTCGCCCCCGACGTCGCGCTCGCGGCGCGGCTGCACCGGCGCCAGGAGGAAGTGGACCGGGCCCGGCAGGCCGTGGAGCAGCTCACGGGGGAGTACCTGGCCCATTCCAGGCGGCGCGAGGCCGCGCAGCTGATCGAGGTGGTCAGCAGCAGGACGGTCCTGCGCGAACAGCTGCGGCTGATGCAGGACAACGCCCGGAACGAGGTCGTGAGCCTGTGCAGGGCCGGGCACGTGGCGATGACCTCGCAGGAGAACACCGAGGAACTGGCCGCGCTGCGGCGCGGGGTGGGCTTCCGGGTCCTGTACGAGCGGGCTCTGCTCGAAGAGCCCGGCATGCTGGTCAACCTCGCCGAGGGGATCACGCTCGGGGAGCAGGCGCGCGCCCTCCCGGAACTGCCGGTGCGCATGATGATCGCCGACGGCGAGCTGGGCGTGCTCCCGCTGGTCCAGCACACCGGCGGGCTGACCCAGCTCACCGCCGCCCTGGTACGGCCGAGCAGCCTCCTCGACGCGCTCAAGGCGCTGTTCGAGACCCTGTGGGAGCGGGCCACCCCCGTCAGCCTCACCACGCCGGGCAGCCCGCTCGACGCCGACCACCTCTACCTGCTGTCGCTGCTGCTGGCGGGCGTGCCCGACAAGTCGATCGCCACGCAGCTGAAGGTGTCGCAGCGCACCGTCCAGCGCCGCATCACCCACCTGATGGAGCGGGCGGGCGCCCAGACCCGGATGCAACTGGCCTGGCACGCCGCCCGCGAGAACTGGCTGTGACCGTCGAAGACGAGCCTTAGGGGCGGGCGCCGGCGCGGCGCAGGATCAGCTTGACCAGCTCGCCCAGCCACAGGATCACCGAGCCCACGCCCGCGCAGGTCAGCCACTGCCCCGCGGTGAGGTTGGTGACGGAGAAGAAGGCGTGCAGGCCCTTCCACTCCACCATGGCCGCCAGCAGGACGAGCACGACGCCGATCGCCACGAACGTCGAGCGGTTGGAGAAGGTGTCGCGGTGGAAGGCGCTGCGCAGGTCGTTGCGGACGTTGACCAGGTTGAAGACCTGGAAGAAGACGAAGGTGACGAAGGCCATCGTCGCGGCGGCCGGCGGGGGAGCCAGCGCGAGCACGGCCAGCGTGCCCGCGGCCATCGTCGTCCCGGCCAGCAGGATCCGCAGCAGCCGCGCGGTGGTGAGGATGCGCTCGTCCCGCGGGCGCGGCGGGCGCGACATGACGTCGGGCCCCGCCGGGTCGACGCCGAGCGAGAGCGCGGGCGGGCCGTCCATGATGAGGTTCACGAAGAGGATCTGCACGGCGGTGAACGGCGCGCCGCCCGCCAGCCCGGTGATCGACGCCGCCAGGAACGTGAGCACGAACCCGAACGCCGTCGACAACTGGAAGCGGGTGAACTTCACGATGTTGGCGTAGATGCCGCGCCCCTCGCGGACCGCGTCGACCACGGTCGCGAAGTTGTCGTCGGTGAGGATCATCGTGGCGGCTTCCTTGCTCACCTCGGTCCCGGTGACGCCCATGGCCACGCCGATGTCGGCCCGGCGCAGGGCCGGGGCGTCGTTGACGCCGTCACCGGTCATCGCCACCACGGCGCCGCCGTCCTGCAGCGCGCGCACGATCCGGATCTTGTGCTGCGGGGTGACCCGGGCCACGACCCCGATGTCCGGCAGCTGCCTGGCCAGCTCCTCGTCGGAGAGCTCGTCCAGCTCGGCGCCGGTCACCGCCTTGCCGGGGATGTCCAGCTCGCGGGCGATGGCAGCGGCGGTGACGGCGTGGTCGCCGGTGATCATCCGTACCTGGACGCCCGCCCGGTGGCACTGCTCGATGGCGGCCGACGCCTCGGGCCGCGCCGGGTCGACGATGCCGACCAGCGCCATCAGCACGATGCCGTCGAGCATCGACTTGAGATCGGCGTCCTCGGGCAGGGCGGGAAAGTCCTTCACGCCGACGGCCAGCACGCGCAGCCCCTGCTCGGCCAGCTCGCCGTTGGCGGCGGCGTAGTCCTCGCGGGCCGCCGCGTCGAAGGGCCGCCGGCCGTCGGCGGTCAGGTAGCGGTCGGCGCGGGCGGCCAGCACGTCCGGCGCGCCCTTGACGAAGCAGCGCACCCGGCCGTCCTCCTCGTGGAAGGTGGCCATGAACTTGTCGTCGGAGTCGAAGGGCACCTCGGCGATCCGCGGATGCCTGCGCCGCAGGGCGGCGACGTCGACCCCGCCCTTCTCGGCCAGCACGACCATGGCCAGCTCGGTGGGATCGCCGACCACGTCGTCGGCGGCGCGTACCACCGCGTCGGTGCACAGCGCCATGGCGACGAGCGCGACGTGCAGCGTCTGGCTGTCGGGCGGGTCGTCGTCGGTGCTGCGGATGCGTCCCTCCACCGCGTAGCCGTGGCCGGAGACGGTGAAGCGCCGGTCGGCCAGGTACACCTCGCGGGCGGTCATCTGGTTGAGCGTCAGCGTGCCGGTCTTGTCGGTGCAGATCTGGGAGGTGCTGCCCAGGGTCTCCACCGAGGCCAGCCGCTTGACGATGGCGCCTCTGCGGGCCAGGCGGGCCGTACCCATGGCGAGGGTGAAGGCCACGACGGCGGGCAGCCCTTCGGGGACCGTGGCCACCGCCAGCGAGACGGCGGTCGTGAACAGATCGCCGACCGGCTGCCCGCGCAGCAGGCCCAGGACGAACACGACCGCGATCACCGCGAGCGCGATCAGCGCCAGGGTCTTGCCGAGCGTGTCGATCTGGCGCTGCAGCGGGGTCGGCGCCTGCTTGGTCTGCTGGAGCAGCCCGGCGATCTGCCCGATCTCGGTCGAGGCGCCGGTCGCGGTCACGATCATGCGGGCGTGGCCGCGGGTGACCGTGGTGTTCATGAACACCGCGGTGGAGCGCTCGGCCAGCGGCGCGTCCCGGGCCACGACCGCGCCGGCGGACTTGGCGGACGGCTCCGCCTCGCCGGTCAGCGCCGACTCCTGCACCTCCAGCGACGCCGAGGACACCAGCCGCCCATCGGCTGGTACGCGGTCGCCCGCCTCCAGGTCCACGACGTCGCCCGGCACCAGATCGGCCGCGTCGAGCCGCATGGCCGCCCCGCCCCGCAGCACGGTGGCCTCGGTGTGGAGCATCTTGCGCAGCGCCTCCAGCGACGCCTCCGCCCTGGACTCCTGCACGAACCCGATCGTCGCGTTCAGGATCACGACCAGCACGATGATCGCCGGCGTCTCCCACTCGCGGGTCACCGCGAAGCTCACCAGGGCCGCGCCGATCAGCGTCAGGATCAGCAGGTCCTGGAACTGCCGCAGGTAGGCGTGCCAGCGCGGCTCGCGCGGCGCCTCGGGCAGCCGGTTGGCGCCGTGCTCGTCCCTCCGCCGTACGGCTTCCGCCCCGCTCAGCCCGCCGGCCGGGTCGACGCCCAGCCGCTCGGCCGTCTCGGCGGCGTCCATCGCATACCAAGCGCTCATGAGCCCACGCTATGATCGCGATCCCCTTGCCGCCATCTGGCACATGGCGGCATTCAGCCAATTCTGTCCCCCGCGCCCGGGGCGTGAAATCAGGGCGTGAAAACCACCCTCGGTCGCCGCCCGATCACTCTATGCTGTGGTGGGGCCTGCGGCGTGGACACTATGGGGGTTCTCCACCCGCCAGGCCCCCCTCACTCAGGCGACCAGCCGCCCGATCACCCAGTGCAGGTAGGTGCGGAAGCGCGCCAGTTCCGCGGGCTTCACCGTGCGCTCGCTCCGCCGCCGTTCGAGAACGCCGCCGGTGAGAAACCCATAGACGCACCACACGATCATCCAGACGAAGTAGCGGGTCTCGACCCCGGGCGGCAGCAAAGGCGAGATCGCCCGGAGGATCTCGTCCAGGAGCGGCCGGGTATAGGCCTCCTCGAGTTCCGGGATGTCCGCCGCGTCGCCCATCCAGCGATGCATCCAGAGGAGCACCAGCATCGGGTTGGCGGCGAAGAAGTCGAGATAGGCGTCCACCATGCGGTGCAGCGCCTCGGGCGTGCCCGTGAACTGCGCGAGCGCCGCCGAGATCGCGGCGTGTTCCGCCTCGTCGGCCTTGAGCATGACGGTCTTGTACAGATCCGCCTTGCCGCCGAACTCCTGGCCGACGAAGGCCGGCTCCACCCCGGCCGCCCGCGCGATGAGCCCGACATCCGTTTCGTCGTAACCCAGTTCGGCGAAAAGCTTGGTCGCCACCTCAAGGACCTGATCCGCGCTCACCGCACAACCCTAGGTAGGCCCCGCCCCGTTTCCCAGCAGGCTCGCTGCCGGGCGCTGGACCGGACCGCCCGGCCGGGTTACGGTCGGAGCGGCACGCCCGAAGTCATCCCGCGGACCCGCAGGGGGTGCGTCATCAGCGCAGTACGGATCATTCTGGGTTTGTCGTTGTCCCTCGCCTTCGCCCTCACCGCCGCGCCCGCCCAGGCGGCAGGGCCCATCTGCATCCCCGAGGCCCCGGTGTGCGCCGGCCTCGACAACGGGCGCTTCGTCTTCACCATCAAGCCGCGGCCGTCCACCCTGTCGATGCAGAGCACGGTCAACGGAGCGCCCCGCGGCGGGTCGATCTCCACGTGGAGCACGCCCACCCACCTGGAGGGCGTCTACTACCCGAGCCCGGCGCTGGTGCCGGGCGACGTGGTGTGCATGTCGTTCTACGCCCCCGGTGTGCCGCCGGGGCCGTACTGCGGCACCCACTAGGGCGGCTACGGACCTTCTGGGTCGACCGCGTCCCGGTCGGCCCAGAACGGTTCCACGAGCTCCCTGATCCCTTGCGCGCCGACGCGCTCCAGCACGGCCAGCGCGCCGATGTTGCACACGAGCTGCCGGGTACTGCTGGCGCCGAACAGCACGGTGCCGGTCGCCGGATGCGACAGCGCGAAGGCGATGCAGAGCTGGGCCGCGGTCGCCCCCACGCCGGCGGCGGCCTCGGCAAGGCCGGGGGCGGCCCGGACGATCTGCTCGCGGACGCCGCCGGGGTCGCGGCCGACCTGCCGGGCAGGGCTGGTCCTGCCCGCCAGGATGCCGCCCTCCATCACGTCGGAGGCCTGCAGCGACAGGCCCTCGGCGAACAGCGGCGCGAACGGCCCGCCGTCCGGGATCGAGCGGCGGCACGGGCTGTACTTGAGCTGCGCGAGCTGCGGCCCGGGGGAGCCGGCGGCCAGGGCGTGCCCGCGGATCGTCCTGATCGCGCTCGCCGACCAGTTGTTGACGCCCCAGCAGCCGATGATCCCGTCGCGCTCCAGCTCGGCCAGGTCGCCGGCCAGCCGTTCGAGATCGAGGCCGGCGCGCCGGACGTCGCCGAGGACCACCAGGTCGGCCCGGTCGGCGCCGGCCCGGAACAGCGCGTGCTCCAGCTGCTCGCGCAAGGGCTGCTCGGGGTAGCGCTCCAGCCAGAGCTTCTCCGACAGCAGGTAGTCGTCCCTGGCGATGCCCGCGGCGCGCACGATGGCCGAGAACAGCACGTCGGTGAAGACCGGCGGGTGCCCCGGCATGCCGTAGACGCCGATGTCGAACAGGTTGACGCCCAGGTCGACGGCGTGGCGCACCATGGCGACGGCCTCGGCGAAGTCCATGCGGTCGTAGATGTGCCAGGAGCCCAGGGACAGGACCGAGGCCTCGGGCCCGTGCGTGCCGATCGTGCGGCGGGGAACGGTGTGCATGAGACTCCTCGTCACGGTAGCCACGGGTGGATGACGGCTTTGACCTCGTCGAGCCTCGACATCGACCGGAGCGCGCCGGTGGCCGCGCCCAGCCCGGCGGGGGCGCCGAACATGGCGTTCCAGTCGAAGCGCGCGCGGAAGGCGCGCAGGAACTCCAGGGCGCGGTGGTAGTCGCCGATGTCGCCGTTGAGCGAGCCGAGGACGTTCAGTTCCTTGCCCATGACCGTGCCCATGGGGACAGGGTCGGGGCGCGGTCCGGTGCTGCCGACGACCACGAACGTGCCGCCCCAGGCGGCCATGTCCACCGCCTCCGCGGCCACGCCGGGCGCGCCGGCCAGGTCGAGCACGAGTTCGGCGCCGCGCCCGTCGGTGGCCTCGAGTACCTGGCCGAGGCGCTCGGGCGGCGTGCCGTCCAGGCCGATCACGACGTCGGCTCCGAAGCCTCGGGCCAGCTCCAGCCGGGCCGCCGGGGCGCCGACGGTGATGACGGTGCCCGCCCCCGAGGCGGCGGCCATGGCCGTGGCCACCAGGCCGAGGGCGCCGGCGCCCTGGACGACGACCGCGGCGCCGGGGCGGATTCCGCCGGCCCTGCCGTACGCGTGGACGACGGTCTTGACGGCGCAGCCCGCGGCGGCCGCCCAGGTGTCGGGGACGTCGTCGGGCAGCAGGAGTTTCAGCGCGCCCGGCCGGACGTAGGCGTACTCGGCCAGACCGCAGGTGGAGTACGGCCACGCGTCCGCGCGCTGCGTGAACCCGTACCCGCGCTGGGCGCAGGCGACCGGGGCGCGCAGCACGGCGCAGCCGTAACAGTGCCCGCACGTCGACTCCGACCAGCCGATCCGGTCCCCGGCCCGCACCGGCCGGCCCAGCGCGTCCAGGGTGCCGGGCCCGGCGGCGGCGACCGTCCCCGACATCTCGTGGCCGAGCACCATGGGCAGCATCCCCGGCCAGGACATCGCCCCCGACCAGATGTGCACGTCGGTGGCGCACAGGGTGGCGCAGCCGATCCTGACGACGGCCGCGCCCGGCTCCACCTCCTCGGGCAGCGGGAGCTCCTCGATGACCAGCGGCTCGCCGTGCTCGCGGAGCACGGCGGCGCGGGTGGCGGTCGGGGCAGGCACGATCGGGGTCCTTTCTCAGCGGGTGTGGGCGGTGTCCCAGACTTCGTTCCTGCTGCGCCACCACAGCAGCACCAGGATCACCAGGAAGGGCACCACGCCGCGGTAGGCCTGCAGGCCGCTCAGCGACACGGCGACGCCTTCCAGCAGCCCGAGTATCAGCCCGCCGGCCAGCGTCATGGGCAGGCTGCGGAACGCGCCCACCATGGCCACGGCCAGCGCGGTGGTGATGAGGTTGCCGAGCGTGGCGAAGTCGCCGCCCAGCCGGGGCGCGACCAGGACGATGACGAGCGTGCTGAGCCCGCCGATGACCGCCCACACCGCCATGGCCAGGCGCGGCACGGCGATGCCGACCACCTGCGCGGTCGTGGGACGCTCCGACAGCGCCTGCAGCCGCAGGCCGAGCAGGGTCCGGCTGAACAGCAGCCCCACCCCGGCGGTGATGAGCGCGGCGAAGGCCAGCGAGACCAGCGTGGAGATCGGCACCACGACGTCGCCCAGCACGAACGCGGGCCCGTCCAGCGGCGCGGGGAAGCGCCGGGTGCCCGTGGTGGCGCTGCCGAACACGCGCAGCCCGATCGCCATGACGGCCACGTAGAGCGCGACGGTCACCGCCGCCTTGGTCCGCTCGCTGTGCTCGCCGAACCACCGCACGAGCACCGCGCCGACGAGCGCCGACAGCGCGGCGCCCGCCGCGACCCCCGCGGCGAGCGCGAGCGCCCCGTGCGCGCCCGCGCCGATCAGCGAGACCATCACGTACGCGCCCACCGCCCCCGTGGCCGCCATGGCGAAGTTCACCACGGCGACCAGCCGGTAGGTCAGCACCACGCACAGCCCGAGCAGCGCGTACACGCCGCCGCTCGTCAGCCCGGCGATCAGGGAGTTGAGCATCGCTCAGCCCTTGCCGGGGACGACGAACCCCTCGGGCAGCACCCGCCACGCGCGGTTCTCCGCCTTCACGAACCTGGCGCCCTCGACCGGGTTGTGCGCGTCGCCGGGCCCGAACACGTACGGCGTGCCGACCATGGGATAGTCCACCGGCTTCATCTCCTTGAAGGCCTTGGTCACCGACTCGCGGGTGATCGGCCCCTGGATGCCCTTGAGCACCTGGACGAAGACGTCGGCCGCCATGACCGCCCCCTGGCTGAAGGCCGTCTTCGGGATCCCCTTGCCGCCGACGATCTTGGCCCACCTGTCGTTGCCCGGCAGGCTCTCGTCGGTGTAGGGCTGCCACTCGGTGGCCGAGTACACGTTGAGCCCCTCGGGGATCGCCTGGGCGTTGGCGTCGGTGTAGCTGTTGGCCAGCATGGCGAAGTCGACGGCGGTCATCCCCTGGGTCTTGGCCTGGGCGAACCAGGGGCCGACCTGGGAGTTGTAGACGATGCCCGTGCAGCCCGCCTCCTTGGCCTTGACCAGGTAGGGGGTCGGGTCGCCCGTCCCGACCGAGGTCTCCTTGACGGTCAGCTGCTTACCGGTGACCGTGGACCACTCCTTGATGGCGTTCTCGATGCCGTCGCCGCTGCCGGGCAGGACCGTCAGGTAGGCGCACACCTTCTCGTGCTTCTTGGTCTGCGACAGGAAGTACAGGGCGGCGGTGAGCAGCTTGTACGGGCCCGGGTTGACGGGGGCGATGTTCGGGCTGGTGAAGCAGGCGGGGTCGACGCCGACGGCCGGGATGGAGACGATGCCGGCGCTGCCGTACTTGGCCCGGTTCAGGCCGCAGTCGACGGCGCTGGAGGAGCCGACGAGCGCCACCACGCCCTCGGACTCGATCAGTTCCACGGCCGCCTCGGTGGAGCGCTGCGGGTTCATGGCGTCGTCCTTGCTGATGAACTCGATCGTGCGGCCGCCGATCCCGCCCGCCGCGTTGACCTCGTCGAAGACGGCCTGCACGGCCTTGGGCACCTCGGGCGCCTGGAACTGGCCCGTGACGCCGTTGATCGAGCCGACCTTGATGGGCCCGTCGGTACCGCCGCCGGCGGCGCATCCGGTCAGCGCGAGCGCCGCGGCCCCGAGCGCGGCGGCGAGCCTGTGTGAAAGCTGCATGTGCGTGCTTCCTCCTCAGGGAGATCAGGCCAGCGGGGCAGCCGCTATGCCGAGGTAGGCGTTGACGACGGCGGGGTCCTCCATGACGTCCCTGGTGGGGCCGGAGGCGATGACCCGCCCGAAGTCGAGGACGGTGAGTTGCGAGCAGGCCGCGGAGACGAGCTCCATGTCGTGCTCGACCAGCAGGACGGCGACGCCGAAGCGGGACGGCACCTCGGCCAGCCGCGCCGCGAAGCGCAGCGACTCCGCGCCCGACTGACCGGCCGCCGGCTCGTCCAGCAGCGCCACCTTGGGCCGGGCGGCGACGGCGGCGGCCACGTCGAGCAGCCGCCGGGTCCCGGCGTCCAGCAGCGACACCGGCACGTCCGCCGGCGGGCAGCCGAAGAACTCCAGCAGTTCCCCGGCCTCGCCCCGGTCCAGGCGGCGCCCGGCCCCGATCGTCAGATACTCGTACTGGGTCAGCTCGGCCGGGATCGTGGTGGTCTGGAAGGTACGGCGCAGCCCGCGCCCGGCCCGGACGTCGGGCCGCAGCCCGTCCAGCGGCCGCCCGGCGAGCACGATCGAGCCCCGGTAGCCGCCGAGGAACCCGGTCACGGCGGCGATGAACGTGCTCTTGCCCGCCCCGTTGGGCCCGATGAGACCCGCCACCGCGCCCTCCGGCACGGTGAGGTCCACCTCGTGCAGCGCGGTGACCTCGCCGAAGCGCACGGTGAGGCCGCTGACCTCCAGCAGCGGAGGACCCGGCGGCCCGGACGGCGGCACGGGCGCCGGCGGCACCGCCTCGGGAACCTCGCCGCGCCCTTCGAGCAGCGGCCGCGCCGCCCGCTCGCGCCTGCGGGCCTGGACGAAGTCGGTCTGGCTCACGCCGGAGCGCAGCGCGAGCACGGCGAAGACGCCGAACAGCATGCCGCCCAGATCCTGCGGCAGGTGCAGCCGTTCCAGGATCGTGGCCATGATCGCGCCGAAGAGGCCGCCCATGATCGCGCCGTCCACGTGGTGCGGCCCGATGAGGATCGCGACCGCGAAGAAGGCCAGCGACTGTCCCATCGAGAAGTTCTGGGCGACCACCAGGCCGAGCTGCCCGGCCATCAGCCCGCCGCCGACGGCCGCGACGAACGCGCTGATGGCGAACGCGGCGAGCTTGCTGCGCGCCACCGAGACGCCGTGCGCGGCCGCGGCCCGTTCGGAGTGCTTCAGCTCCAGCCAGGACATGCCGAGCCGGGTGCGGTTGAACAGGCCCAGCCCGACCGCCACGAGGCAGAAGACGATCACCGTGAGCACGAAGTAGCCCCGGTCGCCGGAGAACAGCGCCGGCCGCACGACCGTCTTCAGCTCCCCGGTGCCGGGGAACTGGTTGGCGTTGAGCACGATGTCGGTCGAGACCGCGAACCCGAACGTGACCACGGCCAGGTTGACGCCGCGGATGCGCAGCGCGGGCAGGCCGATCAGGACGCCCACCGGGACCGCGGCCAGCCCGCCCAGCACGAGCCAGAGCAGGAACCCACCGGGGGCGTCGTGCAGGTTGAGCTTCAGCACCACCCACGCGCCGATGGCCGCGAACGACATCTGGCACAGCGACATCATCCCGGCCCTGCCCACGATCACGCCGTAGCTCTGCATGATGATCGAGACGACGACGGCGGTGATCGCCAGGAAGACCCAGTGGGCGGAGAACAGGGCGGGTACGGCGACGCAGGCCGCCACGGCCAGGCCGAGCCCGATCGCCAGGGCGCGCGGGTTCATGCCGGCGCCACCCCGAAGTAGGACTCGTGCAGCAGCTCCGGGTTCCGCCTCAGCTCCGCGCACGAGCCGGCGTAGACCACCCGTCCCTTGCGCAGCACGTACGCGCGGGTGCCGATCTCCAGCGCCAGCGCCGCGAACTGCTCGATGAGCAGGACCGAGATGCCGAGGCCGACCATGTCGCCCACCGCTCCCATCAGCCGGCGCACCACCACGGGCGCCAGGCCCATGGACATCTCGTCGATGAGCATGACCCGAGGGTCGCTGACCAGCGCGCGGCCGAGGACGAGCATCTGCTGCTCGCCGCCCGACAGGTGCCCGGCCTGCAGGTTCCTGCGGCGCTCCAGCTCGGGGAAGAGCGTGAACACGCGGCCCAGCTCGCCCCGCCCGCTGCGCGCGACCAGCAGGTTCTGCTCGACGGTGAGCGTGCGGAAGACGGTGCGTGACTGCTCGACGTAGCCGAGGCCGGCGCGGGCCCGCCGGTAGGCCGGCAGCTTCTCGATCGGGCTGCCGCCGAGCCGGATGGCGCCCGAGGACACCTGGGCGACTCCGGCGATGCCGTCCATGAGCGTGGTCTTCCCGGCCCCGTTCGAGCCCAGGACGACGGTCACCGTCCCGGGCCCGACCTCCAGCGAGACCTCGTGGACGATCTCGGCCTCGCCCCGGTTGACGCCGACCGCCTCCAGCCTGAGGACCGCGTCAGGGCCGGGGTCCGCGTCAGGGCCGAGGTCCGGGCCCGGACTTGGGTCCGGATCCGGGCTGGTGCGCGGTTCCGGGCTGGTGTGCGGGTCCGGGTCGAGGACCGCGTCCGGGCCGGGGTCCGGGCCGGGGGCGCTCCCGCTCACCGCCCGCCTCCGCCGAACGCCGCCCGCAGCGCCCGCACCACCCGGTCGTGCGCCGTGCGCGCGGCGGGCAGTTCGGTGGCCAGCAGGCCGAAGAAGCCGTGGATCAGCCCGTCGTAGCGGACCACCTCCACCGGCACCCCGGCCTCGCGCAGCCGGGCCGCGTACTCCTCGCCCTCGTCGCGCAGCACGTCGTACTCCGCCCCCAGCACCAGCGCCGGGGCCAGGCCCGACAGGTCCTCGGCCCGCAGCGGCAGCAGGTAGGGCTCACGCAGGTTCGTGGGGTCACGCGGATAAAGGGTGAAAAACCACTCCATGCTCGCCCGGGACAGGAAATAGCCCTCGGCGAAGTCCCGGTAGGAGGCGCGCCCGTCGTCGGGATGCCCGAGCACCGGCGAGACCAGCACTTGCAGGCCCAGCCGCGGTCCGCCCAGGTCACGGGCCTTCAGCGCGGCCACGGCGGCCAGGTTGCCGCCCGCGCTCTCCCCGCCGACCGCGATCCTGTCCGGATCGGCCGAGATCTCCGCCCCGTGCCCGTGCACCCAGCGAACGGCGGCGAAGCAGTCGTCGGCCGCGGCCGGATAGGGGTTCTCGGGCGCGAGCCGGTAGTCCACCGAGACCACGACGACACCCGCCTGCGCGCAGACGGTACGGCAGGCGTACTCGTTCTCCTCAAGGCTGCCGATCGTCCACCCGCCGCCGTGGAACCACACGAAGGCCGGAAAGGGCCCGGTGCCCTCCGGGGTGTAGACGCGCACGGGGATCTCACCGGCCGGGCCGGGGATCGCGGTGTCGCGCACCCGGTGCACCTCGGGCAGGATGTCGGGCAGCCGCCAGGTGGTGCGGAACTGCTCGCGCATGGTCTGGGGGTCCAGCACGACGGGCCGGCCGGCTTCTACGGCGGGAGTGCGGTCGATGATCGCCTGCGCGTCGGGGTGCAAAGGCATGCCTACCTCCGCTCGCCTGGGTGAGAGACGCACCCGGGGCCAGAACTCGAATCGTATCTGATTCCGTGTACGTTATGGGCATCCACGCAGTGGTGTCCAGAGTGGGGAGGAAGATGTTGCGCAACGGTTCCCGGCCCGCCGACACGGTGCTCACGGGCGGTGTGGTGCACACGCTCGACCAGGAAGATCGTGTCGTCGAGGCGCTCGCGGTACGCGGCCGGCTCATCGCCCGCGCCGGCTCCGCCCGCGAGGTCGCGCCGCTCATCGGACCCGACACCCGGGTGATCGACCTGCGGGGCCGGTCGGTGCTGCCGGGCATCAACGACTCGCACCTGCACGGCGTGTGGCTCGGGGCGATGTGGCCCGATCTGCTCATGGACCAGATGGCCGCGGGCGAGCACGACGGCGCGCCGGTACGGCTGGAGAACGGACGGCAGCGGCGCGCCGCCATCCTGCGCACCGGGCGGCTGCTGGCCTCGCTCGGCGTCACCAGCTACACCGAACCGGGGCTGGGGCCGGGGGAGGACGCCGGCCGTACCGGCTGCTTCGGGTCGGCGGCGCTGCGCGACTACGCGCGGCTGGCCGCGGACGGGCGGCTCACGGCCAGGGTCACCGCGCTGATGTTGTTCGGGGAGCTCGACGGGCCCAGCACCCTGGCGTCCCTGCGGGAGGGGCTGCGCGGCTTCCGGCCCCCCGCCGAGGTGCCGGGATGGCTGCGCGTGGCCGGGGTCAAGATCTTCGCAGACGGCATCCCGCCGATGGGCACCGCGTGGACCGAGCAGCCGTACGCGCACGGCGGCCACGGCGGCCTCCTGGTCGAAGGCTCCTCACCCGAGGCCGGCGCGGCCGTGCTGACCGAGATGATCGCCGCGGCGCACGCGGCCGGATACCAGGTCGGCGTGCACGCCACCGGCGGCAGAGCCGTGCACGCCGCGGTCGAGGCCATGCGGGCCGCCGCCGCCCGCGACGGCCGCGACCGGCGCCACTACGTCATCCACGGCGACCTGGTCGCGCCGCGGACGCTCGCGGCGATGGCCGGCTCGGGGATCGGGCTCAACACCCAGCCGGGGATCGCCGTGGCCGCCGGCGACATGCTGGCCGCCGCGCTCGGACCGGAGGCGCTCGCGGGCGCCTGGCCCCTGCGCGAGGCGCTGGCGGCGGGGGTGCGGCTCTGCCTCAGCTCGGACGCGCCTGTGCTCACACCCGACTGGCGGGTGGGCGTGGCCCAGGCGGGACTGCCGATGGAGGAGGCGCTGCGCGCGTACACCGTCGTCCCGGCCCGGCAGGACGGCGCGCAGGACTGGAAGGGGACGCTGGAGACGGGCAAGGTGGCCGACCTGTGCGTGCTCGGCGGCGACCTGCGCACGGTCGAGCCGGCCGCGCTGCCCGGGGTGCCCGTCGCGCTGACGATGGTGGACGGGCGCGTCGTGCACCAGGCCTAGGAGGTTCCCCAGGAGGCCTCGGGATCGACCACGCCGCGGTCCAGCCACAGCTCGGCCACGGCTTCGCGCAGTTCGGGGCCGTGGCGTTCGAGAAGGGTGAGCGCGCCGAGGTTCTCCTCGAGCTGGCGTGGGCCGCTCGCCCCGAACAGCACGGTCGCGACCGCGGGGTGCGTGAAGCAGAAGGCGACGGCCAGCTGCGCCGGGGTCGCGCCGAAGCGTTCGGCGGCCCGCATGACCAGCGGGAACGAGGCGCGGATCCGCTCCCGGATACCGCCCGGGTCCGCGCCGATCTTGCGCCGCGGGTGCAGCCGGCCGGCCAGGATGCCGCCCTCGAACACGTCGGAGGCCTGCAGCCCCAGCCCCGCCTGCGACAGCAGCCGGCCGTACGGCAGGCCCTCGGGCACGGAACGCCGGGCCAGACTGTACTTGAGCTGGGCGAACGACGGCGGCGTGAACCCCTCGGCGGCCGCCAGCGCGCACGCGCGCCCGAGATCGCGCGCCGCCCAGTTGTTGACCCCCCAGGCCGCGAACCGCCCCGCCCGCACCAGCTCCGACACGTCGGTCAGCACCGAGGGCAGGTCGAGCTCACCCAGGAAGTCGCCGACGACCACGAGGTCGGCCCGGTCGGTGCCGATCCGCTCCAGCGACGTCTCGATCTGCGCGGCGAAGGAGCTGGCGGGGTAGTCCCACAGCCAGAGCTTCCCGCACAGCGTGTACTCCTCACGCGCGATCCCCGCCTCCCTGACCGCCTTGCCGAAGATCACGTCGGTCGTCGCGTCCTCGGCGTGCGGCCCGGCGTTGTAGTGGGCGACGTCGAACAGGCTCGCCCCATGGTGTACGGCGGCGCCGATCAGCTCGACCGCCGCCCCGAACTCCATCCGATCCCAGGTGTTCCACGAGCCGAGCCCGGCCATGGGGACCAAGGGCCCCCGCACGCCGAGCCTGCGCCTGGGCACCGCACCGGAGTATCGCACCGCACACCTCCTGAGCCGAGCGACGACGGGCCTGGCGGCCACGCGCAAGAATCGTATATCATTCCCGATACTGTTCGCTCCTGAAGGGGTGTCACATGTCGCTTTACCAGGACAGCAGCGGCGCGGCGCGCATCGTGGACGTGGCCACCGGATACATGGCCGCCAAACAGCTCTTCGCGGCGGGAGAGCTCGGCCTGTTCGCCGCGCTGGCCAAAGGCCCGGCGAGCGCGCCCGACCTGGCCCGGCGCACCGGCCTGCCGGAGCGCACCGTGCGCATCCTCGCGGACGCCATGTCCGGCCTCGGCCTGCTCACCCGCACCGGCGGCGTCTACACCAACACGCCCGCCACCGACCGCCACCTGACCGGCGCGGCGGGCGAGATCGACCTGCGCCCCTTCCTCACCTTCCTGGAGGCCGTCAGCTACCCGCACTGGCTGGGCTTCGGCGCCAGCGCCCGTACCGGGGAGCCCGCCCCGCTGGACCTGGAAGGCGAGCGGATGGAGGTGTTCCTCACCGGCGTGATGACCTACAACTCCCTGCACGCCAAGACGCTCGCCGCGCACTACGACTTCACCCCGCACCGCCGCGCCCTGGACCTCGGCGGCCTGTCCGGGGCGTTCCTGGCCCAGGCCCTGAACGCGGCTCCGGAACTGCGCGGCACGTTCTGCGCCGAGGGCGACCTGGCCGCCTTCGCGAAGCGGACGCTGGACGAGGCGGGCGTCGGCGACCGCGCGGAACTGGCCGTCGCCGACCCGTTCACCGCGGACCTGCTCGCCGGCTACGACCTCGTCCTGCTGGAGCACGTCGTGCACCGCTTCGGCCCGGAACGGAACATCCGCTACGCCGAACGCGCCCGCGAACTCGCCTCGCCCGGCGCCACGCTGCTCCTGCTGGACTTCTTCCTCGACGCCGACCCCGTACAGCGGGTCGTGGACGCCCTGCACGCCGCCGAGTACCTGGTCATCGACGGCACCACGGTCTATCCCGAGGACGAGGTACGCGGCTGGCTCACCGAGGCGGGCTGGGAACCCGGCCAGACCCTGTGCCTGCCCGGCTGCCCTCGCGTGATCGTGGCGTACGCCCGATGAGCCCGCACGGCGAGCCCGCCGCGCCCGCCGCGCCCGCCTCGGGCGCTTCCGGCGAGGCGGGACGGCTGGTGCTCGTCACCGGTGGGGCCAGCGGCATCGGGAAGGCCGTGGCCCGCGCGTTCGCGCAGGCGGGGGACCGGGTGGTGATCGCCGACGTGGACGGGGAGGCGGGGGAGAAGGCCGCCGCCGAGATCGGGGCCGACGCGGTGACCATGGACGTCACCGACGCGGCGTCGGTGGACGCCGCGCTGGCCCACGTGGGGGACCCGATCGACGTCCTGGTCAACAACGCCGGGGTCGTCGCCGGTGGCGGTCCGCTGGTGGAGTTGCCACTGGAGGTCTTCGACCGGGTCGTCGCGGTCAACCTGCGCGGCACCTTCACGGTCACCCGGGCGGTCGCCGCCGGTATGATCGCGGCCGGGCGCGGCGGCTGCGTCGTCAACGTCAGTTCGATCGGCGCCCGCCAGCCCACCGCCGGCCTGGGACACTACGAGGCCACCAAAGCCGCCGTGGACGCCCTGACCAGGACCGCCGCCCTGGAGCTCGCCCCCCACGGGATCAGGGCCAACGGGGTCGCGCCCGGCCCGGTGCTGACTCCGATGACCGCGGGCCTCATGTCCGACCCCGCGGCCCGCGCCGCCTGGGAGTCGCGCATCCCGCTCGGCAGGATCGCCGGGACCGGCGACATCACGCCGCTGGTCCTCTTCCTCGCCTCACCCGCCGCCCGCCACATCACCGGCACCGTCGTCCAGGTGGACGGCGGGCAGCTCCTCACCTGAGCCGCGCTCGCCCTGCCGGGAAGGGGCGAGCCACGCGGCCGTCGCAGGGGCGCCCAGGCCTTCTCCCACGTGAAGGGCAGCCCCCAAGCGCGTGTCCTCTGACTCAGCTGTTCTTCACGTGTTTGGCCTGGGCCTTGTGGAGGGCGTCGGCGGTGGCGATCTTGTGGGCGCAGGCCACCCGCTCGATCTCCTGGGCCTGCGCTCCGGCCTGGATCAGGTCGAGCATGTGCTCGTGCTCCTCCACGGAACGGCGCGCCCGCCCCGGCACGTGGCTGAACGTGGAGCGCCGCATGTGGTCCAGCCTGGCCCACTCCGCCTCCAGCAGCGCCAGCAGATGCTCGTCCGGGCACTGCGCGTAGATCGCGAAGTGGAACTCCCTGTTCAGCGCGGTGAACGACACCGGGTCGAACTCCTCCAGCGCCTCCACCATCCGGTCGTTGACCGCGCGGGCCCGCGCGAGCTGCTCCGGGGTCATGAGCGGCGCCGAGATGGCCGTGGCGTACCCCTCCAGCCGGGCCAGCACCTGCAGCGCGTGCTCGACCTGGGCGGCGTCGAAGACGGCCACCCGGGCGCCGATGTTGCGCACCACCTCGACCAGCCCGTCGGACTGCAGCCGCCGTACGGCTTCGCGCAGCGGGATGGTGCTGACCCCGGTCTCGCGGGCGAGCTGGTCCATGACCAGCCGGTAGCCGGGACCGTAGGTGCCGTCGAGGATGCGCGAGCGCAACAGCTCGTAGCTGATCTCGGCCTTGGACGCATTGGCCCGCGTGGACCCCTTCGCGGAAGTCACCGCTCTTTCCTCATTCCCCTCAAGTCGAGATCCCTCTCAAGTCGAGATCCCCCTCGTTGTCAAGGCGCCAGCGTCGCCGTCACGACCTCGCGCAGGCCGGGACCGGACAACGCCTGGAAGTGGTCGCCCGCGACGGTGACCAGCCGGGCACCCGTCACCTGCCCGACGATACGCTCGATTCCGGCCACGACCACGTCCTCCTGCCCCGCGACGAACACCGGAGGCTCCGCGCCGGCCCACGCCCCCGGCTCGAACGGGGTGGCGCGCAACCCTTCCACGCAGGTCACCAGCCCGGCCGCCCGGTGGCCCTGGGCGAGGACCATATCAGCGATCATGGCCGTGAGCGGGTCGGCGGGCGCGGGACCGCCCGCCACGGCCAGGCGCAGCTCCTCGACGTCGACGGCGGTGAACGGGTCGAACGGGCTGAGCCCGCCCAGCACCGCCCTGCGCACCCGGCCGGGCGCCGCGCCGGGCAGTTCCCAGGCGATCCTGGCCCCCAGCGAGTACCCGACGATGTCGAACACCCCGTCGTCCATCACCGCGACCAGCGCCTCGGCGATCCGGCCCGCCCCCGCCTGCGCCGGGCTGACCGGCGCCGCGCTGTCCCCGTGCCCCGGCAGGTCGGCGACCACGACCCGGCGGCCGGTCGCGGCCAGCGCGTCCGCGATCCCGGTCGCCACCCAGTCGCGCTGCCCGTCGGTGGCGAACCCGTGCAAAAGCAGCACCGGGGGACCGGCCGTCACCTCGGCGGCGAACACGCGTACGGCCAGCTCTCCCATGACTCCAGCACCTTTCACATACGATTTCAGATGTTACTCCACGAGGGCACCGGGAAGTCGACGACCACCTGCCCGGTGCCGCTGCTGCCGAAGTACGGGCAGAGCTGCTCGCCCTTGCCCGTGTACTCGTCCCAGCCGAGCAGCCCGAAGAGCATGGCGGTGTCGGCCATCGCGCCCTCGCCCGTGCACCGCAGGTTGTAGTCGGGCAGCATCTCCACGAACTCCGCGATCCGCCCCTCGGTCCACAGGTCGAGCACCGCCATGTCGGTCTTGCGGTTGAACGCGCTGCTGACCTCGTTGAGCAGGGTCTCGGCGATCTCGTTGGGCGGGAAGGCGTGCGAGAGCGAGCCGCTGGCCAGGAAGGCCACCTTGCGCCCGCTGCGCAGGATCGCGCGGCGCAGCGCCTCGCCGATCCGGCGGTTCTCCTCGATGGAGGAGTAGATGTTGCACCCGATCGGCAGCACCCTGATGGCGGCGTCGCCGTTGACGAAGTACATGGGCACGAGCGTGGCGTACTCGAGACCGAGGTCCTTGTAGGTGTGCACGTGCGCCTTCTGGCCGCCGGCGACGATCTCCTCGCCGATGAGCTCGGCCAGCTCGGGGTCGCCGTCGTAGTCGTACTTGAGGTCGTGGATGAAGTGCGGGAGTTCGTGGCTGGCGTAGGAGGCGCGGTGGCGCTCCTTGCCGTTGAGGTGGAAGCCGATGCTGTTCATCCAGTGGGTGTCGGCCACCAGGAAGGTCTCGGTGCCGAGCTCGCGGGCGCGTCTGCCGATCTCCGTCAGCGCCATCTCGGCCGGCCGGCGGATGCCGTAGTGCTTGCCCGGCTGGATGGACAGCCAGATGGACGGGACGTGTGTGATCTTGGCTGCCAGGACGATCTCTCCCATGCGCATCCTCCCAGGCCCGGCATCGGCTCACTGAGTATGCCGAAGGGCGGGGGGCCTGTTCCACCCCCCGGCATCGCAAAATCATGTACGAACTCAGATATCTTTGTCTATAGTACTCCATCCTTCGGATCCGCTATCATCCACGATGTCGTATATGATCTGGAGTCGCCATGGATCACCCGCTCGGCCTGGCGCCGGGGAAGATCATCGCCGTTCACCTCAACTACCGCGGCCGGGCCGCCGAACGGGGACGCCTCCCCTCGGCGCCCTCCTACTTCCTCAAGCCACCCTCCTCGCTGTCCTGGTCGGGCCGGCCCGTCGTGCGCCCGGCCGGGTGCGAACTGCTCACCTTCGAGGGCGAGATCGCCGTCGTCATCGGCGCGCGCGCCCGCTGCGTGCCGCCGCAGCGGGCGCTGGAGCACGTCGCGGGCTACACCGCCGCCAACGACTTCGGGGTGTACGACTTCAGGCACGCCGACCGGGGATCCAACCTTCGCGCCAAGGGGCAGGACGGCTACACGCCCGTCGGCCCCGCCATCCTCACCGGCGTGGACCCCGGGGCCCTGCGGCTGCGGACCTACGTCAACGGCGAGCTCGCGCAGGAGGCCGACACCGGCGAGCTGCTGTTCGGCTTCGACCTGCTCATCGCCGACCTGTCGCGGTACATGACGCTGGAGCCCGGCGACCTCATCCTCGCCGGGACACCCGCGGGCTCGACCGTCGTGGAGCCGGGCGACGTGGTCGAGGTCGAGCTCGAAGACGCGGGACGGCTGCGCAACGAGGTCGTCGGCGAACCCCGGGCCGCCCCCGCCGCGTGGGGCGCGCAGCCGAGGGCCGACGAGGAGAGCCGGGCCGCCGCCGTCGGGCGGGGGCGGGCGGCGGCGCCGTACCCGCTGGACGATCCGACGATCGCGGCGCTGCGGTCGGTCTCCACGGCGACGCTCTCCGCGCAGCTGCGCCAACGCGGCATCGACCACCACTTCATCGAAGGCGTCCGGCCCACCCGGCCCGACCTGCGCATGGTCGGCCTCGCGCGGACCCTGCGCTATCTGCCGCTGCGCGAGGACGTCTTCGCCGAACTCGGCGGCGGCATGAACGCCCAGAAGCGCGCCGTCGAGGAGATCCGGCCCGGGGAGGTGCTGGTGATCGAGGCCCGCGGCGAGCATGGCGCCGGCACCCTCGGCGACATCCTGGCCATGCGCGCCCTGCGCAGAGGAGCGGCCGGGGTGGTCACCGACGGGGGACTGCGCGACAGCCCCTCCTTCGCCGAACTGGACCTTCCCGCCTACTTCGCGGTGCCGCACGCCGCCGTGCTCGGGCGCCGGCACGTGCCCATCGAGTCGCAGGTGCCCGTGGCGTGCGGCGGGGTACTCGTCATGCCGGGCGACGTGCTGGTGGGCGACGCCGAGGGCGTGGTCGTGCTGCCGCCCGCCCTGGCCGCCGAGGTGGCCGGAGCCGCCGCCGGGCAGGAGGACGAGGAGCGCTTCATCTACCAGCGGGTCGCGGCCGGCGCCTCGATCGACGGCCTCTACCCGATGAACCAGTCCTGGCGCGAGTCCTACCGGGCCTGGCAGCAAGGAGGAGACGCGTGAAGTACCGTTCCGACCCCGCCGCCATCAGGGGGTCCATCGCGCCGGTGGTGACGCCGTTCACCGCCGACGGCGCGCTCGACCTCGCCTCGCTGCGCGGCCTGGTCCGCTGGCAGCTCGGCCAGGGCTCGCACGGCGTCTCCATCGGCGGCTCCACCGGCGAGCCCGGCGCGCAGTCGGCCGAGGAGCGGATCGCCGCCATGGCCGCCGTCGCCGAGGAGGTCGGCGACCGGGCGCCGTTCCTGCCCGGCACCGGCTCGGCCAAGCTGGACGAGACCCTCCTGCTCACCGCCGAGGCCGAACGGCTCGGCGCCGACGCCGTCCTCGTCATCACCCCGTACTACGCCAGGCCGGGCCAGGAAGCGCTCTTCCGCTGGTACTCCACGATCGCCACGGAGTTCCCCGGCCTGCCGATCGTGATCTACAACGTGCCCTCCCGCACGGCCGTCGACATCGCGCCGGAAACGGTCGCCAGGCTCCGCCACGCGCACGACAACATCGTCGGCATCAAGGAGACGACCCGCGACTTCGAGCACTTCTCGCAGGTACTCCACCGGTGCGGCCGCGACTTCCTCATGTGGTCGGGCATCGAGCTGCTCTGCCTGCCGCTGCTGGCCATCGGCGGCACCGGGTTCGTCAGCGCGGCGGCCAACCTGGCTCCGGCGGCCGTGGCCCGCATGTACACCGCGTACACGCAAGGCGACCACCGGACCGCGCTCGACCTGCACTACGCCCTGCACCCGCTCGTGGAGCTGCTGTTCGTGGAGACCAACCCCGCCCCGGCCAAATGGGTGCTGGAGCTGCGGGGCCGGATCGCCTCGGGACACGTGCGGCCGCCGCTCATCCCGCCGACCCCGGCCGGAATCACCCGGATCGAGGCGCTGCTGGCCGACTGTGAGGAACTGACCCGATGACCCTGGAGCACTACATCGACGGGGCCCGCGTCCCGAGCATCTCCGGCGCCACCTTCACCTCGGTGGAACCGGCGACGAACGAGGCGTACCTGACGGTGGCGGCGGGGCGCGCCGAGGACGTCGACGCGGCCGTGACCGCGGCCAGGAAGGCCTTCAGCGACGGTCCGTGGCCGCGGCTGCCCGGCGAGGAACGGGCCGTGACGCTGCGCAGGATCGCCGACGCGATCGAGGCGCGCGACGAGCGCCTCGCGGCGCTGGAGTGCCGCGACACCGGACTGCCGATCACCCAGGCCCGCGGGCAGGCCAGGCGCGCGGCGCAGAACTTCCGCTTCTTCGCCGACGTCGTCACCACGCTCAGCGAGGACGTCTACCGGGTCGGCTCGGCCCAGCTGAACTACGTCCTGCGCAAACCCGCCGGCGTGGCCGGGCTGATCACCCCGTGGAACACGCCGTTCATGCTGGAGACCTGGAAGCTGGCTCCCGCGCTCGCGGCCGGCTGCCCCGTGGTGCTCAAGCCCGCCGAGTGGTCGCCGCTGTCGGCCGGGCTGCTGCCCGACATCATGGAGGAGGCGGGCCTGCCGCCCGGGGTGTTCAACCTGGTGCACGGCATCGGCGAGGAGGCAGGGGCGGCGCTCGTGGCGCACCCGGACGTCCCGGTGATCTCCTTCACCGGTGAGAGCGCCACCGGCCAGGCCATCATGCGCAACGCCGCGGGCGCGCTGAAGACCCTGTCCATGGAGCTCGGCGGCAAGTCCCCGCTGATCGTGTTCGACGACGCGGACCTGGAGCGGGCGCTGGACGCCGCCGTCTTCGGCGTGTTCTCCCTCAACGGCGAGCGGTGCACCGCCAGCTCCCGCGTGCTCGTGCACGCCTCGATCTACGCCGAGTTCACCGAACGGCTGGCCGCGCGGGCCGCCCAGGTACGCGTCGGCGCCCCTTCCGACCCCGCGACCGAGCTGGGCGCGCTCATCCACCCCGAGCACTACGCGCGGGTGGCCGGCTACGTACGGCTCGGCGTCGAGGAGGGCGCCCGCCTCGCCGCCGGCGGCGCCCGTCCGCCGCACCTGCCCCACGGCAACTTCCTGGCCGCGACCGTCTTCGCCGACGTCACCCCGGACATGCGCATCTTCCAGGAGGAGATCTTCGGCCCGGTCGTGTGCGTCACCCCGTTCGGCAGCGAGACCGAGGCGATCGAACTGGCCAACGCCACCCGGTACGGCCTGGCCGCGTACCTGTGGACCAACGACCTGCGCCGTGCGCACCGCATGGCCCAGGCGATCGAGACCGGGATGCTCTGGGTCAACTCCCAGAACGTCCGCGACCTGCGCACGCCCTTCGGCGGGGTGAAGGCCAGCGGCCTGGGCCGCGAGGGCGGGCAGCACAGCATCGACGTGTACACGGTCTCGCCGATCGTGCACCTGGCGACCGAGGACCTGCCGGTGCCGCGGTTCGGCGCCGGCTGACGGTCGGCGGAGGCTCCCAACGGGGTCGACGCCGGTCAGCTCGACACCGGCCGCCCACACGGCCGCCGCGAGCCCCGGGTCGGCCAGCGGGCCCCGCACCGGTTCGCCGGCGGGCCGGCCGCGCAGGCCGAACACCCTGGGGCCTCACAACCGGCTGCCGCGCACGTCCGGGTCGAGGACGGCGCGGACCGCCGGCCACGCCGCCGCCCGCTCGCTCTGGAGGAGGAGCCCGGCGGGCAGGGCGCGCAGCCGTTCGCCGGCCGGGACCCGTCCGGCGTGGCGTGCGCGCGCTGGCCCGCTACGTGCTGGAGATCCCCGAGCTCGCGGCCGCCGAGCCCGACCCCCTGGCCGCGATGCGCGCCGTCTTCGACCTGCTCGAACCGGGCTGGCCCGGCTAGACGATCACCAGGTCGCGCGGCGTGTTGTTGAGCCGCAGACCGCCCGAGTCGGTACAGACCAGGATGTCCTCGATCCGCGCCCCGTGCGAGCCCGCCAGATAGATGCCCGGCTCCACCGAGAACGCGAAGCCCGGCTCCATCAGCTCGCCGTTGCCCGCCACGATGTACGGCTCCTCGTGCGTCTCGATGCCGATCCCGTGCCCGGTGCGGTGGATGAACCTGTCCCCGAACCCGGCCTCGGTGATCACCTCGCGGGCCGCGGCGTCGACCGACTCGCACGACACGCCGGGCCGTACCGCCTCGCACGCGGCGTCCTGGGCGCGGCGCAGCACCGCGAAGTACTCCGCGTACTCGGCCGGCGGCTCGCCGACGCAGTAGTTGCGGGTGGAGTCGGAGCAGTAGCCGTTGTGCAACTGCCCGCCGATGTCCACCACGACGGGCTCGCCCGCCTGGATGACCCGGTCCGACAGCTCGGCGTGCGGGCTGGCGCCGTTGGGACCCGAGGCGACGATGACGAAGTCGACCGTCTCGTGCCCGGCGGCCAGGATGGCGTCGGCGATGTCGCGGCCCACCTCGCGCTCGGTCCGCCCCGCCCGCAGGAAACCGGGCACCTGCCGGTGCACGGCGTCGATCGCCTCACCGGCCTCGCGCAGCGCCTCGACCTCGGCCGGCGACTTGCGCATGCGCAGCTCGCGCAGCACCGTCCCGGCCAGCACCTGCTCGGTCCCCGGCATCGCGGCGCGGAAGGCCAGCGAGGCCATCGCCCACATCCGGTCGGCCAGCCCCACCTTGGCCACCGAACCGAGCCGCCTGGCGGCGATCTCATAGGGATCGTCGGTCTCGTCCCACGCCACGAACTCCAGTCCCAGCCGCGAGGCGGGCGAGGCCTGCGCCGCCGGCAGCTCCAGCCGAGGCACCATCATGTACGGCTCGCCCGCCGCCGGAACCACCAGGCAGGTGAGCCGTTCCAGCGGCAGCGCCTGGTAACCGCTGACGTAGCGCAGATCGGGCCCGGGAGTGAGCAGCAGGGCGTCGAGCCCGGCCTTGGCGGTGGCCTCCTGGGCGGCGGCCAGACGGGACACGGGATACAAGTCTTGGGACGTCACGCGCCCCAATCTACTCGTCACCGCTCACCTAAAATCCGCGAAAAGCTCTCACAACACGGCAAGCCATCGCTACACTCCGTTCAAGGGCGATCACATACTGTGGGACCTCTTGTCCCGATCCATGTCGTTTGCGAGTGAACTATGGTCGACGTTACGGGCGGCCATCAGCCACCCCTCCCATCACCGGACCACCGTCCGATGAGCGCGGCCGAGCTCATCGGGCACCTGACCCGGCAGCAGGCCGGCGAGCACGACGCCGCCATGCTGGCCATCCGCCTGTCCCACGCCGAGCGGCTCGGCAACATGGGCTGGGCCGAGTGGAACCTGCGCACGGGCGACGCCGTATGGTCCGACCACGTCTACGTCATCTTCGGCCGCGACCGCGCCGACGGCCCGCTCGGCCTGCCCGAGCTCGCCGGCTACGTCGAGCCCTGCGACCTCGGCGCCCTCGACCAGCTCCTGTGGAGCGTGGTGCAGGGCGTGGAGCCGGTCCAGGCGGAGTTCCGCATCCGGCGCGGCGGCGAAGTACGCAACCTGCGCGTCGTCCTCGAACCCCTCATCGCCCCGGGCGGTCCCATCGGCGTCCACGGCGTCGTCCAGGACATCACCGGCCGCCGCCGCGCCGAACGCATCATGTCCGAATCGCGCCGCCAGCTCCTGGAGGCCCGCGAACGCGCCGCCGAGGAACGCCACGTCATGCTCGCGATGCGCGAGGCCATCCTCCCCGAGCCGACCGGCCGCCTGGACCTGCCCGGCACCAGGATCGCCGTCCGCTACGTACCGGCCGAGAAGACCGCCAACCTGGGCGGCGACTGGTTCGAGGCCGCCGCCCTGCCCGACGACCGCGTCCTGCTCGCCATCGGCGACGTCTCCGGGCACGGCCTGCCCGCGATCGCCCACATGGCCCAGCTCCGCCACGCCCTCGTCGGCCTCACCATGACCGGCCGGCCCGCCGACCAGCTCCTCGCCTGGCTCAACGAACTCGTCCTGCACCGCCTGGAGGAGACCACGGCCACGGCCATCATCGGCCACCTCGACACCAAGACCTGGACCTTCACCTGGAGCCAGGCCGGGCACCTGCCGCCCATCCTGGTCCGCGACGGCAAAGCCGAAACCCTGAGCCAGCCGAGAGGCGTCCTGCTGGGCGCCACCTGCGACCAGCCCTACCGCCTGGCCAGCGTCGAACTCCGCGACGGCGACCTCCTCCTGCTGTTCACCGACGGCCTGGTCGAACGACGTACCCGCGACATCGACGAAGGCCTGGACCTGGCGGTGTCGGCCGCCGCCCGCCTCCTCACCACCGACCTCGACGCCGGCCTCGACCGCCTCCTCGCCGACATCGGCGGCCCCAACCCGGAAGACGACGCCTGCCTCCTCGCCGTGGGCGTGGGCATCTGACATGTTTCTGTCCCATCTTTACTATCCGTTACGGCAAGCCGCCCCACCCGCCCCGGCCGTCGTGCGTGACCGCCCGTCGAGCGCCGGTCGTGAGGGCTCACGGGCTGCCCGCCGTAACGACTCCACCCTGAGCCCGCGGCGCGGCAAGCCCAGCCCGCCACCACAGGCGACCCCCGAACCCGGCCTCCCACCCTCGCGCCCTTTCGGCCACTGCCCTTCCGCCCCCGGCCCCCGTGCCCCCGGCCCCCGTGCCCCCGGCCCCCGTGCCCCCGGCCCCCGTGCCCCCGGCCCCCGTGCCCCCGGCCCTCCGGCTCCCGGCCCTCCGGCTCCCGGGCCCCGGCTTCTGCGCTCCCGGTTCTGAGGTTTCCCCGACACGCCTCGGCCCTGGGCTTTGGCCCGCCGCTCGGCCCCCTGCCTTGTCCCGTTGGCGGAGGAGGTTGGGGCGGGGGCGTACGGGAAAACGGGTGGTGGTGGGGGCGGTGGGGAGCGGAATGTCGGGGTGGGGTGCGAACATGGGCGGGTGCTGATGCTTCTCGACACACCCTCGCTCTACTTCCGTGCCTTCTACGGCATCCCGGAGTCGATGACCGCCCCCGACGGCATGCCGGTCAACGCGGTCCGCGGGCTGATCGACATGATCGCCACGCTGGTGCGCAAGTACCGGCCGGCCGAGCTCGTGGCGACCATGGACGCCGACTGGCGCCCGGCCTTCAGGGTGGCGGCGATTCCCACCTACAAGGCGCACCGGGTGGCCCACGGTGACACCGAGGAGGTTCCCGACACGCTGGTGCCGCAGATCCCGGTGATCGAGCGGGTGCTGGACGCGGTCGGCATCGCCCGCCTGGAGTCGCCCGGGTATGAGGCAGACGACGTCATCGGCACCCTGACCCACTCGGCCGGCGACGGCGCGGTGGACGTGGTGACGGGGGACCGGGACCTGTTCCAGCTGGTCGACGACTCGCGGCCGGTCCGGATCCTCTACACGGCGCGCGGCATCCGCAACCTCCAGGTCGTGGACGAGGCGTTCGTGACCGCCAAGTACGGCATTCCCGGCCGCTCCTACGCCGACTTCGCCACCCTGCGTGGCGACCCGTCCGACGGCCTGCCCGGCGTGTCGGGCGTGGGGGAGAAGACGGCCGCCGCGCTGATCACCCGCTTCGGCTCCCTGGACGCTCTCTTGGCCGCCCTGGACGAGGGCGTCACCGAGGGCTTCCCGGCCGGCGCCCGCACCAAGCTGGCCGCCGCCCGCGACTACCTCCGGGTCGCCCCTGCCGTGGTGGAGGTCGCCTCCGACGCCCCGCTGCCCACCACCGACCTCACCCTGCCCGCCAAGCCCCGCGATCCGGAAACCCTGGTTCAGCTCGCCGACCGCTACGACCTCGACAGCCCGCTCAACCGCCTCCTCGACACCCTCAAGTAACACCGGCCAGCCCCACGATCTCCCGGCCGCCGACCGGCCCCCGGGGACCACCGGACCTGCCAACTCGCCCACGACTTTCCGGCCCCTGAACGGGCCAGGCGTCGCCGTGCCCAATCCGCGCGCCGGTACCGGCCGCCTTCACGCGACACCCGAGGCCGCGGGGTTTCGGGTGGGGTGGCTGGGTGGGGCTGGATGGCAAGGGGTTGGTGGCTGGGTCTGGGGGTCGGGGATGGGTGAGGGAAGGAACGGGGGCATACCTTGATCGGTCGTGCGCGATCATGTGACAATTCGCCCACAGGTCGATACACGCGGTGTGGGGGTCGGCGTCATGGTGCGAACGCTGAGCGAGCGGCCCTAGGGTGGCGGGCGACGAGCTGGGCGAGGCGTCCGAGCTTGGTCGCGTCTGTGCGCTCGCCGCCGAATGCGCCCGCGACCTGCGCCGGTGCGTCGAGATGTACGGCGGGTTGTTCCCCAGAGCCGCCTTCGACCCCGATCTCTACCATGCCCTCTGCCTGTCCACGGCGTTCAGCTCGCCCTGGTCGGCCGCGGAGCGGCTGAAGGTCGCCAACCGGGCGGCGCTGTGGGTGCGGGCCGTCGGCTGGCTGGTGGAACACGCCGCTGCCACCCGCGACGAGGTGGACGAGCTGAGCCGCGACTGCATGGCCGTCGCCGACGGGGCGGCGCCGAGGGTGCCGGCGACCCGGTTCCTGGCGGATCTGCGGGATGAGATGGCGACGGTCAAGGGGTTCGAGGGGCTGCGGGGGCGCTGGCGGACGCAGCTGGAGCGCATGCTGGCGGCCATGGAGCGGGCCTGGGTGTGGCGGGAGGCGGGGATGGTGCCCTCGCTCGGGCGCTATCTCGACAACGCCGACAGCTGCGGTTCGAGCTTCGTGGATCTGTCACACTGGATCTACGCGGGCGACCCGTGGGCGCGGCGGCATCTGGGTGAGCTGGAGCCGGCCAGCCGGCATGTGCAGCGGTATCTGCACCTGCTGGGTGACCTGGCCTCCTACCGCCGGGACGTCAGCTGGGGCGACCTCAACGTGCTCATGCTGGGGGTCAGTCATGGCGACGTGACCGACCGGATGACCGTTCTGGCCGAGGAGGCGGCGGCGCTGATCGGGCCGTTGCGCGAGGTGAGCCCGTTGACGGCCGCGTACCTGCGCCGTCAGATCGGATTTAATACCGGTTTTCATGGCATTTCGGGCCTTATGGCCTGACAGCTCACTGACTCCGGAGTTTACGAGCGCGACGGGCCGTCATGTATTACCGTGCTCTAGGCGACAAAGAGGGACATATGGCTTCCTGTGATGGATTGTGCCTTGAGTGGAAATTGTGGCGTTGCTAGGGTGTCTCGTTGCCAGGTAAGTGGATGGGACCTTTTCTCTGCGCCTTGACAGGTCACTCTGACCAGGGCACTTCACAGGGCGGTGCTCGATGGACTTCGGTCGCTCTGAACGATGGCGACTGCCGACCGCGATCAAGATTTTGATCGCCGGCGGGTTCGGCGCGGGCAAGACCACGATGGTCGGCGCCGTCTCCGAGACGCGCCCGCTGCGCACCGAGGAGATGATCACCCACGTCAGCGCGGGTGTCGACGACCTGTCCGGCGTCGAGACCAAGCCCACGACGACGGTCGCCATGGACTTCGGCCGCATCACCATCCGTGACGACTACATGCTCTACCTGTTCGGCACCCCCGGTCAGGAGCGCTTCTACTTCGTCTGGGACGAGCTGGCGCTCGGCGCGCTGGGCGCGGTCGTGCTGGCCGACACCCGGCGGCTGGCCGACTGCTTCCCGGCCATCGACTACTTCGAACGCCACCGCACCCCCTTCGTCGTCGCGCTCAACTGCTTCGACGGCGCCCGCCCCTTCACCGTCGGCCAGGTGCGCAGGGCGCTGGAGCTGGAGCCCGAGATCCCGATCGTGTTATGCGACGCCCGCCGTAAGGACTCGGGCAAAGAGGTGCTCATCACGCTCGTCGAGCACGCGCTGCGGACCGGTGCCGAGCCCGTCGGAACCGCGCCGTGACACGAAGCCGCTACCTTTGACCGATGGAGGAGATCGACCGCCGGATCGTCACGCTGCTGGCCAAGGACGGCCGGATGAGCTTCACCGATCTGGCCAGGGAGACGGGATTGTCCGTCTCGGCCGTGCACCAGCGGGTGCGCCGCCTGGAAAAGCGCGGCATCGTGCGCGGCTACACCGCCGTGATCGACCATGACGCCATCGGGCTGCCGCTGACCGCGTTCGTGTCGATCAAGCCTATCGACCCCGCCGCGCCCGACGACGCGCCCGACCGGCTGGCGCATCTGCACGGGATCGAGGCCTGCCACAGCGTGGCCGGTGACGAGAGCTACATACTCAAGGTCCGCGTGGCCTCGCCGGTGGGCCTGGAGGAACTGCTGCAGCAGATCCGCGCCGCCGCCAACGTCTCCACGCGCACGACCGTGGTCCTGAGCACCCCGTACGAGCACCGCCCCCCGCAGCTGGAGGGCGGCGCGGACCTCGCCGAGTGACCCTCCCGCGGCGGCCTCCCCGGCGCACGGGGAGGCCGCCGCGGCGCTCAGCGCTGGCCGGGAATGGCCGGCAGCACGGTGACCATGACGCCGTCGCAGCTCACGCACGTCGCGTGCGCCCACGGCGGCATGCTGTGCACGCCGTGGTGGCGCCAGGCGACGGCGTCGCCGCCGTGCCCGTCGTCGAGGTGGCGGGCTTCGTACTCGTCCTGCCAGACGTGTGAGCAGCGCTGGCAGAAGAAGGTCCAGATCTCGGAGAAGACGTCGGTTTCGCGCATGGCGAAGCACCCTCCTGGCGTTCGGTGCGGATGGCTGACGGGCGGGGGAGTGGTCTCCCGCCGCTCACAGCCGCCAGACGCTCAGCAGGACCAGGCGCTCGGTGCGCCCGGCCGCCCGGGTGCGCGCCACGGCCCGCCGTACCCCGGGAAGAGGGCGGCCCGCCGCGGCGCGCGGCCGCTTCACGGGCGGGCGGCGGGTGCCGCGCGGACCGGCCTCGTCGGTGCCGCACTCCTCACCCAGATGTACGGCCGAGGCCACCGCGACGGACTCGGCCGCCCAGGCCGCGTGACCGGGTGACCACAGCGCGACACACAACCAGAACGCGGCCAGCACCGCCGGCCACCGTGCCGATCCGATCTGCGAACACAACGTGGTCACACCATCACCCAGAGTCGCGAAACTCTTGCCGAGGTGATTAGTATCCGCAGCTCAGAACGCCTAAACAGGCTCCCCGCTTGGCGGCGGGGAAGCCGTTCAGGGCAGCCGGGGCGCGTACTGGGCGCGCAGGAGGGCCTTGGCCTCCTCGGTGGCGCCGAGCAGGTCCAGGCCGCTCAGCGCCGCCCCGGCGATCGGCGGCACGTCGGCGACGAGCAGCTTGGCCCGCGGCGCCCGCCCGGCGAACTCACCGTCGAGCAGCGCCGTCATCAGCGGGTCCCGCGCGGTCAGCATGCCGCCGCCCAGGACCACCTCGGTGGGCGTCTCCAGCAGGTCGAGCCGCCGCAGGCACACCTCCGCCATCACCACCACCTCCTCGGCCAGCCGCCGGACCAGGGACGCGGCCACCGCGTCGCCGGAGCCGGCGGCGGTGAACAACCCGGGCGCCAGCTCCAGTACGCGGGCCGGATCGATCCGGCCGAAGTGCAGGTCGAGCACGAGTTCCTCGACGGACCCGACGGCGAACTGCCGCCTGACCAGCGTGCTCAGCGAGGTCGCGGGGCCGCGGCCGTCCTCGGCGCGTACGGCGTGCCAGAGCATCTCCTCCGCCACGTCCTGCCCGCCGCCCCAGTCGCCCGACATCTTCCCCAGGGCGGGGAAGCGGGCCACGCGGCCGGTGGGGGAGACGCCGACCGCGTTGATGCCGGCGCCGCAGACGACGGCCACTCCCCACGGTCCCGACGCCCCGGCCCGCAGGAGCGCGAACGTGTCGTTGCGGACCACGATCCGGCCGGAGAAGCCCTGGAGGGAGAACTCGGCCGCCAGGATCTCCTCCTCCGCGGGCAGGTCGGCGCCGGCCAGGAAGGCCGCGACCAGCGCGGGGGAGGTGGTGATGCCGGCCCGCCGTACCGTGTGGAGGACGGTGGCGACGGCGGCGGGGACGCCGTCGGTGTGCGGCGTGAACGGGCCGCCGCGAGCGGTGGCCAGGACCCGGCCGTCCGCGGCGACCAGAGCGACGTCGGTCTTGCTGTTGCCCCCGTCGATGGCCAGGATCAGCCCTTCACCCCCGTCAATGTCACCCCCTCGATGAACACCTTCTGCGCGAGGAAGAAGATGATGATGACCGGAGCCGTCACGAGCAGCGTGGCCGCCATGGTGAGGTTCCATTGCACGCTGTGGAAGGCCTTGAAGGTGGCCAGACCCAGCGATAGCGTCCACCCCTCCTGGTCGACTCCCGCATACAGGAGTGGGCCGTAGTAGTCGTTCCAGCAGTAGAAGAACTGGAAGAGCGCGACCGCCGCGATCGCCGGGCGGGCCATCGGCAGGATGACCTTGAACAGCGTCTTGACGTCCGAGCAGCCGTCCACGCGGGCGGCGTCGGTGTAGTCGCGGGGGATCGTGACGAGGAACTGGCGCATCAGGAAGATCGAGAAGGCGTCGCCCAGCAGCATCGGCAGGATCAGCGGCCACAGTGAGTCCGTCAGGTCGAAGCGGGCCCAGATGAGGTAGACCGGGACGGCCACCACCTGGGGCGGCAGCATCATCGTGGTGATGACCAGCAGGAACGCCAGCTTGCGCCCGCGGAAGCGGAAGCGGGCCAGCGCGTAGGCGACCGGGATCGACGACAGCAGCGTGAACGTCGTCGCCAGCGCCGCGTACATGAACGTGTTGAGCGTCCACTGCACCAGTTTCGACTTGGCGAACACGGCGGCGAAGTTCGACCAGTTCCACGTCTGCGGCCACAGATCACTCGTGAGCGCCTGCTCGTCGGTCATCAGCGCGGTCAGGAACACGAAGACCAGCGGCGCGATGAAGATGATGCAGAGCACGATGGTGATCGCGTGCTTGGCGATCCACACGAGCGTCCTGCGCCGGGCGCCGGCCGCCGGGCGTGCGCGTACGGCGCGCCGCCGGGCGGGTGCGGTCGCGGTGGCGCTCATGAGACCTCCTCCGCGTAACGGAACCTGCGCAGCAGGACCGTGGTGAACAACATCGCCGCCGCGAACAGCAGGAGCGCCATCACGCAGGCGTAGCCCATGGAGAAGTCGCGGAAGCCGGCGTGGAAGAGCCACTGCGGAAGGGTCAGCAGCGACTGGTCGGGATAGCCGGGCGTGAACACCGACCCGGCCGAGTCGGTGGAGCCCGACGCGACCCGGGAGGCGATCATCGCCTGGGTGAAGTACTGCAGGGCGTAGATGACCGCCGTGATCGTCGAGAACAGCAGCACCGGCGAGATCATCGGCAGGGTGACGCTGCGGAACTGCCGCCAGGCGTTCGCCCCGTCGATGGAGGCCGCCTCATAGAGGTGCTTGGGCACGTCGAGCAGCGCCGCCATGAAGATGACGATCATGTTGCCGCAGCTCCACATCGCCAGCAGCGTCAGGCTCGGCTTCGACCAGGCGGGGTTGCCGAACCAGTCGGGGCCGGTGATGCCGACGAGTGCCAGAATCTGGTTCCACGGGCCGGTCGAGGGGTTCATCAGGAAGACGAACGCCACCGTGCCGGCCACCATCGGCACCAGCGAGGGCAGGTAGACGATGGTGCGGATCAGCCCGAGGCCGGACTTCAGCCGGGTGATGAGCTGGGCCACGCCGAGCGCGAAGATCAGCTGCGCCGGGACCATGAACGCGACCAGCCACAGCGTGTTCTGGATCGAGGTCCAGACCCGGTCGTCCTTGAACAGGTAGCGCCAGTTGTCCAGGCCGATGAACTCCAGCGTGAACAGGTCATAGCGGTGGAAGGAGAAGTAGACGGTCGCCACGAGCGGGTAGACGAAGAAGATCGAGATCCCGACCAGCCAGGGCGACAGCCACACGAGGGCGCGCAGGCCCTCGCTGCGCCGCCACCGGGACGGCGGCGCAGCGTGAGCGCGGGAAGCCACATCAGCCTCCGGACAGCTTCATCTTGTCGTCGATCCGCTTGTCGACCTCTTTCAGCCCGGCGTCCAGGTCCTTGACCTGGCCCTTCTCCCAGGAGGCCATGAAGGTGGAGAAGGCGTCCTGGTTGAAGACGCTGTTGACGTTGGCGGGCAGCGTCGAGGTCTTCGGGTGGGCGAAGATGTCGAGGAAGGTCTTGAAGTTGTCGTCCTTGGCCAGGTTGGGCGACTCCATCGCGGCCTTGGTCGTGGGCACGTTGCGCAGCGCGTTCGAGAGCGTCACCAGCGAGTCGGTGTCGGTCGTCAGGTGCTTGATCAGCTCCCAGGCGTGCTGCGGGTTCTTGGCGCCCTTGGGGACGCCGATGACGGTTCCGGCGGTGAAGCCGCTGCCGTGCAGGTCGGGCTTGTCGTCGGCGACCGGCAGGGGGGCGGTGCCGTAGTCCAGGCTCTTGGCCTTGGGGTCATTGGCGATCATGGCGTTGCGCCACTCGCCGTCGAGGATCATGGCGACCTTGCCCTTGAAGAACGGGTGCTCGGCGCCCCACTCGTCGCCCAGGCCCTTGCGGAACTTCTCCAGCTTGTCGTAGCCGTACCAGTCGACCAGCTCCTTCTGCCAGGTCAGCAACTGCTTCCAGGCGGGGTCGGTGCCGATGGCCGAGGTGCCGTCGTCGTTGTACCACTTGGCGCCGACCATCGGGCCGAGGTGCGACGGGCTGTTCTCGTAGTACTGCGCGCTGGGGATGAAGCCGGCCACCTTGATGTCGCCGTTGGCGTCGCGGACCGTGAGCTTCTTGGTCAGCTCGGTCAGCTCCGACAGCGTCTTGGGCGGCTCGCTGCCCTTCATCAGGGCGCGGTTGTAGTACAGGCCGTAGGCGTCGGCCAGCAGCGGCATCGTGCACCGCTTGCCGTCGAACTCCGTGTAGGCGCGCGAGGCCTCGGGCAGCACCGACAGGTCGATGCCGTCCTGCTTGATGACCGCGGTGAGATCCTGGAACGCTCCCGACTTGCACCACTGGGCGACGTTGTCGGTGGTGAAGGACGCGGCCACGTCGGGCGCCTTGCCGCCGCGGATGGCCGCGGTGATCTGGTCGTCCTGGACGCCCTTCTTGGTCTTGACGGTGATCTGCGGGAACTTCTTGGTGAAGGCCGCGACAGAGTCCTCGAACGCCTTGGCCTCGGCATCGGTGGCGAAGCCGTGCCAGAGTTCGAGTGTGGCCGCGGGCAGCGCCTGCGAGGCCGATCCTGAGGGCTTGGGCTGGGCGCCGAGTGACGGCGCCGCTTCCTTGCCCGCTGTGCAGGCGGTCAGGACCAGGGCTGTGAGCCCGGCGACCGCCAGGGGGACGAAGCGCACGGGGGGTGCCTCCTCATGGCGTGGAAACCGTACTGCTGAAGACCTCGTCACGGGCTGTGTCGAGGGCCAGGTCGAGCGCGCCGGCGAGGACGGGATTGCCTTCCATGGTCGACAAGCGCACCTGAGGTCGAAGGGTGGTGAGCGCGTGAAGCTCGTGTTCGACGAGCTCACGCAGGGTTTCGCCGCCGGTCAGCACGGTGCCGCCGGTCAGCACGATGAGCGCCGGGTCGATCACCGAGGTGATCGAGGCCAGCCCCACCGCGAGCCGGGCCGCGACATCGCGCAGCCCCGCCCTGGCGTCGTCGGCGCGCTGCCCGCTTCCCTGGGCGGCGCGCGTGGCGTTGGCGATGGCCTGGCGGAAGTCGGACCCGCGCACGCCGTAGGACTGGAGAAGTGTTTGTACGGCGGGGCCGCCGCTGAGCGCCTGGTAGCCGTGGTTGGCGTAGCGCCCGGCCTCCCGCGCGGTGGGGGCGCCGGGCGTGGGCATGTAGCCGACCTCGCCGGCGCCGCCGGTGGCGCCGCGGTGCATCCGCCCGCCGAGCACGATGGCCATGCCGATGCCCTCGTCGGCCCACAGGAGCACGAAGTCGCCGTGCCCGCGCGCCACGCCGTGGGCCTGCTCGGCCAGCGCCACGAGGTTGACGTTGTTCTCGACGTCGACCGGCGCGTCCAGGCCCTCGGCGAGGGTGGGCACCAGGTCGGGGATCAGCCAGCCCGGCACGTCCTTGGCGGTGGCGAAGCCGAGGCGGCCGGTGGTCGGGTCCATGGCGCCCTGAACGCCGATGACCACGCGGCGCAGCGGGCCGGGGGCGTTGGCGCCGTCGAGGGCGGCGCGCAGCCGTTCGACGAGGGTGCCCGAGGGGCGGCGCGTCGTGGGTAGCGTGTACTCGCCCACGACGGCGCCGGTGATGTCCGCGACCCGCGCCTGGACGCGATCGGGGGTGACGTCGAGCGCGCCGACGTAGGCGGCGGCGGGGTTGATCCGGTAAACCTCTGCTGTACGGCCCGGCAGTCCTTCCCTGATCCCGTCGAGGACCACCAGGCCGGCGTCCTGCAGACGGGACAGGAGCTGGGAGGCGGTGGGTTTGGACAGGCCGGTCAGGGTGCCGATCTCGGGGCGCGTCAGGGGCCCTCGCTCCAGGAGCGCCTGCAGGGCCGCGCGGTCGTTGATCGCGCGGAGCAGACTTGGAGTACCAGGAACCGGACCACTCACGACATCTCCCTCGCCACGTCCTCACCCTCGGGATCTGGGGCTCCCGACTCCTGGGTTGAGGGTTAGGAAAGTTTCCTAACTTGGTGTGAACGTACGGAGTCCTGGCAGGATCGGTCAAGAGGTGAAACCAAGACGTGACCGTCTCAAGGAAAGGAAGATCCTGGGTGTCTCAACAGGCATGCTAAGGTCGTGATTTGTCGTAACAACTAGCAGAATGGCCCGGAGTGTCCCATTAACACCACAAACACTAGTGGTCCCACCACCGCCCGTCAAACCGAGCTGGCCAAGGAGCAGCAGTACGTCTCCCGCCTGTACACCCGGCTTGACGTGCTGCGCGAGCGCACCCAGAGCCAGCTGAAGGACGTCCTGGCCACCGGAGCCGTCGGCACCATGCAGAACCGCTCCGAACGCGACACCTTCGCCGACATGTACGCCAACCGCCTGGCCCGCCTGTGGGCGGTCGAGCGCGGACTGGTCTTCGGCCGGCTGGACCACACGGAGGAAGGCCGGCTCTACATCGGCAAGCTCGGCCTCACCGACGACGAGCAGGAGCGGCTGCTCATCGACTGGCGCGCGCCGGTCGCCCAGCCGTTCTACCGCGCCACGCCGGCCGCTCCCATGGGCGTCACCCGCCGCCGGCATCTGCAGACGCGCGGCCGTACCGTGGTGGGGGTCGACGACGACCTGCTGGACCTCGACGGGATCAGCGAGGCCGACCGCGCCACCCTGAACGGCGAGGCCGCCCTGCTGGCGGCGCTGGACGAGAAGCGCACCGGCCGCATGCGCGACATCGTGGCGACGATCCAGGCCGAGCAGGACCGCGTCATCCGCGCCGACCTCAACGGCGTGCTGGTCGTCCAGGGCGGCCCCGGCACGGGCAAGACGGTCGTGGCGCTGCACCGCGCCGCCTACCTGCTCTACACCCACCGCGAGCGCCTGGAACGGCGCGGCGTGCTCATCCTGGGCCCCAACCTGACCTTCCTGCGCTACATCGAGCAGGTGCTGCCCTCGCTCGGCGAGACCGACGTGCTGCTGTCCACGGTCGGCGAGCTCTACCCGGGCCTGAACGCCACCGCCCGCGACCGGCCGCAGGCGGCGGCGCTGAAGGGCGACATCAGGATGGCCGAGGTGATCGCGCGGGCCGTGCGCGACCGCCAGCGCGTCCAGCGCAAGCCCGTCCAGCTCCCGCTGGGCCGCTACACACTGACGATCGAGCCCGGCATGCTCGATGCCGCGCGCAACAAGGCGGTCCGCTCGCGCCGCCCGCACAACCAGGCGCGCACGGTGTTCGTGCGGTCCATCCTCAACGCCCTGGCCCGCCAGGCGGCCAAGAAGATGGGCAAGGGCCTGATCGACGACGAGGAACTGGCGGACCTGCGCGAGGAACTGCGCACCGAGCAGGTGGTGCGCACGGCGCTCAACCGCTTCTGGCCCTACCTGACGCCGCAGCGTCTCCTCCTCGGCCTGTACGGCTCGCCCGAGCGGCTCGACTACGCCGCCTCCGTCCTGACCCCCGCGGAACGCGCGCTGCTGCGCAGGGAGGGCGGGGACTGGACGGAGTCCGACGTCCCGCTGCTGGACGAGGCGGCCGAGCTTCTGGGCGAGATCGACGAGAAGGTGCTGCGCGCCAGCGCCGCCCAGGCCGAGGAGGACCTCGCCGCGGCCCGCCAGGCCGAGGAGCACGAGCGCGAGGCCGAGCTCGCCTACGCGCGCGAGGTCCTGGAGCTGACCGGTCTGTCCGATGTCATGGAGGCCGAGCGGCTGGCCGAGCGCCAGCGCGGCGGCGGTCCCTACCTGACCACGGCCGAGCGAGCCGCCGCCGACCGCACCTGGGCCTACGGCCACGTCATCGTGGACGAGGCGCAGGAACTGTCGCCGATGGCCTGGCGGGCGCTGATGCGCCGCATTCCCACGCGTTCGATGACGATCGTGGGCGACATCGCCCAGACCGGCTCGGCGGCCGGGGCGCGCGCCTGGGCCGACGTCCTCGACCCCTATGTGGCCGGGCGCTGGCGCCAGGAGAAGCTGACGGTGAACTACCGCACTCCCGTGGAGCTGATGGCGGTCGCCGCCGACGTGCTGGCCACGATCGACCTCGAGCTGCGGGCGCCGACCTCGGTGCGCGAGAGCGGGGCGACGCCCTGGTCGGCGCCGCTGACCGAGCTGCCCGACCTGGTCAAGGCCGAGGTGGGCGAGGGCGGCAAGGTCGTGGTCGTCGCCCCGGACGTCCTGGTCGGCACGCTCGGCGCGAGCGTCGCCGCGGCGGTGCCCGGCACGGCCGTGGGCGGCGGGGCGGCCGCGCTGGACGCGCCGGTGGCGGTGATGGGCGTGGCGGACGCGAAAGGGCTGGAGTTCGACTCCGTGATCGTGACGGAACCGCAACTGATCGTCGAGCAGTCGGCGCGCGGTTCGAGCGATCTTTACGTGGCCCTGACCCGCGCCACACAACGCCTCGGCGTCGCCCACGATCGCCCGCTGGGGCCCGCCTTGAGCCGCCTGCGGCCACGAGGAAATGGACCGACAAATGGGTTTTAGCGCGGCGGCTCCCCGGCTGGGTCATGGCGGGTCACCGCCCGGTCCCCCTGCCGCTCCCATGGACTACCTGCGAAAACTTGATGTTTCCGCTGATCGGGACACGGTTGACATCTGAGTTGGAGTCGGTAGTTTGCTGCGCAGTCCAGCACGGGACTTGGCCGGTTGGCCGTCTCTGACATCGTCGGATCCTGCGTCCGTGACGGAGCGTGACAAATTGTGCGCGACTCCGTCCACACAGCCAGGTGCAGGGCCGTCGGTCCGTCGAGTCGGGGCACCCCAACCGGGCGGGGGGTTGGACCCGGGACGGGCCCGGTAGCCCAGTAGACAACGGAATTCCGCGCTCGCCGCCGACGAGACGGGTCCGGTCCGAAGGGTTTCCGGGCCCTCTTCCCGCTCCCGTGCCAGTGGATCACCACAAGCGCCGGGTGATCTCGCGGCCGACGGCCCGCGAGGTCACCCTGCCAGGTGCGGCACTCCTGGCCAGGCGCGGAGCCGATCGCCCCGGCCAGGCGGTACCGTTTGCGCGACGGCTTGAAGCGATCGCGAGGAGACCGGCGTGGTGCAGGAGAAAGCGGCGGCCCCACCGCCCTCGCCCCTCCCCGGCCCCGCCGCGCCCGCCACGCCGTCGGTGACGTGGCCGAAGGAACCGCCCGCGCGCCTGCTCGCCCGCGTGGCCGCCGCCGTCGCCGGAGGGCTCGCGCTCTTCCTCGCCTTCCCGCCGCTCGACTGGTGGTGGAGCGCGCCGATCGGCCTGGCGCTCCTGGTCATCTCCGTGTACGGCTGCCGCCCCCGCCGCGCCGCCTGGCTCGGCTACCTGGCGGGCGTGGTCTTCCTGCTGCCGACCCTGTGGTGGGTCAGCCCGATCGGCGTCGACGCCTGGATCGCGCTGGTCGGCGTCGAGAGCCTCTTCTACGCCGCCTGGGCCTTCCTGACCCGGCTCACCCTGCGCCTGCCCTGGTGGCCGCTGTGGCCGGCGGCGCTGTGGGTGGGCATGGAGTGGTGCCGCTCGACCTTCCCGGTGGGCGGCTTCCCCTGGGCCAGGGTCGCCTTCAGCCAGGGCGAGTCGCCGTTCACCCCGTACGCCGCGCTCGGCGGCGTGCCGCTGGTGACCTTCGTCGTGGCGCTGTGCGGCTCGCTGATCGCCTACGCGGCCGTCCGGCACCTTCCGGCGCTGCGCCGGGCCACCGGCGCCCCAGAGCCGCGTGACAGGCGCCTGGCGGTGGCGCCGCTGGCGCTCGCGCTGGCCGTACCGCTGGCGGCGCTCGCGATCCCGCGGCCGGGCGACGAGGGCAGGTCGATCAACATCGGCATCGTCCAGGGCAACGTGCCCGGCAAGGGCATGTACGCCTTCGGCGAGGAACCCGCCATCGTCCTGCAGAACCACGCCAACGAGACCAAGCGCCTGGCCCAGGCCGCGCGCGAGGGCAAGGTACTCAAGCCGGACATCGTCATCCTCCCCGAGAACTCCACCGACATCGACCCCTACCGCAGCGAGTTCGCCCGCTCGGTCATCGACGACTCGGTCAAGGACGTCGGGGTGCCCACGCTGGTCGGCGCGGTCGTCTCGATCGGCGACGCGGAGCGCGCCACCCGCAGCCTCGTCTGGGACCCGGTCAAGGGACCCGGCGCCTACTACGACAAGCAGCAGCTCGTCCCGTTCGGCGAGTACACGCCGTTCAAGGAGGTCTTCCTGGCGCTGTTCGAGCGGGCCAGGCTCGTCGGGCGGCAGTCGGTGGCGGGCACCAGGCCGGGCGACCTCCGGATGGGCCCGGTCACCATCGGCGCCGTCAACTGCTACGAGGTGGCCTTCGACGCGACCGTCCGCGAGACCGTCAGGGCCGGTGGCACGCCGCTGGCCGTGCAGACGAACAACGCCACCTACGCGCTGTCCAATCTTCCCCCGCAACAACTTGCCATGTCCAAGCTGCGCGCGGTGGAGCACAATCGAGCCGTGGTGACCGCCGCGACCACAGGGATCTCCGCCTTCGTCACGCCGGAGGGTAAGGTCTCCTGGCAGACCCGCGAGGGGGTCGCCGACATGAACGTGGTCAAGGTGCCCGTAAGGACCCGGGCCACGCTCGCCACCACGGTGGGCGCGGCGCCCGAATGGGCATTGATGGTGATGGGTGTGGGGGCCGTAGGCGCCGCCGCGTGGCGCGGCAGGCGCCGAGACGATCGGATGGGGTAACGACTGACCATGGAGACGCTTGGCCGGGTGCTCATCGTCGTACCCACGTACAACGAGCGTGACAACCTGCCGCTGATCGCCGAACGGATCCGGGCCGCCGTGCCCGACGCGCACCTCATGATCGTCGACGACAACAGCCCCGACGGCACCGGCGACCTCGCCGACGAACTGGCCGCCAAGGACGACCACGTCCGCGTCCTGCACCGGCCGGGCAAGCAGGGGCTCGGCGCCGCCTACATCGCCGCGTTCCGCTGGGGCATGAGCGAGGGCTACGACGTGCTCGTCGAGATGGACGCCGACGGCTCCCACCAGCCCGAAGAGCTGCCGAAGCTGCTGGAGGCGCTGGCCGAGGGCGCGGACCTGGCGATCGGCTCGCGCTGGGTGCCCGGCGGCAAGGTCGTCAACTGGCCGGCGCACCGCGAGTTCCTGTCCCGGGGCGCCAACGTCTACGTGCGCCTCATCCTGGGCCTGCCGATCCGCGACGCCACGGCGGGCTTTCGCGCCTACCGCGCCGCCACGCTGGAGAAGATCGGCGTGTCGGGCGTGGAGTCGCAGGGCTACTGCTTCCAGGTCGACCTCACCCTGCGCACCGTCCGCAGCGGGCTGCGCGCCCGCGAGGTGCCGATCACGTTCGTGGAGCGGGTCAACGGGGTCAGCAAGATGAGCGGCAAGGTCATCACCGAGGCGCTGTGGCGGGTGAGCCTCTGGGGCGTCACCGGGCTGCCCTCACGCCTGCGCCGCCGCCGCTGACGCCGTCCTCGCGCGGAACGTCCGGGGCGGCCCGGACGTTGTACCGTCAGTAGACGGCGTCCGCCTGCCCGAATGAGGAAATCGATGGTCCGGCTCCTGCTTTTCCTGGCCTTCCTGGTCGTGCCCGTGCTGGAGATCTGGGTGCTCATCCAGGTCGGCTCCGTGATCGGCGGCTGGACCACGGTGGCGCTGCTGATCGCCGACAGCCTGTTCGGCGCGTGGATCGTGCGCCGCGAGGGGCGCCGGGCCTGGCGCAGCATCAACGAGTCGCTGCAGTCGGGGCGCATGCCGGACAAAGAGCTGGCCGACGGCGGGCTCATCCTCGTGGGCGGGGCCCTGCTGCTGACGCCGGGATTCCTGACCGACATCGCGGGGTTCCTGTGCGTGCTGCCGTTCACGCGGCCGATGATGCGCCGCCTCGGGTCGTGGTTCTTCGCCCGCCGGGTCAAGGCGATGGCGGCGGCCTCGCCGTACGCGAACCTGGGTGTGCCCTTCCAGCGCGCGGACCAGAGCTCCCCGGCCGACCCGTCGGGCGGCAAGGTCGTGCACGGCGAGGTCATCAGGGAGGAGCGCGACGGCGGCTGAGCGGCCGTCGCGGACAAGCCAAAGCCCCCGGACCCGTCAGGGCCCGGGGGCTTCACCGTGAGAATGTGTCAGGCGCTCTTGCGACGCTGGGCGCGTAGGACGGCCAGCCTCTCGTTGAGCACCTCTTCCAGGTCCTCGATGGACCTCCGCTCCAGGAGCATGTCCCAGTGCGTCCTCGGTGGCTTCGCCTTCTTCGACTCCGGCTGCTCGCCGTCCACGCGCACCGCGGTCACGCCGCACATGCGGCACTCCCAGGTGGCGGGGATCTCGGCTTCAGCGGCAAGCGGAACCTCGAAGCGATGGCCCTTCGGACAGGTGTAGGACACCTCCTGGCGCGGGGCCAGATCCGTGTTACGGTCGTTCTCGTAGCTGGTTGCCCCGAGCCGGGTGCCACGAAGTGCGCGCTCGCCCATGTCTAAATGCCTCCTACAGGGCCCCCACTAAGATGGGGGGTCTGTCTCCCACGGTGTCTAACGCTTGGTACCGTGATGGGATTCCCACCCGGAGCGTGATCCAACCGCTCAGGCCGCCAGGAGTGGGAGGAAGTTCTTGTTTCACGCGGTTCGCGAGCGCCACATTTCCACGGCCAGCCACAGCGCGCCCAGCGTGATGAGCACTCCGTGGGCGATGCGCAGGGCGTAGACCGGCGCGAAGAACTGCGGGATGAACAGGGCGAACCCGGCCGCCAGCGGCACCGCGCTCCACTTGTTCAGCACGCCCGTGCGCCAGACGGCCACCGCGGCCATGACCGCGCCGACGCCGAGCAGCAGCAGGCCACCTGCGAACATCGTGACCTCGACCGTCCCATAACGGAACTCCTGCGCCAGTTCCATCAGCGCGGGCGCGCCGTCGCGCAGGGAGCGCTTGGCGATGACGTTGAGCCCGAAGTCCTCCGCGCCGTAGTAGGGCAGGGTCAGCCCGGCGCCGATCCAGGTCACGACCGCGGCGCGCAGCGAGAGCCGGTCGCCGAGGACCTGGTGGAGCCCGAGTACGGCGAGGCCGAGCAGGATGAACCCGAGCATGGCCGCGAGGTGCCCGATGACCCAGTTCGCCGAGGCCATGGCCGCCGCGTCGTCCCCCGAGGGCCGCAGAACGGGATAAAGCAGAAACATCAGGCCGGTGGCCGCGAAGGCGGCGGAGGTGAGACGAGGGGCGGGCATCGGGTTCTCCTTGAAGTGCATTGCTCTGTTGTGAGAGCAATGCTCTCGAATGAGAGCGCATGTGTCAAGAGCGCTGCTCTCCGCGAGGCGGTTCGCGTGAGACGCCGGTGAGACGTCCGTGGAACGCGCCCCCGGCACGCTATCGCCATGACCCCTCACACCCGGCGCCTGGCCTGCGGCTTGGCCCTCGTCATCGGACTGTCCGCCTGTGGCGTGCTCCCCCCTACCGCCGCCGGGCGAGACGAGCCCTCCGCCCCCGCGGGGGAACCCTCCGCCCTCGCGGGGGAGGAGCCCCGCTCCACGGAGGACGAGCCACGGCCGAGCGCGAACAAGCCCCGGCCGCGGCGGCCCGATCCCGGCATCGTCGCCCCCGCCGTCTCCACCGCGCTGCCCGTCGAGGGCAGGAACCTGCGCCTGGCCAGGTCCGGGGACAAGGAGCTGGCGCTGCGGTTCGACCTGTTCAACGGCACGGACAGAGAGCTGTCGCTCGGCGCGCTCGGCCTGGACGCCCGCGAACGGCTCGTGGCCCTCGTCGACCCGGTCACGGGCACCGCCTACGGCCTGGCGGGCAACTCCGGCCAAGGGCGCATCAGCGAGGACGTGGACGTGGAGCCCGGTGGGAGCACGCCGGTGACGGCCGTGTTCACCGCGCCGCCCGGGGAGACCTCCGAACTGCTCGTGGCGCTCAACGGCCTGCGGCCCGTGATGGTGCCGATCGGCCCCGCCGGGCCCGAGGACGGCGCGGTGCCGCCCGGGCAGGGCGGCGCGCAGGTGGGCGCGCTGGTCTGCAAGGTCGGCAAGGGCGGCAAGGAGGCGTTCACGCTGCCCAGCGACGTGCTGTTCGAGTTCGGCAGCGCCAAACTGTCACCGGCGGCCAGGTCGGCGATCACCGGTCTGGGCGAGCGGGTCGGCGCCTCCTCCGGCACCGTCACCGTCGACGGCCACACCGACGGGGTGGGCGGCGACGCCGACAACCAGACGCTGTCCGAGCGCCGGGCGCGGGCGGTCCGCCAGGCGCTGGGGCCCTCGCTCGGCGACTCCTTCGACTACCGGGCCAAGGGCCACGGCGAGAGCGACCCCGTCGCCCCGAACGCCAAGCCGGACGGCAGCGACGACCCCCGGGGACGGGCCAAGAACCGGCGCGTCGAGGTCGAGGTCGACGGCCGGCGCGAGCCCGAGGCGCCGGTCTCCGGCGGCGAACTGTCCGGTGCCGGACTGCGGGCCGAGGTCGACAGCGTGCGGCGGCTGTCGGGCTATCTGCTGGCCTCGGTGAAGGTGACCAACCCCGGCTCCGAGCCCGCGCCGCTGCCGTACGAGAACCACTTCACGCCCAAGGAGCTGACCACGGGACAGCTGTCGGTCAGCGGCCCCGGCAGCCGCCACGAGCTGTGCGGGTTCGCCGAGCCCACCTACTTCGACTTCGTCGGCACGCTCAGCTCCGGCTTCATGCCGGGCAAGCTCGACGTGCTGCCCGCCGGCGCCGAGGTGACGCTGTGGGGGCTGCTGCCCGCGCCCCCCGAGAACGTCGCGTCGGTGAAGGTCCAGCTCGGCGGGTACGGCGAGCCCCTGGACGCCCAGATCACCGAAGGCTGAGGCCCTTGGACGGCCAAGCTGTGGCCTTGGACGCGCGGATCGCCGGCCGCTAGCGGCTCAGCGAGTGGCGGACCTCGGCCAGCCGGGCGGTGTACCTGGGCCAGCCGAACCCCGAGGCGGCGTACGCGGAGGCCGTCGCCTCGGCCAGGTCCCCGGCGCCTGCCCGGTCGCCGGAGGCGAGCGTCAGCGCCGCCGAGACCGCCCTGGCGGCCAGCCACGGCGTGCTGCCCTCCGGCGCGTCGGCGTAGACCGCCCGCAGCAACGAACCGGCCTCGTCCAGGTCGCCGCGCAGGATCAGCACGTCGGCCAGGTCGATGTGCGCCATGCTCGCCCCGGTCCCGTCCTCGGCCGCGTAGGCCAGCGCCGCCCGCAGGTGCGCCTGCGCCGCGCCCGTGTCGCCGTCGGCGAGCCGGGCGTTGCCCCTGATCAGCTCGTTCAGCGGCAGGATCTGCCGGTCGTCGAGCCGGGTCGCGTAGTGGCCGGACTCGTCGGCGCAGGCCACCGCCTCGCGGGTACGGCCCATGGCCAGCAGCGCCTGGGCCTGGTTGCTCAGGCCCCTGGCCAGGCCGTGCTCGTCGCCGCTCTCCCGGTCGAGCGCGTTGGCGGTGACGTAGCGGTCGAGCGCCGCCTCGGCCCGGCCCGTGTACAGGTACAGGGTGCCCAGCGCGTCGGCGAACGCGGACCTGCGCTGCCTGTTGGCCAGCCGCTCCGCCAGTTCCTGGCCCTCCAGCAGCGGGGCCAGGGCGTCCTTCAGCCGGCCGCGCTCGATCTCCACGATGCCGCGGTAGTAGCGGACGTTCATGGTCAGCGTGTCGTCGTCGGCCAGTTCCGCGGCCTTGGCCAGCAGGTCCGCGGCCTCGTCGAAGCGGCCGACCATGGTCGTGACGAAGCCGTGGTCGCACAGGGCGGACGCGCGTTCCGCCCGGGTGCTGCCAGGGGCGTCGGACAGGGCGGCGAAGTGGCGTCTGGCCTCGGCGTACCAGCCGCGGATGAGCCACGGGGTGTGCAGCTCCAGGGCCAGCCGCAGGCCGTCGGCGGCGCGCTCGGTGCCCGGGGCGCCGTCCAGCGCGGCCAGCAGGTTCGGCCACTCGGCGAACACCGCGCCGACCGCCTCCGCCCCGGCGAAGTCGTCGGGGTCGCCGGCCTGCCTGACGAAGTCGAGGCACCAGGCCAGGTGCGCGGCGCGGGCCGGCTCGGTCTCGCCGGCGGCGGCCAGCCGTACCGTGGCGTAGTCCTTGACGGTCTCCAGCAGCCCGAACCTGCGCCCGCCACCGCCGGTCTCCACCGTCACCAGGCTGCGGTCGGCGAGCTCGGCCAGCGCGGGGGCGACGTCGCCGACCGGCATGCGCGCGGCGGCCACGTGCTCGGCGGCCTCCAGCGTGAAGCCGCCGCTGAACACCGACACCTGGCGCAGGACCGCGCGCTCGCGGGCCTCCAGCAGGTCGTGGCTCCAGTCGAGGGCGGAGCGCAGGCTCGTGTGCCGTCCGCCGGCGCCGCGCCCGCCACCGACCAGCAGCCGCAGGCGGTCCTCCACGCGCGTGGCCAGTTGCGCCGCGGTCAGCGCCCGGGTGAGTCCCGCCGCCAGCTCGATGCCGAGCGGCAGCCGGTCCACGGCGGCGCAGATCGCGGCCACCGCGTCGGGGTCGGCGCCGATCTGGTCGGGCGCGCACCGCTGCAGGAACAACCGCGCCGCCGCCGCGGGCGCGAGCGGCCCGACCCTGTGCAACTCCTCGCCGGGGGCCAGCAGCGGGCGCTGTGAGGTGACGAGCACGGTCAGCTCCGTCGTACGGCCCAGCAGCGCCATCACCAGCTCCGCCACCGCCTCGACCAGGTGCTCGGCGTTGTCCAGCACCAGCAGGGAGCCGTCGAGCCGCGCGGCCGCCTCGGCCGGGTCGCCGGGCTCGGCGCCGACGGCCGCCCAGATCGCGTCCTGCCTTTGGAGCGGAGCCAGCTCGACCACCGTGACCGCCCGCCGCCCGGCCCCCGTGATCGGTCGCTGTCGCGCCGCCATGGCGGGCCGTTGCCCGGCCACCGATCTGGCCGCCTCGATCGCCAGCCGGGACTTCCCGCTGCCCGGCCCGCCGGTGAGCGTCACCAGCCCCGGCCGCGCCAACCGGCCCACCAGGGCGGCCAGGTCGCCGTCGCGGCCCACGAAACTGGTCGCGGGCCCGGGGAGCCGCACCGCCCCGTCTCCCGGCCGCCCGTCTGCTCCCGGCTGCCCGTCTTCTCCTGGCCGCCTGCTTTCTCCCGGTGACCTGTCTTCTCCCGGCCGCGCGTCTTCTCCCGGCCGCTCGCCGACGGCGGGTTCGCGCGCCGCGCCCGCCTCTCGCGTGGGGCCGGGCCGTTCGTGGAGCAGGGAGGGGTCCTGGCGGAGCAGGAGCATCTCCAGCCGCGCCGTCTCCGGGGCCGGGTCCACGCCGAGCTCCTCCGCGAGCGTGCGGCGTAGCCTGGCCAGCCGGTCCAGGGCCTCCGCCTGCCGTCCGCTCTGGTAGAGGGCGGTGGCCAGCAGCCCGTGCAGCCGCTCGTGCAGGGGGTGCTCGGCGGCCAGCCGTTCCAGCTCGGGCCGGGCCTCGGCGGCGGCGCCCAGGGCCAGGTCGGCCTGCAGCCGCTCCACGAGCAGGTCGAAGCGCCACGCGTCCAGCCGCTCGCCCTCCGCGGCGGCGAAGGGGACGGATCGCAGGTCCTCCAGCGACGAGCCGCGCCACAACCCGAGCGCCTCGGCCGCGGCCGCCCTGGCCGAGCGGTGGTCGCCGGCGCGCACGGCGGCGTGCAGGCTCTCGGCCGCCTCGCGGGCGGCGCGCAGGTCGGCGGGGCCGGCGTCGAGGGAGTAGCCGCCTGCCGCCCTCACCAGCCGCGCACCGGACGAGGACGAGGACGGGGACGGCGCCGCGGTGAGGGCGGTGCGCAGGCGGGAGGCCAGGACGCGCAGCCGTTCGGTGGGCCGGGTGAGCTCGGCCGCGCCCCACAGGTCGGCGGCGAGCCGTTCGTCGGGGACGGGGCGCCCGCCGGCCAGCGCGAGCCGGGCCAGGAGCGCGCGTTCGAGCGGACGCTCCAGACGGACCAGAGCCTCACCGGCGCGAATCACGACCGGTCCGAGCACGAGGACGTCCAGGCCGGAGGGCGATGACATGGGCTGGATTATCCCAGGCTCGCCGGTGAGACGCCGGTGAAACGGAGGTGGAAGGTCGCCCGTCCAGGCTGGGCGCCATCGGTTACACGGCCTGAGGAGACAACGATGCGGCTCGCCGTACGAGGAGAAGCGCTCACCCCCGACGACCCGGGCTACGAGGACGCCAGGAGGCTCTACAACGGCATGATCGACCGGCGGCCCGCGCTGCTCGTGCGGGCCGGCGGCACGGAGGACGTGGTGGTGGCGCTGGCCCACGCCCGCACCCGTGGCATGGAGGTGAGCGTGCGGGGCGGCGGGCACGGCGTGGCCGGGCTCGCGCTCGGCGGCGACCTGGTGATCGACCTGTCCGCGCTGCGCGGTGTCACCGTGGACGCGCGCGAGCGCACCGCGGTGGTCGGGGGCGGCGCGACCTGGCGCGACGTCGACCAGGCCACGCAGGCCCACGGCCTGGCCGTCCCCGGCGGCCGGGTGAGCCACACCGGCGTTGCCGGGCTCACGCTGGGCGGCGGCCACGGGTGGCTGTCGGGACGGCACGGCCTGACCTCCGACAACCTGATCGGCGTGGAGATGGTCACCGCCGGCGGCCGCGTGGTCTCCGTCACCGAGCGGGACGAGCCGGAGCTCATGTGGGCGCTGCGCGGCGGCGGCGGCAACTTCGGGGTCGTCACCTCCTTCACCTTCCGCCTGCATCCGGTGGAGCCGCTGATGCTCGGCGGGCTGATCGGCTACCGGGTGGCCGACGCGCCGGCCGTCCTGGACGTGCTGGCCGGGCTGGAGGAGTTCCCCGACTTCAACGGCGCGGTGATCTTCATGACGGCGCCGCCTGAGCCGTTCGTGCCCGGCCACGTGGTCGGCCGGCCGGTCCTCGCGGTGGCGCCGGTGTGGCTGGGCGACCCGGACGCCGGAAAGGAGCTGATCAGGCCCCTGTACGCGGCGGCCGAGCCCCTGTTCGACGCCGTCCAGCCGATGCCCTACGTGGCGCTGCAGTCGATGATCGACGGCGGCGCCCAGCCGGGCTGGCGCAACCGGTGGAGCGCCGAGATGGTCCGCGGCCTGCCGCCGGACCTCGTCGCCGACCTGCAGGACGCCGCGATGACCGCCCCCAGCCCGCTGACGCAACTGGTCGTCGCGGCGATGCCGGAGGCGGTCAGGAACGGCCCCGACTCGGCCTACCCGGGCCGGGAGGGCGGCCGCTACCTCATCCACCCCATGGCGGTCTGGACGGACCCGGCCGACGACGAGGCCAACCGGGCCTGGACGGCCAAGGTGACCGCCGCGATCCGGGGCCACGAGGTGACCGGCACGTACCTGAACCTGGAGGCGCCGGACGACGACCGGGTGCGCTGGGCGATGGGAGAGGAGCGCTACGGCAGGCTGCGGCGGGTGAAGTCGGCCTGGGACCCGGACGACGTCTTCCGCCACTGCGCGCACGTACGCGTCATTTCGGAGTGACGAGGGGCACCAGCGTGCGGTCGCCGAAGTCGGTCATGAACGCCAGCGGCTTGACCGAGGCGCCGACCAGCGCCGCCAGGGCGGGCTTGCCGGCGGCGCGGGCCAGGCCGGGGCCGAGCGCCGCCATCATGGCGGTGAGCGCGGGCAGCGGCCTGATCCACATGGTGACGTCCTCGATGAGGTCGTCCTCGCCGATCCTGAGCAGGACGGCCTCCTCCAGTTCGTGCTTGCCGAGGCGGGCGGTGGCGGCGAGCATGCGGGTGCGCTCGTCGCCGACGTCGGTGTGGTAGCGCAGCTCGCGCAGGGCGCCGAGCGCCACCGTGAACAGCTCGCGGACCTGCGCGTGCCCGGAGAAGCCCGCGCGGGCGCTCAGCGGGGAGTGGAAGGAGACCGTGGGGGAGAGCGTGGCCATCAGGGCGTCGACGTCCTTGGCCTCGCCGGCCTCGCGGTAGCGGCGGCTGACCGCGTTGAGTGAGTCCTGAAAATGAACTGTCATGGGTTCACTTTATCAACTGACTATGCTGGGGTCATGAACAGGTTCGGGGACATGCACTGCTCCATCGCCCAGGCCGTCGGCGTGGTGGCGGAGCCGTGGACGCCGCTGATCCTGCGCGACCTCTTCCTCGGCCTGCGCAGGTTCGACCAGCTGAGCGAGGACCTCGGGATCTCGCGCAACCTGCTCACGCAACGCCTGGAGCGCCTGCGGGCGGCGGGCGTGGTGGAGAAGGTCGCCTACCAGGAACGGCCGGCCCGCCACGAGTACCACCTGACCGAGGCGGGCCGCGACATCGTGCCCGCGCTCATCACGCTGATGGCGTGGGGCGACCGGTGGGCGACGCCGCCCGGCGGGCCGCCCGCGCTGCTGATCCACTCCTGCGGGCGGCAGTTCACGCCCGAGGTGACGTGCCCGCACTGCGGCGGCGCCGCCGGCGCGGACACGATCACGATCGTCGGAGGCCCCGGCGCCGCGCAGAGGCCGGGGACGATGGTGCTGGCCAAGCCGGACTAGAGCTTGTCCGGGACGTCGTTGCCGGCGGCGCGGATGGCCTTGGGCAGGTTGACCGCGGCCAGGATGGCGCCGCCCAGGATGAAGAAGACGACCAGCGAGATGATGCCCAGCCGGTAGCTGCCCGACAGCTGGATGGCCATGCCGAGGGTCGCCGAGCCGAGGAAGGTCGAGCCCTTGTCGCTGATCTCGTAGAGGCTGTAGTACTCCGCCTCCTTGCCCTTCGGGATCACGTGGGAGAACAGGGAGCGCGACAGCGCCTGCGTGCCGCCCATGACGATGGCGATCGCGAAGCCGAGCGCGTAGAAGGCCGCGGCCGAGCCCGCGGGCAGGAAGTAGGCGATCGCGACGACGGCCGTCCAGGCCACCAGCGCCATCAGCACGACCTTCTTCGCGCCGATCCTTGAGGCCACGAAGCTCAGCAGCAGCGCGCCGAAGAACGCCACGAACTGCACCATCAGGATGGCGCCGATCTGCACCGTCGTGTCGAGGCCCAGCTCCTTCTCGGCGAAGGTCGCGGAGAAGGAGATGACGGTCTGGACGCCGTCGTTGTAGAGCAGGTAGCCGACGAGGAAGGCCAGCGTCAGCGGGTAGGCCTTCAGCCCGATCGCGGTGCGGCCGAGCTGGCGGAAGGAGCCGCCGATCGCCTGGCCCGCCGTCTCGCGGCGCGGGGCGGGGCCGCGCCGGTTGCGCAGCCGCAGCAGCGGGATGATCGTGAAGCCGCCCCACCACAGGCCGGCCGAGGCGAGCGCGATGCGCACCGCGGTGCCCTTGTCGATGCCGAGCAGGTCCTCGCCGAACAGGAACAGCACCAGGTGCACGGCCAGCAGCAGCCCGCCGCCGAGGTAGCCGAAGCCCCAGCCCATGCCCGAGACCTTGTCCCGTTCGTCGGGCGTGGCGATGTCGGGCAGGAAGGAGTTGTAGATGACGAACGCGCACGCGAAGCCCACGTTCGCGATCAGGAACAGCAGGCCGCCGAGGATGTAGCGGCCGTCGCCGACGAACCAGAAGCAGACCGTGGCCAGCGCGCCCAGGATCGCGAAGAAGCCCATCAGCTCCTTCTTGCGCCCGGTGTGGTCGGCCAGCGCGCCCGCCACCGGCATGAAGATGATCTGCATGATCGCCGCGACGCCGACGACGAAGGAGAAGTACGCGCCCGGCCGTACGTCGAAGCCGAGCACGTCCACGTACGGCGCGCCGTTCGCGGCCGCCTCGGCGATCGTGATCAGGTACGGCCCGAGGAAGACGGTCAGGACCGTCGTCGGGAAGGCGGAGTTGGCCCAGTCGTAGAAGTACCAGCCCCACTGCTCGCGCTTGCGCGCGGCGGGGGAGTCGTCGAAGACCGCGGGGGGTGAGGGGACGGTCATGCTTCTCCTATGCGGCCAGGGAGCCGGGATGCCAGAGGCCGCGCCGGTCGAGGACGTCGCGCAGGCCCGAGATGTTGTCGGTCATGATGCCGTCGACGCCCAGGTCGAGCAGGCGTTCCATGCGGAGCGGGTCGTTGATGGTCCACACGTGCACCTGCATGCCGACGGCGTGCGCGGTGTGCACCAGGGCCCTGGTCGTCACGCGCAGGCCGCGAAAGCCCACCGGGACCTGCGCGCAGGGGACCCCGGAGCGGGCCAGGCGGGTGAGCAGCCGGCCGTAGCCGGAGGTGCTGGCGGCGGTGCGCAGGGCGGCCACGCCGCGCGGCCCGAGGGAGGAGCAGACCTCGCGGCCCATCGCCGCCCTGGCCCGTTCGAGGCGCTCGTCGGAGAAGGAGGTCAGGCAGACCCGGTCGTGGGCGCCGGTGCGCCTGACCACCTCGGCCAGCGGGGCGATCGCGCCGGCCTCCTTGACGTCGATGTTGAAGCGGGCCTCGGGGAAGCTGCCGAGCAGGTCCTCCATCAGGGGGATCTCGTGCGCGCCGCCGATGCGGGCCTGGCGTACCGTGCTGTAGGGCAGGTCGGCGATCCGTCCGCGCCGGTCGGTCACCCGGTCGAGCGTGTGGTCGTGGAAGGCCAGCAGCACGCCGTCCGAGGTGGCGTGGGCGTCGGTCTCCAGGTAGGTGTAGCCGAGAGCGACGGCCCGCTCGAAGGCGGCAGCGGTGTTCTCCCGTCCTTCGAGCGCCCCGCCCCGGTGGGCGAAGGCCAGGGGGCCCGGATGGTCGAGGAACGGGAATCGACGGCTGAGCACGGGTCGAGTATGCCTTCCGTGGGTGAACGTTTGGGTTACGAATCAGGCAGGGCTGCCCATTCCTGGCGGCGGGTCTCGGCCAGTGCCATGGCCGCGGCCACCGCGACGTTGAAGGAGCCGACCCGGCCGACCTGCGGGATGTAGCAGGCGCCGTCGGCGGCGTCGAGCAGCGCGGGCGAGCAGCCGTGGTCCTCGCTGCCCACGACCAGGCAGACGTCGCGGGCGAGGTCGGCGCGGAAGATCGGCTGAGCGTCGGAGGTGAGCTCGATCGCCAGTACGGCGTAGCCGTCCTCGCGGGCCGCCTTGACCGCGTCGACGGCGGGCATGGGCTCGTGCCAGGTGACGAGGCGGTCGGTGCCGAGCGCCGTCTTGCCCGCCTTCGGATTGGTGGGCGGGGTCGCGTTGCCGGCCAGCCAGATGGTGTCGACGCCGAACGCGGCGGCGCTGCGGAAGATCGAGCCGACGTTGAACGGGCCGGTCACCGATTCGAGGATCAGCGCGATCCGGTGTTCGGTGCCGCGCCGCCAGGTGCGGTTGAGCCGCTTCACGTCCGTGGGGCGAAGCTGCCTTCTCATCGTGTCACCTTCAGGATTCGGTACGCGGCCCTGGAAGCCTCACGGGAGGCCTGCCAGCCCTGCTCGCCGAGCCAGCGCTGCAGGGAGTCGGAGCCGAGGTGTTTCTGGACGACCAGGTAGGCGACGCCGTCGGGGGTCAGCCGCGACAGCCACCTGGTGAGCATGGCGTGGAGTGCCGGTTTGCCGATCCGGATCGCCGGATTAGACCAGATAGCCCGAAATTTCACGTCATCTGGTACGTCGTCGATATGAACCGGTCTTACTTTGTAAAGGGCGGCGGCCTGGGCGTTGCGCTCCGTAAGCTCCAGCGAGCGCCGGTTCACGTCGACCGCCCAGACGGTCGCTCCGGGCGCCCGCGTGGCCATCGTCAGCGCGATCGGCCCGTAGCCGCAGCCCAGGTCGAGCAGGTCGCCTTCCCGCGGCGGCGGTGGCACGCTCTCCAGCAGGATCTTCGTGCCCAGATCGACCCGCTCGGGGGAGAACACGCCGCTGTCGGTCTCCAGCCGCAGGTGCAGATCGGGCAGCACGAGACTGACCGAGCCCGGCTTGTGGCTCGTGTCAGGCCGCTCGGAGAAGTAGTGGGCCACGTGCAGAAACGTTACGGGATCCGGGCACCGAACCAGACCGAGGCACCGGCCACCAGCGCGCCCAGCAGCACCGCGGCCACGATGAACCACTGGCTGATCTCCTGGTTGACGAGCTTGAAGCCGAGCGAGGTGCCGATCTGCTCGTAGACCTCGCGCAGTTCGGTGCCCGACTCGGCGGCGTAGGCCCGGCCGCTGGTGCCCTCGGACAACGACTGGAGCGTCTGCTTGTTGACCGGCACGTTCACCTCCCGGCCGTCGATGGAGACGGTGCCTTCCTGCGTGCCGTACGCGATGGTGGAGACGGGCACGCGCCCGGACGTCGCGGCCTCGATCGCCTCGGGCACCGAGCGGCCGGAGGTGTTGTCGCCGTCGGACAGCAGCACGATCGCCGCGGGCGGCGGGTCGGTGGCGGCCTGCTGGTCGAAGGAGCGGATCGAGTCGAGCGCGTTGAAGACGGCCTCGCCGATCGCGGTGCCCGGCCGGGTGGTCAGGTTGCCGATGGCGGTCACCACGGCCTGGTGGTCGGTGGTGGGGGAGATGACCACGTTGGCCGAGCGGGCGAAGGCGACCACGCCCACGTTGAAGCGCTCGGGCAGGTCGCGGGCGAAGGCCTGGGCGGCGGCCTTGGCGGCGCTGATGCGGTTGGGCTGGACGTCGTCGGCCTCCATCGACAACGACACGTCCAGCGCGATGATGATCGTGGCCCGGTCGCGCGGCACCCGTACCTGGTCGGCGGGCCGGGCGGCGCCGATGACCAGCAGCGACATCATCACCAGGAACAGCGCGGGCGCCACGTGCCGGCGCCAGCCGGGGCCCTCGGGGGCGACGAGGTCGAGCAGGGCGAGGTTGGTGAAGCGCACCGTGTAGCGCCGGCGCAGGAACATGGCCGCCACGTAGCCGCCGATCAGCGCCACGATCAGCGCGAACAGCCACAGCCAGGCCGGGGACAGGAACGTCACGCGCCCCTCCGGTGGGCGAGGTGGGCCATCCTGCGGCGGCGGAGCACGAACTGCGCCACGTCGAACACCCAGTCGCGGTCGGTACGCAGCACCAGGTGGGCGGCGCCGGCCCGGCGCAGGGCGACCCGCGTGCCCTCGCGCTGCAGCGCCGCGGCCTCCGCGTACGCCTGCCGTACCTTGGGTGAAAGGTGCACGTCGCGTACCTTCCCGCTCTCCGGATCAGTGAACGCGATTTGCCCGACATCGGGTAGTTCGAGCTCGCGGGGGTCGATCACCTCGACCGCCAGGACCTCGTGCCGGGCCGCCAGCCGCCGGAGCGGGCGCTCCCATGGGCGCTCGGCGTCGGGGTCGAGGGACGGCCGGGCGTCGAGGAAGTCGGAGACGACCAGCCGCATGCCGCGCCGCCTGCGCGTGGCGGCCAGCACGTCGATACCCTCGGCCAGGTCGGGAGCGTCCTGCCGGGGACCGCCGCGCGGCGCGTCCATCAGCGCGTGCAGCAGCCCGTACAGGGCCGGGCGGCCCGTGCGCGCCGGCAGCCGGTGGATGAACTCCTCGTGCAGCACCAGCGCCCCGAACCGGTCGCCCATCCGGCTGGACAGGAAGCCGATCGCGCCGATCGCGGCCACCACGAGATCGCGCTTGTCGGTGTCGGCGGTGCCGAAGTCCATGCTGGCCGACAGGTCCGCCAGCGCCCACGTCTCCAGCTCGCGGTCGGCGATCAGGTCCCGCACGTGCGGGACCGTCGTGCGTGCGGTCACCGCCCAGTCCATACGCCGCACGTCGTCCTCGCCGGGCACGTAGACGCGGCTGTCGCCCGCCTCGCTGCCCGCTCCCGGCAGGAGTCCCTGGTGCGCGCCGTGCAGCAGCCCGTCCAGGCGCCGGGTGACGGTCAGCTCCAGCCGCCGTAGCGCGTGCTCGGCGCCGCGCTTCCCCGGTGGTACGGCTCCCGCCTCGGTCATCGGTTCTGGTTCCAGACCACCAGGGGCGGCGGCACGGCGTGCAGGATCTGCCGGACCACCTGTTCCGGATCCACCCCGTCGGCCAGCGCGTCGAACGTCAGCATCAGCCGGTGCGCCATCACGTCCACGGCCACGTCGCGCACGTCGTCGGGCAGCAGGTAGTCGCGTCCCCGCAGCAGCGCCAGCGCCCGGCCGGCGGACACGAGTCCCAGCGTGGCCCGCGGGCTGACGCCGATCTCGATCATCTCGGCGAGGTCGGGCAGGCCGTACTCGGCGGGCGAGCGCGTCGTCATCACCAGGCGCACCACGTAGTCGGCGACGAGCTGGTGCACCGAGACCTGCTCGGCCTGCTCCTGCAGCGCCATCAGCGTGTCCGGCTCCAGGACCCGCTCGGGCACCGGCGGGGTCACGCTCATCCGGTGCAGGATCTCCAGTTCCTCGTGCGCGCTCGGGTGCGGCACGCGTACGCGGAACAGGAAGCGGTCGCGCTGGACCTCAGGCAGCGGGTAGACGCCCTCGGACTCGATCGGGTTCTGCGTGGCCAGCACGATGAACGGCCTGGGCAGCGGGTTCGTGACGCCGGCCAGCGTGACCTGCCGCTCGGCCATGACCTCCAGCAGCGCCGACTGCACCTTGGCGGGGGCGCGGTTGATCTCGTCGGCGAGCAGGAAGTTGACGAACACCGGCCCGAGCTCGACGTCGAACTTCTCGCTCGACGGGTGGAAGACGCGGGTGCCGACGATGTCGCTGGGCACCAGGTCGGGGGTGAACTGGATGCGGGCGAACGTGCCCCCCACCACCGTCGCCAGCGTGGCGGCGGCCAGGGTCTTGGCCACGCCCGGTACGCCTTCGAGCAGGCAGTGGCCGCGCGCGAGCAGGGCCACGACCAGGCGCTCCACCATGTGCTCCTGGCCCACGATGACGCGCCGGACCTCGTCCAGCGTTTTGCGCAGCACGGCCGGGTCGGTTCCGCTGGGCAGCTCTTCAGCGACGGTCATGGGTGCCATTTCACCAAACGTGCCGCGAACTCGCACGGAGGCACCCCCGGCAGGGCGGCCCGCTCTCGCGGGGGCGGCAGGCCGGCTGTGCTTTCATGGGTGGGTGGCCAGTCCGCTGCAGCACGGTGATCCGCCCTCCCTGGGCCCTTTCACGGTGCAGGCGCGCCTGCACGTCCTGCCCGCCGGGTTCGTCTACCTCGGTCAGGCACAGGACGGGCGGGCGGTGTCGCTGGCCGTGCTGACGAAGGGCGCGGCGCTGGACGCGGCGGCGCGCGACCGGTTCGTCACCGCCGTGCGCGAGTCGGCGCCCGCCGGGGTGCGGGGGTGGCTGGGCCGGGCCACGGGACGGGCGGCGGTGCTCGACGGCACGCCGCAGGTGCTGGCCATGGACGCGGGGGTGGCGCCTTGGGTGGCGGTGCCGTACCTGCCGGGACGGCCGGGCGCGGAGCGCTTCCTGGAGCCGGTGATGGTCGGCGGGACGCTGATCGGGCAGGCGCATGGGCCGGACTTCGTGCCGTACTGGCTGGGGGACCGGGCTCCGGCGCTGCCGGGGCGGCCGGGCGCGGCCAGGCCGCTGACCGAGACCGCGCGGCGCGTGCTGCTGGCGCTGGCCGTTCTGCTGACGCTGCTGCTGGTCGGGGTGGTGATCGCGCTGGTCCTGCTGCTGGGCAGGCAGGAGAGCGAGCCGCTGCCGCGCCCGCTGCCGCCGACGGTGCAGGTGCCGACGCCGCCGCCGACGCCGCTCACGCCGGAGCCGCAGCAGCCGACACCGTCACAGTCGCCGAGCCAGAGCGGCAGCGGCACCCCCGGGCCGACGCCGGGCGACGAGTCCGGCGAGGGCGACCCCATCTGATTCCGGTTTGACCCTCCCGTAACAGGAGGGTTTAGCGTCTCCGGCATGGAGCTCATCGTTCACGACAACCTGGACGTGATGGCCGCGATCCTGCGCGCCCCGCTGCCCGAGCGGCCGGACCTGCTGCGCGAGATGCTCGCCCCGGTCGGCGAGATCATCCCGTTCCCCGGCGACCTCGTCGACATCCACCACGAGGGCGGCGGCTTCCGGGCCGACGTCGAGGACCCGCGCTACCTGCCCGCCATCGAGCGGCTGGTCTCGATCGACCTCAAGGGCCGCATCGAGAAGGAGCTGGAGCGCGCCGGCGCGGGCCTGGCCCACCTCAAGCAGCCCGAGCGGGTACGCGTCATGTTCGTCCTCGGCAACCCCGACAACGAACACCTCATGACCACCGCCCGCGGCTACTACGGCATGGGCGGCGCGCCCGGCTGGCTCTACCTGCTGGCCTGGCCCACCGACGAGAACGTGGAGCGCATCGCCCACTGCGCCGTCCACGAGATGCACCACCAGATCCGCTACCACAACGTCGTGTGGGACCCGGAGACCGTCACGGTCGGCGAGCACATCGTGGCCGAGGGGCTGGCGGAGGCGTTCGTGCGCGAGGTGTCCGGGCCGGGGGCGATGGGGCCGTGGTCGTCGATGGTGAGCGGCGAGCCGCTGGAGGACGCCTACCGCAAGATCATGGCCGACATCGATCTGCAGGGGATGCGGCACACGCCCGCGTACGTGCTGGGCGACAGCGCGGTGCGCAAGTTCGGCGGGGAGCCGCGCGGCATCCCCGACATGGCCGGGTACGCGGTCGGGCTGCGCCTGGTCGACGCCCACCTGGCCGCCACCGGCATGAGCGCCGCCGGCAGTTCGGGCCTGCCCGCCGCCGAGATCCTGCGCGCGAGCAGGTGACGTCTCAGGCCGGGCTGACGAACCCCGACTCGTAGGCGGCGATGACGGCCTGGGTGCGGTCGCGGGCGCCGAGCTTGGTCAGCACGTTGCCGACGTGGGTCTTGACCGTCTCGGCGCTCACCACCAGCTCGGCGGCGATCTCGCCGTTGGACAGCCCCTTGGCCATCAGCCGCAGCACGTCGCCCTCGCGTCCGGTCAGCCGTTCGATCCCCGGCGCCCGCACGCGCGGACGGCTGCCCGCCAGCGCGCGGATCGCCGCGGGGAACAGCAGCGACTCGCCCCTGGCCACCGTCCTGATCGCGCTCGCCAGTTCCTCCGGCCTGGTCCGCTTGAGAAGGAACCCGTCGGCGCCGGCCCGCAGCGCGTCGTAGACGTGGTCGTCGTTCTCGAACGTGGTCACCACCAGCACCTTCGGCGGCTCCTCCATCGCCACGAGCTGCCGGGTGGCCTGGATGCCGTCCACGGCGGGCATCCGCACGTCCATGAGCACGACGTCGGGCCGCTCGCGCCGCACCACCGGGATCACCGCGGCCCCGTCGGCCGCCTCGCCCACGACGCTGAGATCGGGCTCGGAGTCGAGGATGATGCGCAGGCCCGCGCGGATGAGGTCCTCGTCGTCGGCGATCACGATCCTGACTGTCATGGGCTCGACCGTAGCGGCAGCCGTACCGAGACCTGCCAGCCGCCCTCGGCGGGTCCGGCCTCCAGCTCGCCGCGCAGCAGCCGGACGCGCTCGCGCATCCCGGTCACGCCCCGCCCGCCGCCGCGTTCCTCGCGGGCCGCCGCGGGGTTGCCGACCTCGAGTTTCAGGTCGTCTCCCTGTACGGCTGCCGCCAGCCGTACCGGACCATGACCGTGTTTGATGGCGTTGGTGAGCGCTTCCTGCACGATGCGGTACGCCTCGCGCGACACCACGGCGGGCACCCCGCTCAGATCGCCCACCTCCGCGCGCACCTCGGCGCCCGAGGCGCGCACCAGCGCGTCGAGGTCGGCCAGCGTGGCCTGCGGCTCGGTGCCGCCGCGGCCGCCGCGGTCCTCGCGCAGGACGCCGAGCACGTGGTCGAGGTCGTCGAGGGCCGAGCGCGCGGACTGCTCGATGGCGGCCAGCGCGGCGCGGGCGGTGCCGGGGTCGCGGTCCAGGACGCGTCCCGCGGCGGCGGCCTGGAGGGTGACGACGCTGAGCGCGTGGCCGACGGAGTCGTGCAGCTCGCGGGCGAGCCGGTTGCGTTCCGCCAGGCCGCGCGCGTGCTCCTCGACGGCGGCCAGCCGCTCGTCCGGGGTGGGGCCGAGCAGCACGGGGGCCAGCCTGGCCAGCAGCGCCCCGGCGGCCGCGACCGCGAACACGAGCGCGACCAGCAGCGCGAGCCCGGCCAGCGTCCAGGGCAGCGCGGCCCAGCCGGGCCGGACGTCGTAGCCGAGCCAGGTGGCGCCGTGCAGGGGCAGCGGCAGCGTCCACAGCGTGAACGGCACGATCGCCAGCGTGCAGCCGCTCATGAACCCGCCGACGCCCAGGTGGAGCGTGAACCAGGCGGCGGTGCGGCGGCGCTCCTGCCAGCTGCGGCGGGCCTGGCGCGGCGGGGTGTCGACGTGCACGCCGAGCAGCCCCTGCGCGGCGTTGACCTCCAGGGCGCGCACCGGCAGGAACAATCCGGTCAGCGCCACGACGGGCAGCACCGCCGCGAACACGCCCAGCTCGACCGGGAGCAGCAGGTCGGGCACCCGCCCGCCGCCGCTGAGCACGCCGGACATCAGGACCCCGGCCATCATGTACGGCATCAGCAGCGCGCCGCCGAGCACCAGGCAGGCCCACCGCCTGGCGAGGTTCTTTCTCACAGGGTGCATTGTATGTCGACGAAATTCGCGGACGGCATAATACGCCTTTGGTGAAATCCCCCGTGAGCGAAAAGAAAGCCGAATTCAGAGCCGCCGGGTCTACCGTCGGAAGTAATTGCACGTCGACGGAAAGGCAGGTCATGACAGAGACGAAGCAGTGGCCGGAGCAGCTGGGCCAGCGTTTGCTGCGGGAGCGCATCCTCGTTCTCGGCCAGGAGGTCGACGACGAGATTTGTAATCGACTCTGTGGTGAGCTGCTTTTGCTCGCGGCCGAGGACCCGAAGCGCGACGTGACCCTTTACATCAATTCACCGGGCGGTTCCGTGTCCGCCGGCATGGCGCTGTACGACATGATGCAGTTCGTGCCCTGCGACGTGGCCACGGTCGCGATGGGCTTCGCCGCCTCGATGGGGCAGCTGCTGTTGTGCGGTGGCGCGCCGGGCAAGCGTTACGCGCTGCCGAACGCCCGGATCGTCATGCATCAGCCGCTCGGCGGCATCGGCGGGTCGGCCACCGACATCCAGATCCAGGCCGAGAACCTGATGTACACGAAGCGGCGCATGGCCGAGCTCATCGCCTTCCACACCGGGCAGCCGCTGGAGCGCATCAGGGAGGACTCCGACCGCGACCGCTGGTTCACCGCGCAGGAGGCCCTGGAGTACGGATTCGTCGACCACATCTCCAGCAGCGGGGTGAACTGACCATGAGCGGACGCTACGTCCTGCCCTCCTTCACCGAGCGCACCTCCTACGGCATGAAGGAGATGACGCCCTACAACAAGCTGTTCGAGGACCGGATCGTCTTCCTCGGCACGCCGATCGACGACACCAGCGCCAACGACGTGATGGCGCAGTTGCTGACGCTGGAGTCGATCGACCCCGACCAGGACATCCAGCTCTACATCAACTCGCCCGGCGGCTCCCACACCGCCATGACCGCCATCTACGACACCATGCAGTACGTGCGTCCCGAGGTCCAGACCGTCTGCATCGGCGAGGCGGCCTCGGCCGCCGCCGTCCTGCTGGCGGCCGGGGCCCCGGGCAAGCGAGGGGCGCTGCCGCACGCCCGGGTGCTGCTGCACCAGCCGTCCACGGAGGGCGGGCGCGGGCAGTCGAGCGACCTGGAGATCCACGCCAGGGAGATCCTGCGCATGCGCGACCAGCAGGAGCACATCCTGGCCCGGCACACCGGCAGGAACGAGCTGGAGATCCGGCGCGACCTCGAACGCGACCGCGTCTTCACCGCCGAGCAGGCCCGCACCTACGGCCTGATCGACGACGTCTTCGCCGGCCGCAAGCGCACGCTCATCCCCCGCTGACCCCCTCGGGTTCCCCGGCACTCCGGCAACGGCGCACGAGCCGCCCCCGGGGTGCCGGGGAGTGGGGGTCATCGCGCCGGGCCGTACGTGATCTCGGCGGGCCGGTCTCCGGGTCCGGGTGACGCTCGGGGTTCTGGTGTCGCTGCCGGCACGGGACCCGCGGGTGACCCCGGGTGTGGGGGAGTTTGGGTGGGGTTTGTACCCTCTGTGCGGTCCGTGTGGGCCGTGACGGGGGAGTGGCGTGTCGCTGGAACAGGTCGTCGTGTTGCTCGTGGCCGCCGCGGGAGCCGGATGGGTGGACGCGGTCGTGGGCGGGGGCGGGCTGCTGCAACTGCCCGCGCTCATGATGGCGGGCATCCCGCCGGTGCAGGCCATGGCGACCAACAAGCTGTCGTCCGTCTTCGGCACCACCACCGCCGCCATCACGTACGTGCGCTCCACCAAGCTGGACCGGCAGGTGGCGATCCCGGCGGGGGCGCTGGCGGTGCTGAGCTCCGGGCTCGGGGCCACGGCCGCGGTGGCGATCAGCGCCGAGGTGCTGCGGCCGGTGGTCATGGTGGTGCTGCTGGGGGTGGCGGCGTTCGTCACGCTGCGGCCCGCGATGGGCCAGGTGCCGAAGCCGCACCTGCGCACGAACGCCCGGGTGGTCGCGGCGGTCGCGGTCGGCGGCGTGGGCATCGCCTTCTACGACGGCATCATGGGGCCGGGCACCGGCACCTTTCTCATCATCGCGTTCACCACCATCCTGGGCCTCGACTTCGTCAACGCCAGCGCCACCGCGAAGATCATCAACATCGGGACCAACGTGGGCGCGCTCGTCGTCTTCGGGCTGCAGGGGCACGTGCTGTGGGCGCTGGGTCTCGGCATGGCGGTGTGCAACATCGCCGGCGCCCGCCTGGGCGCCCGCATGGCGCTCAAGCGCGGCGCCTCGTTCGTCCGGATCGTGCTGCTGATCGTCGTGGCCGCCATGGTCACCCGCCTGGCCTGGCAGCAGTTCGCCTGACCCGTCCGGAACCGGCCCGCCAAGAACCGGTACGAGCTAACGCGTGACCAGCCGGCGGACTCCGCCGGCGATCCAGATCGTGCCCAGCGCCGCGTACGCGCCCAGCAGCCCCAGCGTCTGCCCCGAGACGAGCGCCGCCGAGGTCACCACGGTGGCGGCCAGCAGGGCGGCCCAGCCGTACAGGAGGGCGCGACCGCGGCGGGCGGAGGTGTGGGCGGCTTCCTGCAGCGGCGTGACCAGCGCCATCACCGCGAACCCCGCCGTGCCCAGCGGCTCGTGGCCGAGCGCGATGCCCGTCACCAGCGTCGTCAGCCCGATGATCGCCAGCGCCCAGCTCAGCGCGGCGGTGCGGGCCTCGGCGGCCGGCAGCAACAGGCGGGTGCGGACGCCCAGGTGTAGGCGGAGCGTCGCCCACGCCTCGGCCAGCCACGCCGCCCAGTGCAGTAAGGCGATGACGACGAAGACGAGGATGATCGGCGGGACCGCGGGAAGAAGGAGGAGCAGGCGCCAGCCGCCCCGGTAGCGCTCGCGCACGCGGGTCAGCGCCCGGTGCAGCGGGTTGCGCCGTTTGAGCGCGAGCACGAGCAGGTCGCGGGCGTCGTCGAAGCCGGGCGCCAGGCGCAGCACCTCGCGGAAGGCGTCGGCGGCGCGCGCGGGGTCGCCGTGGGCCAGTTCGAGGCGGCCGAGTGCCAGGTGGGCGTTGGCGTTCTCGGGGTCGAGCGCGAGGGCTCGGGCGGCCGCGGCGCGGGCGTCGGGCACCTGGCCGAGCCCGGTGAGGGCGAGGGCGAGCAGGGTGGCGGGGTCGGCGTCCTCGGGGTCCAGGGCGAGGGCCTGGCGGGCGGCGGCGACGGCCTCGCCGTACTGGCCGGCGCTCAGCCGTACCCGTGCCAGGAGCTCCCACAGCGGCGCCCACTCGGGGTTGAGCGCGAGGGCGACCTGGATCGGCGGCAGGGCCTCGTACGGGCGGCGCGCCCGGTGGTGGACCTGGCCGGCGATGTAGTGCGGGAACCAGGTGTCGGGAGCCAGCCTGATCGCCTCGGCGGCGGCGTCCGACGCCTCCTCCCATCGGTCCTGGTAGCTGAGGGCGAGGGCGAGGTAGGCGTGGGCGAGCGAGTTTCCGGGGTCCTGGGCCAGGACGCCGTGCAGCGCGCGGGCCGCCTCGGGCGCGCGGCGCAGGTCGAGCAGGGCGCGGGCGCGCCGGATGCCGTCCTCGGCGCTCACCATGTCCGGTTGACCCACGGCAGGAGCTCGTCCCACGCGCCGGAGTCGTTGGCGTGCATGACGTAGTTGCGCGCGGTGGCCAGCCATTCGCGTACCGAGCTCGGCCGCTGCGACTTGGTGAGGGCGAGCAGGTCGCGGGTGGTCAGCGGCACGGGGCGCCCGGCGGCGATGGACTCGCGCAGCTTGTCCTCCACGGCCCGCTCGACCAGGCCCTTGAGGTCGGCGCCCACGTAGTCGGCGGTGGCCTTGGCGACGGCGTCGAAGTCCATCTCGGCCAGCGGCTTGTCCCGGCACAGGATGCGCAGGATCGCCGCCCGCGCCGCGAGGTCCGGCGGCGGCACGAACACGAGCTGGTCGAAGCGGCCGGGGCGGCGGAAGGCCACGTCGATGTACCAGGGCGCGTTGGTGGCGGCGAGCACGAGCACGCCCTCGTTGGCCTTGTCGTCGACGCCGTCGAGCTCGGCCAGGAACTGGTTGACGATCTGGCGGTTGTGCGCCTGGCGCATGTCGGAGCGGCGCGCGGCCAGGGCGTCCACCTCGTCGAAGAACAGCACGCACGGCCGGCTGCGGCGGGCGGCGTCGAAGATGTGGTGCAGGTTGCGCTCGCTCTGGCCGACGTACATGTCGAGGACGTCGGACAGGCCCACGCTCACGAACGACGCGCCGAGCTCGCCGGCCGCCGCCCTGGCCAGGTGGGTCTTGCCGCCGCCCGGCGGCCCGTAGAGCAGCACCCCGCCGCCGGCGCGCTTGCCGAAGGCGGCGAACAGCTCCGGCTGCTGCACCGGCAGCAGCAGCTTGACCCGCAGCGCCTCCTTGACGCCCTCCATCCCGGCCACGTCGGCGAAGGTGACCCCGGAGCGCTTCTCCTCCGGCGGCGGCGCGGGCACGGGCATGGGCGCGGGCACGGGCGCGGCCAGCCGGGCGGCCAGCTCGGGGTCGGCGGCCTCCGGCTCGCGCATGACCGCCTCGTGGTAGCGGAACCCGGCCTGGGCGAGGTCTCCCTCGCCGAGCAGCGCGCGGGCGGCGATCACGCCCATGCGCGGCGGGTATCCGGGCTGGGCCAGGAAGGGCTCCAGCGCCGACAGCGCCGCGCCGTACGCGCCCTGCCGGGCGAACGCCTCGGCCAGACCGGCCGTGATGGCGGGGTCGCGCGGCGCGAGCAGGAGGGCGGCGCGATATTCGCCCTCGGCCTCGGCGAGGTAGCCCTTGCCCAGGAGCAGGTCGGCCAGGTGCCGGCGCAGGGGCAGATTGTCGGGGGACAGGCGCGCCGCTTCGCGCAGCGCCTGCAGGCCGCTGTCGTCGACCACGATGAGGGCATCCCTTCTGTCCGGCTAAAGGCGGCAAGAAACCTATCGCGTAGGGTGCTGGCATGCGCGCCAGCCGCCTGCTCTCCCTGCTCCTTCTGCTCCAGACGCGGGGCAGGATGACGGCGGGCGAGCTGGCAGGGGAGCTGGAGGTGTCGGTCAGGACCGTCTACCGCGACGTGGACGCGTTGTCGGCGGCGGGCGTCCCGGTCTACGCCGACCGCGGCCCGGCCGGCGGCTACCAGTTGCTCGACGGCTACCGCACCCGGCTCAACGGCCTGACCGCCGAGGAGGCCTCGTCGCTGTTCCTGGCGGGCCTGCCCGGCCCGGCGGCGGAGCTGGGGCTGTCGGAGGTCGTGGCCAACGCCGAGCTGAAACTGCTGGCGGCGCTGCCGCCGGAGCCGCGCTCGCAGGCCTCGCGCATGCGCGAGCGGTTCCTGCTCGACGTGCCCGGCTGGTACCGGGGGGCCGACGACGTGCCGCTCCTGAGCGTGGTGGCCGAGGCGGTGTGGGAGCAGCGGGCGGTGCGGATGACCTACCGGCGCTGGGGGCAGCAGGTGGTCGAGCGCCTCGTGCACCCGTACGGGCTGGTGCTGAAGGGCGGCTCCTGGTACCTGGTGGCGGCTCCGGCCGCGGGCGGCGACCCGCGCACCTACCGGGTCTCGCGCGTCCTGACCGCCGAGCCGGGCGGGCACTCCTTCGAGCGGCCGGGCGACTTCGAGCTGGGCGGCTTCTGGCGGGCCTACGCGCAGGAGTTCCGCGAACGCATGTACACGGCCGAGGCGGTGATCAGGACGGCGCCCGGCGTCGAGAAGCTGCTGGCCTACACGATGGGCGACGACGTCGTGGCCGGGGCGATGGCGGCGGCGGGTGAGCCGGACGCCGAGGGCCGGCGCACGCTCACGGTGCCGATCGAGTCGATCACCCACGCCCGGTGGCTGCTGCTGCGCATGGGCGCGAGTGTGGAGGTGCTCGGGCCTCCTGAGCTGCGCGAGCTGATGGCCGAGGCGGTGGCGGAGCTGGGGAAAATCTACGGCTGACATGTCCTGACGCGTGCGAGTATGGCCGCCATGTATCTTTTCGCGTTCATCGGCGCGTGCGTCCTGGTGGCGATGGTCCCCGGGGTGAGCACCGCGATCATCCTGCGCCAGACGTTGCGCGCGGGCCGCGGCTCCGGCATGGCCGCCACCCTCGGCAACGAGACCGGCATCTTCCTGTGGGCCCTGGCCGCCGCCTTCGGCCTGTCGGCTCTGCTGCTGGCCTCCCAGCTCGCCTACGACGTGATGCGGGTGGCCGGCGCCTGCGTCCTGCTGTACATGGGGGCGCAGTCGCTGTGGCAGGCCCGCAAGCGCCGCCGGGACGCGGCCGGTCCCGAGCTCGCCGAGCCCGTGGCCGTGGACGGCTGGCGCCGGTCCTACCTCGCCGGTCTCGGCACCTGCCTGGCCAACCCGAAGGCCGCGGTGTTCGCCATGTCGTTCCTGCCCCAGTTCGTGCCCCAAGGCCAGAACGTGCCGCTCACGCTCGTCGCCCTCGCCGTCATCTGGGTGCTCGTCGACACCCTCTGGTACGGCCTGGTCATCTGGATGGTCGCGCGCGCCAAGGCGGTGCTCTCCCGCCCGTCCGTGCGCCGCCGCCTGGAGCAGATCTCCGGCGTCGTGCTCATCGGGCTCGGCGTGCGCCTGGTCCTGGAGGCACGATGACGATCTGGTACGGCGCCGCCGGATCCGGCGACCCGGTGCTGCTGCTCCACGCGGGTGTGGCCGACTCCCGCATGTGGGAGCCCCAGATGCCGGAGCTGACCGGGCGCTTCCGGGTCATCACCCCGGACTTCCGCGGCTTCGGCCGTACCCCCTATGAGGCGGCGGAGCCGTTCAGCACCTGCGGAGACGTCGCGGACGTGCTGGAGGCGGAGGGTCACGAGCGCGTGGCCGTCGTCGCCTCCTCCTACGGCTGCCGCATCGCCCTCCAACTGGCCCAGCAGGGCCGCGCCACCCGCCTGGTGCTGCTCAACCCGGGCTCCTCCGACGTGCCGAAGACCGACGACATGAAGGCGTTCGGCGCCGAGGAGGACCGGCTGCTGGAGCTGGGCGACATCAGGGGCGCCGCCGAGCTGAACGCCGCCACGTGGCTCGGCCCCCACGCCACGGACGAGGCGCGCGCGCTGGTCGTGGAGATGCAGGCGAACGCCTTCTCGCTGCAGCTCGGCCGCGACGTGGACGAGTTCGAGCCGGACTTCACGCTCGCCGAGATCGACGTGCCCGCCCTGGTCGCCGGCGGCGCCCACGACCTGCTCCACTTCCGGCGCAGCGCCCGCCACCTGGCGGAGAACCTGCCGGACGCGCGGCTCGTGGAGCTCGACTGGGCCGGTCATCTGCCGTCCTTGGAACGTCCGAAGGTGATCACCACGCTGTTGCTGGACTACCTTTAGTCCATGACGAACGACCTGGCAGGCCTCGTACGGCAAGCACAGGACGAGGACCCGCTGCTGGCCCTGCGGGCCACGACCGCGCTGCGGCGCGAGATCGAGCGCATGGAGGCGGTGCAGGTCCGGCGGGCGCGGGTCGCGGGCCTGCCCTGGGCGACGATCGCCGACGCGATCGGGGTCAGCAAGCAGGCCGCGCACAAGAAGTACGGCAGACGCTGACCCCTCAGCGGCCGAGGAAGTCGGCGTACCACTCCAGGCCGATCTTCCAGGAGTATCCGCGGCGGATCCGCCCCGCCACGTCGGGTGGCAGCGTGTCCAGGCCGCGGTGGACCAGCACCACCTCGGTGCCGCCGGCCACCCCGCGGAACTCCACCTCGATCTCCATGGCGCCGTCGTTGAGCAGGTCGGCCCACACCAGGCGCCGGGGCGGCTCCCAGGTGAGGATCCGCCCGGTGTCGACGTGCCCGCCGTCCTTCCAGACCTCGCGCAGGTAGCCGTCCTCGAACCTGATCCCGGCCGCCCGCTCGGCGTTGACCCAGCTGTAGGGCCCGCGCACGTACCACGCGTCGATCTCGTCGGTGAACACCCGGAACGCGGTGCCGGGATCGGCGGCCACTGTCACGCTCACGGTGACCGAGTCGGTGCGCCCGCTCACCGCTCGCGCTCCACGTGCTCCTTGAACGAGCCGAGCTGCTCGGCCCAGAACGCCTGGACCTGGTCCAGCCAGGCCCGCAGCGCGGTGAAGGGCTCGGGGCGCAGGGAGTACAGGCGCAGGCGGGCGTCGTCGTCGCCGGTCTCGGCCTGGACGAGCCCGCCGGCGCGCAGCACCCGCAGATGCCGGCTGAGCGCGGGCGCGCTCATCTGGACCGCCTCGGCCAGCTCCCCGGCCGGTCGCGGCCCCTCGCGAAGCAGGTCGACCACCTTGCGCCGGGTCGGGTCGGCGAGCGCGGATAGCGTGGCGTCCAGGTCGTTCACTGTCCCCAGCCCTTAACCGTTAACGTCTGGGGCAACCATATCCCAGGTGAACACGATCACCCCGGGCCCGTCGTTGAGCCGCCGCCAGCCCAGCCGCTCGTAGAGCCGGACGGCGTCCGGCGCCTGCGTGGAGGTCAGCAGCCAGCGGCGCGGCGCGCCGGCGCACAGCTCCTCCAGCAGCCGGCCCGCCAGGCCCCGGCCGCGGGCCTGCGGCGAGACGGCCAGCTCGGTCACCTCCAGCGCCCCGATCAGCCGCCCGGCCCCGGCGATCTCCGCCGCCCACCCGTAGGACCTGCGCCGGGGCAGGGGCGACGGGGTGGGGAAGGCCGTACCGAATCCGCGGGGGCGGCCGTCCGCGGTGGCGAGCACCGCCGTGAACCCCGGCCGCCGCGAGTCCTCGTCGAGCCGCGCGCGGAAGGCCTCGACCTCGTCCTCGCCCTCGTTCCACGGCGGCGGCCCGAACGCCTCCCGGTACACCGCGACCAGGGCCTCGGCGCGGGCCCGCGCGGACTCACCCGTCAGTCGCTCGATCATCGTCAGTCCGGGGCCTTGACGGTGGCGATGCCCAGCGTGCTGGTCATGGGCAGGACGCCGGCCTGGAAGACCGCGCCCAGGACCGGGCCGTTGAGCTGGGCCAGGCGCTGGGCGCGTTCCTCGCCCAGGCCGCGCCACGGCGCGGCGGCCAGGTCGTCGGTCATGCGTTCCACCTGGTCGCGCAGCGCGCGTCCCGCGTCGGTGGCCAGGCCGTCGGCGCCGATGAGCCCGCGCTCGCGCAGCCGTTCCCCGGCGGCCGCCCATTCCTGGGGGCTCCAGCCGCGCCCGGCGAAGGTCTCGACCGGCGCGGCGCCGATGGCGGCGAAGGAGACGAGCGACTCGCAGCCGTCCAGCCCGGCCGCCTGGAGCGCGGCGAGGTGCCCGTCGCCGCGGTGCTCGCGCAGGATGGTCGCCGCCTGCCAGAGCACCAGGTGCGGTTCGGCGGCCCAGGGCTGGTCGAGGTTGGCGGCGGCCAGGGGGCGTCCCGGCGTGGTGACGCTCTCGGCCGCGGACCGGGCCAGCTTGGCGGCCTCGGCCAGGCCGGGGGAGGTCAGGTGGTCGCCCAGCCAGTCGCGGTAGAGGTGGTCCACGGCTTCCAGGCGGGCCGTCAGCACCTCGGCGGGGGAGGCGGTCGCCCAGATCCCGGGTACGCAACCGGCGACCATGGCCGGGCTGAAGCTGTAGTAGGCGGCGCTGACCAGGTGCGGGCCGGCCGCCCCCAGCGGCGCGGTGCGCCAGGCGAAGTAGCTCGGCCAGCGCGACTCGACGTCGTAGCCGAGCTTCGCGGCCCGCTCGAAGGCCTGCGGGGCGAAGTAGACGGCGGCGTGGACCGGCTCCAACTGGTGCCACATGCTGCGGGCAAGCCTGGAGATCGTGGACATGAAGCGTCCTCTCACTGTCTAATAAGGTTATGGCAGTGACGATAGACGTGTGGCGCATCACTGGTCAATCCCAAATAGACAGTTATGTCGGGCGGTGGGCGGAGCTGGCCGTCGTGCTGGTGAACGCCCTCGCCGTCGACCACACGCAGGGCCGTACCCGGCCCCTTCCCGAGACGCCGGCCGAACGGCTGGCGGCGCTCGAACCCGCGCTGGCCGACTGGCGCGCCCGCCATCCCCGCCCCCCGGGCGACGGCGGCCCGCTCGACACCGGCCGGCTGGCCGAGGTGGCCACGGCCCTGCGCCCCGCCTTCCTGGCCGGACCGTACGCGGGCGTGGCCGAGCTCAACACCCTCCTGGTACGGCACGGCGCCGTCCCCAACCTCCACGGCGAGCCCCCGGTCCTGGCCTTCCACGCGGTCGAGGCCGACGTGGCCGGTGCGATGGCCGCGGACGCGGGCACGGCACTGGCGATGGTCATCGGCGTGGGGCAGGGGGAGCGGCTGGCCGCGTGTCAGGCGGCGGGCTGCGAGCTGGTGTTCTTCGACGTCACGCGTAACGCCTCGCGCCGGTTCTGCGGGCTGGCCTGCCAGAACCGCGCCAAGGCCGCCGCGTACCGGGCGCGGCGTGGCGGCCCGGCCAGGAAGTCCGCGACGTGAATCAGTGCCCCGGTGTCACCAGGCCGGACTCGTAGGCGACCACGACCAGCTGGGCGCGGTCGTGGGCGTCGAGCTTGGCCAGCAGGCGGCGGATGTGGGTCTTGACCGTCACGCGGGAGATGCCCAGGTGCTCGGCGATCTGGTCGTTGGTGTGGCCGCGGGCGATCTGCAGCAGCACCTCCCGCTCGCGCTCGCTCAACCCGGCCAGCTCGGCCATCGGCACGCTCGCGCGACCCGCGCCCCCGTCACCGCCGATCCCGTGACGGCCGGTTCCATGGCGGCCGGTCCCGTGACGGCCGTTCCCGGCGCCGCCGGGGCGGCGGGCGAACTCGGCGATCAGGCGTGTGGTGACGCTGGGCGCGAGCAGGGCCTGCCCGTCGGCGACCACGCGCAACGCGGCCAGCAGATCGGCGGCAGGGGTGTCCTTCAGCAGGAACCCGCTGGCCCCGGCGCGCAGCGCCCCGTAGACGTACTCGTCGAGGTCGAAGGTGGTGAGGACCAGCACGCGCACCCCCTCGGCGCCGGGCAGGGCGCGGATGAGGCCGGTGGCCTCCAGACCTGTCATGCCGGGCATGCGGATGTCCATGAGCACGACGTCGGGAAGCAGCTCGGCGGCCAGGGCGACGGCCTCGCCGCCGGTGCCCGCCTCGCCCACGGTGACCAGGTCGTCCGAGCTGTCGATGAGCATGCGGAACGCCGCCCGCACCAGCCGCTCGTCGTCGGCGACGAGGATCGTGCGCCGCTTCACCGCTCCTCCTGGGCGGGCTGCCGCACGGGTCGCGGCGCGGACTCGTCGGGCAGGAACGCCTCGACGGCGAATCCGCCCCCGGACAGGGGCCCCGCCGTCAGCTCGCCGCCGTAGAGCGCGACGCGCTCGCGCATCCCCGCCAGCCCGTGGCCGCCGTCGCCCGGCGCTCCGGCACGCCGGCCGGGTGAGTCCGCGCCGGTTCGCGGGCCCTCGTCGGTGATCCGCACCCGCACCCCGTCGCGGGCGGCGGTGACGGTGACCAGGCAGCGCGTGGGCGCGGCGTGCTTGGCCGTGTTGGTGAGCGCCTCCTGGACCAGCCGGTACACGGTCAGCCCCGGCCCGTTGCCCAGCCGGAGCCCGGGGTCCACGTCGAGGGTGACCTCGACGCCCGCCGCCCCGGCGGCACGGACCAGCTCGGGCAGGGCGGCCGGCCCCGGCGCGTCACACGGGGCGCCGTCGTCCTCGCGGCGCAGGAGCCCGAGCATGCGCCGCATCTCGACCTGCGCGGCCCTGCCGGTCGCCTCGATCTGGGCCAGGGCCTCGCGCGCCGCCGCCGGCCGCGCCTCGGCCACGTGCGCGGCCACGGACGCCTGGACGGTGATCACGCTCATGCTGTGCGCCACGCTGTCGTGCAGGTCCCTGGCGATGCGCAGGCGCTCGTCGAGTACGGCTTCGCGCGCGGTCCTGGCCGCCAGCCGCGTCATGTACAGGCGGCGCTCGCGCACGACCAGACCCGTGACCCACTGGCTGGCGAACAGGAACCAGCAGATCAGCACCGCTCCCACCGCCTCGGGCGCGGGCCGCGTGGCGAGGACGAGCGCGCTCAGCCCGATGCCCGCGGCCAGCAGAGCGGCCAGGGCGGTGGCGCGCCGGCAGTGGACCGCGACCGTGTACAGGGCGATGGTCACCGCCATCGGCTGGTTCCAGGCCAGCACCCGCAGCGCGTCGGGGAACCCGCCGACCTCCAGCGGCCCGGTCGGCACGTTCCCGGCCAGCAGCGACAGGGCGGCCGCGGCGAAGATGACGACCAGCACCGGCAGGGGCCACAGCCGCCGCACCGCGAGCGGCGCGTACATGCACACGATGTACGGCGCCGCCGCGGGTGTCCCGAGCACCACGGCCGCGCCGCCCAGCAGAAGGGTGAGACCGGCGGCCATGGCCACGTCCAGCGCTACCCAGTGCCGGTGGCGCAGCCGTCCCACCAGCAGCAGAGGGCGCTCGTCCATGGGTTCACCGTACGGCAGGGCAGGACAGGTTCCGGCCTGGCCGTTCGCCGCGCAGCAGGTATCCCTCGACCGCGCCGGTGACGCACGGCCCGCCGTCGGGGTAGGCGCCGTGCATGTCGCCCTCGTAGGTGACGAGGATGCCGGTGCGCAACTGCCTGGCGAGACTGGCGGCGCCGCTCAGCGGGGCGGCGACGTCCTTGCGGGAGCCGATGACGACGACGGGTGTGGCGCCGGTGTGCGCGACGGTGCGGCCCTCCGCGTCGGCCCCGACCGGCCAGTACCGGCAGGCCGCGGCGAGGAACCCGCTGGTGACCCCGATCGGCCCGAACACGGGCGACAGGCGGCTCAGCTCGGCCTGGTCGCGGCGCAGCTCCTTCTCGCCGGGGCGGATGCGGTCGCGGCAGTAGACGGCGAGGTTGGTGGCGGTGCCCGCATAGGAGCCGTAGGTGCCGTCGGGCAGCGGCTGGGTCACGTAGTCGGAGACGGCCAGCAGGGTCTCGCCGTCGCCCTTGACCGCCTGGCCGATGGCCGCCGACAGGCCGGGCCAGGCTTCGCGCGTGGTGGCGAAGGTCAGGGCGGAGGTGGCCAGGGCGCGGCCGAGCCGGCGCTTGCCGACCTGCAGGGGGTCGTGCTCCAGGCGCTTGAGCAGGCGTTCGATGGTTCTGCCCGGGTTCTTGCCCAGTTCGCAGGCGCGGCGGGCGCAGTCGGCGAGGAAGCGTTCGTAGCCGGTCTGGAGGGCGAGGGTGACGCCGCGTTCCAGCTGGAGGAGGCTCTGGCGGGGTTCGACGCCGGCGTCGAGCACCATCCTGCCGAGCCTGCCGGGGAAGAGGGTGGCGTAGACGCCGCCGAGGGCACTGCCGTAGGACTTGCCGTAGTAGTGGAGTTTGTCCTCGCCGAGCGCGGCGCGCAGGAGGTCCAGGTCGCGGGCGGTGTCGGCGGTGCCGGCGTGCGGCAGGATCCTGGCGGAGTCCTTGGCGCAGGCGCGGGCGAACGCGGCCGTCTCGCGGCGGAACGCCTTGGTGTAGCCGGGGTTGAGCTCGACCAGGCGGGCGAAGGCGCGGCCGTCGCCGCAGCGCACCGGCGCGGTGCCGCCGGAGCCGCGCGGGTCGAAGCCGATCAGGTCGTATCCGGCGCGCAGCGCCGCGTACTGGGCATGGGCGGCGCCCAGGATGGCGACGCCGTTGCCGCCGCCGCCGAAGTTCATGACCAACGAGCCGATCCGCCTGCCGGTGGCCTTGAAGCGGGAGACGGCGACGTCGAGGGTGCCGGCCTTGGGGTCGGCGTGGTCGAGGGGGACGGTGAGCGTCCCGCACTCCATGCCCGCCACCTTCTGGGCGCAGGCGCCCCAGGAGATGGCGGGTGTGGCGGCCTGGGCGGCCGGGGCGGCGAGCCCGGTGAGCAGGAGGGCTCCGGCGAGCAGGGACGCGGCCGGGTATCTGAGCAAGGCAACCGCCTTCGTGTCGGTGTGTGTGCTCAAAACCCTTCCAGCACGGGGCCGCGCGGGCGTCCTCACCTGGGACGAAACCCCTGGAGCGCCCCTCCGCCGGCCGGACGATCCCCAGGGCGTACGCGCCGCTGCCGGCGCGGTTGTCAGTGCGCCGAGAAGCCGCCTGTCAGTGCACCGAGAAGCCGCCGTCGACGAAGAGCTGCTGGCCGGTGACGAAGGCCGAGGCGGAGGAGGCGAGGAAGACGGCGGCGCCGGCGAAGTCGGCGGGCAGGCCGTTGCGGCCGCTCATGTGACGGGCGGCGAGTTCCTCGGTGCGTCCGGGGATGGCCTGGGCGGGTTCGGTGAGCGGGGTCAGCACGAAGCCGGGGATGATCGTGTTGACGCACACGCCGTCGCGGGACCAGGCCTCGGCCTGGGAGCGGGTGAGGCCGGCGATGGCGGCCTTGGCGGCGCCGTACACGCCGCTGTCGCCGAAGGCGCTGTTGGTCTGCTGCGAGCCGACGTTGAGGATGCGGCCCCAGCCGCGCGCGGCCATGCGGGGGCCGTGGTGCTGGCCGAGGAGGTAGGGGGCGGTGAGGTTGAGCGCGATGGTCTGCTCGTAGTCGTCGTCGGTGAGCTCGGCCATGGGTTTGCGGATGTTGTTGGCGGCGTCGTTGACGAGGATGTCGATCTCTCCGCCCTCCTCGACGACCCGGTCGAGGTCGGCCCGGTCGCCGAGGTCGGCGCTGATCCATGAGGCCTTGACCCCGTGCGCGGCCAGCCGGTCGGCGGCCCGGCGCAGCTCGGGCCGCCGGCGGGCGACGATGACCACCTCGGCGCCGGCGCGGCCGATGGCCTCGGCCATGGTGTAGCCGATGCCGGAGCTGCCGCCGGTGACGAGGGCGCGGCGGCCGGTCAGGGAGAACAGTTCGGTCAGGTAAGCGGACACGGCCTCGAAGTTAGCAGCGCGCCCCTCACTCCCTCTCGGGCAGGCGCTTCTTGATGGCGAAGTCGGGCGGCATGATGCCGGGCAGCACCTTGAAGTGGCCGGGCAGGGTCTCGGGCCCGGCTTCTGGACGGGTGAGGTCGGTGACCTGCTGGGCGGTGGCGCTCTGGCCCTCGATGGTGGCGGTGACGTGGACGGTGTCGCCGTTCTTGACGCCGCCGAGGCCCTCGCGGCCGGCGTTGACGCGAGTGGTGTCGTTGACGGTGTACGCGCGGGAGAAGCCGTCCTCGCTCTTGACGGTGATGCTGTCGGCGCCGGTGGCGGTGACCTCGCCGGTGTGGGTGGCGACGGTCTGGTAGCCGCCGCCGGCCTTGGGCACGACGACCTCGCTGCGGATGCCGCCCATGGCCCTCAGGTGGGCGCGCCTGGGCGGTTCCGGGCTCGCGCTCGGGGGTTCGGCGGTCGGCTCTTCGGTGGGCGCCAGGGTCTCGGTGGGGGTGGCGCTGTCGCTGGGGGAGGGGGTGGGCGAGGCGCTGGCCGCGGTGGCCACGCCCGCTCCGCCGGCGGTGGTGATCACCAGTGCGGCGAGGGCGCCGATGATGAGCTTGCGCGGAATCACGCGGACAGGGTCTATGTCGGTCATGGCATGCCTCCTCGATCTACCGGGGAGTCAATGCCGCACGCCGTAAAACGGTCGTAAGACGCAAAAACCGCGTGCGATCGCACGCGGTAGTATGGTGAAGAGCTGGCCGATGTCCACACATGTCCAGTAAGGAGTATACCACGCGATGTCCAATCGTCAAAGTGCTCTGGCTGAGGCGATCGAGTCCGAGCAGGTCAAGGTCTCGATGTTGTACGGCAGGCTCGACCTCGCGCGCGAGCGGGCCGAGCGGGCGTTGCGCGAGGTGCACGGCGGCGGCGGGGCGGGACTGACCGCCCGGATGCTGGTCGAACGCGAGGTGACGGCGGGCGAGCAGGCCGGCCGCCTGGCCCGGCTCCACGCGGTCGAGCGGGGCCTGTGCTTCGGCCGCGTCGACGAGACCGGCGGCCGGACCCTCTACATCGGCCGCATCGGCCTGCGCGACGACGAACACGAGTCCGTCCTCGTCGACTGGCGCGCGCCGGTCGCGCGCCCCTTCTACGTCGCCACCCCCGCCGATCCCGCCGGCCTGGTACGGCGCCGCCACCTGCACACCCGCGCGCGCATGGTGGTGGGCCTGGACGACGAGGTGTTCGACCTGGCCGGGATGAGCGAGCACGACCGCCGTGACCTGGTCGGCGAGGCCGCGCTGCTGGCGGCGCTGCGCCGGGGACGCACCGGCCGGATGACCGACGTCGTGGCCACCATCCAGACCGAGCAGGACCGGGTGATCAGGGCCGGGCTCCAGGGGGCGCTGGTGGTGCAGGGCGGACCCGGCACGGGAAAGACGGTCGCGGCCCTGCACCGGGCGGCGTACCTGCTCTACACCCACCGCGACGCCCTCGACCGGCGCGGCGTGCTCGTCGTGGGCCCGAACCCGATGTTCCTGCGCTACATCGGCCAGGTGCTGCCCGCGCTGGGCGAGACGCAGGTGGTGATGGCGACGGTGGGCGAGCTGTTCCCCGGCGTGCGGGCCGCCGCGCCCGACCCGGCCCCTGTCGCGCTGGTCAAGGGCGACCTGCGGATGGCCGGCTTCGTGGCGGCGGCGGTGCGCGACCGCCAACGCCTGCCCGAGGGCGACCTGGAGATCCTCTACGACGGCCTGCCCCTGCGGGTCGCGCACGCGACGTGCGCCGCGCTGCGGCGGCGGGCCCGCGCGGTCCGCCTGCCGCACAACATGGCCCGCAAGCTGTTCGTGACCGAGCTGCTCAAGGAGCTGGTCGTGGCCGAGACGCGGGCTTTGGAGGCGGCGCTGCGCATCGAGGACCTGGACGACCCCGAGTACGAGCCGCTGGAGCTGGATCGCGACCTCGACGAGACCGACCTCAGGCTGGGCTCGGAGCGCCTGTGGGCGGATGAGGGCGTACGCCGCGCGGTCGACGGCCTCTGGCCGGAGCTGACCCCGGAGCGACTCATCGGCGAGACGTTCGCCGACCCGCACACGCTCGCCAGGACCGTGCCGGAAGGGCTCGACCCGCGGGCTCTGCTGCGGCCCCTGGACGCGGGGTGGACGGTCGGCGACGTCCCGCTGCTGGACGAGGCGGCCGAACTCCTGGGCGAGGACGACTCGGCCCGGCGCGCGGCGGCCCGCGAGAGTGACGGCGAGCGCGAGGAGGAGGAACTGTTCGCGAGCGAGGTGGTGCGGTTGACCGGCGTCGGCCACCTGCTGGAGGGCGGGGGACTGGCCGAGCGCCACCACGACGACGGGCCGGGGCCGAGCCTGGCCGAGCGGGCCGCCGCCGACCGCACGTGGGCCTACGGTCACGTGATCGTGGACGAGGCGCAGGAGTTGTCGGCGATGGCATGGCGGCTGGTCATGCGCCGGGTCCCGGCCCGTTCGCTGACCGTGGTCGGCGACGTCGCGCAGACCGGCTCGGCGGCCGGGGCGCGTACGTGGGCGCAGATGCTCGATCCGTACCTGGAGGGCCGGTGGCGGGAGGAACGGCTGCTGGTCAACTACCGGACGCCGGTGGAGATCATGCGGCTGGCCGCCGACGTGCTGCTGGAGATCGACCCCGGCCACGAGCCGCCGGAATCGGTGCGTGAGGGCGGCGCCGAGCCCAGGGCGGTGGCGGGCGGGCCCGAGGTGCTGCCCGGCCTGGTGGCGGCCGAACTGGCCGCGATCGGGGAGGGGCGGGCCGGGGTGATCGTCTCCGACGCGGAGCACGCGCGGGTGGCGGCGTTGTTCCCGGGTGGCGACGACCTTGACGCGCCGGTGGCGGTGCTGACGGTGACGCAGGCCAAAGGGCTGGAGTTCGACACGGTGGTGGTGGTCGATCCGGCGGGGATGAGCGGGCGCGACCTGTACGTGGCGGTGACGCGGGCGACGCGGCGGCTGACGGTGGTGCACGAAGGACCGCTGCCGAGGGTGCTGGCCCGGCTGGAGTCCTCTCCGGCCTAGCTTCAGAGGCAGCGGGCCACTTCGTGGATCTTCTCGGTGACCTCGGCGAGGGTCTTCAGGGTGTCGAGGTCGAGGCGCTCCATGATGCGGCGGAAGTGGCCGAGGCCGGTGTCGTTGATCTGCTCGATCAGCTCGCGGCCCGCCTCGGTCAGCCGGATGCGGCGTACCCGCCGGTCGTGGGGGTCCTCGTAGCGGCTGACCAGGCCGTGGGCGACGAGGCGGTCGACGATGCCGGTGACCGTACCGAGGCCGACGCCGAGGTTGTGCGCGAGGTCCTGACCGGAGGCCGAGCCGTGGAAGGACACGATCATGACGACCTTGAGCTGGCGCAGGGTCAGGTTGCTGTCGAAGAGGGGCGATCGATCTTGGGTGAGGAATCGCCCCAGGTCACGCTGAGTATCGGTGATCCGGCGGATCAGTTCGGCGCGTTCGTCGTCCACTCTCACCCCTTGCTTCCTGAGAAGGTTATCAGGAAGTCCACTGCTCGTTAAATATTCGTGCAAGGCGAAGTGTTAGTCTGGGGCGAACTCTGAAGGGACCCCCATGACCGCTCTCGCCCGGTTGAGCCTTGTCAACCGCAGCCTTGTGATCTTGGTCGCGATCGTGCTCAGCGCGTTCGGCGCATTCACGATTCCGCAGTTGAAGCAGCAGTTGCTGCCCTCTTTGGCCTTCCCCGGCGCGTTCGTGGTCGCCCCTTATCCGGGCGCCTCGCCGGAGATCGTGGAGGATCAGGTCACCAAGCCCATCGAGGACTCCTTCAAGGGCATCGAGGGCATGGAGCAGATCACCTCCACCTCGAAGGAGGGCTTGGCGCAGATCCAGGTGGCATTCGCCTTCGGCACCGACATCGAGGCCTCGCTCAACAAGATGCAGACGGCGGTCAGCCGCATTCAGTCGCAGCTGCCGGACAACGTCGATCCGCAGGTCGTGGCGGGAAACACCGACGACATCCCGGTGATGGTGCTGTCGGTGGGCGACGGCGGCGACCCCCGCGGGATGGCCGAGAAACTGCGCACGATCATGGTGCCGGAATTGCAGGCGGTCGAGGGCGTACGCGAGGCGTCGGTCACCGGCACCCGCGACGAGGTGGTCACCATCACCCCCGACGCCAAGAAGATGGCCAAAGCGGGCGTGTCGGCGGCGCAGATCCCCGAGGTGCTGAAGGCCAACGGCACGCCGATCCCGGCCGGCTCGCTGACCGACGACGGCAAGTCGCTGTCGGTTCAGGTGGGCGCCCGGGTCGACTCGCTGAACAAGCTCAAGGACCTCTACCTCACCCCCGCCCAGCCCCAGGCGCAGCCGCAGAACCCGGCCCAGGCCCGTCCGCAGGGCCAGCCCCAGGCGCAGCCGCAGGGCCGCCCGCAGACCGGTCAGATCCCGGCGCAGGCCATCCCGACGCCGAAGCCGCTCAAGCCGGTCAAGCTCGGCTCCGTGGCCACGGTCGAGCGCGGCCTTGCCGAGGCGAGCACGATCACCCGCACCGACGGCCACACCAGCCTCGGCGTGTCGGTGACGATGTCGCCCGACGGCAACGCCGTGACGATCTCCGACGAGATCCGCGAGAAGCTGCCCGAGCTGACCAAGTCGCTGGGCGACTCCTCGAACACGGCGGTCGAGGTGGTCTTCGACCAGGCCCCCTACGTCCAGGAGTCGATCAAGAGCCTAACCACCGAGGGCCTGCTGGGCCTGGCCTTCGCCGTCCTGGTCATCCTGGTCTTCCTGCTGTCGGTGCGCTCGACGCTGGTGACCGCGGTCTCGATCCCGCTGTCGGTCGTCATCGCTCTGATCGCGCTCTGGGCGGGCGACTACTCGCTCAACATGCTCACGCTCGGCGCGCTCACGATCGCCGTCGGCCGCGTGGTCGACGACTCGATCGTGGTGCTGGAGAACATCAAACGCCATCTCGCGTACGGCGAGGCCAAACTCCAAGCCATCCTGACCGCGGTCCGCGAGGTGTCGGGCGCGGTCACGGCCTCGACGCTGACCACGGTGGCGGTGTTCGCGCCGATCGCGGTCGTCGGCGGCATGGTCGGCGAACTGTTCGGCCCGTTCTCGGTCACGGTGGCCGTCGCCCTGCTGGCCTCGCTGGTGGTGTCGCTGACCGTGGTGCCGGTGCTGGCGTACTGGTTCCTGAAGACGCCGAAGCTGACGCCCGAGCAGGCGCGCGCCTACCGGGAGAAGGCCGAGGCGAAGGAGTTGCGCAGCCCGCTGCAGCGCATGTACCTGCCGGTGCTGCGCTTCGCGACCCGCTTCCGGGTGGTGACGCTGCTCATCGGCGTGGCCGTGTTCGTGGGCACGATGGGCCTGGCCGGGCAGATGCGGACGAACTTCCTGGACTCCTCCGGGCAGAACACGATCTCGATCAGCCAGAAGATGCCGGTCGGCACCGACCTGAAGACCACCGACGCCGCGGCCAAGAAGGTGGAGGACTCGCTGTCCGGGCTGGACGGCGTGGAGTCCTACCAGGTCAACGTGGGCGGCGGCAACCAGATGCAGGGTGGCGTCGGCGGCGGCGCCGACCGGGCCTCGTACTCGGTGACGCTGAAGGAGGACGTCGACACGGTCGCGGTGGAGCAGCGCATCCGCGAGCGGCTGGAAGGGCTGAGCGGCGTCGGCGAGGTGAAGGTCGGCGCGCAGAGCGGCGGGTTCTCCTCCGACTCGATCGACGTGATCGTCCAGGCGCCGGAGGCGGAGTCGCTGCGCACGGCGTCCGAGGCGGTCAAGGCCGCGATGGCCGACGTGCCGGGCCTGCGTGACGTCTCCTCGAACCTGGAGGCCAGCGCGCCGCGCGTCGAAGTGCGGGTGGACCGGGAGAAGGCGGCCGAGAAGGGCCTGTCGGAGGCCCAGGTGGGCCAGGCCGTGGCGCAGGCCTTCCGCGGCGCGCCGCTGGGTGAGGTCACGCTCGACGGCCGCTCCTCCGACCTGGTGCTGCGCGGCGACGACGCGCCCTCCGACATCAAGGAGATCGAGAAGCTGAAGCTGCCGACCGCGGCCGGCCTGGTGAAGCTGTCGTCGGTGGCCGACGTCGAAGAGGTGGCCGGGCCGACGCAGGTCTCGCGCATCGACGGCGAGCGCTCGGCGACCATCTCGGCCAAGGCGGCCGGCAGCGACCTGGGCAGCGTGACGCAGACGCTGACGACGAAGCTGGACGGCGTGGCCCTGGGTGCCGGCGCCTCCTACACCATCGGCGGCGTCTCGGCCGACCAGGCGGAGGCGTTCTCGGACCTGGGCATCGCGATGCTCGCGGCGATCGCGATCGTCTTCATGATCATGGTGGCGACGTTCCGCTCGTTCATCCAGCCGCTGATCCTGCTGGTGTCGATCCCGTTCGCGGCGACCGGCGCGATCGGCCTGCTGGTGGCCACGGACACGGCGCTGGGCGTGCCGGCGCTGATCGGCATGCTGATGCTGATCGGCATCGTGGTCACGAACGCGATCGTGCTGATCGACCTGATCAACCAGTACCGCGAGCAGGGGATGGGCATCGTCGACGCGGTCGTCGAAGGCGGCAGGCGCAGGCTGCGGCCGATCCTCATGACGGCGGTGGCGACGATCTGCGCCCTCACCCCGATGGCGCTGGGCGTGACCGGATCGGGAGGGTTCATCTCGCAGCCGCTGGCGATCGTGGTCATCGGCGGCCTGATCTCCTCGACGCTGCTGACCCTCGTGCTGGTCCCGACTCTGTACACGATGGTCGAGCGCACGAAGGACCGCCTGCGCCGCAAGCCCGCGGCCGAGGTGGAGGAAGAGCCGAAGGTCCTGGCCTCGGCGCCCTGATCCGGGGGGTATGAGCGCGCTGCGGCGGACGGGTGTGGTGCCCCGCCCGCCGCAGCGCCTTCTCACCCACGAGATCCGTCTGACGGCGATGCTGGGCCGTACAGGCGCGCATGTGGCTACAGCATGGGAACGGCTTGTCGCGTTGCCCTGTCTACGATCTGCCGCCCCTTCAGAGGGCTCTTCAGATCGAAGCGGAGTTCGAGCCGGTATCCCACGGCGAACGTGGTGACCCCTTCTTCCCAGGGGAAGAGGGGTTCACACTCATGACGAGCCTCAATGCCGATCACCACCTGCCCCCCGGTCTCGGAAAGCTGCTTGTCGGTGACCACGTCTCCACCGGTTTGGCGGGCTTCTCTCGAAGGACGATCTCCTGGCGATACCCCGTCGGCAGGGCGATGAGCACCAGGTCGGCGCCGGGACCCGCAGCATCCGGGTAGGTCGCCTTGTTGCTGCTCGGGTCCGCCACCACGGCAGACCGCAGTGGCTCTTCTCCCTGGTACGGCAGGCCGGGTCGGCGTGCCCTGGGCGATGGGCGCACCATAGACTCATGGAACGTGACTAAGCCGCGTATCCCCAATGTCCTGGCCGCCCGCTACGCCTCCCCTGAGCTGGCTCGTCTGTGGTCTCCCGAGCACAAGGTCGTCGCCGAGCGGCGGCTGTGGCTGGCGGTGCTGCGGGCGCAGGCGGAGCTGGGCGTGACGGTGCCCGAGGGCGCGGTCGCCGACTACGAGAAGGTCGTCGAGGACGTCGATCTGGCCTCGATCGCCGAGCGGGAGCGGGTCAGCCGGCACGATGTGAAGGCGCGTATCGAGGAGTTCAACGCGCTGGCCGGGCACGAACAGGTCCACAAGGGGATGACCTCGCGCGACCTGACCGAGAACGTCGAGCAGCTCCAGATCCGCGACAGCCTGCTGCTGGTGCGCGAGCGCACGGTGGCGCTGCTGGCCCGGCTGGCGACGCTGGCCGAGGAGCACGAGGCCACGGTGATGGCCGGCCGTTCCCACAACGTGGCGGCGCAGGCGACGACGCTGGGCAAGCGGTTCGCGAGCGCGGCCGACGAACTGCTGGTGGCGTACACGCGGCTGGAGGAGCTGATCGCCCGCTACCCGCTGCGCGGGATCAAGGGCCCGGTCGGCACCGCCCAGGACATGCTCGACCTGCTGGGCGGCGACCGCGAGAAGCTGGCCGAGCTGGAGAACCGGGTCGCCGCCCACCTGGGCTTCGAGCGGCGGTTCACCTCGGTGGGGCAGGTGTATCCGCGCTCGCTCGACTACGACGTGGTCACCGCGCTGGTGCAGCTGGCCGGGGCGCCGTCGTCGCTGGCCAAGACGATCCGGCTGATGGCCGGGCACGAGCTGGTGACCGAGGGCTTCAAGGAGGGCCAGGTCGGCTCGTCGGCGATGCCGCACAAGATGAACACGCGCTCGTGCGAGCGTGTCAACGGGCTCACCGTGATCCTGCGCGGCTACGCCTCGATGGTGGGCGAGCTGGCGGGCGACCAGTGGAACGAGGGCGACGTCTCGTGCTCGGTCGTGCGCCGCGTGGCGTTGCCGGACGCGTTCTTCGCCTTCGACGGGCTGGTGGAGACGATGCTGACGGTGCTGGACGAGTTCGGCGCCTTCCCCGCGGTGATCGCCGCCGAGCTCGACCGCTACCTGCCGTTCCTGGCGACGACGAAGATGCTGATGGCGGCGGTGCGGGCCGGGGTGGGCAGGGAGCACGCGCATGAGCTGATCAAGGAGCACGCGGTGGCGGCGGCGCTGGCGATGCGCTCGCGCGGCGCCGCCAACGAGCTCCTGGACCGTCTGGCCGCCGACGAACGTTTCCCGCTGGACCGCCCGGCCCTGGACGCTCTCCTGGCCGACCGCGTCTCCTTCACCGGCGCCGCGGCCGACCAGGTGGAGTCGGTCTCGCAGCGGGTGGGCCACGTGGTCTCGGCCCACCCGGAGGCGGCGGCGTATCGGCCGGGTTCGATTCTGTGATCCACGAGCTCACCTCACCGGCGCAGGTCAGGGCCGCGTGCGGCGACGACGACCTGCTGATGTGGGCGGCCCAGGGCCTCAGGCCCGGCGCGCGGGCCTGGTCGCTGGGCGACGCGGTGGTGACGGCCGCACCGGACCTCGCCCGTCGCGCCCGCCTGGCAGTTTCCGGCGGTACGGCGAGCGCCGTCCCGCTGGTCCGCCACGCCCTGGCCGAACTGGGCCCTGCCTACCGCCCGCTGGGCGAGACGCGGACGATCGCCGAGGTGGCGGCGAAGGTCGAGGGGATGGAGGTGGCGGGCGAATTCTCCTGGATGAGCCTGCTTCGCGAGCCTGCTGTCCCCGTTCCGGCCGACGAGCTTGAGGTGGGCTGGCTGCCCGGCGAGGCGTCCCCGGAGGTGGCGGCGCTGCTGACGGACTTCGCTCCGGAGTCCTACGCGGTGCCCGGCGCCGCCGGGGTGACGCGGTGGGCGGGCCTGCGGGCGGAGGGCAAGCTGGCCGCGGTGGCGGCGGACGCGTGGAGCGCGCCGGACGTGGGCTTATTGGCCGGGGTCGCGACCGCTGGGCCGTTCCGCGGGAGGGGGCTGGGCGAGCGGGTGTGCCGGTGGGTGTCACGGGAACTGGTGCACGCCTACGGCCGGGCGGCCCTGATGGTCGACGACGACAACGGGCCGGCCCTGGGCGTCTACACCCGAATCGGCTACACCCGCCGCGGAATCGCAGCAGCCGGCATCACCCCCTGACCCCGGTTCGGCAGGGGCCGGGACGGCCGGGGTATCGGTTGGGGTTCCCGGTCGGGTGGTTGACGGGCGCCGTTGCGGCGCCCGGCCCGTCCGGCGTGAGAAGCGATCCCCCCGACCTGCGCGCGCCGACGTCGGCGGGTGGGGTGGGGGTGGCGGAGCCGTAAAGGATGATAAAGGGGCTCAGGGCCCTTCGAGGGCGTACTGCATGACGCGAAACTTCGCCTGGGCCTCGGCGAGTTCGAGGGCGGGGTCGCTGGTGGACATGATGCCGCCGCCGGCGAACAGGCGGGCGCGGCGGCCGCTGATCTGGGCCGAGCGCAGGGCGATACCCCACTCGCCGTCGCCGTGGGCGTCGATCCAGCCCACCGGGCCCGCGTAGCCCGCGCGGTCCATGCCCTCGAGTTCGCGGATCACGTCGATGGCGGTGTCGGTGGGAGTGCCGCCGACGGCGGCCGTGGGGTGCATGGCGGCCACTACGTCCAGGACGGAGGCGCCGTCGGCCAGGCGGCCGGTCACGTGGCTGGCCAGGTGCTGGACGTTGGGCAGCACGAGGAGTTCCGGCTCGTCGGGGGTCTGCAGGGCCGAGCAGAGCGGGGCCAGCGTGTCGCGGACACTGGCGATCGCGCACTCGTGCTCGTGCCGGTCCTTGGCGCTGGCCAGCAGCGCGGCGCCGCGGGAGAGGTCGTCGGACGGGCTGGTGCCGCGCGGGGTGGTGCCGGCCAGGACCAGGGATTCGATCTCCTGGCCGGTGCGCCGGATGAGGAGTTCCGGCGTGGCGCCGACCATGCCGGCCACGGAGAAGGTGTAGCAGTCGGGGTAGCGGGTGGCCAGGCGCCCCAGCAGCAGCCGGATGTCGATGGCGCGTTCGGCCGTGGCGAGCAGGTCGCGGGCCAGGACGACCTTCTCGAGTTCGCCGTCGCGGATGCGCTGGGCGGCGCGGGCGACGATGGTCTCCCATTCGGGTGCGGTGAGGCTGCCGTCGCCGTAGCTGATGCGGCCCGGGGTGCGGATCGGGCTGAAGCGTTCGAGGGGGGCGTCGCCGATCGTGGTGAGCCACGCGTGGCCGTCGCGGCGGGCCAGGATCGCCTGCGGGACGACGAGGACGGAGCCGGGGGAGTCCTCGTCGAAGGTGAAGGTGCCGAACGCCACGGGCCCGGTGCCGGGGGTGCCCACGTCGTCGCGGACGGCGGCGTGGCCGAAGACGTCGGTCAGCCACTCGCGGGCCCAGGCGAAGCGCCCGGGGCCGGGCGGGACGGCCACGCGGGCGGCTTCTCCCCAGCCGACCAGTCCTTCTCCATGCCGGATCCACGCGTAGGGCGCGGTCTTCGGCAGGGATTGCAGCAGGTCGCCGGGGTCGCCTACCGAGGTGGTGCGAACCGGCAGAGGGCGGGTGATTCCGAGCGCGACACTCACTCAAGACACTCTATGCGGGAACTGAACACGTTCGACTCCCGGCCCCGTGAATGACCGGTTACGGACCATGAACACGAAAATTTTCGCGTGTTGCGGATCGGGCGTGTCAAGCGGCGATGCGAAGTGGGTGTGGTGCGGGCCGTTCGCCTGGCCGGGAGGCAAGGGCCGATCTACCTTGTGTCCATGATCACGCCTTTGGCCGCGGTCGCGGTGCTGGTGTCTGGGTCGATCGTCGCTCCGGTTCCGCAGGTCATGGCGGCGCTGGGGGATTCGATCACGTCGGGGTTCAACGCGTGCGGGTGGTACGTCTCGTGCACGTCGCGTTCGTGGGCGGCGGGCAAGGACCCCGCGGTCGGCAGTCATTTCACCCGGCTGGGGATGAAGGACGGCAATCTCACCTTCGCGGTGCCGGGCTCGACGAGCGCCGACCTGCGCGCTCAGGTGGGCAAGGCGGTGGCGGCCGACGCGGAATATGTGACGATTCTCATCGGCGCCCAGGACGTGTGCGCGGGCACCGAGAAGACGATGACGCCGGTGCCGGTGTTCGAGCGGCGGATAGCCGAGTCGCTGGCGGCGTTGCGGGCGGGGCTGCCGGGGGCGCGGGTGTTCGTGGCCACGATTCCGGACCTTCGGCGGCTGTGGCAGGCGGGCAAGGACAACCCGATCGCGCGGACGTTCTGGACGCTGGGGCGGATCTGCCGGCCGATGCTGGCCGCGCCGGACTCCACCAAGCGCAAGGACGTGCAGCGGCGGGCGCGCGTGCGGGAGCGGGTCGTGGACTTCAACCGGGTGCTGGAGCGGGCCTGCGCCGGTTACGGCCCCAACTGCCGCAGCGACGGCGGGGCGGTGTTCTCCTTCCCGTACACGCTGGATCACATCAGCAAGTGGGACTTCTTCCATCCGAACGCGGCGGGCCAGCGGGCGCTGGCCGAGCAGACGTTCAAGCACGGCTTCGACTGGACGGACGCGCGCCGGCAGGGCTAGCGGCACTGGTCGAGCATGGTCTGCTTGTCGGCGCGGGTGACCGGGATGTTGTACTTGACGGCGACCTGGGCGAAGCGGGTGACGTAGGCGCAGCGGATGCGGCGCTGGGGCGGCAGCCAGGCGGCGGGCCCCGATCCGTCCTTCTCCTCGTTGGCCCGGCCGTCGACGGGCAGGAGGTTGAGGGGGTCGTTGGCGAAGTCGAGACGCTTGGACTTCGGCCAGGACTTGGCGGCCATGCGCCAGCCGTAGGAGAGGGGGACGACGTGGTCGACCTGGATCTCGTCGGCGTCGGAGACGCGCCAGTGGATGTCGCGGCCGGTGTAGGGGTCGGTCAGGGTTAACGACAGGACGGTGCAGCCGGCGCGGACGACGTCGCGGCCGTCGCGGGCCAGCAGGTCGTCGCGGGTGCGGCAGCCGTTGCCTGCGTAGGGGACGCCGGGGGCGGAGTCGGCCCAGTTGCCGCCGTAGTTGGTGCGCTGGTAGCCGGTGCTGGAGCCGCGGTCCTTGACGCGCAGGCGGGAGATGAGGGCGCGGGCGTCCTGCTTGTCGGCTTGGCTGGTGAGGGGCGCCAGGCCGGTGCCGGTGCCGGTGGTGTTGGCCAGGGGGCTGGTGGCGGTGCCCGCCTGGGTGCGGTTCGTGGTGCCGAGCAAGGAAACGATCATTACGCCGCCGGCGAGGAGGGCGACCGCGTCCCGTGTGCTCAAGGAGCCTCCGTAGGCTTGGCCTCTTCTCGGTGAATTCCCATGATCGCCTGCTTTGACACGATGAAGGAGGGTGTTGTGGGGCAGTGGCGGGTTCTCGGCGCGGTCTCGGCGGGTGGGGTGGCTGGGTCGCTGGCCCGGTTCGGGCTGCAGACGTGGTGGCCGTCGGTGTGGGCGACCCTGGTGATCAACGTGGCGGGTTGCCTGCTGATCGGGATGCTCATGGTGGCGGCGCCGCGGATGCACCGGCTGGCGCGGCCGTTCCTGGGGGTCGGGGTTCTGGGGGGTTTCACGACGTTCTCGGGTTATGTGGTGGATGTGCGGCTCCTGACGGGGGAGGGGCCGTTCTGGCTCGCGCTCGTCTACCTCGTGGGGACGATGGCGGGCGCCGTCGTGGCGACCTGGTCAGGGGTACGGCTCGCGCGCCTGCTGGCCCGGCGGTGGGCCGGATGAACGTGCTGCTGGTGGCGATAGGGGCGGCGGTGGGCGCGCCGACGCGGTTCCTGCTGGACCGGGCGGTCCAGGGCTGGGTGGCGGCGCGCGGCTGGTCGGGCCCGGTGGTGTTCCCCTGGGGGACGCTCGTGGTGAACGTGGTCGGTTCTGCGGTGCTGGGGTTCCTGGTGGCCTGGCCCACGGGTGAGGGGCTGATGGCGCTGGCGGGCACCGGGTTGTGCGGGGCGCTGAGCACCTATTCGACGCTGGGATATGAGACGCTGCGGCTGGCGGAGGGCGGCGCGGGGCCGGCGGCGGCGGGCAACGCGGTGCTCAGCGTGGCGGCCGGGCTGGGCGCCGCCGCGGCGGGGGCGGCCCTCGCGCACGCCTGGTCATGAAGACGCACACCCGGTCGTGAACAGGCACGTGTGATCGTGACGAACGCACGCCTGGTCGTGACGACGCACGGCCGATCGTGAAGAGTTAGCGTGTAATCCTGTAAGCAACGAAGGAGCGCGCGATGGCGGATCCCCTCGACGCCTACTCTCAAGTGGTCTCCTCCGTCGCCGCGGAGCTGCTGCCCAAGGTGGCCGGCGTACGGGCGGGACGCAACAGCGGCTCGGCGGTGGTGTTCACCTCCGACGGGTTCCTGCTCACCAACGCGCACGTGGTCGGCTCCTCGCGGGCCGGCACGGTGGCCTTCGCCGATGGCACGGTGGAGGAGTTCGCGGTGGTCGGCCGCGACCCGCTGTCGGACCTCGCGGTGATCAGGGCGCAGGGGCCCACGCCCGAGCCCGCGGTCCTGGGCGACAGCGACAAGCTCGTGGTCGGGCAGCTCGTCGTGGCGGTCGGCAACCCGCTCGGGCTGGCCGGGTCGCTGACGGCCGGCGTGGTCTCGGGGCTGGGCCGTTCGCTGCCGGCGCGGGCCGGGTCGGCGGTACGGATGATCGAGGACGTCATCCAGACCGACGCCGCCCTGAACCCGGGCAACTCCGGCGGCGCCCTGGCCGACTCGCGGGCCCGGGTGGTGGGCGTGAACACCGCGGTGGCCGGGATGGGGGTGGGGCTGGCCGTACCCATGAACAGCACGACGCGCTCGATCATCGCGGCGCTCATCCGCGACGGAAGGGTACGGCGGGCCTTCCTCGGCCTGGTGACCTCGCCCGCGCCGCTGCCGGAGCCGCTGCGCAGGCGCACGGGGCAGGCGGCGGCGTTGCGGGTGGTGGAGGTGGTGGCGGGTTCGCCCGCGGAGCGGGCCGGGCTGCGGGGCGGCGACCTGGTGCTGAGCGCCGGCCGTACCCCGGTGGGCGACGCGCAGAGCCTGCAGCGGCTGATGTTCGCCGACGCGATCGGACGCCCGCTGCCGATCACCGTCTACCGCAACGGCGCGCTCGTGGACGTGATCGCCGAGCCGCTGGAGCTGACCGTCTGACCGGCCGCCTCCCGGAGGAACGGCCGGTCGGAAAGGGGTTACGCGACGGGCTTGGGCTTGGGCACGTAGGTGCCGTTGCGGCGGGCCAGCAGTTCTTCCAGCAGGTCGTCCCAGATGCGGCCGACCGCGTCCACGTCGTAGGTACGGGCGGTCTCCAGGGCGCCGGCGGCCAGGGAACGGCGCAGCTGCTCGTCCTCGATGACGCGCAGGATCGAGGCGGCGAGGTTGTCGTTGGTGCGGGGCTTGACCAGCAGCCCGTCGACCTCGTCGCTGATCATCTCCTTGGGCCCGTGGGGGCTGTTGAAGCTGACGATGGCGAGCCCCTTGGCCATGGCCTCCAGGATCGTCATGGGGAAGCCCTCGTGGCGCGAGCTCAGCACGAAGATCGAGGCCTTCTCCAGCTCGGCGCCCACGTCCTGCGTGGGTCCCGGCAGCTCGACCTTGTCCTCCAGGCCCGCCTCGGCGATCTGGGCGCGCAGGTTGTCGAGCTGGGGCCCGTCGCCGTAGATGCGCAGCTTCCAGTCGGGGTGGGCCTTGGCGATCTGCTCCCACGCGGTGATGAGGCGGTGGAAGCCCTTGAGCCGGGTGATGCGGCCGACCGCGATGACGAGCTTGGCGTCGAGCTTGGCCTGGCCGCCGGTCATGGGCGGCACCGCGTTCGGGATGCGTACCAGCCGTCTGGGCCGCTTCGGCAGGGTGTTGCGGTAGTCGCGCAGGTCGGCCTTGGTGAGGGTGACCAGGGCGTCGAAGCGGCGGTAGCGCCACTTGATGAGCTCCTGCAGGGCCTCGGGCTTGGCGTTGAGCCCGACGTGCTCCTGCGCGACGGTGATCACGTTGGGGTTGGCGAGCTGCGCCATGGCCAGGTTGAGGCCGGGGCGGGTGCCCATGAGGACGCCGGTGTCGAGCGAGCGGATGTAGCGGGCCAGCTGCAGGTCGGTCCAGGCGTTGAAGCGGTGGGCGGCCGACTCCCCCTCGGGGATCAGGCGGCTGGGCATCATCGACAGCATCGCGCGTACGCCGCGGCGTGGCTTGAGCCGGTCGTCGAGGAAGCGGAACCTCACGCGTTCGTCGACGGGGAAGAACGGCCGCTCGGCCTCCTTGAGGATGGAGACGATCTCCACGTCGCGCCCGGTGGCGGCCAGGTAGCTGGCCAGGTTGAACACCGTTCTGATCGTGCCGCCCATGCCGTTGGCGTGCAGGAGCAGGATGCGGATCGTGCCGATGGAGGGAGGCGGCGCGTTGCGCTGCCTGCGCCGGTTGTATCCCCTGTACAGCCGGGCGGCCGCGGCCTTCCCTTTGCGTGCCAGTGCGCGCACCTTGTCCTTGTCCCCTCGTCCGGTGTCATGACACACGTGGCCGGTGACGGAAGGTTCCCGCCACCGGCTCCAGGATCTGTGTAGCCGGGGCAGCACCGATGTCCCCGTGGCACTGCCCCTTCTATGACCTTTTAGACGCTGTTCACCCCGTCAAGGTTGCACGCGAGTTGCCGGTGTGTGCGGGGGTTTGCGTTCGAGCAGGTCAAGGGCGGTGTCGATCGCCTTCTCCAGTTGGGTGTCGATTCCGGCCGCGTAGTCCTGCGGGGTGATGTCGACCTCGATGTCGGGGTCGGTGCCGTAGTTCTCCACTTTCCAGCCGACGTCGTCGAAGGCGAAGGAGAACTCCGGCTGGGTGGTGACGGTGCCGTCGGCCAGCCGGTGGCGCGGCCAGATGCCGACGACGCCGCCCCAGGTGCGCTTGCCGATGAGCGGGCCGAGGCCGAGGAGCTTGAAGGTGTGGCTGAAGATGTCGCCGTCGGAGGCGGCCCACTCGTTGGTGATGGCGACCAGCGGGCCGCGCGGGGACTCGGCCGGGTAGGGCTCGGGGTGGCCCCAGCGCGGGTAGTCGTAGCCCAGGCGGCGCCGGGCCAGCTTCTCCAGCAGCAGGGCCGAGACGCTGCCGCCGCCGTTGAAGCGGACGTCCACGACGAGGGCGTGCCGGTCGTACTCGGCCAGGAAGCCGCGGTGGAACTCGGCGAACCCGGTGGTGCTCATGTCGGGGATGTGCAGGTAGCCGATGCGGCCGGCCGAGCGCTGGTGGCAGCGGGCCCGGTTGAGGTTGACCCAGTCGCGGTAGCGGGCGGGCCCTTCGTCGGCGATGGCCCTGACGGTGGCGGTGAAGGTGTCCTCGCCGCGGCGCAGCGTGAGCTCGACCTCCTGGTCGGCCTGGCTGACCAGCCGTTCGTTCGGGGTGGTCTCGGCGCCGATGGGGTGCCCGTTGATCGCCAGTACGGCGTCGCCCGGCCGTACGTCGAGGCCCATGCGGTTGAGCGGCGAGGTGGCCTCGGGGTCCCAGGGGTCGCCGGTGACGATGGCGCCGATGTGGTAGACGCCGTCGCGGTAGTCCCAGTCGACGCCCAGCTTGCCCTGGCTGTAGTCGGGACCCGGGCGGTACTCGCCGCCGCTTTCGTAGGCGTGGCTGGTGGCGAGCTCGCCGTGCAGTTCCCACAGCAGGTCGGAGAACTCGCCCCGGGTGCTGACGCGTTCGACGAGGGGCAGGTAGCGCTCGTAGACGGCCTGCCAGTCGACGCCGGACATGTCGGCGGTCCAGAAGTTCTCCCGCTGCAGGCGCCAGGCCTCGCGGAACATCTGCCGCCACTCGTGCTCCGGCCAGACCGAGACCTTGACGCGGGCCAGGTCGATCCAGCCGCTCTCCCGGCTGGGCGGGTCGTCGTCGTGCTCGGGGACCTCTCCGGCCTTGACCACGCGGAGCCGGGCGTCGGCGCGGTAGAGCAGCGTCTTGTGGTCGCGGGCGAGTTCGAGGTCGGTGACGTCCTCCGCGAACGTCTCGTTCTTGGCCTTGGCGAAGTCGTACAGGTGCAGGACGGGTTCGCCCTCCAGCGGGCTCGACAGGATGAGCGCCTTGCCGTGCAGGGCGGCGATGCGCTCGTAGCGGCCCTCGGGCAGCGGGAAGGCGGTGACCCGGTGGATCAGGCCCTCGGCGTCGACCTGGAGGGGCGTGGGGTCCTCCTCCTCGTCCTCCTCCTCGTCCTTGGTCTCCAGCGGGCGGGGCTGGGGGACGAAGGGGTCGGGCGCGTCCTCTTGCAGGGCGATGGCGTACGGGCGGGTGCCGAGCGGGAAGCCGAGATCGAACTGGAGCTGGTCCCAGACCGGGGAGAAGGTGCGCTGGCCGATGAAGTAGAGGTAGCGGCCCTCCGGGTCGAAGCAGGGCGCACTGTCCTCCAGGATGGGCTCGCTGGCCTGGACGATACGGCCCGACTCCGGGTGGTGGAGCTTGATGGCGGTGGTCTGGGCGTTGAGCGGGCTGGCGTAGGCGAGCCAGGTGCCGTCGGCCGACCAGGCGGGGTCGTGCGGGCCGGCGTGGGGGTTGGCCTCGACCAGCGTCGCCTGGCCGGTGCCGAGGTCGAGGAGGTGGAGTTCGCCCCGGTGGTTGGTGACGGCCAGGCGGTCGTGGGCGGGGTCGGGGACGAGTTCGTTGATGCGGCCGAGCTCGGCCAGCTCCGTGCTGGAGCCGGGGCCGAGGAGGGTGACGGTCTCGTCGCCGTCGGCGCCGCTGGCCGCCGCGACCAGCCGCTCGCCGTCGTTGAGCCAGGTCAGGTGGCGGTAGCGGACGCCGTGGGGCGCGCCGTGCTGGCGGACCGGGCCCTCCCAGGCGGCCATGGTGTAGGCCTTGCCGCGGGTGGTGAGGGCCAGGGTGGTGCCGTCGGGGCCGAGGGTGGCGCTGTCGAGGTAGTCGGCGGCCTCGACGAAGCGCCGGTTGCGCTGGGTGCGGGAGGAGGCCAGGCGCACGTCGATCTTCCGCGCATGGTCGGCGCCGGGCGGGAGGAGGTAGAGGTCGGCGCCGGCGTGGTAGACGAGGTGGTGGCCGTCGCTGGTGAGGTTGCGGGCGTAGTAGTCGCTGTGGTGGGTGTGGCGCCGGAGGTCCTCGCCGGTGGGGGTGCAGGAGTAGACGTTGCCGGTGCCCTCGTGGTCGGACAGGAAGGAGACGCGCTCGCCGCTCCAGCAGGGTGAGGCGAGGTTGCCGGGCAGCTTGATGAGCCGGCGGAAGTCGCCGTGGCCGTCGGGGTCGATCCACAGGTCGCCTGCGGTGCCGCCCCGGTAGCGCTTCCAGCGGGCGGGGTCGGCGGTGTTGCGGCCAAGGACGATCATGTGGTGCGGGCCGTACGCGATGGAGTTGGCGGGGCCGTACGGCAGGCGCTGCGGGACCCCGCCCGGGGCGACCCGGTGGAGCCATTTGCGGCCCTCGAAGGGCTGGCCGGCGTCGCTGGCGTACAGGATGCGGTCGTCGTGGTCCCAGCCGGTGACGGTACAGCGGGCGCCGTGGTAGGTCAGGCGGGTCGCGGCGCCGCCCTCGGCGGGCATGACGTAGACCTCTTCCGGGCCTTCCTCGCGGCCGACGAAGGCGAGCTGGTCGCCGCGCGGGGAGATGCGCGGGTATCCGGCCTCGGCCAGCCCGGCGGTGAGACGGAACGCGCGCCCGCCCTGGGCGGAGACCATCCAGAGGTCGTCCTCGGCGGCGAAGACGACGACGTCCTGGAAGATGGCGGGAAAGCGCAGGTAGGCGGGCATCGTCTCTCCGTGGTCAGACAGCCGGGACGTGGTGTCCCGGCTGTCTGATCCTTTCAGTGCCGGTGACTCTTATGCTTCTTCCACCGGCTTGCGCGTTTCCTGGCGCTTGGCGGCCTTGGCCTGCCTGGTGGCCTTGATGGTGGCCTTCTTGGCCTTGCCGGACTTGGCGGCGGGTTTCTTGCGCTGCTCTGCCATTGCTCTCTTCCCCCGATGTACTCGCGACGTATTCGTGATGCCCGATGCGACATCAACGCCGTTAATACCCACTTGCTCCATAAATCCGACATTTCGCCTGTGGGTGGGCGCGGCGGGACGCGGGGCCGTACATCTGAATCAGAACGCCAGGGCGGCGGCCTCGTTGCGGAGTACGAGGATGAGCAGCGTGGCCACGAGCGTGGCGATGAGCAGCCAGCTGATCATGATGATGATCGTCGAGCGGCGCGGGCGGCGGCGGGGGACCGCCTCCGCGTTGGCCCTGGCCTCGCTGCGCCGGGCGCGCTCGTTGAACGACTCCAGACGCGCGACGAGCCGCGGGTCCTCGTCGACGAGGTGGCGCTCGATCTGGGCCAGCAGCCTCTCCTCGTCCTGCGACCAGGCCATGGTGCACCTCCGGAACGCAAGCTCTGTTCCGACTTTCTGCCCAACCATGAAGATCATTAGCCGTGATCTTGCCCAGTAATTGTACGCTCTTTTCCTTTGCGATCACTGTCGAACCTCTGTTCTAATCATGCCATGCGCTGGGACAACCTGCGGCTCACCGGGGCCGACGACCGTGATCCTGCGGTGCCGCTGTTCGCCGAGGAGGCGGTGACGCGGAGATTCGACACGCCCGAATTCCGGGGGATGACCTTCTTCGAGGTGCGGGCCCGCTCGATCATCAGCCGCGTCCCCGCCACGAGCCGCATGTCGTTCCAGCACACGATCAACCCCTACCGGGGCTGCTCCCACGCCTGCCGCTACTGCTTCGCCCGCAACACCCACACCTACCTCGACCTGGACGCCGGCCTCGACTTCGACTCCAAGGTCGTGGTGAAGGTCAACGCCGCCGAGCTGACCCGCCGCGAACTGGCCGCGCCCCGCTGGCAGGGCGGGCACGTGGCGATGGGCACCAACGTCGACTGCTACCAGCGGGCCGAGGGCCGGTATCAGCTGATGCGGGGGATTCTGGAGGCGCTGCGCGATGCGGCCAACCCGTTCTCCATCCTCACCAAGGGCACGCTCATCCTGCGCGACCTCGACCTGCTGACCGAGGCGGCGCGGGTGACCGACGTGTCCGTCAACGTGTCGGTGGGCTTCGTCGACGAGCGGGCCTGGCGCACCGTGGAGCCCGGCACCCCGCACCCCGCACGCCGCCTGGCCGCCTGCGCCCGCCTCAACGCCGCCGGGATCCGCTGCGGCGTCCTGATGGCCCCCGTCCTCCCGTATCTGACCGACTCCCCGGCCGAGCTGGAACGCACCGTCGAGGCGATCGCCGTGTCAGGCGCGGTGCACGTGACGCCCCTGGTGCTGCATCTGCGACCGGGGGCCAGGGAGTGGTACCTGGGATGGCTGGCCAGGGAACACCCGCGCCTGGTGCCGCGCTACCTGGAGCTCTACGGCAGAGGCGCCTACGCGCCCCGCGCCTACCAGGAGCGCGTCACCGCTCAGGTGAAGGATCTGGCCCGCCGCCACGGCATCGGCGGATCCGGCCCCGCCGGACCCCGCCGCCTCGCCAGGCGCGCCCCTGCCAAGCCCGGACCGGACGCCGAACAGCTGACCCTCCTGTAGTCACGGCCGGGCTTCGGCGCGGTACTCGCCGGGCGTCAGCCCGTACCACTGACGGAAGGCCAGGTGGAAGCCGACCGGCGTGCCGTAGCCGACGCGTTCGCTGATGCGGTTGTGCGGCAGCGTGGTCTCGGACAACAGGCGGGCCGCCTCCTGCATGCGGCGGGCGGTCAGGTGGCGCATGGGCGCCTGGCCGACCAGGCGGCGGAACGTCGCGGCGAAGGCGGAACGGGACATGCCCGCCTGGGCGGCGAGCGTCTCCACGGTCCACGGCTCGGCGAAGCGGGTCTGGACGGTGTGCAGCGCGGCGGCCACGCCCGGATGGCGCAGCGCCTCCAGGACCGCCGCGCCCGCAGGCAGCGCCGAGCCGGGGGCGTCGAGGGCGGCGCGCAGCGCGAGGACGAAGACGAGTTCGAACGCGCGCAGGGCGACGAGCCGGGCGCCGGGCGCGGCGGTGTCCCATTCGCCGGCCAGCCGCTCCAGCGTCGCGCCCAGCAGCGGATGGGCCCGCAACCGCGCGCTCTCCAGCACGAACAGCGGCGGCAGCGCCTGGTAGAGGGGAGCGGCGGCGGCACGGTCGTAGTGCAGGCCGCCGCACAGCATGACGGTCCGCGCGCCCGGCCCGTCGATCTCGACGGTGCGCACGCCGCCGGGCTGGCGTTCGGGAAGGACCCCGCTCAGCGGTACGGTGGCCCGCCCCGGCCGGTCGGCCAGCCGGTGGGCGCTGCCGTGCGGGAAGACGGCCAGGTCGCCGGCGGCGAGGGTGACGGGCGGGTGGCCGGGCAGTTCGACGGTGCACGAGCCCTGGTCGACGTAGTGCAGCAGGGCGCAGCTCTCCCGCCGCCCGGCCACGCCCCAGGGCGCGCGGGCCTGCCAGCGGCTGTGGAAGACGCCGTGCAGCCGCAGCGGGGCGAGCAGGTCGCTGAGCAGGTCCCCATCCACCGGACGATCCTTAAAGATTGTGAGAGCGTGCTTTATGGAGCGTATCCCGTGAGCCGGGCAAACTGTCTCCCATGACCTTCCTTGTGATGAACGCCGCCGGCGCCCAGGGCGGCGCGGTCGCCCGCCGCCTGCTGGCCGAGGGCCTTCCCGTACGCGCCTTCACCCGGAGCGGCCCGGCTCCCGAGGGGGCGCGGCCGTTCACCGGAGATCTGGCCGACGGCGCGGCGGTGAAGGCGGCCTTCGACGGCGTCACCCACGCCTCGGTGATGCTGCCCATGGTCTACGACGCCGGCACCGTGGACCTCTACGTCCGCAACGTGCGGGACGCGGCGCTGGCGGCGGGGGTGCGGCGGCTGGTGTTCAACACCGGCAACCGCCTGCCCGCCGCCGGCACCGGTGTGCCCGCCTTCGAGACCCGCCGCCGCGCCGGGGACGACCTGCGCGCGGCCGGGCTGCCGGTTGTGGAGCTGCGCCCGCCGATCTACCTCGACAACCTGGCCGCCCCCTGGGTGGCGGGACCGCTGGCCGCCGAGGGCGTGCTGGCGTACCCGCTGCCCGCCGACCTGCCCGTGGCCTGGCTGTCGCACGCCGACCTGGCCGCCGCCACCCACGCCGCGCTGACCCTCGACGGGCTGGAGGGCGAGATCCTGAACGTCGGCGCGGCCGAGGCCGTCACCGGCGCGGACCTGGCCGCCGCGATCGGCGCCCGTTTCCACGCCCAGAACCCCGCCGCCTTCGAGGTGGCACTGAGCGCTCTCACCGGCCCGGTCACCGCCGCCGCCGTCGCCGACACCTACCGCTGGGCCGCCGCCGACCGCGCGCTGCTGGCCGCCGACCCCGCCGCGCTCGACCTCCTGGGCGTACGGCCCGCCGCCCCGATCGACTGGCTCACCGGACGGCCCCGATGACGGCGCGGCAGGAGATCGTCCGCCACCACCAGGTGATCGAACGCTGGCTGTCGGGGGAGCCGGGGCAGGGGTTCGAGGAGTTCGACCGGGCGCACGCGGCCGCCTTCACCCTGACCGGGCCCGACGGCCGCACCCTGGAACGGGAGCAGGTGATGCGCCAGGTGCGCGGACTGCGCGGCGCGATGCCCGGCCTGCGGATCGAGATCCGGGAGGTGCGCGTGGTGGCCGAGGCCGGGCCGCTGCTGGTGGCCGCCTACCAGGAGTGGCAGGAGGGCGGCGCCCGCCGGTCGACGGCCGTCTTCCAGCGAGCGGACGGGGAACTGCGCTGGCTGCACCTGCACGAGACCTGGCTGCACGAGCCCGCGTGATCGTCACGCGCGCAGGGTGGCGCGGCGGGACTGCAGGAACTCGCGCTCCGGCGCCGTCCCCACCAGCGCCAGCGCCTTGCCGTACTCCTCCACCGCCTCTTCCAGCCGGCCCAGCCGCCGCAGCAGCTCGGCGCGCGTCGCCGGGAGCAGGTGATGGCGCGGCAACCGCTCCTCCAGGCCCGCCAGCAGCTCCAGCCCGTCGGCGGGCCCCTGCGACTCGGCCACCGCGACGGCCCGGTTCAGGCGGACCACGGCCGACCCGGTCAGCGCCTCCAGCAGTTCGTACAGCTGGGCGATCGCGGTCCAGTCGGTGTCCTGGGGCAGGATCGCCGAGGCGTGCTCGGCGGCGATCGCCGCCTGCACCTGGTAGAGGCCGGGCGGTCCTGGCCGCAGCAGGCCCAGGGCCTCGGCGATCTCCTCGCGGTGCCAGCGCCCGCGGTCCTGCTCGGCGAGCGTCACGATGCGCCCCCGCTCGTCCAGCCGGGCATCGCGCCGCGCGTGGTGCAGCATCATCAGCGCCAGCAGCGCGCCGACCTCGCTGTCGTGCGGCATCAGCGCGGCCAGCATCCGGGCCAGCGCGATCGCCTGCGCCGCCGGTTCCGTCCGGATGAGGTCCTCGCCCTCGGCCGCCGCGTACCCCTCGGTGAAGATCAGGTACAGCACGGCCAGCACCCCGTCGCGGCGCGCCACCAGCTCCGGCCCGGACGGTACCCGGTACGGGATGCCGGCCTGGCTGATCTTCTTCTTGGCACGGGTGATCCGGGCCGCCATCGTCGCCTCGCCGACCAGGAACAACCGGGCGATCTGCCGCGTGCCCAGCCCGCCCACGCAGCGCAGCGTCAGCGCCACCCGCGCCTCCATCGACAGCGCCGGATGACAGCAGGTGAAGATCAGGCTGAGCAGGTCGTCGCCCGCCTGTGGCTCGTCGACCACGAGCAGCGGCAGCTTGCGGGCCGCGACCGCCATGTGGCGCAGCCGCGAGACCGCCCGCCGCCGCGCCGCGGTCAGCAGCCACGCCGGCGGGTTGTCCGGCACCGGCGGCCAGGCCGGCACCGCGGCCGCGAAGGCGTCCTGCAACGACTCCTCCGCCAGGTCGAGGTCACGCAGCTCGGCGGTGAGGATGGCGAGCAGGCGCGCCCAGTGCTCGCGGTACGCCTGCTCGACGGCGCTCATCCCGAGTACTCCACCACCGGCCGCACCTCCACGGTCCGCTCCGGGCAGGCGGTCGCCAGCTCGATCGCCTCGTCCAGGTCCTTGGCCTCGATGAGGTAGTAGCCGCCCAGGTGCTCGACCGTCTCCACGAACGGCCCGTCGGTGCGCAGCACCTCCCCTTCGCCCCTGCGCAGGCAGACCGCCTCGCCCGGCGCGCCGAGCTCCTCGCCTTCCAGGTAGGCGCCGCGGCCCTTGAGCATCTCGATGTAGGCGCCGTGGCGGGCGATGCCCTCCTGGATCTGCTCCGGGGTGGCGCTGGCCCAGTCGGCGGCGTTGCCGTACAGCAACAGGGCGTATTTCACGACGCGCACCTCCTGATCTCCACGTCGGACGGCATGGCCGCGGCCAGCTCGATCGCCTCGTCCAGGTCCCGGGCCTCCACGATCTGGTAGCCGGAGATCTGCTCCACGGTCTCGGCGTAGGGTCCGTCGGTGATGAGGACCTGGTCGCCGTTCTTCCTGACGGTGGTGGCGGTGGAGGAGTGGGCCAGCTCGTTGCCGCCGAGGTTCGCCCCGCGCTCGGTGAGCATCGCGGTGTAGGCGCCCCACCGGGCGTAGACGGCGGCGCGCTCCTCGGGACCCGCCTGCGACCACGGCCTCTCATCGCCCACGACGAGCAGCACGTACTTCATGATTTCTCCCTTCGGTCACTGCCATGACGCGCGGGCGGCGCGGGAATCGACAGCGTCCGGAGAAATTCTCGCGGATCGTCGGCGAACACCCTGATCGAACTCGCCTCCCCGGTACGGCCCAGCGGCCGCACCACCGTCACCGGCTCCGACAGCTCCAGCACGAGGTTGGTGCGCGAGTCGACGACCAGTTCCAGGCGCCCCTCGGCCAGGGTGACGAACCCGGAGTCGTGGATCCGGCTCGCGGCCCGCGCCGAGACGATCAGCTCGCGGGGGACGCGCAGGTCGAAGGCGGCTCCTTGGCGCAGCCGTACCTCGTGCTCGCCCACCACGTGCGGCCGCGAGCGCGCGGCGGCGATCATGCCGAGGTTGGCGAGCACGAAGTAGACGTGCGCGACGGTCAGGATCGGCCAGCCCAGCCACAGCTCCAGCGCCACGCCCTCCACCACGATCGCGAACAGGAACATCCACAGCGTGATCGACCCGCCCGCGTGGTAGGGAATGGCCACCTGGCCGGGCCCGACGCCATGGCGCCGGCCCAGCACCCAGTAGCCGAGGCTGGCCAGAGCGCGCAGTTCGTGCGCCAGCATGCGGCGTGCCACCCTCACGGCTTGCTCAGCAGCTTCATGACGCGGCGGATGACGACCGCCTGCCCGGGGCTCAGGTCGGCCATGAAGGCCCGCACGAACGGGTCTTCCTCACCGGGCATAGGCAGGCTGCCTTCGGGGATCAGCTCGCGCGGCGTCAGCTCGATCAGCCGCCAGGCCAGCTCCTCCACCCGCGGGTCGTCCTCGTCGGGGACGATGTCGGCGAACGCGTCGAGTTCGGCGTAGACCTGCATGGCCTGGGCGTGGAACTCCGGGTCGGTCTCCGGCAGGGCCAGGACGGGGTCCACGAAGTCGGCCCGCCGGTCGGCGGGCATCGAGGTGTCCAGCAGCGCCAGGAACTCGCGGTCGCGCGCGGCCATGCCGCCGGCGCCCCGGGGCAGCCGGCCGAGGATACGCGCCATGTCGGGTGAGAGGGCGTCGTCGGGTTGCGGGTTCTCCTGCTCCAGCAGGGTGGCCAGGCGGGCGCGCCGCTCCCTGATCTCCGCCTCCTGCCGCTCCAGGTCGGCGTCGAGCTCGGTCAGCACCTCGCGCAGCTCGCGGCCCTGCTGGTCGGCCAGCACGTCGCGGATCTCCTCCAGCGACAGGCCCAGCTCCGACAGCCGCCGGATGCGCGACAGGGTGACGGCGTCGCGCAGGGTGTAGAGGCGATAGCCGTTGGCCCGCCGCTCGGGCTCCGGCAGCAGGCCGAGGTGATGGTAGTGGCGCACCGCCCTGGTCGAGACGCCGGCCAGGGCGGCGAGTTCTCCTATCCGCATACCTCTATGAAAAACCTTGACGCTACGACAAGGTCAAGCGGTCATGCTCCGGACCACCAGGAATCCGATGACCATACCGAGGATCATGGTGACGCCGGAGGCGACCGCGGCCCACTTGCCGAGCGACTCGCCCCGGGTGTGGCCGACGATGCCGAGCACGATGCCGATGAGGCCGAACAGGATCGGGATGAACAGCAGCGCGATGGCCGCGAACACGAACCCGATGATCGACAGGATCTGGACGCCGGAGCCGCTCTTGGGCGGGGTGCCGTAGGGAGCCTGGCCGTACGGCTGGTCGTAGGGAGGAGCGGGCCCCGGCTGCTCGGGCGGCGGTGACCACTGCGGCCGGGCGTTGGGATCGTCTGGTGTGGTCATAGGACTGCTCCCTAGGTATGGACCCCCGAAAGTCACGCGTGTCTGGACTTCATCTCACACCGAACGCGCATGTCCTGTCGAGTCTGCGGTGATCAGAGGGCCGGGCAGCGGGCGGGCGTGCAGCACGTCCAGGCGGGAGACGGCCCGCGTCAGCGCCACGTACAGCCGGTTGAGCCCGCGCGCCTCGGCCTCGGCGATCTCGGCGGGCTCGGCGACGATCACGTGGTCGTACTCCAGTCCCTTGGCCGCAGAGGCGGGCACCAGGCTGACCCGGAACGCCGTGTCGCCGCCGGTCCCGGGCTCGACGAGGGTGGCGTCCAGGCCGGCGTCCCACAGCGCCGCACGCAGCCCGTCGACGGCCGGGTCGGCGGCGATCACCCCGATCGAGCCCTCCAGCTCCAGTCCCCGCCGCACCGCCGCCACGACCGCCGCGGGCAGGTCGGCGGTCTCCCGCACGCTCAGCGCGCCGTCCCGGCGGAAGGAACGGGTCGCCGGCACGTCGGCCTCCAGGGCGGCCAGCAGCCGGTTGGCCAGTTCCACGACCGCCGCCGGGACACGGAAGCCGGTGGTGAGCTCGACCGTGCGCGCCGCCGGCTTGCCGAGCGCGGCGAGCTGGGCGGCCCACGCGCGCGCCGCCCACGGCGTGGTGGCCTGGGCCAGGTCGCCGAGGACGGTCAGCGAGCCGTGCTCGCTGCGCCGGGCGATGGCGCGGCACTGCATCGGCGACAGGTCCTGCGCCTCGTCGACGATCACGTGCCCGAAGCCCGCGGGCCGCTCCAGCAGCCCGGCCAGCTCGTCGAGCAGCACCGCGTCGGCGGCCGACCAGCGGGCGCTCTTGTACGAGCGCGGCGGCCGCGCCCAGGTGATCGCCTCGATCTCGTGCGTCTCCAGGACGCCGCCCGCCGCCTTCGCGGGATCGGTGAGCAGGTCGGCCAGCACCTGCTCGGGCTTGGGCGCCGGCCAGACCGCGTCCAGGAACGGCGTGACCTGCCGGCCCATCCGCTTCGTCCAGGCCGCGTTGACGAGGTGCCCGCGCAGCTCGGCCTGCCGGATGACACGCGCCATGATCCGCGAGCGCACGCGTTCGCGCCCGGTCAGGTACGGCAGGCCCTCGCGCCGCGTGTCGTCCACGATGCGCCGCAGCTCGTCCTCGTACACCCGCCACCGCGCCGCCCCGTCGCTGACCACGACCGGTTCCACGGGTCTGGCGATCCGTCCGTACAGCGCCCGGCGCAGCACCTCGGCCATCCGCGCGTCGTGCTTGACCGCCGCGGCGGGCGCCGGGTCGCCGGCCCGGACCTCGGCGCCGCCCAGCAGTTCCTCCAGCGTCGTCTGCTCCACCTCCACCTCGCCCAGCGCGGGCAGCACGGCGGAGATGTAGCCGATGAAGGCCCGGTTGGGCCCCAGCACCAGCACGCCCGAGCGTTCCAGCCGCGCCCGGTGCGCGTACAGCAGGTACGCCGCCCGGTGCAGCCCCACCGCCGTCTTCCCGGTGCCGGGCGCGCCCTGCACGCACACCGACTCGCCCACCTCCACCCGCACCAGGTCGTCCTGCTCGGGCTGGATGGTGGCCACGATGTCGCGCATCGGGCCCACGCGCGGCCGTTCGATCTCGGCGGTCAGGATCGCGCCGCCGCCCTGCTCGCCCCGGCCCAGGTCCTCGTCCTCGAACCCGGTCAGCCGCGGCCCCGACCACCCGTAGCGGCGCCGGGTCGCCACGCCCTGCGGGTCGCGGGCGCCGGCCCGGTAGAAGGCGCGCGAGACCGGCGCCCGCCAGTCGATGACCAGCGGCACGCCGCCGTGCTCGCCGGGGATGTGGCGGCGGCCGATGTAGTAGGAGCGGTCGCGGTGCTCGCCCTGGCCGAACGCCAGCCGCCCGAAGAACGGCGGCCCGTCGGGCTCCTCGCCGAGTTCCTTGGCCAGGCTCTTCAGGTAGCGGCCCAGCCGCTCGGCGCTGTAGCGGTCGCCGGCCACGCTCTCGCCGATGATGACGTTCTCGCGCGCCCCCGCCAGCATGCGCCGCAGCCCCGCGCGGCACGTCTCGACGTAGTCACGCTCCTGGTCCAGCGTGCTCATCCAACTCCTTTAACTCGGTTAAGTTATTAACCAGGTTAACATGGTGGCATGACGGGACTTCGCCAGCGCAAGCGGCAGCGGGTACACGAGGCGATCTCGGCGGCGGCCATCACGCTGTTCCTGGAGCGGGGCTTCGACGAGGTGTCCGTGGCCGAGGTGGCCGCCGCCGCGGACGTCTCCAAACCCACGCTCTTCAAGTACTTCGCCACCAAGGAGGACCTCGTCGTCCACCGCATCGCCGACCACCAGGGCGAGGCCGCCCGCGTCGTGCGCGCCGCGGACGGCGACCCGCTGGCGGCCCTGCGGGACCACTTCCTGGCGGGGCTGGCCCGCCGCGACCCGGTCACCGGGCTCAACGACCACCCCGCGGTGCTCGCCTTCCACCGCATGGTCTTCGAGACGCCCAGCCTGGCCGCCCGCGTGGCCGTGTACGTCGCCGCCGACGAGAGCGCCCTCGCCGACGCCCTGGCCGGGCACTACGATGAGCTGTCCGCGGCGCTGCTGTCCGCCCAGGTGCTGGCCGCGCAGCGGGTGCTGGCCCGCCGTACGTGGCTGGAGCTCTCCCGCGGCCGTGCCGCCGACGAGGTCCACCCCGAGGCGGTCGCCGCCGCCGGGCGCGCCTTCCACCAGCTCTCCCTCGCCTTCGCGGTACGGCCCGCCGCCTCCTGAGCCGGGGCGGGGTGAGATCCTGGGCCGGTGTTCGAGGCGCTGGCGGCTTTGGAGGCGACGGTACGGGCCAACCTGGACGGGTTCGAGCGCCGGGCGGCGCCGCCGGTCGAAGGGTTGCGCGCGGCGGCGGTCACGGTGTGCGTGCTGGAGGGGCGCGAGCCGCACCTGATCGTGATCAAGCGCGCGCCGCGCGGGCGCAACGCGGGGCAGTGGGCGCTGCCGGGCGGGCGGCTGGACGACGGCGAGGAGCCCGTGCGGGGGGCGCTGCGCGAGCTGGCCGAGGAGACCGGGATCACCGGGGTGCGGGTGGCGGGGCTGCTGGACGACTTCGTCACCGACTCCGGGTTCGTGATCACTCCGGTGGTGGCGTTCGGGGGCGATCAGCGGGCCGTTCCCGACCCGCGCGAGGTCGCCTCCGTGCACGAGGTGCCGCTGGAGCGGCTGCTGGCCCCCGGTGTGCCGCGCTGGCGCGGGCCTCTGCTGCAGATGCCGCTGGGGCCCGCGATCCTCGTGCACGCGCCGACGGGGGCGATCCTGTGGCAGTTCGCCGAGGTGTGCCTGCGCGGCCGTGAACAGCGCGTCTTCGACGTCGCCCAGCCCGCCTGGACGCGGCGATGAACATCCCTCAGCACACGCCCCGCCACGGCGAGGGGTGTGCCGGACCAGCGTGACGGGGCCGTGCGAAGTTCCTCGCGTTCCTGAGCGTCCGGCCGGGGCGCGGCCGACGCCCACGCGACATGGCAGCCGGGACGCAGCAGCAGGCCCGTCACGCCCGCCGCAAACTTGCCGAATCGGAAAAGATGCGCGATCAGCAAATTCTTACGCGGGGCAGGGCGGCCGGAAGGCGACACCGGACACGTGCTTGCGCCACTCCGGCTCTGTGATCGCGTCTCCCGACTCCCGGCAGAGCCTGGCCGTGATCCGCGCCGGGTCCACCTCCCACAGCCGCACGTCGCCCCCGGCGCTGGCCAGCATGCCGCCGTCCGCGCTGAAGGCCAGCTCCGTGTAGCTCTCGCCGGGGCTGTTGACCGCCACCCGCAGCAGCGGCGCCGCCGGGTCGGCGATGTCCCAGAGCCACAGCTGGCCCGCCCCGGTCCCCACCGCGAGCATGCCGTCGCGCGGGTCGAAGGCCACCGCGAAGACCCGCCCGTCCGGCCCGGTCAGCGGCGCGCCCGCGAGGACGGGACCGGCCGCGCCGCCCAGCCGCCACAGCCGGATGGTCCCCGACGCGTTGCCCGCGGCCAGCAGCGCGCCGCCATGGCTGAAGGCGACCGAGCGCACGTCGTCGCCCATCGCGGTCAGGAGCGTCGTCGCCCGCCCCGGCGCGACCGGATCGCGCACGTCCCACAGCGCCACCACGCCGCCCTGCGTCGCCGCCGCCAGCCGCCGCCCGTCCGGGCTGAACGCGACCGCGAAGACCTGCCCCGATCCCGGGTTCAGCGTGGCGAGCGCCCGCCACGTGCGCGCGTCCCACAGGCGCACCGTGCCGTCGTCGCCGCCCGCCGCCAGCAGCGCGCCGTCGGGACTGAAGGCCACACCCTGGACGAGCGCCGACGGGCCGAGCAGCGTGGCGCGGCGCACCGGCCGCGCCGGGTCCGTGATGTCCCACAGCAGTACGGCGTTGCCGAGCCTCGTGCCACCCGCCAGCGTGCGGCCGTCCGGGCTGATCGCCACCGTGCTGCCCATCCGGTCGTACGGCGCCGGCGCGGTCAGCGGCGGGCTCACCCGCGAGGGACGGCGACCGGCCACGTCCCAGAGCCTGATGTCACCCGCGGCGGCGGCCAGCAGGGTGGAGCGGCCGCTGAAGGCCACGTTGTCGATCGGGTGCTCGCTCGCCTCGATCACCGGTCCCGGCAGGTCCCAGACGCGGGCCACGCCGTCGGCGCCGCCGGTGACGACGAGGCGGTCGCCGTTCCTGAACTGCACGGCGGTCACCGGCTCCGGATGCGGCAGCAGACCGACCACCCGCCCGGTGGCCACCTCCCACACACGCGCGCTGTTGTCGGCGCTGCCGACCCCCAGCAGGCGGCCGTCGGAGCTGAACGAGACCACGTTCACCCACACGCTCACCTCGGCCACCAGCGGGCGCCCGAACGGCGCCGGCCGGTCCGGGCGGGTGGTGTCCCACAGCCGCACGGAGCCGTCGTTGCTGCCGACCGCGACCAGGGCGCCGTGGTAGGCGAGGGCGTTGACCCGGCTCGGCAGCGGCAGCGGGGGACCGGCGGGCCGCACGTCGGTCAGGTCACCGGTGTCCCAGAGCCGCAGCGAACCCGCGGTGTCGGTCCCGCTCCCCACCGCCAGCACCCGCCCGTCCGCCCGAAACGCCAGCGCCCGCACCGCGCCCTCCGCCTCTCCAGCGCCCTCCGCGTGTTTCGCGCCCTCTGCGCCCTCTGCGCTCTCTGCGCCCTGTGCGCCTGGTGTGCTGTTCGCGTCTTTCGTGTCCTTCGGGGTGTCCTGGCCTTGTGCGGGGGCCGGGGTGGTGAGGGTGGAGGCGCGCAGGTCCCAGAGGCGGATCGTGCCGTCGCGGCTGCCGATGGCCAGCACCTGCCCGGCCGGGCTGAAGTCGAGCGCGTAGACGGTGTCGGCGGGGCCGCTGATCGGGGCGCCCAGCGGCTTCGCGTGCGCCGGGTCGGACACGTCCCACAGCCGGACGGTGCGGTCCTTGCCGCCGGTGGCCAGGATGCGGCCGTCCGGGCTGAAGGCCACCGCGTAGATCGAGCTGGTGTGCCCGGTGAGCGGCGGGCCGAGCCGTACCGGACGGCGGGGGTCGGACAGGTCCCACAGCAGGACGGCGCTGTCGGTGACGGCGGCGCCCGCGGCGGCCAGCAGCCGCCCGGACGGCGAGGTGGCCACCGCCTGCAGCGCCCGTCCCGGGCGGACCATCCGGGTGACCGCGGGCGCGCCGGCCGCCTCCACCAGGCCGGAACGCGCCTCGACCGTCGGCGCGAGCCGGTAGGCGGCCACCGCGAGCTGGGCGGCGAGCACGGGGTCCGTGGCGCGCAGCCGCGCCGCCGTCATCGTCATGGTCCGCGAGATCGCCATGTCCCGCGCCTGGTCGGCCTCCACCCTTTTCCATTGGGAGTACGCGGCCAGCCCGCCCGCCAGCACGGCGAGCACGGTCAGGGCGGCGAGCAGCTGGTAGAGGTGGCGGTTCCTGCGCCGGTGCTGCTGGAGGCTCACGTCGAGGAACTGCCGTTCCAGCGGGTTCAGCTCGGCGCGGCGCATCGGGTCGCCGGCCCACTCACGGGCCGCCTCCAGCCGTCCGCCCCGGTAGAGCGCGCCGGGGTCCCGCTCGCCCGCCTCCCACGACTGGGCGGCCTGGGTGAGCTGCCGCAGCACGCGCAGCCCCGCCCGGTCGGCGTCGATCCACGACCGCAGCCTCGGCCACGCCGACAGCAGGGTCTCGTGGCTGATCTGCACGGTGTCGGCGTCCACGGTCAGCAGGCGGCGCCGTACGAAGTGGTCCAGAACCGGCCCCGCCTCGTCGGCCAGCTCGTCCCGCGTGACCCGGCGGCGCGTGTCGGCGGTGTCGGTCCCGATGTGGGTCAGCCGCAGGAACGTCTGCCTGGCCAGCTTCTGCCCGTCGGGCTTCAGCTCGGCGTAGACGGACTCGGCCGTGGCCGCCACCGCCCCCCGCAGGCCGCCGCTGGCCCGGTAGTGCTCGACGGTCATCCTGCGGCCGCGGGAGTTCTCCCAGGTGGACAGCAGTGTGTGCGACAGCAGCGGGAGCGTGCCCGCCTCGTGGGGGGCGATCTCGCGCAGCAGCAGTTCGACCAGCCCGGTGTCGAGGTCGAGGCGGGCGCGGCGGGCCGGGCCCTCGATGGCCTGGCGCAGCTGGTTCTCGGTCATCGGCCCGACCACGAGCTGACGCGTCTGCAGTGCGCCGGCGAGCGCCGGGTGGCGAAGGGCGTGCGGATAGAAGTCCGCGCGCATGCCCACCACGACCGGCGCCGCCTCGGCCAGCTCGGTGAGCTCGCCGATGAAACGCAGCCGTTCGCCTTCCGTGAGCGCCTCGGTGAAGATCTCCTCGAACTGGTCGACGATCACCACCCCGTCGGTCGCTCGCGGGTACGGGCTCTCGCCGGGATTCAGCAGCACCCAGGACGGCAGGGCCGGGATCAGCCCGGCGCGCAACAGCGACGACTTGCCCGACCCGGACGGCCCCACCACCATGGTCAGCCCCGGCGACACCTGGTCGATCAGCCGCCTGGTCAGCTCCTGCCGCCCGAAGAACCAGCCGGCGTCCTCGGGCCGGAAACACTCCAGTCCCCGGTACGGCGGCGCCTGGTCGGCCGAGCGGCGGCCCGGCGCCCGCCGTACGCGCAGCAGCGCCCGCACCCACCGCTCACGCTGCTCCGGGTCGGTCACGCCGCAGGTGAGCAGGACCTTCTCGTACTGGTCGGCCTGCGAGGCCAGCGGCACGTTCGCCCCGCGAAACCATCCGCCCAGCGTGCCGTAGGGGACGTCGACGGCCTTGCCGAGCTCCCTGATCGTCTTTCGCGCCGTGTTGCGCAGAAGCGTCAGCTCGCTAGCCAGATCCTCGCGGGTGGCGACCTGGTCGGGATCGGGATCCTCGCGAGTGGTGGCCCGGCCGGGATGGGGACCGTCGGGGTTGGTGACCCGGTCGGGGCGTGGATCGTCAGGGGTGGTGGCCCGGTCGGGGCGGGATTCCCCGGGGGTGGTGACCCGGTCGGGGTCGGGACGATCTAAGCCATCGGGCATGCCATCCTCCGCGAACCTGGCGCGACATCGCACCCATAGTGGCGGAGCGCCGGGCCTTTTGTGCGGCCTTGTGCGGAGAATTCGTGGCCCGTTGCCGCTCGCCCCGGAGATCCCTTTCGCTGGCTTCGTTCGGTAGCTCACACCTGCTCGACAGCACGGGGAGAGACATGCGCAAACGCATCAAGCGGACCCTGGTCGTGCTCGCGACGACGCTCGCGACGGCCGCGGCCCTGTTCACCGCGAACCCGGCGCCGGCCAGCGCCGACCCCTGGGGGTGGCGCTGGTGCGCTCCCAGCTACGTGATCATCGACTGCGTGGTCAACCAGGCCGGCTCGCAGCCCGGCGCCATCGAACCGCACAACCCGGAGGGGTGGCTCTACGTGCGCTACTCCTCGGTCAACTCCGCATCGTGCTACCTGAACTTCTGGTACACGGACCGGACGACCAACAGGGAGAGCTACTTCGGCGGCAGATGGGCGTTCCCGATCGCCCGATCCACCAAGATCACCGGATTGAACCCGTCGCGGTACTACGACGTCCGGGTCGCGGCCGTCAACTGCACGGCATACGTCCGGGTCCAGAACTACACCTAGCAAGCGGGGGCCGGCCGGGGCGGGAGATCCCGCTCCGGCCGTTCGCTGTGCGCCCCCGTGCGGCTGGTCCACGTGGGCCGTTGCGGCGGTGCGTCTGTCCGGCGTGAGAAGCGATCCCCACGATCGGCGCCCGCGCGCGGCGGCGGGTGGGGGTGGGGCGGCTTGCCGTAACGGATGGGCGGCGTGACGGCACGGACACCACAGCGGGACGGTGCCGTGACGGATGGGCGGCGAGGTGCGCTACGAGGCGGCTTTGAGGCTGGCGGCGTACTGGGCGACGTATTCCTGGCCGGAGAGTTTCTGGATGGCCGACATGATGTCGTCGGTCACGCGGCGCCGGTCGCGGGCGCTCTTGTAGTCGCCCTCGAAGCGCATCGGCTCGCCGATCGTGATCCCGATCTTGGCGGGGCGCGGGACCCTGGCGCCGACCGGCATGACCTTCTCGGTGCCGGACAGCGCCACCGGCAGCACCGGCTTGCCCGTCTTGAGCGCCAGCCAGGCCACGCCGATCTTGCCCCGGTACAGGCGGCCGTCGGGGGAGCGGGTGCCCTCGGGGTGGATGCCGAACAGTTCGCCGCGCTCCAGGAGGTCGGCGGCGGCTTCGAGCATGGCCTGCGCGGCGTGGGCGCTGTCGCGGTCGGTGGGCAGGCTGCCGCCGAGCCGCATGAACCACTGGGAGACCGGGTTGCCGGAGAAGTACTCGCTCTTGGCGGCGAAGGTCACGTGGCGGGGCAGCAGCGCGGGCAGCAGGAAGGAGTCGATCATCGACAGGTGGTTGGCGGCCAGGATGGCACCGCCGGTCCTGGGGACGTTCGACCCACCCGAGATGTGCGGGCGGCACATGACGTTCGCGAGGGGGGTGGCGGCGAACTTGACCACTTGGTACAGCAACAGGTCTCCTGAATCGATCTCGCTCCGGCGCACCCCACCATAAAGCAGGCACCCCACTCGATGTGCAATATCGATTCGCGTGCGAAATCGTCGCCTGATCAGCGCCGGAGCGGGGCCGGCCGCATCCTCCAACGTTGATCATTCCGCGAGTATTCCGAAACGACGTCTTGTGGATCATGGTTCCGGCGGCGGTCGCGGGTCCTCGGGTCGCCGTTACGGCGAGGCCGGTGCTGTCGTGCCGGAGGCCAGTGCCGCCTGGACGATGCGGATCGCCTCGCCCGCGTCGAGGCCGACGCTGGCGATCACGGCGGCGTAGTCGGCGGCGGCCCGGCGGGCTCGCTCCCGGCCTTCTTCGCCGGCGGACGACACGAACGAGCCGGCCCGCCCGCGGGTCTCGATCAGCCCCGCCTCCTCCAGCTCCCGGTAGGCCCGGCCGACCGTGTTGACGGCCAGGCCGAGGTCGGCCGCCAGGTGGCGGATGGTCGGCAGCCGGGCGCCCACGGCCAGCGTGCGGTCCTGGATCTGCCGGGCGAGCTGAACCCGCAACTGCTCGAACGGCGGCACCGGCGAGGTCGCGTCGATGACGATCATTGAACGATCATGGCCCGCCGGGCCACCGTCGCGCACGACGCCGTCCTGGCGTGGAGCGCGACGCACGCGGCCAGGCTCAGAACGATGAAGGCGAACGCGGCGGCGCCCCACCAGCCGGGCGCGGTGCCGAACAGCACCACCGGAAGCGACCACTGCACGCTCGGCGTGGTGAGCTCGCGGGCGTCTTCGACGCGCATGATGACGTCGGCGGTCAGCGACTCCTCGTCCTCCGCCACGACCGGGAACCTGAGCAGGTGGCGCAGCTGCATGCCGGTGATGGCCGTCGCGCCGAGCAGGCCGATCAGCACGACGACGGCCAGCTGCCGCACGGTGGGGTCGGGCACGGTCAGGGCGCTGGCGGCCAGCGCCATCGCACCGGCGAACGTGGCGATCGCGAAGACGGCGTACGGCCGGCCGAGCACGACCCGCCAGCCGGGCTGGATCGGATGGGCGGCCCGGCGCGACAGCGTAGCGCCCGCTCGCCGGTCGACGCGTCGCACCCACCGGCCGAGCAGGGACTGCGCCAGCAGAAGCCCGGCCACCGACACGGCCAGGGCCAGCAGCAGGAGCGGGCGATACCGCTGGAGGCCGCCGAAGGCGGAAGTGGCGGCGAGGGCGCTCACGATGATCAGCGCGGCCAGGATGACGTACGTGGCCAGGCGGGCGCGTCTGCGGACCGCCAGCCGGCTGGCCAGCAGCGGGGTCGGCCGGGCGCCGGCCAGGTCGTGCTGGGCGAGCCACTCACCCGCCAGCCGCAGGTCGGCCGCACGGCTTCGCGGGTCGGTGCCCGGTAGGGGTTCGCGCGTCACAGCGCCTCCTTTGTCGCAAGCTTTGTAGCAACATAGTGCGACATGCCTTGCGACAAAGTCAACGCCCCGCAGGCTCTTGGCCTCGGGGCGATGGTGGTCGTGCGGGGGCGTCGGCGGCTACGAGGCGGCCTCCAGGGGTACGTCGTTGCCGCGCCAGGTGGCGGCCAGCTCTTGAACGGGCAGGTTGAGTGCCTCGCCGAGGCGGACGATCGTGCCGAATCCTGGGGACGGCAGGCGTCCCGTCTCGATCTTGCGCAGGGTCTCCGGCGAGATGCCGGCCGCGCCCGCGACTTCCTCCAGGTCGCGTCCCGCTCGCGCGCGGCGCAACAGGGTGCCGAGACGCCTGCCGGCTTCGATCTGCTCGGGTGTGAGCGGTTGGCGGACCATGCCCCCAGCATAGGGTTGGTATTACTATACCGGCAAGTGTTAAGGTTGCCGGTATAGTAATACCGACTTTGACGCGAGGTTTTCGTGATTGAACTGAAGACGCCTGCCGAGATCCAGCGCATGCAGGTGGCCGGGCGTTTCGTCGCCGAGGTGCTCTCCGAGGTCGGCCGGCTCGCCGAGGTGGGCGTCAACCTGCTGGACCTGGAACGCCACGTGCGCGGCATGATCAAACGGCGCGGGGCGGACTCGTGCTACTGGGACTACGCGCCGTCCTTCGGGCGCGGCCCGTTCCGCAACGTCATCTGCCTGTCCGTCAACGACGCCGTCCTGCACGGCCTGCCACGCGACTACACCCTGCGCGACGGGGACGTGCTCAGCGCGGACCTCGCGGTCGGCATCGACGGCTGGGTGGCCGACTCGGCGCGTACGATCGTCGTCGGCACCGCTGCCGAGGAGGACCTGCGGATCATCCGCGCCACCGAGGAAGCGCTGGAGGCGGCGATCGAGGCGGCACGTCCGGGCAACCGCCTGGGCGACATCTCGGCGGCCGTCTGGGCGGTGGCCCGCGACCACGGCTATCCGGTCAACACCGAGTTCGGCGGTCACGGCATCGGCCGTACCATGCACGAGGAACTCCACGTTCCCAACAAGGGCCGGGCGGGCCGCGGCCTGATACTCCGGCCGGGACTGACTCTCGCGCTCGAACCCTGGTTCGCGCGGACGACCGATCGGATCGTCTACGACGCCGACGGCTGGACCATCCGCTCGGCCGACGGCTCACGCACGGCCCACTCCGAGCACACGATCGCCATCACCGACGACGTCCCCTTGGTGCTCACCCGGCGTGAAACGTAGAACTCCGGAAGACGCCAGGCACGGAAACCGGCTGGCGCGTACGCCCGTCGTCGTAGCCGCCCTACCACCGCCGGATGCCTTCCCCGGTGCGACGACACACCGGTCGGCGGGCGGCGAGGATCGAGGCTCCACTCGCACGATCGTGAGGAGCATCGGGGATGTCATCCCTCATCCGTCATGTCAGCCCTGTCCGGCCGGAGCGGGCCCGCGGCCTGGTCGCCGAGGTGTACACGCAGGTGAACCGGGAGTTCAGCAGCATCGGCCCGGCGGTGATGATGTTGTCGAAGTCGGAGGAGCTGATGGCGGCCGGGTGGTCGCTGATGCGGGAGGCGCAGCTGGCCGGCTCAGTCCCGATGCTCGACAAGGCGGTCGCCGCCCTGGGCGCGGCGCTGGCCAACGGCGTCCCGTACGAGATCGAGACGCTCGTGGTGGTGGTGCGCCGCCTGGGGGCGGGCGCGCTCGCCGACGCCGTCCAGCGTGGTGAAGATCCGGCCGATGTACGGCTTGGCGCACTGCTTTCCTGGGCTTCCTCCACCGGCGTACGTGAGCCGGGCGAAGCGCCGTTCACCGGCGAGACGGCCGCCGAACTGGTCGGCACAGTCCTTTTCACCCATTTCATCGACCGGGTGGCCGCGGCGATGCTGCCGGCGGGCCTGATGCCCGGCACCCTGAACCCCGAGGACCCGCCGGCGTTCGAGGACGCTCCCGTGCTGCGCGAGCCCACCGGAGAACTGAAGCCCGGCGCCACCCTGGCGCTGCTGGACGGCCTGCCCTCCCGGGAAGAGCCCGCCTGGGCCGAGGGCACCCCGATCGGCGCCGCGTACGCCGCGCTGACGGCGACCGCGGGCCAGGGCGCCGCGCTGCTCTCCCCGGCGGCGTCGGACGTGGTGACCGCGACGATCACCGCCCACCGCGGCCGCCGCGTGCCCGCGGGTGCGTGGCTGGACGAGGCCCTGGCCCCGCTGGAGGGCGGCGGCCGGGCGGGCGCGAAGGTCGCCCTCCTGGCCGGCCTGGCCCCCGACGTCCTCACCGACGAGGACGTCGTGGAGTGGCGGGCCGGCGACCGTCACCTCAGCGACCACTGCACCACCCACCTGCTGGCCTACGGCGTGATCACCGCCGTCGAAGCCATCGAGACCGACATCGCCACCGCGCTCCGTCCGTCAGCGCCTTGAGACGATCTCGCGCGGTGGCAGGTGGTGTGGGCCTGAGCAGCAAAGCAGGCGCCCCACTCGATGTGGGGCGCCTGGTAAGACGTCAAGGCCGCTGTGGCGGTCGCCTCCTCGGCGAGAGGCACAACACGGCTCCAGCCGAACGGTATTCCGTGAAGGCGGTAATTTGCGGCCCGGGGGACACTAACCACAGCGGCCACTCGACTCTAACCGACTTCCGGCACCCTGTATTCCAAGCGGTGCCAAGTGCTGGTCACGTTCTGGCCGGTGGCAGCGGAGAATTCGCAGCTCATCGGACTTCCCGGGCCATCCAGGAAACCTTCAGCTCCCGAACCGGCGCGAAGCCACCCTCGGGCGAACGCGGAAGGCCTGTCTGGATCACCGCACGCGTGAGATGTGGGCGCTCCGGCTCGTGCCCATGGGGTCAGTCCTCCTCGGTGAACACGATCTCGCGACGTCGCCGGATCGCCGGGAGCGCCGCGATGATCAGGGCCGCCACGGCCAGCACCAGCAGCACCGCCGAGATCGGCCGGGTGAGGAAGACGGTCGCGTCGCCACGCGAGATGATCAGCGCCCGCCGCAGGTTCTCCTCGATCAGCGGTCCGAGCACGAACCCGAGCAGCAGCGGCGCCGGCTCGCAGCCGCACTTGATCAGGACGTACCCCAGGAGCCCGAAGAAGACGATCGCGTAGACGTCGTAGGCGTTGAACCCCAGGGAGTAGGTCCCGATCGCCGCGAACAGGATGATCATCGGGAAGAGCACCTGGTAGGGGATGCGCAACATGCGTACCCAGATGCCGATCAACGGCAGGTTGAGCAGGACCAGCAGCACGTTGCCGATCCACATCGAGGCGATCAGGCCCCAGAACAGCGCCGGCTCGTCGGTGATGACGTTCGGTCCGGGGGTGATGCCGTGGACGATGAACGCGCCGACCATCAGCGCCATCACCGGGTGAGCGGGCAGGCCGAGAGTGAGGAGCGGGATGAAGGAGGTCTGCGCCGCGGCGTTGTTCGCCGACTCGGGACCGGCGACCCCCTCGATCGCGCCGTGCCCGAACTCCTCCCGGCGCTTCGAGACGCGCTTCTCGACGGCGTAGGAGGTGAACGAGGCCAGCACGTGACCCCCGCCGGGGAGTACGCCGAGCGCGGCGCCGAGCCCGGTGCCGCGCAGGATCGGGCCGGTGATCCGGCGGCGGTCCTCGCGGGTGGGCCAGAGGTTGCGCACCCGGCCGGCGATGGTGGTGCGGGCGTGCTCGTTCTCCAGGTTGCGCAGGATCTCCGCGACGCCGAACATGCCCACCGCGACCGATACGAAGTCGATGCCGCCGAACAGCTCACGCTGGTCGAAGGTGAAACGCGGGGTGCCGGTGTAGATGTCCTGCCCGACCGTGCCGAGCAGTACGCCCAGCGCGATCATCGCCAGGGCCTTCAGCGCCGAGCCGCGCGCCAGCGAGATCGAGACGATGAGGCCGAGGAGCACGAGCGAGAAGTACTCGGCGGGCCCGAACTGCAACGCGACGCGGGCCAGGGGAGGGGCTGCGACGGCCAGCACCACGGTCGCCACCGTACCGGCGATGAAGGAGCCGACCGCGGCCGCGGCAAGCGCCGCGCCCGCCCGGCCCTGGCGGGCCATCTCGTGGCCGTCGAGGGCGGTGACCGCCGCCGATGACTCGCCGGGCAGGTTGATCAGGATGGCCGTGGTCGAGCCGCCGTACTGCGCGCCGTAGTAGATGCCCGCCAGCATGATCAGCGCCGTGACCGGCTCGAAGTTGAAGGTGATCGGCAGCAGCATCGCCACCGTCGCCGTCGGCCCGATGCCGGGCAGGACGCCGACGGCGGTGCCGAGCAGGACGCCGACGAAGCAGTAGACGACGTTCTGGATCAGCAGGGCGGTCGAGAAGCCCAGGGCGAGATTGTCGAGGAGGTCCATGTCACATTCCCAGCCACGGGCCGATCAACGGGATCCGCAGCCGCAGTCCGACGACGAAGATGACGGTGGCCGCCGCGGTCAGCCCGGCCGTCACGGCCACGGCCGTGAGCGGGCGTACGCGGGTGCTGGCCAGCGCCGTCAGCAGGACGGTCACGGCCGAGGCCGGGACGAAGCCGAGGCCGCGGACCGTGAGCCCGAAGAAGACGAGCGCGGCGGTGATCGCGGCGACGGCCCGCCACGGGATCGGCCCGAACGCGATCAGCTCGCCCGCCACCAGGCCCTTGACGACGATCGCCAGGCCCAGGGCGGCGACGATCAACCCCGCCAGCAGCGGGAAGGCGCCGGGGCCCATCCGCAGCGGGGTGCCCAGCTCGTAGCCGAGCGACCCCGCCGCGAACGCGCCGCCGAGCAGGACGAAGATTCCCCCGGCGAGAACGTCGGGGAGGGATCGGCTGCGCTTCACCTCAGGAGGCCTTGACCCCTGCGTCGGCGATGACCTTGGCCCAGATGCCGAGCTGCTCCTCCAGCTTGGCGCGGTGCGCCTGCGGGGTGGCGTCCTCGGCCTTGACCGGCTCTGTGCCGAGCTTGGCCATCTGGTCGATGACCTTCTGGTCGGCCAGCGCGGTCTTCAACGCCTCCGTCAGCTTCTGCACGACGTTCTGTGGCGTGCCCTTGGGCGCGTACAGTCCGTGCCACACGCTCACCTTGAGGTCGGGCAGGCCCGCCTCGGCGGTGGTGGGCAGGTTGGGCAGGCTCTTGACCCGCTCGGGCGTGGTGACGGCGTAGGCCTTGACCTCGCCGGCGTTGATCTGGCCGCTGGTGTTGGTCGTCTGGTCGCACATGAAGTCGACCTGGCCGCCGACCAGGTCGGTCAGCGCGGGCCCCGTGCCCTTGTACGGGACCTCCTGCAGCTTGACCCCGGTGGCCGTCTGGAACAGCAGGCCGCACAGGTGGGAGGCGGCGCCGACGCCGGCGTTGGCCAGGGTGACCTTGGCGGCGTTCGCCTTCACGTAGGTGACCAGCTCCTGGAGCGTCTTGGGCTCGAAGTTCTTGCTCGCGACGATGGTCATGGGCACCTCGGTGACCAGGCCGATCATCTCGAAGCTCTCCAGCGGCTTGAAGCCGAGGTTGGCGTAGAGGGCGGGGGCCGTGGACATGCCGATGTGGTGCATCAGCACGGTGTAGCCGTCGGGGTCGGCGTTGGCGACCTCGTCCGCGCCGACGGTGCCGCCCGCGCCCTCGACGTTCTGGACGACGATCTTGGCGCCGAGCTTGGCGGCCATCGGCTCGGCGATCATGCGGGTGACGGTGTCGGTAGGCCCGCCCGCGCTGAACGGGACCACGATGGTGATGTTCTGCTCCGGGTAGCCGCCGCCGCCCGCGCTCCCGCCTGCGCCACAGGCGGCGGTGAGGGACAGGACGCAGATCGCGGCGATCATCCGTAATGTGCTGGTCGTAGGCATATCGCGGCCTCCTCGGCAGGGCAGGCGCAGATGTCGTAGTGCGCGGCCTAAGTCTGGGATGGCGGGAGCGCGGATGGTGTCAAAAGAATCCCAAGAAATCTGGGGGTCACACAAACATCGGGCATACCCCTACAATCCGCCTTCATGCGGATCACCATCATCGAGGATGACGACCGCGTGGCCCGGGCGCTGGTGACCGTGCTGACTCAGTCGGGGTTCGACGTCAGCCGCATCGCCACCGCGGCGGAAGCCGTACAGGCTGATCCGGCCGATGTGGTCCTCGTCGACCTGGGCCTGCCCGACGGCGACGGGCTCGACGTGATCCGCAAGCTGCGCGACCGTCCGGAGACCGCGGTGATCGCGGTGACGGCCCGCTCCGAGGAGCATGAGCGGGTACGCGGGCTGCGCGCCGGCGCGGACGACTACATCGTCAAGCCGTTCGGGGTCCCTGAGCTGCTGGCCAGGATCGACGCCGTCCTGCGGCGCACCAGGGTCGCCCGGTCGCTGAGCCACCCGGACGAGCCGCTGGTACTGGGCCCGCTGCGGATCGTCCTGGGCACCAGGGAGGTGAGCGTCGACGGCGTGCCCATGGCGCTGACCCGGAAGGAGTTCGAGTTGCTCCTGCTGCTGGCCCGCCGGGCGCCGAACGTGGTCAGCCGCGAGACCATCCTCGACCAGGTCTGGGGCGCGGTCTGGGAGGCCTCCAGCCGTACCCTGGACACCCACATCGCCGCGGTCCGCCACAAACTCGGTCCGGCGGTGCCCATCCGGACGGTCCACGGGGTCGGCTACCGGATCCAGGCCTGACCGGCCGTGCACCGCCGCCTGCTGGTCGTCCTGGTACCTCTCGCGGTCCTGCTCGTCGTGGCGCTCGGGGCTCCGCTCGGCGTCACGGTGGCCGAGCGGGAGATGCAGGAGACCTACGTCGACCGGCTCAACGACGCGGGCCGCTTCGCCTCGCTGGCCGACGCCGCGCTGTCGACGGGCCGGACGCAGGCGCTGCAGCAGGAGCTCGCCACCTACCACGAGCTCTACGGCATCCGGGCCGCCGTCATCGACACCTCCGGCGCGGTGCTGCTGGGGCCGTCGGGCGCCTACCTGGAGGCGGCGCGGGCCCAGCCGGCCCTGCCCGGGATCGTGACGGCGGCGCTGGCGGGCACACGCTCGGAGCCGTCGGGCGAGTGGGCGCCGTGGGACGACGCCGCCCTGGTCGTCGCCGAGCCGGTGGGCCGTGACAGCGAGGTCGTCGGCGCGGTCGTCACCATCTCGGACCTGTCGAAAACCAGGCACCGCATCCTCGTCCGCTGGGCCCAGCTGGCCGGACTCGGACTGCTCCCGCTCATCGGCCTGGTGGCCGTCGCCTGGCCGGTGTCGGCGTGGGTGCTCCGGCCCGTGCGCGAGCTGGACGCGGCCAGCTCGCGCATCTCCCAGGGCGATCTCACGATCCGGGCGGACGCCGAGGCGGGCCCGATGGAGCTGCGGCGCCTCGCCGGCTCGTTCAACACGATGATGGACGCGGTCGAGAACGCGGTCAGGCGGCAGCGGGCGTTCGTCTCCGACGCCTCCCACCAGCTGCGCAACCCCCTGACCAGCCTGCGCCTGGCGGTGGAGAGCGTCGAGCCGTATCTCCGGGCGGAGGGCCGGCCGGTGTACGACATGGCCGTCGACGAGGCCAAGGCGATGCAGGACCTGCTCAACTCACTGCAGGCCAGCGCCCGCATGGAGAGCATCCGTACGTCTTCGCCCGTCGACCTCGACGAGGTCCTGGCCACCCGGGTGGAGCGCTGGCGGGCACTGACGGGTATGGCTGGGCAACGGCTGTCGGTCGACGTGCCGCCGGGCCTGCGGGTCCTGGAGCCCTCCGGCGGGTTGGGCAGCATCCTGGACGAGCTGGTCAGCAACGCGCTGCGGTTGTCGGACGCGGGCCACGTGGAGGTCTCCGCCCGCGCCCGCGACGAGGTGATCACGATCGCCGTCCGCGACGACGGCCAGGGCATGGACGAGCCCGAACGATCCCAGGCGTTGCAGCGCTTCTGGCGCTCACCCCGGCACCAGAACCTCCCGGGAACCGGGCTGGGCCTGGCGATCTGCGCCGACCTGGTCGGCGCGGCCGGGGGCGGGCTGCGCGTCGAGGACGGGCTGCCGCGCCCCGACGACTCCACCCACGGCCGGGGATGCGGCTTCGCGACGGTGATCACACTGCCGGCCGTACCGGACGAGACCGGATAGACGGCAACCGGTCAGTGCTTGCGGTCGCGGAACCACGCGGCCGCGCCCGGGTGCAGGGGCACCGGGCCGGTGGAGATGCCGGTACGCACATTGATGTGCCACGCCTCCGGCACCGCCTCGGGACCGGAGTCCCCGCCCCCGGTGATCGCCCGGGTGTGCGTGAAGATCGTGTCGGCGATGGCGTACACCAGATCGGCGGCCACGTCGTCGCGCACGAGCAACACGTTCGGCACGGCCACGGCGGGCGTCGCCGGAACCCCCGCGTAGGCGGTCGCCGGGATCGTCCCCGGGCTGTAGGGGCCGGGATAGGCGGTGAAGAGCGCGTCCACCTGCGAGTCGAGCGGGATCAGCCGCACCCGGTGCCGCAGCGCCAGCTCCGTGATCGCCGGAGTCGGGACCCCGGTCAGCGAGAACATCGCGTCGATCGCCCCGTCCCGCAGGGCCGCGGCCGACTCCGCCTGGCTCAGGAGCCGCGCCTGCGCCGCGACCCGGCTCAGCTCCAGCACCCGCCGCGAGGTGAACTCCGTGCCCGAGTCACGCGCGCCCAGGGAGACCCGCCTGCCCACGAGGTCGCGCAGCGCCCCGATCGGCGATCCGGCCATGACCACGAGATGCAGATGGCTGTCATAGAGCCGGCAGAGCGCGGACAGCCCCGGGGGCGCGCCGCCGTCGGCGGTGATGAGCGCGTCGAGGCTGGACAACCCGAGGTGGACCTCCCCGGCGCGCAACATCCGGATGTTGTCGGTGGACGCGCCGCTCGGCACCGTGCTCATGGTCACGCCCGGCACCTGCCGCGAGACGTGCTCGGCCAGCGCGCCGCCGATCCGCCGGTACACCGCCCCCGCCGGGCCCGTCGCCAGGCGCAGCCGTACCTCGTCGCTCTCCGGGCCCGCGGCGCACCCGGCCAGCAGCCCGCCGGCGGCCACCAGCACCGCCCGCCGGCTGAGCCGCGGCAGCGCATTCGACACCATGACGAGATGATAGGGACGGCCATGACGACAGGTGTAGCGGCCGTGGAAAGCGGTCACCCCGTGGGTGCGGTGACAGCGGCATCGGACGGCCGATCGACAGCGTCGAGGCATACGTGCCGCTTGTCCGGCCGGACTCCTCGACGGTCTGGGAGATCCTCAAGGAGAAGGGTTTGAACCGGCGCCCGAGCGGGCGTCCATCGAACGTGCGCCGCGAAGTGACCGTGATGGTGACGGGCTGTCCGGGATTCGGGCCTGTCAGCGGTCGTCTCCCCGCCGGGCGGGTTGGTGTCCAGGCGCAGGGGGCGGTCGTTGGCGTGGCCGAGGCGGCGTTCTTCATCCACGGGTCTTGATTAACGCTCCGCCGGATCGCTACCTGACACTGAAGACGTCACGACAATCGGCGATGTTGCCACCGAAGGGGTCCCCATGCCGTTCGTCCGGATCACGTTGAGTACGGACCGTCCCGAACCGATGCGCGCAGCCGTCGCCGAAGGCGTGCGCAGCGCGCTGGTCAGCGCCCTCGGTGTTCCCCCGGACGATCGGTTCCAGATCGTCGACGCGCAACCGGCCACCGCCTTCCACGTAGACCGCCACTTCCTCGACGGTGATCGGCGTGATCCGGTGATGGTGGAGATCACGCTCACCCGCGGGCGGACACGCGACATGAAACTCGCGCTCTACCAGACGATCGTGGCCAACCTGTCCGAAGCCGGCGTGCGACCGGAGGATGTGCTGATCCTGCTGCAGGAGACCGGGCGGGAGGACTGGTCCTTGGGCGGCGGGAAGATGCAGCTGCTCGACGAGGACCTGATCCGCAAGTACGGCTGGTCACCACCGCAGGCGTGATCCCGATTCGCCCTGCGGCCATGCATGGGCCGTCGGTTGAGGACGCCGGAGTTCGTTAGCGCGCTGGTTGGACTGGCCATCGAGGCCTCCCCGCTGACGATCAGGGGTGGCCTCAGATCACGTGCCCGGAGAACGGCGGGAAGCTCACCCCGCCGGTTCCTGGGTGGACAATCCCACGACCTGCGCCGTAGGTCAGGACAGGGTCGCCGTGACCCGGCCGATCCCGGGGAAGTCCGCGGTGACGCTGTCGCCCGGCGCGATCGTGATGGCCCGGGTCATGGAGCCGGACAGCACCACCTGGCCCGGCTCCAGCGACACCCCCAGCGCACCGATGGCGTTCGCCAGCCAGGCCAGTGCGTTGAACGGAGAACCGAGGACCGCCGTCCCCCTGCCGGTTTCGGTGATCATGCCGTTCCTGATCAGCGCGCAGGTCGCGGATCGCAGGTCGACGTCCGCGGGATCGATCGGCGTGCTCCCGAGGATCGCCGCCCCGGACGATGCGTTGTCGGCGATCGTGTCGACGATCGAGATCTTCCAGTCCTGGATCCGGGAGTCGACGATTTCCAGCGCCGGCAGCAGGTATCGCACCGACCTGATGGCGTCGTCGGCGGTCACGCCGGGTCCCCGGAGAGGGGCGCCCAGGACGAAGGCGATCTCCGGCTCGATCCGAGGCTGGGTGAACCCGCGGTAGGGGATCGGCCGGTGCTCGGCGTGGAACATGCTCGCGGTCAGATGGCCGTAGTCCGGCTCGTGGACGCCCATCTGCCGCTGGATGGCGGCCGAGACGAGGCCGATCTTGTGGCCGCGGACCTGGTCTCCGGCCTCGGTCCAGGACCGCACCTGCTCCTGCTGGATCCGGTAGGCGTCGGAGACGGTCGCGCCGGGATAGGTGGTGCTCAGGGGAGGAATCGGTATGCCCGACCGGTAGGCGTGAAGCAGCGCGGCCGCCGCCTCCCGGACCTCAGAAGGCTTCATCGTTCACGCGCCTCGCGCTCGGCCCGACAGCTCCGCCGCCACGTCGATGATCATGTCCTCCTGGCCTCCGATGACCTCGCGTCGCCCCAGTTCCAGGAGAAGCGTGCGCACTGGTACGCCGTACTTGTCCGCGGCGCGCTTCGCCGGGTGGAAAAAGGTGGAGTAGAGACCGGTGTAGCCGAGCAGGAGCGCGGTCTCGTCGATGATCTGCGGTTCGGTCATCAACGGCGCGAGGAGGTGTTCGGCGACCTCGATCAGGGCGAGGACGTCGACTCCTGGGTGGTGGCCGGAACGTTCCAGCGCCGCCGCGAGAGCCTCCGTCTGGGCGTTGCCGGCGCTGGCTCCCAGACCTCGGAGCGAACCGTCGACGTAGGTCGCGCCGTTCTCGACCGCGGCGAGCGCGTTGCCGATACCCACGCCCAGGTTGTTGTGGGCGTGGAAGCCGATGTCCGCGTGGACCGCGTCGCGCAGCGCGGCGACACGGGCTCCGGCGGAACCGGGCACGAGCGCCCCGGCGGAATCGACCACGTAGATCACCTGCGCGCCGTAGGAGTCCAGCTTGGCAGCCTGCTCGGCGAGTGCCGCCGGTTCGAGCTTGTGGCTCATCATCAGGAAGCTCATGACGCGCATGCCGCGCTCGCGGGCGTGGCGGATCGGCTGCTCGGCGCAGTCGGCCTCGGTGCAGTGCGTGGCGACCCGTACGGTGGTCGCCCCGGCGTCGCGGACGGCGTCCAAGGCCGCGAGCGTCGAGATCCCCGGGACGTACAACACGGCGATGTCCGCTCTGTCCACCGCGGCGACGGCGGCCTGTACGTACTCGACGTCCGTCGCGGCGGCGAAGCCGTACTGGATGGAGGAGGCGCCGATGCCGATGCCGTGGGCGACCTCGATGACCCGGACACCGGCCCGGTCGAGGCCACCGGCCACCGCGCCGACCTGTTCCGGTGTGAACGTGTGCGAGACGCTGCTCATGCCGTCGCGCAGGCTCGTGTCCACGAGAGTGATCATCGCACGGCTCCCAGGGTCTTCTCCGCGATCCGTTCGGCGACGGCGGTCGCGGCGGCGGTGATGATGTCGAGATTGCCCGCGTAGGCGGGCAAGAAATCGCCGGCGCCCTCCACCTGCACCATGACGGTGACCAGGTTGCCGTCGACCTCCAAGAATCGCAGCCGGTAACCCGGCACGTACCGTCGGACTTCGGCGACGATGTCTCGTACGGCCTGCTCGATTCGCTCCGCGTCAGTCCGGCGAACCCTCGCGTACACGGTGTCGCGCATGACCATGGGCGGCTCGGCAGGATTGATCAGCGAGAACGCCTTGGCCTCGTCGACCCCGGCGACGGCGGTCAGGGCCTGTCCGGTCTTCTCGCTGAACTCGCTGAGATTCCGCCGAGTGCCCGGACCCGCGCCCGCGCTCGCGATGGTGGCGACGATCTCGCCGTACGAGACGTCGGCGACCTGGTCGATCGCGTACAGGAGGGGGATGGTGGCCTGCCCCGCGCAGCTGACCATGTTGAGATTCGGCGCCCGCAGGTGCTCGTCGAGGTTGACGGCGGGGACGACCCAGGGGCCGACCGACGCGGGTGTCAGGTCGATCGCGGTGATCCCCGCGGCGGCGTAGCGTGGCGCGGCCGCGGCGTGTACCTTCGCCGAGGTCGCCTCGAAGACCAGCGGGGGCCGGTCCGATCGGCTGAGCAGCCAGTCGACGCCCTCCGCCGACACCTCGACACCGAGGTCCCTCGCCCGCCGCAGGCCCTCGCTGCCAGGGTCAATTCCGATCATGAAACGAGGATCGACGAGTTCGGATCGGCGCAACTTGTAGAGCAAGTCCGTTCCGATGTTGCCTGAACCGACGATCGCCGCCGGGACTTTCACGGGCATGCGTACGCGCTCCTTGTGACGAAAGGTGTTGCCGTCCCCACGGGCCGGCGGCCGGGGGTTCCAGGGATTCGCGGGCTCAGCCGCGTGCCGGTCGGCGAATCTCGATCAGAAGTTCCAGTTCGACGGGTGAGTTCAGCGGCAGCGACGACACCCCGACCGCTGAGCGGGCATGCCGTCCGGCGTCGCCGAAAAGTTCGCGGAGCAGGTCCGACGCCCCATCGCCGACCTGTGGGAGCCGGGTGAAATCGGGCGTCGACGCGACGAACACCAGGGCCTTGACCACGCGCGCCACCGCCGCCAGATCGCCGATCTCCGCCTTCAGCGCCGCCAGCGCGTTCAGCGCGCACTGACACGCGCACTCGTAGGCGACTTCCACGCTGACCGTGTCACCGAGCCGGCCGGTCGCGATCAGCCGCCCCTCCCGCAGCGGCACCTGGCCCGAGACGTGGACGTGGTCACCACTGCGTACGGCGGGCACGTAGGCCGCGACCGGAGGGACGACCTCCGGCAACCTCAACCCCAGCGCCTCGAGGCGCCGTTCGGGGTGTGAGAGGGTCGCGCGGCGTCCCGGGCTCATCGAGGGCCACCGCGCCAATCGGGCATCGCACGCTCCCCAACGGCGACGTCGTAGGCCGCACGGGCCAGCAGACGGGTCGAATCCAACGTCGGCAGGCAAGAAACATCGGGCGTGATCAGCAACGGGATCTCGGTGCAGACGAGCGCGACCGCGTCACAGCCCCGGCCGGCCAGCCGTTCGATGACGCGGAGGTACTGCTGGCGCGACGCGTCGCTGATCACACCGTTCACCAGCTCCTTGAAGATCACCTCGTTGACGAGGTCGCGGTCGTCGGCGTCCGGCAGCTCCGCGGCGATCCCACGGGAGGCGAGCGCCCGCGGGTACATCGGGCCGTCCATCGTGTACTTGGTGCCCAGCACGCCGACGCGGGTACGCCCTTCGGCCGCGGCCTGGTCCGCGACGACCTCGGCGATGTGGAGACCCGGCAGCGGGAGGTCCGGTCCCGGCACCTCCAGAGCCATGTGGGCGGTGTTGTCCGGGCAGGCGAAGAAGTCGGCGTCGGCCCGGGCGAGCCGCCGCGCGCTGGTGGCCAGGGTGGCCCGGACGGTCGCGTGATCTCCGCTCTCCCAGGCGGGCATGCTGTACCCGAAGGCGACGTAGTCCAGGGTGACGTCGGGATGCTCGTTGCGACCGGTACGGCGAAATCCCTCCTCGCAGAAGGTGAGGAAGCAAAGGGCGGCTCCTCCCGTGCTGTGAGCGAGAACTCCAAGGTGTTTCACGACGACTCCGGCGTTTCAGAACAGCGGGACGGCTTCATTCTTCCCCTGAGGACCCCAACCCGCCTACTGCAAGGCATCGATCGATATACCATCCATGCTGTGGAGGCATGGATGGATGTGCGGGTGATGGGCTACCTGGTGGTGATCGCCGAAGAGGGATCCATCAGCGGAGCCGCTCGCCGCCTGCGGCTGACCCAGCCGACCCTGAGCCGGCAACTGCGTGACCTGGAACGACGCTTGGATACTGAGCTGTTCGTCCGCACCGGCCGAGGCCTCGCGCCCACCGCGGCCGGCGCGGCGCTGCTCCGGCGAGCCGTGCGCATGCTGGCCGAAGCAGAAGCCGCCCTGCACGACGTACGGCTGGCCGCCGAAGGCAAGACCGGCCGGGTGACGGTCGGGTTCGCCGGATCGGGCATCAACGGCGCGCTGGGAGGCGCCCTCGGCCGGCTGCGAGCGGAACTTCCCGACGTCGACCTGTCCCTGGTGGAGCTGTTCGACGACGCCGAGATGTCGGCCGGCATCCTGGACGGAAGCCTCGACGTGGCCGTGCAGCGGCTGCCGGTCCGCGACGCCCGTCTCGCCACACGAGTCTGGGCGCGAGAGCCGTTGACCCTCTTCCTGCCGGCCGGCCACGCCCTGGCCACGACCCGTGAACCGGCACCGGTGTCCGTACTCAGCGAGATCCCCCTGGTGCTGTGGCCACGCGAATCCGCGCCCCACGCGCACGACGAGATCACCTCGTTGTGCCACCACGCCGGGATCGTTCCGCGCGTCGGCGCACGGGGCCGGACCGTCCAGACGATCCTCGCGCTGGTCGCCGCCGGGTTCGGCGCGGCCGTGATGGCCGACTCCTATCGAGTGCTGCACCGGGACGGCGTGACGGCTCGACGACTCGCGGGTACCGCCACCACCTTGCACCTGGTCTGGCGAGCCGGGGACATGGGCCCGCTCCTCACGCGTTTCATGACCGCCCTGAACGCGGGAGGACCGCGGCGCGAGTGAGCTCGCAGGGCGACCGGGCAGGGGCGACGCCGCATGGCCGCGTCGCCCCTGCCCGGTCAGCTTCACCGCCGTCGCCGCAGCTGCTGGGGTGAGCACGGACTTCCTCTGCCGTCACCCGGAACCACGTGCGCGGATCGAACGGCAACGATCGACGTCGCGCGGTATGGCGGACCCCGTGGTACGGATGCCGAACCCGCTGCCCCGTCATCGGCGCTGAGGGCGCTGGCTCGCACGCTGGAGGAAGAACGAGCCGCTCGGCGCCACGAGACCGCAGAACTGCGCAAAGCGCTGGAAGTGACGCAGGGATCAGGCCTGCAGCATCGGCCAGGGCCTGCACCGCCGCGTCACCGTTGAGGCGGCCATGAGGTCTCCGATGTTCAGGTTCTCCTTCGTCGGCGAACCCTGTACCGGAGACCTCTTCGTCCATCCGGATGCGACACGCGTTGACCGGCTTTGAGACAAGGACCTAACTCAGCTCCTGGACCACGGTGACCAGGTTGCCGTCAGGGTCGTGCAGGTGGCAGAAGGCCACGAGGCCGGGGACGGATTCGATCGCACTGGGCGTGAAACCGTTCTCGACCAGGCTCGCGCGCTCGCGCTCCACGTCCTCGACCACGAGCCGGAGACCCCAGCCGAGCCCGGCCGGTACGACTTCGACGCGCTCGAGCTCGAACCCGTTGTCTCCGGAGACCTCGAAGACGACCATGTCGGGGGCCGACTCCGCGTCCCCCGTCAGGCCGGTGACCCGCTCGTACCACTGCTGTGAGACCGCCAGATCGACGGCCGGGAGACCTACGTAGACACCGTTCAGTTTCATGGTCGTGCTCCTTCGGTTTGATCGTTTCTCCTGCCTTGGTCCCCGAGAGACCGCAGGCCCGTCAATGACGCCGAATCGGTCACGGTTGACCGTGCTCTTGGCGCTGCTCGGCTTCACAGCCGGACCAGGGTGCCCGCCGTTCAGCTGGGCGGCCAGGCCGCCCTCGACGACGGTGCGCGGGAAGACGAAGCGGCACTCCCGAGCATCTTCACTCTTTGCTGAACTCTTGTTCAAAAACAAGTCATGAGGACATGCCGCGCCTCAGCTGAACAGCCGGTCCAGTTGCCGGTCGACCAGACGCTCGGCCATGGCCGGCGGCATCCCGGCTGGATCGGCACAACCGTGCGCCGCGAGTCCATCGACCAATGCCCACAACAACGCCGCCTCCTCGCCCGGATTCAGCTCGCCCGGGATCTCCCCCTCGTCCTGCGCCCGCGCGATGGCCGCCCCGAGGTCGGCCCGTGCGGTGGCGTGCAGCGTCACCTGCACTCGTCGCAGCGCGGGATTGCTCATCGCCCTGCCGCAGAACACCTGGTAAATCTTGATCTCCGCGATCCGCTCGTCGTCCAGCGGGAGCAACTCCAGCAGGCACCGGCGCAGGCGTTCCCTGACCGAGTGACCGGCCTGCCACGCCGTCTTGATCCGCACCATCAGCCGGGCGCCGAGGAACTCGAAGGTCAGCAGCAGCATCTCGTCCTTGGTCGGGAAGTAGCGCTGCACCAGCCCCACGGAGACCCCCGCCTCCGCGGCGACCTCGGCCATCGTGGGCCCTTCCACTCCCCGGGCCGCCATCACCCGGAGCGTGGCCTCCACCACCTGGCGGCGGCGCTCTGCGTGGTCGGCGACTCTCGGCATGCAGGAAATCGTATCACTATATTTTTATTATTGTCGAACCCCGTTCTCGGAACATCGACGCCGCCTGCTCGATCCCCACAGGGTCCCTCGCGCGCCGTGAAGGATCGCCCGGCGCCTTTCGCCCAACCTGCATCGTCGGTGGTAGCAGTCTGCGAACCCGCAAGTCGTGGGCTCGGCGGACGGCGCGATCGAGGATGCCGCCGGTTCGTCGGTGTCCTCGCTCTGGCTGTTCGAGCTCCGCGAGGTCAGGCAGGTCCGGGCTCTTGGTCCTCACCACTGTTGCGAGGTGCTCGATCCCCGTCCAGGACGGCGGCCCGGCTGGCCGCCGCGAAGATCGCCGCGAAGGCGGACCAGGCCACGACATACGCCACGTCGTGGGCCCACGACGGCCCCACGACGACGGTGACCATCTCGCGCCCCTCGAAGTAGATCGCCAGTCCCGCCAACGCTCCGGGGACGGCGCCCCACCATCGCCTCCACCAGACGTCGTGGATCACCACCTCGTAGACCACGAGCGCCATCGGCCCCACGAGCAGCCATTTCATGCTCACGGGTGTCGCCAGCAGGCGCTCGATCGCCATCACGACGATGGCTGACAGCGTGGTCAGCACGACGATGGTGCCGAAAGGGGCCGGTTGATCACGTGGATCCGTCTCTTGGTGCGACATCCTCCCCATGGTCCCCGGCAAGTCGGGCGTGCGACACCGCCAAAGGTATACACGACGGGAGACGACTCCGTGCCCTGCGGCTGACGCACGGATTGCCGCGGTCCTCCTCCGGTTGCCCGGAAGATTATCAATTGATAACCTTCCACTCGTGACGGTTATCGATCGATAGCCAGGGGGTCGGTGTGGCGAGCGAAGTTGCGGTCGTGGGGTCCGGCATCGCGGGACCCATGGCCACGTACGAGCTGAACAAGGGGTCGGCCGCGGCGCGAAGGTCCTCGATGGGGGCGCCTTCCTTCAGGGCGAAGGCGCTGGCCTCTTCGACCTGCCCCAGCAGAACTTTGCGCCGGTTCTTCGCGTCTTGTGGTGTCGTGACCGGCTACTTGCCTCCCGGCTCTCGATGGTCGGCCGACCGCGAACGGGAAGAGGTCGAAGACCGGCGTTCCAGCGAGGTCAACATGGCTGAAGGTGACCACGAAGTGGCCCTGGCCGGGAAAATAAAAGTGTGAACATACTCTTATCGTTGTAGCAAGAGTCGTAGATCGTGCATGGCCGCGTCGCCCGGGTGCTGACGCTGTGGTGGCCACTCGACGGCCCGCGGATGCTCGGGCAACCCTGGATCACGAGGGAGCGGGCCCGTTCACGAGCTGTTGTGAACAGACGCTCACTAGGATATTGGACACTTGTTCAGAAAAGATGGCCGCCCGCTTTCGGGTTTCGGCTCGGTGAGCGCCTGATTCGGCGGGCAGCCGGTGGCTGCCGTGGTGGCTGTCCCCCTGTCGGCGAACGCGAGGTTCGTCGCAGCGCGTGTCATCAACAGGAGGATTCATGGCTATACGGGTTCGTTTACGAAGGTTCGGGGTTCTTGCCGTGGCGTGGGTAATGATGGCCGCGTTCCTGGTGACCTGGCAGGTCGGCAGGGCTGAGCCGGCTCGTGCCGATCCGGGTAACACCTCGTTCTCCTGGCCACTCGGCGGCAAGTCCTACACCGGTGAGTGCAGAATCACCGCGAGCATGGGCTCACAGGTCGGTGCCGACGGCACCATCTATGTCAGTGGCCGCTTCCTCGGTTGCATAGGTGAGCTGGCCGGCCCGTGGAAGTGCCGGAAGCGCACCGGCCCGATGTGCCTGGGCGACGGGACGCTGACGGTGGCGATATGGAAGGCCGGCAGCGACCCCTACCGCGGGGGTGACATGGTCAGCACCCCGGTGTGCATGACCGACAAGGATCTCGCCGGAAACCCGTGCGCCAGGACAGTCCGGATGCGGTTCACCGGGCCCGGCACCTACTGCGGCAGGGCCACTTACACCGACCTGCAGTACATGCTCAGAGAAGCGGAGAAGTGGGTGGCCGGCGGCATGCAGGGGCCGTCCCCCACGGACCCGACGGCGCGGGTGTGCCGGGAGATCACCGGTGTGCCGCCGACGTTCCCGCCGAACGACCCGCCGCCGCCGGACGATCCCCCTCCGGGGGAGCAGCCGCCGGTGGAGACGCCCTGCCCCGAGTTGCCCTCGGTCGGCAACCTGGCCGACGGCACCGTCCTGGCGACGTGTGACACCGGGCGCGTCTACAAGATGGCCGGGGGTGCGCCGCTGTGGATGACGACGTGTGCCAACGGGCTGTGCCCGGGCAGGCATGTCAAGGTGACGCAGCGGATCGTCGACGCGGCCCGGCCGTACCCGCGCGATGGCGCGAGCGTCAGGGACGAAGGCGGCAACATCTTCAAGTTCGTCGGTGGCGCGCCCATCCACCTGTCCAGCTGCGCGCCCGGCTGCGGCAGCCCGGTGCCCGTTCCGGCCGGTACGCTTCAGCTTGAGCATCCAGGCAACCATCTGCGTCAACGCCCGGTGGACGGCGCGACCGCCCGCGACGAAGCCGGCCATGTGTTCAAGTTCGTGGGTGGGGCGCCGGTTCACCTGTCGAGTTGCTCGGTCGGCTGCGGACGCCCTGTGCCGATCACGGGGTGGAGTGTGGCGAACCTCGACCACATGGAGGCTCAGCCGCGTGACGGTGCGACGGCGAAGGACGAGGCGGGCAACGTCTTCAAGTTCGTGGGTGGCGCCCCGATTCACCTGTCGAGTTGTTCGGTCGGTTGTGGTGATCCTGTGCCGGTCACGGGGTGGAGTGTGGCGAACCTGGAGCACATGCTGCCCCATCCGCGTGACGGTGCGACGGCGAAGGACGAGGCGGGCAACGTCTTCAAGTTCGTGGGTGGCGCCCCGATCCGCCTGTCGAGTTGTTCGGTCGGCTGTGGTGATCCTGTGCCGGTCACGGGGTGGAGTGTGGCGAACCTGGAGCACATGCTGCCCCATCCGCGTGACGGTGCGACGGCGAAGGACGAGGCG
>NZ_JBITGW010000003.1:403374-537660 GCF_044457345.1 Nonomuraea sp. NPDC050547
CGGGCAACGTCTTCAAGTTCGTCGGCGGCGCCCCCATCCACCTCACCACCTGTTCGGTCGGCTGCGGCAACCCGGTCCCGATCACCGCGTGGAGCGTCAGAGAGCTGGAACACATGCGCCCCCACCCGCACGACGGCGCCACCGCCCGCGACGAGGCGGGCAACGTGTTCAAGTTCGCCGGCGGCGCCCCGATCCGGCTGGCCAACTGCTCGGCCGAGTGCGGCGACCCGGTGCCGATCTCGGCCGGCAGCGTGGTCAGGCTCGACCACATGCTTCCGCAGCCGAAGGACGGCACCACCGTCCAGGACGAGACGCTGCGCGTGTTCAAGTTCGCCGGCGGCGCGCCCCTTCAGCTGGCCGACTGCACGGTCGGCTGCGGCCACTACGTACGGGTGACGGCGTGGAGCGTGGACGCCCGCGACCACATGCTGGAACGGCCGGTCGAGGGCACCCTGCTGCAGGCCGCTGACGCCGGCAACGGCACCGTCTACCTGATGGTGGGCGGCCAGGCCGATGTCTCCGACCGGTGTCCCGGCGCGCCGGAGTGCGGCCGTGCCGTACCGGTGAACCAGCACTCGGTCGAGGTGCTCGCCGACCCCATCTCCAACAGAGGTCCGGCCTACGGCCAGCTCACCCGCTATCGAGGGCCCACCGGAGAGGTACGCAGCAGCTCGGGCTCCGTGCCGCCCGGCTACCGGTTCGTGGGCGCGTTCGGACATCTGTCACCCGTCCACGTACCTGGAACCCGGCCCTTGTACTCCTGCCAGACCGGGGCCGACCAGTTCAGCTCCCTGCGCGAGGACTGTGGGGGCGAGGGCAGGCTCGGCGTTCTCGGCTGGATCCACACCGACAGGCCGGCCGGGCGACCCTCGGCCGCGTTGTTCCGCTGCGTGGACAACAGGACCGGTGACCACTTCGACTCCCACAGCCCCGAGTGCGAGGGGCAGAGGGTCGACGGCCCGCTCGGGTACCTCGCCGCCTACGCCTCCCTCACTCGCTACGTGCAGACGTCCAAGCCGGGCGAGCATCGCAGCGCGGCCCAGGGAATGCCGTCCGGCTACTCTCCCGAGCAGGGGCTCGGACTGATCTCCATGATCCAGGTGGACGGCACGGCGCTGTTGTTCAGCTGCCGTATCGGCGACGAGGCGTTCACCTCACGCGATCCCGGTTGCGAAGGTCACACGACGATCGGCCCGATGGGCTGGGTCTGGACCGCGAAGCCCGCGGACACACCCGTCGTCGCCCTGCACCGCTGCGTGGTGGCGGCGACCGGCGAGCACTTCGACTCCCGCGACTCCGGCTGCGAAGGCCACCGTGTGGACGGTCTGCTCGGCTACATCCACGCCTACCTGCCGCTGGCGCGCAGCACCCGTGGCCCCGACCATCGTGCCTCCACCGGCGCGCTGCCGCCCGGATACCTGCTGGAGGCCACCATCGGCTACGTCACCGCCCTCGAAGAGGCGGGCACGCGGCCGCTGCTGAGCTGCCTGGATGACACCGAGGAGTTCGTGTCGGTCCGTCCTGACTGTGAAGGCAAGGTGGTGATCGGGCTGCTGGGGCACCTGTGGGTGGATCCGCCGCCGAGCGGAGCAGCGGTGGCCGTGTACCGCTGCAACGTGGCCGACAACGGCGACCATTTCATCTCCGTCCGCCCGGACTGCGAGGGACACGCGGTCGACGGGATGCTGGGATACGCGCGAGGCAGTCTGTGAAGGCTGCCCTGGCGCTGGTCGCCCTCATGAGCCTGCTGGCGCCGGTCTCGCCGGCCCTGCCGTACCCGGAACGCGACGCCTACCGGATTAAATCGGTGCAGCCCGATTTCTGGCCCGACAAGCAGGAGATCGCCGGCAACAACACCGGCGGAGTCGCGCTCAACCTCGTGTGGGCGCATTGGGAGCCCGAGGTGAAGACCGCGCCATGCGCGGCCGGACAGCAGGAGTACGACGGCCGCTGCTTCACCGTCCCCGCCGACGTCGACGCCGAGGTCCGCGGGTGGAGCGAGCGCGGCCTCGTGGTGACGGCCATCGTGTACGGGACGCCGGCCTGGGCACGAGCCGGCAAACCGTGCACACCCGCCGCCCCGGGCTTCGAGATCTTCTGCACGCCCCGAGACCCGGCCGACTACGGCCGCTTCGCCGGCATGCTCGCCCAGCGTTACGACGGACGGCGTGGTCACGGCCGCGTCGCCGACTTCGTCGTCAACAATGAGGTCAACCACAGCACCTGGTTCGACATCGGCTGCGGGCAGGGCGTCCCGTGCGACGCGGGCCGCTGGCTGGAGGAGATCGCCGCGTCCTACAACGCCGCCCACGACCGTGTCGCGGCCGAACAACCGGCGGCCAAGACGCTGATCTCCCTCGACCACCGTTTCGGCGCCGAACTCGACGCTCCGGCGGCGGCCGAGCCGGTGCTGTCCGGGCAGACCGTCCTGCGCGGCCTGGCGGCGCGGACGGGTGGCAGGCCCTGGCGGGTCGCCTTCCACCCGTACCCGCCCAACCTGCGCGGGTCCGCTTTCGGCCCCGATGACTATCCTCTCGTCACCTACGGCAACCTGGGTGCCCTGGTCGGCTGGCTGCGCGCGACCTTCCCCGGTAACCCGGCCGCCTGGTCCGAGGTCCAGCTCACCGAGAGCGGCGTCAACTCCCTGGCGCCGTCCTCTCCGGAACGGCAGGCCGCCGCGGTGTGCGACTCCTTCCGCAATGTGCTGGGCACTCCCGGCATCGTCAACTACGTCTACCACCGCATGCGAGACCATCCCGACGAGGTCGCCGGCGGGCTGGCGCTCGGGCTGCGCAACGCCGACGGCTCGGCCAAGCCGGCCTGGTCGGTGTGGGCGTTGGCCAACCGGGCGGATCTTTCGCCGCCGCGGCTTTCGTGCGGCTTCGAGACCCTGCCCGACGTCAAGCTGGTGCGCGGCTTCCACTCTGGTCGAGGTCACTGGGCCTCGACCCGGCTGCTGCCCTCCGGGTTCACGGCCGAAGGCGCCTGGCTGCTGCGGCGCGGTCCCGAGCTGGGCACCGCGCCCCTGTTCGAGTGCGCGGTCGGAGGGCACAACCTGCTGAGCCGTGAACCGGGATGCGAGGGCCTGCGGCCGCTGGGGCCTGTCGGCTTCATCGCCACCACACCGTCGGACGGCCGGACCGCGCTCTACCGGTGCCGGGTGGCGGCCAACGGCGACCACTTCGTCTCGGCACGGGCGGACTGCGAGAAGCAGGTGCGTGAAGGTCTTCTCGGATATGCCGCACCCGTGCCGATCTGAGTCCCGGACGTGGTCGGGCCCGTCTGGTCGCCGCGGTGACCAGATGGGCCATCGGCATGGCGCCCACCCCGCGATCGACGGACTGTGGCATGAGCGACCTGACCGGCAAGCGGGCCGGCGCGCGAATGGCAAGTGGGGCGATGGCCGCGGTGCCGACCGGCGCCGGGCACCACCACTGATCCGCTGGGTGGTGCCGCCCTCCGATTCGCCCGGTACCTGACCACGATGTCGTCTCGCGTCGGCTGCGACGTAGAGCACATGCCCGTTGAGGCACCTCAAGGTGGCCATGAGCCCGACTGATGGAACAAATCTGTTCCAGTTGGAGCTAAATCCTTTTATTCGGTGCTATTTTGTTCGCTATGGAACGAGATCTGTTGCTGCGAAAGGTGGCCACCGCCCTGGCGAATGACCTGAGCGTGCCTCTGGGCGACCTGGCCGCGCGCGCTGGAGTGGGGAGGACGACCTTGCACCGTGCCTTCCCGACGCGCGAGATTCTGCAACGCGACGTGGCACGGTTCGCTGTCGCGGAGGTGGCCCGGATCTACGACAGGATCGGCCTTGACGACGACCCCGTCGAGGCGGTCCTGGAGAAGATGGGAGATGAGGTACTGGATCTGGCTGTCGCCTTCACCTTGTTGTGGGCCGAGCCGCCGATCACCGCGCTGGCCGACCTGCACGCCGAGGCCGAGACCCAGGACGAGCGCTTCGCCCGTTTCGCCGCTCGCGGGCAGGCTGAAGGGAGCTTCCGCAAGGATGTTCCCGATGGCTGGATCGGCTACTCGATCGGCGCGCAGGCGCTTGCGCTCTTCTACGCCGTGCGGTCGGGCTTTGTCGGCGGGCGCGCCGTAAAGCGGCTGTTCGTCACCACGGTCATGGGTGGAGTGGGTGTGCGATGACGTCGACGGAAACCCGCGATGAGCGCGCCGATGCCGTCACGCACAACCGGTGGTGGGTGCTCGCGGTCATGTCGGCCGCCGTGCTCATCATCGTGATCGACATAACGGTGCTGCACATCGCCTCTCCCAGGATCGCCGAGGCGCTACGGCCATCACCGGTATCGCTGTTGTGGATCATCGACGTCTACCCTCTCGTCGTGGCGCCGCTCCTGGTCGCGGCGAGCACCTTGGGCGACCGGTTCGGGCGCAAGAGGATGCTCATCGTCGGGCTGGTGGTGTTCACGCTGGCCTCGGCGCTCGCCGCCTACGCCTGGTCGCCGGCGGCGCTGATCGGCGCCCGCGCCGCCCAGGGGCTTGGTGGCGCGCTGGTCATGCCCAACGCGATGGCCATCATCCGCGCGGTCTTCCCCGACCGTCGGGAGCGGGCCCAGGCCATCGGCATCTGGTCGGCGCTGCTGGCCGGCGGCGCGGCCGCGGGCCCGCTGCTGGGCGGGTTCCTGGTCGAGCATTTCTGGTGGGGCGCGGTGTTCCTGATCAACGTGCCCGTGCTGGCCGTCGTGTTGCCGTTCGCCGTCCGCCTCCTGCCCGAGAGCCGCCACAGCGCGCCCCCACCGTGGGACACGCTCAGCGTGCTCCTCGTGGCTGGCGGTGTGCTCGGCCTCGCGTACGGCATCAAGGAGGGTGTACGGCACGGCTTTCTCGCGGCGTGGTCGATCATGTCCCTGACCGCCGCCACCATCCTGCTGATCCTGTTCGTCATGCGGCAACTCCGCAGGGACCAACCCCTCCTCAACATCCGGCTGTTCACTCGCCCGGTCTTCGCCGTCTCGTCCGCCGGGGTGCTCCTGGTCGTCTTCGCGCTGGTGGGACTCGAGCTCTACTTCGCTCAGTATCTGCAGCTCGTGCTCGGCCTCAGCCCCTCGCAAGCGAGTCTCCGGCTGCTCCCGTTGCTGGCCGCGACGTTCGCCGGCTCGCTCATCGCAGCTCCTGTGCTGCAACGACTCGGCACCCGGATGACTTTGGCGGCCGGGTTCGGCCTGTCCGCCGCCGCGCTCCCACCGTTGCTCGCGCTGGACACCCGGCCCAGCTACGCGCTCCTGTGGATCCCGTTCGTTGTTCTGGGGCTGGCTCTCGAAGCGGCCATGGTCGCGGCCAACGACGCGATGCTCTCCGCGGTCTCGGTGGATGACGCGGGTCAGGCGGGCTCGATCGAGTCGACCGTCTACGAACTGGGCGGCGGCATCGGGGTGGCCGTCCTCGGCGCCGTGGGCGTGGCGATCTACAGCAACGTCATCGGCCCGGTCGCCGGCCTCGCTTCGAGCGATCAGGCCATCGTGCGAACGTCGATCACCGAGGCGGCGGCGGTCGCCCACCGGCTGCCCGGGACCGCCGGGCAGGTCGTCCTGGATGTCGCCCGTGACGCCTGGCTTTCAGGCTTTCGCGCAGTGGTCGTGGTGGCGACCGTGCTCATCACGGTGGGCGCGCTGATGTCACTGATCTTCGTGCCCCGGCGCAACCATGCGGAATGATCCTCAGGACGGGCTGTGGCCCGCGCGGCAGGTCCACCGCCCCAGCCGTCACCCATCCGGAGGCGACCCACCACGTCGAGAGGGTCGTCGGCGGCTGGCATGATGCGCAGCTGACACCAGCCGGGCTCAGCGCGGCGGCCTTGATCGCCCGAGCGTTGCGGGCACAGATCCCCGAGCGCGCCGAGGTGGAGCTGTTCTCCTCGGATCTGCGGCGTACCCGGCAAACGGCCGAGAAGATCGCCGATCTGTTCGGCGTGAACCCGTTCCTGGATCGCAGACTGCGGGAGAAGTCCTACGGCCAGGCGGGAGGACGGCCACAGCAATGGCTGGACCAGCGATTCGTCCCGCCGCCGGCCGTCGGAGAGCGGTTGGACCATGACGAGGGCGTCCAGGGAGCCGAGACCAAGGCGGTTTGGGCACAGCGCGTCTACGCGGCCATGGACGAGATCGTGCGGAGCCCCCTGCGAACATCGTGACGCACGGTGGGTCCCTGACCTTCGTCGTCGCCGCCTGGATCAAGATGCCGATCGAGGCGGCCGGCTACGCCGATTTCCGGGCGCCCTCCGGCAGCATCACCACACTGCGCCAGGACGACTTCTTCCACAACCGCCAGGTCGCGAACCTCGGTGACACCCGCCACCTCGACTCCGCCAGAGCCGGCTGACCTCAACCTGACCCCGCTGCGACGGCTACCAAGGTGGAGCGTGTTGCCGCCGAAGCAGACTGTCCTGTGGTTCTGCGCCCATCCGCGAGAGCCGGGCCCAGGCGGCGGGCCACCAGGACTCCTACGGTCACGTTCGACTACCTGTTGTGGGATGGCACTCGCCGGGCCGGTCTTCCAGCCAAGCTTTGGTGATGCGGATCGCGGCAGCCGTACATCCGATCGATGCGGTTGACTTCGAGGACCACGTGATCTGACGGGACGTCGGCGGCGGGACGATCTGGGGGGTTCCGCGTGACAGTTCGGGCCGAGGTGGCCTGGGACCGCGGAAGGTCTCCTAGGGGAGGACGAGGGCGTTCGCCTGCTGGTGGAGTTCGGGCAGGCGGGAGGGGTCGTTCAGGAGGGCGGTGAGGGCGAAGTCGATGATGTCGGGCGGGCTGACCGCGATCTCCGGCAGCGCCATCGCGTCGAACAGCACCAGCACCAGCCGTGCCCCCGTCACCGGGTTGACCGGCCGCACGTCGCCTTCGCGCTGTCCCTGCACGATCAGGTCGGTGACCTGCACTTCGAGCCGTTCGATGAGTTTGCGTTCGGCCGCGAACCGGTCGCGTTCCAGCTCGGGCGTGGTGAGGATGGACACCAGCACGTACGGCGAGTCCAGCAGGTGCTGCAGCGACTCGCGCAGCCATCGATGCAGTTTGACCGCCGCGGGCGCCGCCACGAGCTCCAGCGAGTCGCCCACGGCCAAGGGCCGCTCCAGGCCCAGTCTCACGAGTGCGGCCAGGATGTCGTCCTTGGCGGAGAAGTGCTTGTAGATGGCCGGCTGCTTGACGCCGACGGCGGCGGCGATGTCGCGGGTGGAGGTGGCGGAGTAGCCGTGCGTCGCGAAGAGCCTGGCGGCCGTGCGGAGAATGCGCTCGGCCGACGGGCTCCATCGCGGTGCGGGCATGGAGGCCAGACTAGCCGGTCACAGTTCGGTGGCCGCGCGGAGACGGGCCATCGCCGCCTTGAACTCGGGCGCGTCCATGACCGGCATCAGCGTCATGGCCTTGACCATGCTGCCGGTGAACTTCATCCGGCCCTGGGCGAACGCGGCCTCCTCGGTCAGTTCGCCCCGCTCGATGAGCACGCTGTCGTCGTAGGTCATGGTGATCGTGTAGTCGGGTTTGTCGAGGGTGCCCAGCGCGACGTCGGTCACCCGGCCGTGCTCCAGCACCCAGTAGTAGTGCACGTCGCTGTCGCCGGTCAGGACGTACTGCAGGCGGGCGTTGCCGCCCCGGCGTTCGGGAAGGTCCTGGGTCTCCTTGAGCACGAGGTCCATCCAGTCCTTCGTGAGGTAGCGCGCCATGTCACAGCTCCCCGGGCCAGGCGTTGCCCTGGCGGGTCAGGGCGCGGGCCAGGTTCTTGTAGAAGGCGATCACGCCGGCTTCCTTGGGGCTGAGGTGGCCGCGTTCGGCGAAGCGTGAGGTGACGCCGCGCTGCACGGCTTCGAGTCCCGTCTTGTCCTCGTCGTTGACCATGGTGGTGAATGCCTGCTGGGCTCTGGCGAGCGCTTCTGGATCTACCGAAGCCACCAGTTCGGGCGGCATGAGCATGCCGCCGCGCACCTGAAGGGTGTCGATGGACTGCGGGATGAAGCTGAGCCAGACGATCTGGTCGCCCAGGCCGGCGAGGCCGCCGGTCGGGAAGGACAGCAGGAACATCGCGTGCGCCTTCTCCACCTCGCCCAGTTTGAGCGCCTCCGGCTCGATGGGTTCGACGAACGGGACGCGGGCATGCAGCGCCCAGGGCGAGTACTGCTTGACGTAGATGTCGCCGCCGCCGGGCATGAACGGCTCCAGGGTCTGCCGATGCAGGCCGATGACGTGGTAGTTCTCGTGGCCGTTCTCCAGCGCGAGCTTCCAGTTGGCCTGCCATTCCTCCGTGAAGGAGACGACCTGGACCAGGTCGCCGATCCGGTAGTTCCCGAATTCGGGCGTGGCCAGGTCGAGGTGCGGGCCGATGGGTTCGGCGGCGGCGTCGAGGTTGACGTAGACGAGGCCGTTCCATTCCTCGACCGCGAAGCCGGGCAGCCGGCAGTTCTTCGGGTCGAAGTCCGGGTTCCCGCCCATGTGCGGCGCGCCGCGCAGCCGTCCGTCGAGGCCGTAGTTCCACAGGTGGTACGGGCAGGTGAAGGATTGGGCGCGGCCGGCTCCCGGCCCCACCAGGGGCATCAGCCGGTGCCGGCATACCGGCGACATCGCGTGCAGCGCGCCGTCCTTGCCGCGGGTGACGACGACCGCCTCGCCGGCGATGGACAGCGAGACGTAGTCGCCGGCTTCGGCGAGCTGGTCGACGTGGGCAACGTGCATCCAGGCGCGGCTGAAGATCCGCTCCTTCTCCAGCTCCCACATCTCGGGCGAGGTGTAGGCGCGCGGCGGGAGGCTGATCGCCGGCGGGTCCTCGTCGAGGTAGCGCCGCAACTCGGCAAGGATCTCCTCGGTTCCCTCTGGAGCGATCACGGTCATGGTGAATCCTCTCATGGTGCGTTATCAATCGATAACCTTCGACAAGGATATCAGTCGATAACCATTCGTCAATGGGAGCTGAGGGCTTCAGCTCCGGGAACCATGCGGTTCCCGGCGGGGGCGCCGCACGATGAGCCGGTCGTCGGGCGCAGCCGGAGACGAGGTTGCCGAACGGCTGCGGGTGACCGAGTCGCTCGGCGGCCGGTGTCTCTCCCGGGATCTGTCGTGTCCGGTGGCCGGTCAGCCGATCCGATCGGCCAGCTCGATCAGTTTCCGGCGCATGATCTTGCCGGTGGACGTCTGGGGCAGCGCCGTGACGAACTGGATGGAACGGGGAAGCTTGTAGGCGGCGAGCCTGCCGCGGCAGTACGCGATCAGTTCCTCCGGGGTGGTCGTGGCGCCGCCGGACAGGACGACGTAGGCGCGGGCGGTCTCACCCTTGACCTCGTCGGGAATCGGTCCGACCGCGACCATCGCCACGGCGTGGTGTGCGGCCAGGACGCGTTCGATCTCGGCGGGATAGACGTTGTAACCCGCCGTGATGATCATGTCCTTGCGGCGGTCGACGATGAAGAGATGGCCGGTGCCGTCCTCATAGGCGATGTCGCCGGTGCGCAGCCAGCCGTCCTCGTCGATCGTCTCCGCCGTGGCCTCGTCGTCGCCGAAGTAGCCGAGCATGACCAACGGGCCCCGCACGAGCAGTTCCCCCGGTGTGCCGGCCGGTGCGGTGCGGGAGGCGTCGCCCAGGTCGCCGATCCGCACCTCGACACCGGGCAGGGCCACGCCGATCGAGCCGGGGCATGGCTCGGCGCCGGCCCAATGCGTCGTCCCCAGCCCGGACAGCTCGGTCATGCCCCACAACTCGATCAGCGGGGCGCCGCTGACCCGCTGCCAGCGATCGATGGTGGAGCGGGCGATGGTCTGCCCGCCGACGGTGCAGCGCGTCAGAGAGCTCAGATCGGCGGCGCCGATCCGCTCGTGGGCCAGCAGCATCGCGTACATCGCCGGTACGCCCTCGAACATGGTCACCCGGTGCTTGGCGATGAGTTCCAGCACGGTGGAGGCGTCGAAGCGTTCCAGCAGCACGACCGTCCCGCCGGAAAGGAACGTGCTGTTGATCGCCACGTTGCCGTAGACGTGCGGGGCGGGCAGCGCGGTGAGGAGCGTGTCCGCCGCGGTTCTGCGGTGCATGCGGGCGGTCAGCTCGCAGTTCAGCAGCACCGCGTGCTGTGACTGGACGGCACCCTTGGGGCGTCCCGTCGTGCCCGAGGTGTAGCCGATCGTGGACGGCTGCTCCCGGCGCACCTGTACGGGCTTCGGCGGCGCGGTCGTGGCGAGACAGCCGGCGAAGGCCTCGGCGCCGGGAGGCGGGTCGTCGAAGCAGACCACCGTGCGCAGCGTGCCGACCGCGTCGAGCACCCCGCCCAGGGCGGCGAGCTGGTCGCGTGCGGCGAACAGCGCCACCGCCTGACAGTCGCGCAGGACGTGGCGCACCTCGTCCGCGGTGAGCATCACGTTGATCGGGTTCACCACCGCGCCGGCCCTGAGCACGGCGTGATAGGCCACGACCCACTCCCACCGGTTCTGCGCGTACAGCGAGACGCGGTCGCCGGGACGGATGCCGCGCTCGGCCAGCGCCGCGGCGACGGACGCGGAGGCATGGTCGAGCTCGGCGTAGGTCAGTTCGCGCGCCGCCGTCACCAGCGCCGTCTTGTGCGGGAACAGCGCCGCGCTGTGCGGCAGGATCTCACCGGGCCCGTTCATCTCAGCCATCCTTGTCAGGGATCTCAGACGGCGTCGGGCCGCTTGTTGAGGGTGACCGTCTGCCAGTTGGTGTACTCCATCAGCCCGTGCAGCGAGTTCTCACAGCCGATGCCGGACTGCTTGTGCCCGCCGAAGGCCTGGGCGGGGGAGTACTGGTGCACCTCGTTGAGCCACACGGTGCCCGCGTCGATCTGCCGCCCGATGCGCTCGACGGCCTCCAGGTCCTTGCCCCACACGCTGGCGCCCAGGCCGTACTCGGTGTCGTTGGCGCGCGCGATCACGTCGGCCTCGTCGGTCCAGCGCACCAGCGGCAGGATGGGGCCGAACGGCTCCTCGCGCATCAGCCGTGAGTTCTCCGGCGGGTCGTCCACCAGGGTCACGGGCACGAACCAGCCCCGGGCGGACTCGTCGATCTCGCCGCCGAGCGCGAAGGTGTACCCGTTGCGGGCGCAGTCGTCGAAGTACTCCTTGACCTTCTCGAACTGGGGCCTGTTCTGAATCGGGCCGAGGTCGGTGCTCGGGTCGGCGCCGTCGCCCACCGTGATCGTGCGGGCGTAGGCGACGAGAGCGTCGCGCACCTGCTCGTAGACGTCGGCGTGGATGTACAGGCGCTTGGCGGCGTTGCAGAACTGCGCGTTGTTCTGGAACGCCGCCCAGAACAGTTGTGGCGCGATCTTGACCGGGTCCACGTCCGGCAGCACGATCGCCGGGTCGTTGCCGCCGAGCTCCAGGGTGATCCGCTTGAGGTTGCCGGCCGCCGAACGCATGACGTGCCTGCCGGTCTCGGTGTTGCCGGTGAAGGCGATCTTGTCGATTCCGGGATGCGCGGTGAGCCGCTTTCCCAGTTCGTCGTCGCCCGACAGGACGCTGAACACACCGGGGGGAAGCAGGTCCTGGACCAGTTCGGCGAGCTTGAGAGTACACAGCGGGGTGAACGGCGAGGGTTTGACGACGATGCAGTTGCCGGCCACGAGCGCGGGGGCGATCTTCCACACCGCGAGCAGGATGGGGAAGTTCCACGGTGTGATGCCGCCGACCACGCCGAGGGGTGTGTGGCGGGTGATCACGCGCCGGTCGGCGGTGTCTTCGACGACCTCCTCGGGAAGGGACTGGGCGGCGATCGCGCGCAGCCACAGGATCGAGCCGAAGACCTCCCACATGGCACCGCTGCCGGGTTTGCCCTGCTCGCGGGTCAGCAGCGTCATGAACTCCTCGGCGTGGGCCTCCAGCCGGTCGCCGATGGCGCTCACGATCGCCTGCCGTTGGGGGAGCGGGGTGGCCGCCCATGTGGGGAAGGCCGCCCGCGCCGCTTCCACGGCCTGATCGAGCTGCTCCGGGCCGGCGACCGGCACCTCCGCGATGGTCTCGCCGGTCGCGGGATTGACCACTGTCGAGGTGGTCACGGACCGCTCCGGCTTTCCGTTGATGGTCAGGACGTAGTCGCCGTCGAACTGAATGGACATATCAGCCTCCCGCAGGTCATTGCCTTTGGCAGCCATCGTGGACCGGGACGAGGGCCGGTAACTGTCGCGATCCGATACAGCGCTCAGCCGAGGCCGAGCTCCTTGAGCCGGCGATACAGCGTGGTCCGGGCGATTCCCAGCATCGCGGCGGCGTGAACCTTGTTGCCGCGGCAGCGGTCCAGGACGGATCTGATGGTGTCGAACTCCGCCTGTTCGAGCGCGGACAGCCGCCGCCTGGGGCGCCGGAAGGTGGTGGGCAGGTCCAGCTCGGTGATCACCCCGGCTTCGGTACGGCGGGCGAGCTCGGCCATCACGGCCGACAGTTCCGCGAGGTTGCCGGGCCAGGTGTGGCGGCTCAGGGCGTCCAGGGCGGCGGGGGTGAGGTGGGTCGTGCTGCCGTGGCCTTTCAGTAGCGCACGGGCCAGGGCGGGGATGTCGTGGCGACGCGAGCGCAGCGGGATGGTCTCCCAGCGGGAGGCGCATCGCGCGGCCGGGCCGATCCGTTCGCCGGTCAGCTCCTCGACCGGTCCGCTGGTGAGGGCGTACCAGCCGGTCGTGCCGTCCAGAAGGTGAGCGAGCGTCGCCGCCGTGGGATCGTCGAGCAGATGGATGCCGTCGATGACGACGAGGTGATCGGGGCCGCGATCCAGCGCGGAGGTGATGTCGCCGGCCGACAGCGACGCGGCGTCGAGCACGGTGCTGGGGTGATCTCCGGCCAGCGCGTGCGCCGCGTACGTGCGCCCGCTGCCGGGCTCACCGTGGATCAGCAGCCTGCGGCGCCGCCGGCGGAACGGCTCGAGCGGATCCGCGGTCCCTTCCGTCGCGCGTGTGCGGGGCACGACCGGCTGTGCCCGGCCGGTGTCGATGGCCTCGAACAGCACCGCCCGTACGGCACCCGGAACCACTGAGTAGCGTGCGCGGACCGGGATCCCGGCGCGGCTGTGGAGCAGGCAGACGCCATGGTCGCCGGTCAGTTCCCGGCCGAGCTCGCGCAGGATGGCGGCGTCGAACGTTTCGTGTGCCGCTCGATTGGCCATGGTGATCCCATCGCCCACGACGATGACGGGCGCGCCGGTACGGGCGGTGCGGGCGCGGAAGGCGGCCAGCATGCGCTGATCGGAGAGCCTGCTTCCTTCTATCAGCCGCTGCTCGATGCCGCGTACGGCCTGGGCGAGGAAGGGTTCGAGCAGTCCGGTGGCATCCCGCGCCAGCCCCGTCACGTCGAGCACCCCCTCCAGCCGGCCCGTCACGGGGTGGGTGACGGGATGGCCGTAGCAGCAGAACCCCTTCAGCCGCTCGAGGAAATGCTCGGGACCGACCACCGAGACCCCGCGGCGGAGCTCGAACGCGGTCGCCAGCGCGTTGGTCCCGGCGACGTCCTCGGTGTAGCGGCACCCGGGCACCGCGAACACCTCGTCCAGCGCGTCCGCAAGTCGCGGGTCGCCGAGCCGCCGATCCACGATGCGGCCCTCGCCGTCGGCGAGCAGCACGCTGAACCGGGTGTTCCGCAGTTGCTCGGCGACGGCGTCGAGCACCGGCTTCGCGGCCACCATCAGCCTGCTGCCGGAGTCGACCTCCTCCAGCCGTTCCCCGGCCACGCCCGAACCGGGATCGAGACCGCTCAGGGCCGCACGCCGCCATGAGCGGGCGATGTCCGGACGAAGGCCGGCCACGAACGGCCTACTCCCTGACCAGCGGGAGCGTCGCGCAGTGCAGACCGCCGGGGAAGCGGGTGATCTCCGAGAACTCAACCGGGACGGGGGTGACGCCGTGCCGGGACAGCTCGGCTTCGAGCCGCTCGTGCCCGGCCTGGATGATGAGCCGGTCGGGCCCGAGCGCGACCGTGTTGACCGCGAGCGCCCGCATCTCCTGCGGTGTCACGGTGATCAGTTTGAAGCGGCTCTTGAGGTGGTCGAGGCTCTCGGCGTCGAAGGCGGCGGGGCTGACGAGGCCGACGTCGGGCGAGGCGAGGGTGAAGTGCACGTCCAGATGGACCACGCCGCGGTGGGTGAAGCGCATCGGCACCACCTCGCGCGACAGGCCGGCGGCCGCCATGGCCCTGCGCAGCGCCTCGGCCCCTGCCTCATTGGTGCTGTCGCCGATCCCGACCAGCACCTCGGAGGGGGTGACCAGGACGTCGCCGCCCTCGATGTGGCCGGCGTCCAGCGCGCGTACCTTGGACATGCGCGAGTGCAGGCTCAGCAACGCCGCCTGCTCGCGGCGCCGGGTGGGTGTGGCCGGGCGGGCCAGGAAGAAGACGTCGTCGATGGCGAAGCCCATGTCCCTGGTGTACATCTGGATGACGCAGTCGACGGGAGCCGCCCAGTGGACGTTCACGTCGTGCGCCTCCAGCACCGCGATGAGCTGGGCGTGCTGCTTGGCCGCGATCGTGGGGTCGGGGGCCTCGATGGAGTAGCGGGCGTACAACTCGTCGAGGAGCCGCTGGTCCCCGCCGCCGCCGTCGACCCGGGCCTCGCTGATGAGGTCCTCCATGGTGAACGCCTTGCAAGGGCCCAGGATCACCTCACGGAGCACACCGACGTCGCTGGTGACATTGATCTCGATCATGATGTTCTCTCCACGGTGGATGTGATGCTGCGGTAGAGCTCCCCCCAGCCGGGGCGCCGGCGGACGAGCTCGTTGAGCAGGAGCCGATCGGGACGTCCGGCGGCGGCCAGCGCGACGCACCGCCAGAAGGACGGCTCCCGGTTGCCCGCGCCGAAGGCGTCCTGGGCCAGGTCGAGATCGGCCAGGATCGGCTCCGGCTCGCTGCCGGCGAGCATGGCGGCGATGGAGGCGTGCATCAGCCGGTCGCCGCGCCAGAGCCCGTGCAGGCGCTCCAGCTCGGCCAGCGGGTCGGGGTGGTCGTCGACGCGCAGGTCCAGCACGACGCCACCCTCCGCCGTCCCGTCCACGACGCGCACAGCGGCAGCCTGTCTGCCGCGCACGTCACCACCCGCCTCATCGGCAGCCCGCATGGCGGCCAGGAGTCGCTCGGCCAGTGGTCCCGGCGTGGTGGTGAACCGGTCGACCATGACGTCCCACAACCCGTCGGCGGCGAGCATGTTGCCCTGGGCCACGACGCCCACACCGGCCCGCCGGCCGGCGTGGGCGACGCAGGCGCCGCCGGTGTGCCCGGCGGTGCGGCCCTGGACGTCGACGAGGCCGATCTGGCGCAGCGCGGCCTTCTCGTCGTCGATCATGGCGAGCTTCAGTGCCAGCGGCGGCGCCAGCCCGTTGGCCAGCAGGTCGGGCAGCAGCCTGCCGTACCGCCGATCGGTGAGCGCCTGGGTGACGCCGACGCCGACCCCCGGGCGGGCCCACGGCACCACCGCGCCCACCCCCAGCGAGTGCGAGGCCACTGCGACGCCCAGTTGGCCGGTGCGTGCGCAGCGGGCGGCCAGGGAGAAGGTCATGACCCGCCCATGACGCCGGGCTGGTGCGGCGAGCCGTGGTAGTGGATCATCTTCCAGTCGCCGTCGTGCCGCCGGTAGACCTCGGTGGCGCGGTAGCGCTGGTCCAGGTCGCCGCCCGCCTCCTCACCGCGCGGCCCGAAGTCGACGGTCAGCCGGCACAGGTAGCTGACCACGGCCAGATCACCGCCGACCGTGATCCGCTCGTCCCACGCCTGCGAAACGACCTTCTGGGGTACGGCCTCGCCCGCCATCGCGATCAACTGCTTCCAGAGCTCGACGATGCCGTCGAGGCCGAAGAAGTTGCTGCCCAGCGTGTTCCACATGACGAAGTCGTCACCGGCCAGATGGGCACGCAGCCAGCCGATGTCACCGGTGCCGTTGGCCGTCACCCAGCCGTCGTGCAGTTCGCGGATACGCCGCTCGTCGTCGCTCATGTCACACTCCTTTGGTTGGTCCGCCGGGGGCGAGGCGGCGGATCGCCTGGGCGGGGCAGGCCTCGATGGCCTCCCCGGTCGCCGCCTCCAGCTCCGCCGGGACGTCCTCCCGCGTCGCCATGGCGTAGCCGAAGTCGTCAAGGTCGAAGACCTGAGGCGCGATCTCCACGCACAGCGCGTAGGCGGCGCATTTGGTGCCGTCGACGTTCACGCGCATCTGTCAGTCCTCCTCGGGTTCGGGTGGGTGCACCCGGAAGCGGGTGTCGGCGCCCACCGGCAGCCGGGCGCAGCGCGCGCACGACTCGGCCAGGTGGTGCCGGATCTCCTCCGGGAAGTGGCGGAGCAGGCTGTCCGCGGTCAGGCAGGCGGCGTCGAGGGTGCCGCAGGCGCCGCGGCCGCGCAGCCGCCGCGCCCACTGCTCCAGCCGGTCCACCTGCTCGGGGACCGCGGTGCCCGCGCGCAGCGCCGCCGCGGCCCCGGCCATGGCGCTCGTGCCCTTGAAGCAGCTTCCGCACTGGCCGGCGTTGGCCCGGTCGAAGAAGGCCAGTACGTCGGCGGCGGCCGCCACCGGGCAGTCCTCACGCCCGATGGCCACCAGGGCGCCGCAGCCGAGTGCGCTGCCGATGGCGCGCATGGCCTCATGGGTCAGGGGCGTGTCCCCGGCCGAGGGCGGCAGCAGGCCGCCGGAGAAGCCACCGGCCAGGAAGCCCCGGCAGGCGTCGAAACCGAAACGGGCGGCCAGTTCGGCCGGCCGTACCCCATGAGGGATCTCCGTCAGCACCGGCGCGCCACCCGAGCCCGAGAGCGTCACCAGCAGGCCGCTGCGCCGGAAGCGGGTCAGCAACGCCATCCTGGCCAGCGACTCGACGTTGAGCACCAGCGTGGGACGGCCCGCGACGCCCTGTTCGTAGGGACGGGGCGGCTTGGCCGTGGGCTTGGCCGGGCCGCCGTCGATCGCGCGCACGAGCGCGGTCTCCTCGCCGCTGACGAATCCGGGCTCGGCGTCGAAGACCTCTGGCGGGCAGGCCGGTCGGCGTTCCTTCAGCGCCAGCCGTACCGATCGGGCGGAGAGGGCGTCGGAGACGTAGAGGATCGCCCGGTCGGCTCCCACGATGCGGCGGGCGAGGAGCATGCCCTCGATCACCAGGTGGGGGCGGGTGCGCATCAGGTAGCGGTCCTTGACGCTGGCAGGCTCGCCCTCTTCCCCGTTGGCGACGAGCACGCGCGGCCCGCTCGCCGCGCGGACCGCCTCGATCTTCGCGGCGACCGGGAAGCCCGCGCCGCCGCGGCCGCGCAGTGCGGCGGCGCGGATGGCGGCCAGCGCCGCCTCCGGTGAGTGGTGCAACGCGCTGTCGCCACCCGAGGCGAGATGCCGGGCGAGATCCTCCCTGACCTTCCCCCGTACGGCCGCGCCGCCCCCGGCCGGTACGGCCACGCGGGTGGTGATGTTCATCGTTCAGCACCTCCTGATGGGCAGGCGTTCGAGGGTGCGCAGCGCGCCGGCCGGTGCCGCTCGCACCGGCTCATCCGGTCCGGCCTCGAAGGACGGCCACGCGGCGAGGAGCGCGCCGAGCGCGACCTGCGCCTCCATGCGGGCCAGCGGCGCGCCCAGGCAGTGATGCGTCCCCATCCCGAACGCCAGGTGCCTCCCCTCGCCGCGGGTGATCAGGAAGCGATCCGGGTCGGGGAACTCGGCCGGATCCCGGTTGGCCGCCGCGCCCAGCAGGACGACCGCGGCCCCGGCCGGGATCGTGACCCCGTCCAGCTCGATCGGCTCGCGGGTCACCTTGAGCCCGAACTGGAAGGACGGTTCGAACCTGAGCACCTCCTCGACAGCCCCGGCCACTAGCGACGGTCGGGCGCGCAGCAGGCCGAGCTGGCCGGGGTGCCCGAGCAGCACGTGCACGGCGTTGGCGATGAGCGCGGTGGTCGTCTCGTGCCCGGCGTTGAACAGCAGCAGGGCGCTGGAGACCACCTCCTGCGGCGTCATGACCGCGGTGAGCGCGGTCAGCAGATCGTCGCGCGGTTCTCTCCTGCGCCGTTCGACCAGGTCGAGGAAGTAGCCGGTCGACTCGGCCAGCGACTGCGCGGCCGCCGCCAGCACCGCGGGCGGCACGACCGGCGCCAGCGTGCGCCCGGTGATCTCGGCCCTGCGCACGCACGCGACCCGGTCCTGCTCCGGCACGCCGAGCAGTTCGCCGATGAGCGCGGTCGTCAGCGGCAGGGCGAACTCCGACACCACCTCCAGGGAGTTTCCGGCCGCCTTCATCAGCTCGGAAGCGTGAGCCTCAAGCCCGGGACGGAGCGCCTGCACGGAGGCGGGGGTGAACGCCTGCTGGAACAGCTGCCGTAGCCGCCGGTGCTCGGGGTCGTCCATGAAGACGAACATCGAGCGCTGCCAGCGGGCCACCGGCCCGTCCACCCCGTCGAGGTGCCGCTCGGCCCAGTCCCGATAGTTGGGCCGGGCCGCCGGGTTGCTGGTGGCGCGCGGGTCGAGCAGCAGCGCCCGCACGTCGGCGTACCGGCTGATCAGCCAGATGCCCTCGGGCGTCAGGTGGACCGGGGCGTGTTTGCGCAGTTCCCGGTAGAGCGGATAGGGGTCGGGCGCGATCAGGCTCGCGAGAGTGTAGGTCATGGCCGGGCCGTTCCGAGAGACTCCACCAGGCCGGGCAGCAGCTCGGGCGGGTTGACCAGGCCGAGCGCGACCTCGTCGATCCCGGTCGCGGCCAGGCGGGCCAGCGCCTCGGGGAGCGTGCTCGGCGTGGCGACGAGGGCCAGTTCGCACAGGGCGGCAGGGGTCAGCAACTCGGCCATCCGCAGTCGGCCCGCCTGGGCGTCCGCCAGCGCGGTGGGGTCGAACAGGCCGGGTGCGGTCACCTCGAACCCGGACGGGCTGAACCCGGCCAGGATCGGCCGGAGCATCGCCGCGGCGCTCTCCTCGTCCTCGCCGATCGAGCCGAGCACCGTCGCCGAGATCCGGAAGTCCGCCCGGTCGCGCCGGGCCTGGGCCAGCGCCTCGACCACGGAGGACACGGCACCGGCCAGGTAGCCGAGCGAGGCCCCGGCGGTCAGCGAGACGCCGTCGGCGACCCGCCCCGCCAGATCCAGCATGCGCGGCCGTACGGCCAGCAGATCGATGGCCGGTGGCTCGTGCGGCGGGGCGACGGCGCACCCGGAGAAGCGGTGCCCGGCCAGTTCCCCGTCGACGCGTTCTCCGGCCAGGAGCCGCCGCAGCGCGTCGACGTACTCGCGGGCGACTCGCAAGCCCTGGCGGTGGTCGCCACCGAGCATCCCGGCCAGCAGGGCGTCCCCCAGCCCGACCTGCGCCCGAACCCGTCCGGGAGCGAGCGCGGCCAGCGAGGACAGCTCCATCGCCAGCAGCGCGGGATGCCGGGCGATCGGAGCGGGCCCGACCAGGCCCACCTCAAGGCGGCCGGTGCGGGCGAGCACCGCGGCGGCGGGCACCACGGAGTCGGTGAAGCCGAGATGCTCGCACATCCACACGCCGTCCAGCCCGGCCGCCTCCGCCGCGGCGGCCGCGCGCAGTGTGGGCGGCAGCGGCCCGAAGCCGCTGAAGCTGAGGCTCAATCGCACGGTGTACTCCTTCGGCTAACGGATCGCGGTGATCCGGGTGACGGTGAAGGCGGCGCCGGCCATGCACAGCGCGGCGGCCGCGTAGAGGCCGGTGAATCCGGCGCCGGACAGCATCACGGCGCCGAGGGCCGGTCCCGCCAGGCTGGGAAGGGTGTTGGCGCTCTGCAGCACGCCCAGGTCGCGGGCGCGCTGGTCGGCGCGGGGAAGGACGTCGGCGGCGACGGCGAGGTCCATGGTCGAGTACACGCCGAAGGCCAGCCCGGCGATCGCCGAGACGATCAGGACCCCGGTCCACGTCGGCCAGGCCAGGTTGGCGACCGAACACAAACTGAGCACGAGCCCGGCGGCGACGACGAACGCCTTCCTGCGCATCAGCCGGTCGGAGACGATGCCGGCGATCACTCCGGAGATCACGGCCACCAGCGCGTACACGGACGTGACCACAGCCATGGACTCGGCCAGCTCGGCCGGTCCGGTGCCGGGGCCGAGCACCCCTTGCACCCAGTACAGGACGAAACCGAGCGAGAGCGCCATCCCGAGGAAGACCAGGAACCGGGTCAGCCACATCCAGCCGAGGTCGGGGTCGCGGCGGGGGTTGAGCCGGAAGCAGCCCACCCACTCCTGCCAGTCCCACGGCTTGGCGGCCTCCGCTCTGCTGGACGGTTCGCGGACGGTGGCCAGCAGCAGCGCCCCGCCGCCCAGCATCAGCGTGGCGAGCACCAGGTAGGTCGCCCGCACGTCGCCGCCCAGCAGGCTGAAGGCCCAGGCGCCGAAGACGGGGGAGAGCGCGCCGGCCACGCCGGCCACGCCGGAGATCTCGCCGCGCTGGCTCTGTGGCACCTGGTCGGCGACGAGCGCCAGAGCGCCGGCGATCACGCCGGCGATACCGATCTGGAGCACGGCGAAGGCCAGCATCAGCGCCGGGACGCTGGTCGCCGCGGCCAGCCCGGTCAGCCCGAGCGCCCCGGTCACCGCGCCGGCCAGCGCCCAGCCGCGGCGTCTGCCGTACCGGGATCGGGTGCGGTCGGAGGCCATGCCGACCAGCGGCGCGGCGACGACGCCGACGACGCCGCCGATGGAGGAGACCAGCGCCAGCGTTCCCGCCTTGGCTTCGCCGCTCAGCTCGGCGGCCTGCAGCGGCAGCAGGATCTGCGCGGGAGTGAGCAGCGCCGCCAGCATGCCGAAGGCGACCGCGCCGAAGCCCAGCCGGAAGCCCACGCCTGCGCGTACCTCGGTGATGGTCATGAGCGGCTGCCGTGGCCGTGGGTCATGTCCGCCTCCAGGAGCTCGCGATCAGGGCGGCGGTCGGCTCGGGCGCCTCGGCCATGGGCAGGTGACCGGCCCCCGGCACGGTGTGCTGCTCGGTGCCCAGCGCCGCCGCCGTCTTCGCCGCGGCCTCGTGCGGGCAGGTCCTGTCGTGCTCGCCGCGCGCGACGAGCACGGGGCAGCCCACCTCTGCCGCCGCCGGCCGGAAGTCGGCGGTGAACCCCGCTTCCAGCAGTCGGGCGACGGTCGCCGGGGAGTTGGCGGCGGCCACCCGGCTGGCCTCGGCCACCAAGCCGGGATCGGAGCCGGGGGCGAAGGTCCACTCGGGGGCGATCGCGGTGAAGAAGCCCGCGACGCCGGCGCGGGCCAGCAGGTCCAGGGCCGGCTTCAAGGTCTCGGGAGCCGGGTCCAGCGCGGTGCCGAACATCGTGACCGTGGCGGCCCGGCCGGGGTGCGCGGCGGCCACGGCCAGGGCGAGGCCGCCGCCGTACGAGGAGCCGACGAGGTGGACCCTCGGCCAGCCGAGCCCGTTGACGACGGCGAGCACGTCGGCCGTCTGGCGCTCGACCTCGAAGGAACCCTCACGGGTGGAGCCGCCGTGCCCCCGCAGATCCATGGCGGCCAGCGCGCGGTCGCGCGGCAGCAGATCGACGACGGCGGTCCACACGTCGGCCGAGCTGTTGAGCCCGTGCAGGAACAGCACGGGCGTGGCGGCGCCGCCCTCCCGCACCACGACGGCCAGCCGGCCGCCGGGCACCGTGACGATCACCGCCCCGTCTCCAGCGGCACGTAGTCGAGGACGTTGCGCTGGAAGGCCTGGATGCCGCGCTCGTAGCGGTAGGCGATCGGGCCGACGGAGAAGCGCGGCGACCTGATCCCCACCTGCACGGCCTCGCAGCAGAACACATCCTCCTCGATGAGGTCGTACGTGCGTTCCTTGTCCAGGACCCGCCGGGCCACCGTGGACACGGCCGCCTTCGCGCCGGCCACGGCGAGCTTGCTGCTCTGACCAGGCAGAAAACGCATGCGCATCTCGAACGTGGTGGTCTCGGGACCCGTGGGGATCACCTCGATACTCGACCAGGAGACGGCCGAGGACAGCACGAACAGGTTCGGGAAGAAAAAGCCGAAGGCCGAGCCGTACCAGCGGGGTTCGGCCGCGATCGGCTCGAGCCCCGCCGCGGCCTCCACGGGCGTCACCTGGCCGGGCTCCAGCGGCGGCTCGTAGAAGAACCAGTGCCGGTCCCCGCAGGCGTACTGTTCCTGACGCTTGTGGTCGTAGCCGATGAGCGTGTTCTTGTGCACGTAGCCCAGGTGGTAGTTGTCCAAGGCGTTCTCGATGAACACCTTCCAGTTGGCCTTGATGTGATGCACCTGCGGCGGCACCACCTCGGCCAGCTGCTCCGGGTCGTACGGCGCCATCCGGTCGGGCAGATCGCCCAGCCAGTCGGTCAGCGGTTGCGGCTCGGGCTCCGGGTGGACGAACACCAGACCGCGCCAGACCGCCACGGAGGCCGGGTGCAGGCCGAGCTTGGAGCGGTCGAGGTGACGATCGACCTCGTTGCGCTGGGTGACGGCCAGCAGGCAGCCATCGAGGCCGTAGGTCCAGTTGTGGTAAGGGCAGACGATCTGCTTGTCCACCACCCCGCTGCCGGACAGGACGGCCGTGCCGCGGTGACGGCAGACGTTGTGGAAGGCGCGCAGTTCACCGTCCTTGCCGCGCACGACGACCAGCGGGTGCCGCCCTGCCTGCACAGAGCGGTAGGAACCCGGCGTCTTGAGATCGTCGGTGGTCCCTGCGTAGCGCCAGGTGCGGCCGAACAGCTCCGGCTGCTCGCGTTCGTACCAGCCGGCGTCGAAGTAGGCATGCGCCGGCAGCAGCTGGGTCGCGGTGTCCGTCATTCACTTCACCTCTTTATTGAACGTACGTATAGCATCTGTTACTGGTCAGTTGTTCAAAAAAAGCCGCCGGTTGGGTGGCTCAGTCGAACGGCCGGTACCAGTGCCGGCCGGCCGGGCGCTCGGCCACGGCCGGCGGCATCCTGCCGGGATCGGCGCATTCGCGCGCCACCTCCTCGGCCGGGATCTCCTCCTCGGTCCGCGCCCGCACGACGGCCGCCGCGAGGCCGGCCCGGGCCGTGGAACACGGCGCCACCTGTGCCCTGCGCAGGGCGGGACTACTCAACGCCCTACCGCGGCGAACCTGACACCTGCCGGCTTCCACGAGCGGCATCTCGTCCTCGGCCGGAAAGCGGGGCCGCATCGGCCCCGCTGAGACCGCGGCCTCGGCCACCGCGGGCCCTTTCATCCTCCAAGCCGCGATGACCCGCATTGCGGCCTCGGCCGGTTGGCGGCGCTGAGAACGATCGGCGACTCTCGGCATGGAAATAATCGTATGGACATATTGTTATTTTGTCGAGCGACTTCTTCGAGTGCCGCACCTCCTGTCCGGGCCCGCCCGATCGTTCGCGTGACGGACGGCGCGTCCGAAAGGGGAACCCGGTGCGCAACGCCAGTACAGTGATCGCTCCAGCGGGACGGCCTGCCTGGGGCCCGTCACCTCCGCGCGGACACGCTGCGGCTTCTGCGCACGGCGGTGGCGGCGGGTGTCCGGCATGGCGGAGACGCGCGGGACGGACCACCCCTCCACGATCTGCACCGAGTGCCTGCAACTGGCGAGGGAGATCGTCTCCGAGCGGGCAGCGCGGGAGTCCCCGCCGCGGTGACCGGCTCGGCCGGGCGCCGAGACGGGCCCGCGGTCCGCGAGCGCCGACGGGCACGATGCCTCGGCTGCCGGAACGCGGGCGGGCGGCACTATTCGCGCGCTGCCCGGCAAACACACCACAAAACGCTTGCAGCAGCGTCGACACGGAAAAATTCTCGTGCCCGAGTGCTACATTGTGGAATTGACTTCCGATCGAGGTAAGGGTGCGGCGATGCAGTCGGCGAGCCGGGAAACCAGGGTTGACGGTGCGCGGGGAGTGACGCTCGATTCGATCGACGAAGAACTCATCAAACTCCTCATCGCAGACGGGCGGGCCGCCTACGCCGACCTTGGCGCCAGAGTCGAACTGTCGGGCGACGCCGTTCGCGAGCGGCTGAAGCGCCTCATCTCCGAGGACGTCATCAAGGTCGTCGGGAGTGTCTCCGCTCCCACCCTCGGGCTGGGCAGCTTCGCCCTGGTCGGCATCACGGCGAACGGGCCGGTCCAGCCGATCGCCCGCGCCCTGACCGAACTGCCGGCCACTGACCTGGTGGTGCAGACGGCGGGAATGTTCGACATCATCGCCGAACTCGTGGGCCGGGACGACCGGGAGATCCTGCAGGTTCTCGACGAATCGGTCCGGACCATTCCCGAGGTGGGACGGTGCCTGGTCATGCAGTACTTGTCCGTCGAGAAGTACGCCGCCGGCGGTCCCCGGCAGATCCTCCTCGGGGGAGGCCGGCATGTCGGCTCGCCCAAGCCGGAGGTGAGGGAAGATCTCGACGACGCGGACCGTGCGCTGGCCGCCGTGCTCCAGCAGGACGGCCGCGCCAGCTACCGGCAGCTGGCCGAGCAGTCCGGCGTGCCCTATGCCAGCGCACGGCGGCGCGTGGTGCGACTGCTGGAGCGTGGTGTGGTGCGGATCGTGACGGTCACGAACCAGATCCTCTTCAGCCACCGCGTCCAGGCGGGGATCGGCGTTCGTGTGCACGGCCCCATCCCGGAGGCGGTCCGGCAGCTGAAGGAACTCCCTGAGGTGGAGGTGGTCGTCGCCACGACAGGGCCTTATGACTTGCTGATCGAGGCCAGCTGTGCGAGCCGTGCCGACTTGTACGACCTGACGGGGACGAAGCTTCGCAGCGTTCCTGGCGTCATGTCCACGGAGACGTTCAACTACATCAACATTCACAAGCTGCCCTACACCTGGGCCGACCTGTAGGGGCGCGAACCTTCAGGCGAAGTGGTGCAGCTGCCCGAGGGGGGTGACCTCGGCCGGGTGAAAGTGGGCCTCGGCGCCGTTCACTGTGACCGGTGATCGGTCGGTCGGCACCACGACCGTCGGGGTGGCGGTGTTGCGGGACAGGTCGGCCCTGCTCAGTGCCCGCGAGCCCGATACCCGCAGGTAGGTCAGTCCTGACGGAAGCGCGCGTCGCAGGCGGGAGTCGTCGAGCGTCGCACCGGAGACGAAGACACCGGACAGGCGGCCTGGCGCACTGCCCACGGCTCCGAAGTAGGGCCGGTAGGCGCGGGGTTGTCCCAGACGGGTCGATCCGGAGGAACTGCCGACGTTGCCCCAGACCGCGAAGCCTCCCTTGAGGACCAGTTCGGGTTTGGCGCCGAACCAGGCCGGCTGCCACAGGACGACGTCGGCCATGCGACCCACCTGGAGGCTGCCCACCTCGTGGGCCATGCCGTGAGCGATGGCCGGGTTCAGCGTGATCTTGGCCAGGAAGCGCAGCACGCGTTCGGTCGAGTCCACCGACTGTCCCGCCTGCCCGGCGTGGTGCGCGCAGAGGTGGGCGAGCTGCCAGGTGCGACGGATCGTTTCGGCGATACGGCCCATGCCCATGGAATCGGAGTTCACGATACCGATGGCGCCGAGGTCGTGCAGCAGGTTCTCCGCGGCGATGGCACGCTCCCGGATACGGCTCGCGGAGACGGCCAGATCGGAGGCGATCGCATCATTCTGCCGGTGAACGGTCATCGTCATCGGCATGAGCTCGAGCGCGGTGGCGGCCGTGAGGGGAATCGTCGGCGTCGTCGAGGACGGCAGGATGTGGGGGACGGAAAGGATCTCCAGGAGGTTCGGGTGCCCGCCCCCGCCTTCCACGTGGTAGGCGTGCACGGTTCGGCCCCGGGTCGCGTCCACCGTGTCCTGCAGGGAGCCCGATTCGTTGAGGGAGTCGGTGTGCAGGGCGACCGGCAGATCGGCGTGTTCGGCGGCGCTCAGGCAGGCGTCGATGATGGCAGGGGTCGCGCCGAAGTCCTCGTGCACCTTGAAGCCACCGGCACCGGAGGCGATCGCGTGTTCGTGCAGGGCGCCGGCGGCAGTGGAACCGCGGGCGAGGAAGGCCACGTTCATCGGCAGCCCCCGCCAGGACTCGAAGAGCGTGTGCAGGTTGTACGCGGGATTGCAGCCCACATCCCACACGCCTCCCAGTCCCATGCCGACCAGGGTGGTCACCCCGGCGGACAGGGCGGCGGGAACCAGCTCTGGAGAGGACAGGTGAACATGGGAGTCGACCGCGCCCGCCGTCGCGATCAGTCCTTCGCCGGGCACGATGGCGGTGTGGCTGTCGACCATGCCCGTCACGTCGGGGTCGTGGCCGGGATTGCCCGCGCGCCCCACGGAAGCGATGCGTCCGTCCTTGATGCCGATGTTCGTCTTCCTGACGCCCAGAACGGGATCCAGGATGACGACGCTGGTGATCACCATGTCCAGGGCCGAGTCACCGCCGGACGCCGGGCTGACGAGGAGTCCGTCGCGCAAGGTCTTGCCGCAGCCACCCAGGAGTTCGTCCCCGTACAGCGCGTCGTCGGCGGCGACGGTGACCCACAGGTCGGTGTCGCCGAGACGAATGGAGTCGCCGGCGGTCGGTCCGTACAGCTGTGCGTATCGGTCGCGAGTGATCTTCATGTGTCGCCTTGGTGGTCAGAGGGAACGGCGGGCAGCGCAAGGGCGATGAGCTCGACCTCGCGGGTCGCCCCAGGATCGAAGGTCGCCGATGTGCCGGCGGGGATGTTGAGCCGTGCCCCGCGCGCGATCTCTCTGTCGAATTCCAAGGCGCCGTTCACCTCGGCGAAGGGAAAGTGCGAGGAGACATGGACCGGGAGGGGGCCCGAGTTGCGGACGGTCGTGGTCCAGGCCGGGCGGCCCGCGTTGAGTTCGATCTCACCCCCGGCCACGGCGTGCGCCCCGGGGCCGCCGGGTGAAGGGGCCCCGAACGGCTGGTCGACCGCGACGAGGGAGGTGCCGTGCGGGAACAGCGCCTCGACCTGGAGGTGCGGGACGAGTTCGGCGACCCCCTCACGCAGTTGCCCGGGGGTGACGACCAGGCGGGCGAACTCGACGACCTGGGCCAGGCTCAGACCGTCCCAGGCGAGTTCGAGAATCTCGTCGCAGACGAGCGCGACGGCTTCGGGGGCGTTGAGCCGCTGCCCTCGAGTGAGGCGGCGTCGCGCGAGCTGGGCGGCGTTGAAGATGTCGAGTCGTTCTCGTTCTCGCAGAGTCAGGTGCATGACGGCTTCCAGGGGTCCGGTTCGGTCACCGTGGGCCGCCCGAGGCGCACGGGATCGAGGTGATCACGTTGAACATGTCGTTCTGGGCGTAGACGACCTCACCCGTCAGTTCGTAGCGAGGGAAGGCGTGCAGGAAGGCGTCCAGGAACGCGGCCGTCTCGGCACGGGCGAGGTTGGCGCCGAGACAGAAGTGGTGCCCTCCTCCGCCGAAGGCCAGGTGAGGATTGGGGCTGCGCGTGATGTCGAAGGTGGCGGGGTCGGCGAACGCCGTATCATCGCGGTTGGCTGAGGAGTACCACATCACGACCTTGTCGCCGGCCGCGATCGGTGTGCCGGCCAGTTCGGTGTCCGCCAAGGCGGTACGGCGGAAACGCCGTACGGGACTGGCCCAGCGGAACACCTCCTCCACGGCTGCGGGAGCCAGCGCGGGGTAGTCGGTGAGCCACAGGGCCCGCTGGCCGGGAAAGTCGTGCAGCGCGACGATGGCGTGGCTGAGTGCCGTACCGGTCGTTTCGATGCCGGCGGTCAGCAGCAGGGCGAAGAACACACCAATCTCCTCAGGCGTCAGCCGCCGGCCATCGACCTCTGCCTGCACAAGCAGCGACAGCAGGTCGTCGGTGGGCGTGGTCGCCCGCTCGCGGGCCAGGCCGGTGCCGTACTCGATCATCTGCAGGTTCGCGTGGTGCGCGCGCTCTGGCGGGGGCGACAGGATCTGCTTGGTCAGGTCGACCAGGTCCGGGACGTCCGATGGGGCGACCCCCATCACGTCCGCGACGATCCCCGCGGGATAGGTGTCGGCGACCTCCGCGACGAAGTCGAACTCGCCTGCCCCGGCCATCCTGTCGACGATGTCGTGGGCGCGCAGTCGGATGTCCCGCAGCATGGCGGTGACGCGACGCGGTGTGAACACGCGGGAGACGATCTGGCGGAGCCGGGTGTGCTCGGGGGCGTCCATGTTGAGCATGCCCGCCAGCTGGTAGACCTCCGGCTCCAGATCGATGATCTCCGTCCCGTGGCGGGAACCGAAGATGTCCGGGTTGCGGCTGACCTCGGTGACCAGCGCGTGGGTCACCACCGACCAGAAGCCGGGCCCTCCTTTCGGGTTCCAGCTCGTGACCGGCTCGGGCTGCCAGCTGATCGGGGCCCTCTCGCGCAGGATCCGGAAGGTCGCATCCTGGCGGTTTCCCTGCCAGAAGTCGGGATCGGTAAGGATCTCGGCGGATGCCGCAGCCGTCGGTCGACTCATGATGTCCTGTCTCCACGGTGGTTCAAATGGCGTCTCATGCGTGCGATTCTTGCAAAATATCTGGGTGGTCTCTAGTTTTCTAGAGCAGTTAACGGTAAACCTGCTCGCTGTGAGCAAATTTATCGCTCGCATCGATACGTGCCAGAGGCAGTGGAGAGTCAGACATGGAGATCCGCCCGGAGCGGCGCTTGCCCGCCGAGATCACCAACGACAGCGCCTACATTCAGGGGCGGGTGCCTCTGTGCCGTTCCTCGTTCTCAGACGACGACGAACTGCGATCCGTCTGGGGGGCGGCTTGGGGAGCGTCCTCCGAGGTTGGCGTTCTGCGACGGGTCATGCTGCGCCGTCCCGGAACCGAGTTCGACGAGATCGACGCCGGACGGTGGGACGCGAAGCTCGGCGCGGCCTTCGACCCGGACGGGCGCTGGTACTGGATTCGCCCCCAAGGCCCTGACCTGCGGCGGATGCAGGCACAGCACGACACCCTGGCGGAAACCCTGCGATCCTTCGGCGTCACTACCGACGTCCTGCCACCGCTACCGGGGGTGTACACCAAGTCGATCTATGTGCGCGATCCCATGATCACTATCAGGGGTGGGGCGGTCATCGGCCGCCTCGCCCCCACCATGCGCCGCGGCGAGGAGGCGCATGTGACCCGCGCCGTGGCGGCCATCGGCATGCCGATTCTCGGCACGATCGGCGGAACCGGCCACGTCGAAGGGGGCTCCTTCGCCAAACTGAACGCGAAACTCGCGCTCTTCGGAACGTCCATCCGCTGCAACCGGCAGGGCGCCGATCAGCTCGCCGACATCCTCCGCTACTTCGGCGTCGAACTCCTCACCGTGCCGCTGAGTGGTTTCGAGTTCCATATCGACGGATCACTCGCCATGATCGACGTCGACCGCGCCCTGCTGTCACCGAGCTCGGTTCCCCACTGGCTGCCGGACCTGCTCCGGGAACACGGCGTCCAGCCGATCTGGGTGGACCCTGCGGAGGCTTGGGCCATCAACGGCCTGGCGATCTCGCCCGGCCACTTCCTCATGTCGTCCTCCGCGCCGAGGACCGCCGAAACGCTGGATTCCCTTGGGGTCAAGGTGACGGTGATCGACTACGACGCGGTGGAGGCGAACGGCGGCGGCATCCACTGCTCCACCATGGAACTCCTCCGCGACGATCTCTGAATCAGCCGACCCCGCTTGAAAGAGGACGGTTAGGAGCCCGAGATGCCCAAGGACGTCGTCAAGCACGATCAACTCCCCAGCGTCTCTCCCGGCCCGGCGGCCGATCAGGCCGAAGACCGGGCCGGACGAGTGGAGAGCCGGGGCATCGACCACGTACCCGAAGCCGAACGGCACGGCCGTCCCTTCGAGCTCTTCCCCGTGTGGCTGGGGGCCAATGTCAGCTATCTGTACCTTCTGATCGGCGGCAGCCTGCCGGTCATCGGACTGTCCGTGCCGCAGGCGCTGTTGATCGTCGTTCTCGGCAACGGCTTCTGGCTGCTCGTGGGATACACGGCGACGAGCGGGCCGAGTTCGGGCACGCCGAGCACGGTGGTCACCCGCGCGATCTACGGCGTGAGGGGGAACCGGCCCTTCAGCGCGGGACTGAGCTGGATCACCTGGGTCGGCTACGTTGGCGTCAACCTCGCTGTGACCTCCCTGGCCGGCTACGCGCTCCTGGAATCTCTCGGCCTGTCCATGAGTACCCTCCTGAGGATCGTCACGGCCGTCGCGATCGGCGTGGCGACGTTCGCCATCAGCGTGTACGGCCATGCGACGATCGTGCGGTGCAGCGGGCTGTTCAGCTTGTTGCTCGGTGGGAGCATGCTGCTTCTCGGCGGCTTCGTGGCAGCCGAGGCGCAGAGCGTCCCGTCGGACTTCACCCCGCTGCAGGGCGGAGACCTCTGGGCGGCGATGCTGGCCGGCCTGGCCGTGGTCGCGGCTGGTCCGCTGTCGTACTGCAACGGTGCTGACTACTCGCGATATCTCCCCACCGGGTCCTCAAGGAGAGCCGTTTTCGGCTGGACCGCGCTCGGGGGCTGGCTTCCCGCGGTCGTCCTGGGGACGATCGGAGTGTTCGCCGGCACGGTCGTCGACATGACCGAGCCGCAGGTTTCGATGGGTGAGCTGCTCCCCGGCTGGTTCTACCGGGTCTTCCTGCTCACCGTGGTCGTGGGGCTCATCACCAACAACATCATCACCGCCTACTCGGCCGGATTGGCCCTGCAGGCGGTGGGTGTCGCGCTGAGTCGTGCCACGTCCGTCCTGGTGGCCACAGCGCTCGGCGGAGCGCTGTGTTACATCCTGATCACCACGGAATTCCTCACCGCGTTCCGAAACCTTCTGTCGCTCAGCGTCACCTTCCTTGCGCCGGCGCTCACCATCTACGCCGTGGACGTGTGGCTCCGGCGCAACCGCTACGACGGGCCGGCGCTCCACGATCTGCGGCCAGGCGGCCCTTTCTGGTATCGCGGCGGGTACAACATCGCGGGCATCGCCGCACTGGCGGCGGGTACGGCCGCCGCGCTGGTCTGCGTCAACACCACGGTGTGGCAAGGGCCCGTCGCCTCGGGGCTGGGCGGCGTCGACCTCGCCGTGCTCGCGGGGCCGATGGTCAGTCTCGCGATCTATCTGACCCTCGGCCGCGGTCTGCGGCGCGAAAGCGGCTGACCGTCCCGCGCTCCCTGGCACGGCATATGCGTATGCTCACCACGCTTGCACTCTGGCGAATGAGCGCAAAGTTCACGTGTCTATGGTGCTGATGATGCAATATTCTCTTGTATCAACCGGCGAGCCGTGTCATCGTAGAGATATCCAGCTGATTCGAGGCAATCGAAGATCGAAGGGAGCCGGCGATGGCCCTGTCTCGCACGGTGGTGGTCACCGGCGGAGCATCAGGCATCGGCGAAGCCGTCGTGGAGCGGTTTCTGGCGCACGGGGACGAGGTCGTCGTGCTCGACCTCAGGCCCGGTGGCGCCGTCGGCCATTACATCGAGACCGACATCGGCGACCCCCGCTCCATCTATGCCGCGATCGAGGCGTTGCCGGATCCCGTCGACGTGCTGTGCAACGTGGCCGGTGTCTCGGGGGCCTCGCCCGTCCCGCTGATCCTCGGAGTCAACTTCTTCGGGCTACGGCACCTGACCGAACGCCTCGTGCCTCGCATGAAACCCGGTGGATCGGTGGTGAGTGTCGCCTCCACCGCCGGCTGGCACTGGCGCGACCACATCGACGAGGTCGGCCGGCTCGTGAATACGCCGGACTTCCACACCGGCCTGCGGACGGGTGCGGACCTACTGACGAACGGCAAGGACGCCTACACACGGAGCAAGGAGGCCCTCATCGTGTGGACGTCCTACGCCGCCCAGCGCTACCGCGGACACGTGCGCGTCAACACGGTCAGCCCCGGTGCTGTGGAGACCCCGCTCCTGCCGGCGTTCTACGAGTCGATGGGCCACGACGAGCTCGATCCCCTCACCGAGCTGGCGGGAGGACGCAATGGTCAGCCTCACGAGATCGCCTCAGTGATCCACTTTCTGGCCGGTGCGCAGGCCGGATGGATCAACGGCACAGACGTCGTCGTCGATTCGGGCGCGGAGATGGCCTTCGCGCTCGGCCGGGCCGCCACCGGCCATCCGCGCTGACAAGCCGTGCTGAGGCGGCCGTCCGAGTTGGCTTCAGCCCCGAGACCATCACAGAGAGCGAGGTGCGGTCATGAACACCCAGTTCGCCGGAGTGCGGCAGGTAACAGTCACCCGACGGCGCGCCGTGGCGGCGGGCGTCGTCGAACTCACCCTGACCGATCCCGCTCACCATCCACTGGAGGAGTGGACGCCAGGAGCGCACATCGATCTCGTCCTGCCGTCCGGGACCGTGCGCCAATACTCCCTGTGCGGCCACGGTGAGCGCACGGGCGAGTACGTCGTCGCCGTCCTTCGCGAGCCGGCGAGCCGGGGTGGCTCCAGAGAGGTGCACGACCAGCTGACCGAAGGAACGATCGTCAAGGTCCGCGCACCGCGTAACCATTTCCGCCTGGTCCCAGCGGACCGGTACCTCTTCCTCGCCGGAGGAATCGGCATCACCCCCATCCTCGCGATGATCCGCGAAGCGGCCGCGACCGGCACCCCATGGACGTTGGTCTATGGCGGCCGGGCCCGCTCCTCGATGGCCTACACCGGCGAACTCACCGAACTCGCCCAGCGGTCCAGGGGGGAGGTGCGCCTGATCCCGCAGGACGAACTCGGGCACCCCGACTTCGCCGCCGCCTTCACGGGCCTGCCGGTCGGCACGGCCGTGTTCGCCTGTGGCCCCGAACCGATGTTGCGGGCCGTCGAGGCCCGCGGCGACGAACTGCTGCCGCCGGGAACGCTGCACCTGGAGCGGTTCGGCGCGCGGCCGAAGGACGAGAACGAGCCCGCGCCGGCCGACCGTGCCTTCGAGGTCGAGCTGGCCCGCTTCGGACGGACCCTGACCGTGCCGGCCGACCAGCGCCTGATCGACGTCATCCGCAAGCTCATGCCCCAGGTCCCGTTCTCCTGCGAAGAAGGCTATTGCGGCTCCTGCGAGACCACCGTGCTGGACGGCGTTCCCGACCACCGAGACCAAGTGCTCTCCCCGGAGGAACGGGACGGCAACGAGACGATGATGATCTGCGTCGGCCGCTGCCTGTCCCCAAAGCTCGTACTCGACCTCTGATGCGAGAAGAAAGGGCTGTGTCCTCATGAACGACATCCGCCGGCTTCAGCCACCCGAGGCCGGGCGGCCGCTCGCCGGGCAGATCGAGGGCGAGCCGCGAGCGGTGAAGGGCGCGCCGGCATGAAGCGGACGCCCGCCCGCACTGTCCTGGCCGTGCCGGCCTCCTCCGAACGGTTCCTCGCCAAGGCTCAGGCCTCCACGGCCTCCGCGCTCATGGTCGACCTCGAAGACGGCGTCGCCGAGATCGACAAGCACAACGCCCGCGATCTCGCCCGGCAGTGGGCCGGGAGACTGGCCGCGCCGGCGCGCCGGCTGTGGCTGCGCGTCAATTCCACAGATTCGCCCCACCTGGCGGCCGATCTGGCCACGCTGCGCGATGTGCTGGACCGCATCGACGCCCTGGTGCTGCCCAAGGCCACGCCGGACGCGGTCGCGGACCTGTCGAGCAGGACGAAGCTGCCGGTCGTGGCGCTGATCGAGACCGCCGAAGGAGTCGAGCACACCTGGCTCACCACCCACCACAGGGCGGTGAAGGCGGTCATGTTCGGCGAGCTGGACTACCGTGCCGAGCTCACCCGCTGCGGCGGCCTGCGCGCCGAGGACACCTCCTGGGCACAGGCCCGGATCGTGAACGCCGCGGCGAGCGCCGAGATACCGGCGATCGCCGGGCCCACAGTGGCGGTCGACGACGAGCGGCTGCTCCGTGCCCACTGCGCCCGGCAGGCGGCCCTCGGCTTCACCGGCAAGCTCTGCATACACCCGGCCCAAATCGCCGCCGTGGGGCAACTGTTCGGGCCGGACCCGGACATGGTGGCCTGGGCGCACCGCATCGTCGGCGCCGTCGCCGACGAGCACGCCACCGGCGCGATCGTCGTGAACGGCGCCATGGTCGACCGGCCGGCTATCGACCGCGCCCTGAACATACTCGCGGAGGCAGGACAATGAGCACCATCACACTGAGCACCACCATGCTCCCGGACGGCCCCTACGGCGACGACTTCGTCATCGGCGAGTCCCTCCCACCGGCACCTGCGATCACCATCGACGAAGGCCTGGCCGCGCAATACCAGGCGATCAGCGGAGACCCCGCCGGCCTGACACTGAGCGGCCCGCGAGCCTACGCCACCACCGGAGCGGAAGCTCGCGTGGTCAACTCGGCTCTCGTGCTTCACCTCGCGATCGGCCAGTCCACCGTCGCCACCCGGATCGTCATCGCCAACCTCTTCTACCGCGATGTGACGCTGCACAGGCAGATTCATCTGGGTTCGACGCTGACCTCGACGGTCACTCCCATCGCCCGCGCCTTCACCCGGGACAACGGCAACGGCCGGCGCGCGAAGGTCCTGCTGTCCGTGGAGACCCGCGACCAGCACGACGTGCTGGTCGCCTCGCTGGAGCGACTCGCCCTGCTACCCGTGCGCGACCAGGATCGGCTGGTGGAAGCAGGGGAGGTCGGGACCGCCGACTCCAGCCGCCCGCTGGAGGCCCTGCTGCCCGTGGTGCCCAAGGACTGGAACCTGTCCGAGCTGTCGCGACGGCCGCTGCCACCTGCCGGCTGGCAGGCCACCGATCCCTTGCGCGACTCGATCAGCGGCGCCCTGGACCTCGTCCGCCTCACCCAGAATCAGGCCGCCGCACACCGCGACCCCGCACGCGGCCGGCACGGACGGCGCCTCGTCTATGGAGGTCACGTCGCCGCCCTCGCGCAGGCATCCCTGACCCGCCTCGTGCCGGGCCTGGCCGCCGTCGTCGGGTGGCGCTCCTGCGACCATCTCGCCCCGGCATTCGAAGACGATCTCCTGTCCTTCGACATCACCTGCGACGAACTGTTGCCGGTCGACGGCGGGGCACTGATCGCCTTCCGCATCAAAGGACAGACCCTGCGGCAGGCGGGCGAGTCAGTGGACCTCCTTGACTTCCGCCCCGTGGCGCTGGTCGCCGGAACGATCGGCGCGGACCGTGACTGAAGGACTGCGACTCCTGCGCGACATCCGCGTGGTGTCGCTGGAGCAGTTCATCGCGGCACCGTATTGCACGCAACTGCTCGCCGACGCGGGCGCCGAGATCATCAAGATCGAACGCCCCGGAACGGGTGACCCTCGCCGCCGGTACGACCCCAAGCTCGGCCCGGACGACGACTACATCAGCGGCGGCTTCGCCTCCTACAACCGCGGCAAGAAGTCCGTCGAGCTCAACCTGAGCTTCGAGGACGACCGGCGGATCTTCCACGAACTGCTGCGGTCCGCCGATGTCCTCGTCGGCAACCTGCGCCCCGGGTCGCTGGAACGCCAGGGACTGGCTCCCGCCCTGCTCCTCGAACGGCACCCCCACCTGGTGGTCTGCGAGATCTCCGGCTTCGGAGGCTCCGGCGGGCCCTACACCAGCTGGCCGGCGTTCGACTCGGTCATCCAGGGCATGAGTGGCCTGTCCAGCCTGATCGGCGATGCGGACGGGCCGCCCGGCCTGGCCCCGATGGGCACCATGGACCTGCTCGCGGGCGTCTACGCCGCCCTCGGCATCCTCACCGCCCTGGTCGCGCGCGTCTCCACCGGTAGAGGAGCCCACGTGGATGCCGCCATGTACGACATCGGTGCGGCGTTCCTGGAACGCCCGCTCACCCTGCACGAGTACACCGGCGAAGTTCCCGGCCGAGGTGTTGACCGCTTCAGCCCCGTCGGGGCGTTCCGCGCCGGTGATGGCGCGTGGGTGTCCATCGTGATCCCTACCGACGAGATGTGGCGCCGATGCTGTGTCGCGCTCGGCGACCCCGGCCTGGAAACAGATCCCGAGCTCGACACGACCCTCAAGCGCGCCGAGCACATGAGCGACCGAATCGTTCCGCTGCTGGAGGAGTGGGCCAAGGACAAGGACCGGCACGAGGCGGTGGCCGCCCTGCGCGCGGCCGGGCAGCCCGCCGGCGTCGTGCAGACCATTGCCGACGTCCGGGCCTGCCCGCAACTCGCCCACCGCGGGCTGTTCGCTCCGCTCGACGACGAACGCGCCCTGCGCGCCGACGGCTCCGTCCTCCGCCTGCCCCGCCTGCCCTTGCTCTTCGACGGGCAGGGTGCCCGACCCGGGGGCGTTCCCCGGCTGGGCGCCGACAACGACGAGTTCCGTCTCCCGCACCCCACGGAGCGGCCCCAGTGAGCACCGTCAGCTTCACCGATCTGTTCATCGACGGGGCCTGGCGTCCCGCCACAGGGCGCGGCACGTTCAACGTCGAAAACCCCGCCACGCAGCAGGTCATCGCCACGGTGGCCGACGCCGCCGTCGACGACGGCAGGGATGCGGCAGCAGCCGCCGCCACGGCTCTGCCCGCGTGGCGCGAGCGCGCGCCCAGGGAGCGCGCCGAGATCCTGCGCCGGGCCTACGAGCTGATGATCCGGTCCCGGGGCGAGATCGCCGCCCTCATCACCGCCGAGAACGGCAAGGCCCGCGCCGACGCTCACGCGGAGGTCGCCTATGCCGCCGAGTTCTTCCGCTGGTACAGCGAAGAAGCCGTGCGCGTGTCCGGCCACCTCGGCCACGCGCCCGGCGGCGACCGACGCATCATCGAGATCTCCCAGCCGGTCGGAGTGGCACTGCTGCTCACGCCCTGGAACCTCCCGGCGGCCATGATCACCCGTAAAGTCGCCCCGGCGCTCGCGGCCGGATGCACCGTCGTGATCAAACCCTCCCACCAGACGCCGCTGACCGCTCTCCTCCTGGCCGGCCTGCTCGCCGCCGCGGGCGTTCCCCCCGGCGTGGTCAACGTGCTTCCGACCACCCACGACATCACCCTCACCGCCGATCTCATCGACGCCGGTCCGGTCCGGGCGCTGTCCTTCACCGGCTCCACCCGGGTGGGCAGCGCCCTGCTGGGCCAAGCGGCCAAACGGGTGCTGAAGACCTCGATGGAGCTGGGCGGCAACGCCCCCTTCATCGTCTTCTCGGATGCCGACCTGGACGCGGCCGTCGCCGGCGCGCTGGTGGCCAAGATGCGGCACAACGCCGAGGCGTGCACCGCGGCCAACCGGTTCTACGTCCACACCCGCGTACACGATGAGTTCGTCTCCCGCTTCGCCCAGGCACTGTCCGCGCTGAAGGTCGGCCCCGGCACGGATCCCTCGGTGACCGTGGGACCGATGGCCTCAGCCGCGGCACGCGACTCCCTGGCCGGGGCGGTCAGGTCCGCGCTCGACTCCGGAGGCCGCGTCGTCGTGGGCGGGGACCCGTTGCCCGGCCCCGGCTACTTCTTCCCGCCGACTCTCATCGACTCCGTCCCCGCCACCGCGCCGGTGCTGGACCACGAACTGTTCGGGCCCGTTGCTCCGGTGGTCTCCTTCGACAGCGAAGACGACGTGATCGCCATGGCCAACAGCACCGAGATGGGCCTGGGCTCCTATGTCTACACCCGTGACCTGCCGCGCGGGCTACGCGTGGCCGAACAGCTCGAAACCGGCATGGTCGGCCTCAACACCGGCGTGTTCTCCGACCCTGCGGCGCCATTCGGCGGCGTCAAGCAAAGCGGCATCGGCCGCGAAGGCGGACACCACGGCATCAACGAATTCCTCGAGACCAAGTACATCGCCACCCAGTGGTAGCCCCCAGGCACACAGAATCGAGCATGCGATGACCGCGAAACTGGACCCGTCGGTCCGTGACCTGCTGCTGCCCGATGCGCGGAACTGGCTCGACAGGCCACCGCTCAGCCCGTTCATCGACGGCGCCTTCCGCGCGGCCCGCTCGGAGCATCGCCTGCCCGTCGTCGACCCGGGCAGCGGGGTCACGATGACCGAGTACGTCACCGCCTCGTCCGAGGACGTCGCCGACGCCGTCCGCGCGGCCCGCGCGGCGTTCGATGACGGCCGTTGGAGCGAACTCGATCCCGAGGCACGTGAAGCGCGGCTGCGTTACCTGGCCGGTCTGCTTGATCGGGACTCCGAAGCGGTCGCCCAGCTCGAGTCGCTGGACACCGGCAAGCCCTTGGCCGAGGCCCGCCTGGACATCGCCGAGGCGGTCGCCGTCCTGCGCTACTACGCGGGCTGGGCGACGAAGATCGAAGGAGTGGTGATCCCCGCCCCCCGGCGCCTGCTCGCGACCGGCACCCGCGAAGCGCTCGGAGTATGCGCCGCGATCACACCGTGGAACTATCCGCTGCCGATCCTCATGTACAAGCTGGCTCCCGCCCTGGCCTTCGGCAACACCTTCGTGGCCAAGCCCTCGGAACAGGCGCCGCTGTCGACCGTGTACTTCGCCCAGCTGTGCGCTGAAGCCGGCATCCCGGACGGAGTGGTCAACGTTCTGCCCGGAGGAGGCGCCACGGGGGCGGCTCTCACCTCCGCCCCCGGCATCGACAAGATCGCCTTCACCGGGTCGACCCGGACCGGGCAGGCCGTCATGCGCGCCGCCGCCGACACCCTCACCAAGGTCACGTTGGAACTCGGCGGCAAGAGCCCCCAGCTGGTCTTCGCCGACGCGGACTGGGACGCCGCGATCAAGGGGGTCATGGACGGCATATGGACCAACGCCGGACAGATCTGTGTAGCCGGTAGCCGGCTGATCATCGACCGTGGCATCCACGACGAGTTCGTGACCGAACTGGTGCGCCGTACTCGGCAGCTGACCATCGGTCATGGACTGGCGCCCGGCACCCACATGGGCCCGCTCGTGTCCGCCGCGCAGCGTGGCCGGGTGAACCGCATGGTGGCGCACGCTGTCGCCGAGGGCGCCGAAGCACACGACGGGCCAACGCCACCCGAGGGTAACGGCTTCTTCACCGCCCCGGCCGTCCTGACCAACGTCGCTCCCGGCACACAGATCGAACGAGACGAGGTGTTCGGCCCCGTGCTGACGGTGGTGCCCTTCGATACCGAGGACGATGCCGTACGGCTGGCCAACAACTCCTGCTACGGCCTTGCCGCCGGCGTATGGAGCACGGCCAACGACACGGTGCACCGGGTCGCCCGCCGCCTGCGGGCCGGCATCGTCTGGGCGAACTCGTACGGCATCTTCCACCCCTCCTTGCCCTTCGGGGGAGTGAAGAGCTCCGGGTTCGGTCGCGAACTGGGCTTCGCCGGGGTCGAGCACTACACCGAACTCAAGACCACCGTGATCGACCTAGGGCCCGGACCCGCGAACTGAGAGATGGCTGCCCGCTTCCTGCCGCACCTAACGATCACGGTCAACCGCCCTTGGGCGCAGCGCGGCGGCCAGGCGGACGGTGGCGCCGGCGAAGCCCCACCGGTGCCCGACGATCGCCGGATCGTGTGATGGGACGGTCATGAGCCCTGGAGCAGCCCGCCGCAGCGGGTGCTGTGCCGGCTTGGTACGGAACTGCGGCAGGGTTGTAGCGCCCGCGCGCCGTCGTTGAGGCCGGCGAGCAGCAGGAGGTCTCCCGCGACGGTGCGGCGGTGTGCCGCTCAGCGGACATCGACGGCGTAGAGCATGTCGCCGGCCAGCACAGGCCCGGATAGACGCCGTCGACGCCGGCTAGGCCCCGTCGCTCCGGCGAGAACCGATGAACCCGCCCCCGGCGACCCTTCCGAGAGGAAGAAGGCTCACGATGCGCCGGCCGTTCACGCTTTCGAGGACCGGAACTCCCCGGGCGGCAGGGCGGGTACCTGGTGCCGGCGAGGTCTCGGCGGCCGTCGCAGTGCGATCCTCGACGGCGAGCCACTGCCGTAACTTCTGTCAGCCCGGTGGGATGAGGTCGTTCTTGGCGACCGGGACGGCGAGGTGCTGGGGCAGGTTGAACGTGGCTCGTTCCCTGGGCAGCCGGCTCAGCACGGGGTTGAGGTGGGTGAGCGTCAGCCGCTGGACAGCGGGCAGCTTGGGCGCCACGATCTCGTACTTCTCCAGGTCGATCCACTGGACGATCTCGCGCACGTCGCCGGGGATGTCGTCGCCCTCCTTCTGTACGGGGACGCAGAGCTGGTGGCTGAAGGTGACCTTGGCGGGGGAGTCGGGCAGGTGGGCCAGGCGCGGGTTGAGCTGTCCCAGCCTGAGTTCTTCGTTGAGCGCTTCCTCGGTCTTCACCAGGTAGCACGCCAGGTCGAGGTGCTGGACGACGTGCTGGATCTCCTTGGGCGGGAAGAAGTCGTCCTTCGCCACAGGTACGCACAGCTGCTGGAGCTCGACCATCGTCACCACGTGCCTGGGGGCGCCGAGCTTTTGCAGCACCGGGTTGAGGTGGCTGAGCCGCAGGTCCTCGCTGATGCGGTTGTCACTGGCGACCTTGTAGCAGGAAAGGTCTACGTACTTGAGGTAGGGCAGCACGTCGTCGGGTGGGATGACGCCGTTCTTGGTGACCGGGACGCACAGCTGCTGCCTTTCTCCCAGGGTGACCTTCTCCGGCGGCAGTTTCTCCAGGACCGGATTGAGGTGGCGGAACAGGAGTGTCACCGGCTGCGCGGGGACATACGGGTCGGTTCTGAAGCACTCCAGATCCAGGTTCTCGGCGAAGGCCAGCGGCCTGGGCAGGGCCGAGGCCGAAGCCTGATTGCCCAGGCCGGCGACGCCGACCAGGAGCAGAAGAGTGGCGGCGAAACGCGCTCCACGGGTCCGTGGCACGATCATGCCTTTCTGCCGGGGGGAAGCGGTTGCCCGCAGCATCCCGCCGGGCACCGGGCCGGGCAACAGATATGGCCACAAGTGGTCAGATCAGGAGTTGCCCGGTTGGAGCACCTCGATCGAGGCCAGGTCACCCACGCCCCGCAACCGGCCTGGCGCCACGCACCCCCGGGCTTCGTCAACGAACCTGCGGCAAGGCGCGTCGCTCAGAGCGCGCCGCCCCGGGTCCCGCCGCTGGCGAGAGTTCCCTCGGAGCCGCCACGCGTTGCCCACGTGGCCCGCCTGGAGGAGGCGCGGCCGCAGCTCTGGGAGCGACTGTCCGAGCTCAAGACCGCCGCCGCCGAGCACCCACCCGCTCCGCGATGGGCCGTGCGGGCGATCTCAGGAGCCGGTCTTGAACGCGCACAACGCGTGGTCGATGAGCCGCTGGCCGGCTCGCTCGTGGCGTCGTAGCGCCGCGTCCTCGACGATCATGCTCTGGGTGAAGACGATCACGCTGTGCCGGCCGCCGTCCAGTACGCCTTCCCTGGATTTGTGGCCCGCTCCGTCGCCGCCGTGCCCCCAGTATCCGCCGCCGCAGGTCAGCGGGGTCCAGAACAGCCCTAGTCCATACCGCTGGCCGGGTATGTCGGGCACACGGGCCGGGACCGTCTTACGCATCTCGGCCAGCTCGGCGGCGGGAAGCAGCCGGCCGCCGATCAGGGCACGGAAGAAGCGGTTGAGATCGGTGATCGTGCTGACCAGCCCGCCATCGGCGAAGTTGTCCCGGCTCCTGGTGGTGTCGGTCCACGGCTCGCCTGGACGAAACTTCACGTAGGCCTTCGCGTGTGGCTCGGGCAGGGACGTGGTGGCGGGGTTGAAGGTACGGCGGAGCCCGAGCGGCTTCACGATCCGCTCCCGTACTTCCCGGTCCCAGGATCTCCCGGTCACCTTCTGGATGATCATCCCTGCCAGGAGGTAGTTGGTGTTGCTGTAGGCCCACCGCGCGCCGGGCTTGAACGCGGGCTTGTGCCGCAGCGCCATGGCCACCAGCTGTCGTACCGAGTAGCGGGCCAGCCGGCGCTCTTGCCAGTCGGCGCGGCTGGCGATGGTGGCGTTGATGTCGCTGGCGTAGTCGTACAGGCCGCTGGTGTGCTGGAGGAGCTGGCGGATGGTGATGACGCGGCCGTCGTTTCCGTGGCCGCGCACCACCTTCGGCAGATGTTTGTCGACGGGCTCATCGAGCGCCACCTTGCCTTCGGCAACCAATTGCAGGACGACGGTGGCGACGAAGGTCTTGGTGGTGCTCGCGATGCGGAAGTAGCCCTCGGCCGGCATGGCCCGGCGGCTGCGCAGGTCGGCGACCCCGGCGCGAGCGGTGATGCGGCCGCCCGGCGCCCAGAACTGGGCTTCCACCCCGGTCACCTCCGCCTCGCGTATCGCGGCCACATCCTGGCGAAGTCGCGTCTTGTCGTACCCGGGCACCGCGGCTGGGGCGCCCATCGCGACGGCAAGCACGACGATCCAAGCGGACGTCATTTCTGCTCCCAAGGCTCAGGTGTGAGTCGGGATCAACCTAGGATGCTGCTCCCGGCCACCGCCTCGGCCGTTCGACCGGTTCGCACGTCCGTCTACAGGCGCACCATCCCCGGACGGCGCATCCAATGATTCAGCGGACGCCGTGCAGCGGGCGGCGGCACCGTCGAGCCTGCTCCCTCGGCTGCGTCGCCGGTGTTGGCGCGCTCATTCAGTTCGGGGCGGTGCCATCGACCTTCTGCTGGCCGTCCGGGTGTACCCCGAGCCCGCGGTAATCGATGGTCGCTCCGCCGCAGGTGACGTCCGATGAACTCGTACGATGAACTGGCCTGCGCTGTGGGATCCGGCGCGGGCCACCCAAGATGGTTACGGGCCGTTCTGGGTCGAACGCCGCTTCCGCCCGAACGCACCGGGAAGCCCGAGGGGAAGAAATCCGGATGACACGCCGGACCGAGACCTGTTTCATGATCCGATGACTCGAAGCCCCCGCCGCCGCGAACACTCCCAGCCAGGGGCGCCAGCTTCACGCCTTGATGCCGCCGAAGTTGCCGCCAAGCGCCAAGTAGCTCTCCGTCAATGCGCTGAAATTTCGAGGTCGAGTCGATGAACCAGGGGGCCCGTCCCGAAGAGCTGCCGGACGAGGTCCTGGACGACGTGGCCGGCGTGGTTGGGGCAGAGGTCACTCGTCTCAGCCGCCTGCCCGGAGGTGTCAATGGGGGTGCCATGCGCGTCCAGTTGGCCGGAAAGGCGAATGCGGTGCTCAAAGCAGTGCCCCGGGCCCACCCCGGCCACCTGGATGAGACGTTGCGGGCCCAGAGAGTGGTCGAGCACATGCGCAGGCGCGGCTATCCCACCCCGGCCTGGCTCGGAGTGGGAGCCACAGCCACTCATGTATGGCATCTGATGGACTTCGTCGACGCGGCTCCCGCGCCAGAGCTGACCCCGTCCCTCGTTGAGCAGCTGATGGAGATCATCGAACTCCAGGCCGGTCAAGCCTCCGAGCCCTACGACCACTGGTCGTACGCCTGGCGGGTGGCCACCGGTCAGGAGTCAGCTGTCTCCGGGCTGGATTTCAACGAGACGCCGGAGCAGGCGCGCCTCCGCCAGTCCGTGGCCAGGCTCTCGGGGTATTCCTCCGTGGTGTCGGCCTTGGCCGAGCGCCTGCGGCTCGTGTGTGCCGACGTCCCACCACCACGAGAGGCGCCGGACATGGTCCATGCCGATCTCTCAACCCCCAGCAATGTCCTGGTCCGTGACGGAGCGGTGGTGGCGGTCGTGGATATCGGGAACGCGGGCAGCGGCACGCGGGCGACTGATCTCACCACCCTCGTGTGGTACACCTTCCAGGATCCGCTGCTGGACGGTGTCCGAAGGCGACTGTGGACGAGAATCCTCGACCTGGTCGGCTGGGAGGGGGCGGCGGTGCTCGCCGCGGCACAGACCCTCCTCACGCTCGAGGTCCCCATCCGTCACGGACGCCACGATGTCGTTCCAGGGATGGTCAAGCGCGGTGATCGCGCCCTCGAAGAGCTGAACGCGCTTCGCTGACGAAGGCGTTCGCGGAAACCGGCCCTACCGTTCCGGCCTTCACATCCTGGTGCGAGCCCCGGACGGGACCATGGCCGCGTCCGCGATCAGGCGGTGTGGAGGTAGCCGTAGCCGATGCCGCGGCAGCGCACCTGTTCGTTGCGGCTGTGGACGCGCCGGCCGCCGCCGTCGGGGATGCGGCCGAGTTTCTTGACGTCCAGGTGGATCAGGTCGCCGGGGGCTCGTAGCGGCGCTCGCTCATGCGGTGCGCTCGGATCGGGGTGCCGGTCACCGGGTCGCAGGCGGCTAAGGGCGCGATGTGGTGGCGGCGCAGGATGCGGGTGATGGTCCGGGCCGGTACTCCGGTGACGGTGGCGAGCCGGTCGGGGCCGCTGCGTCGTTCCCGCGGACCATCCCAGCCTTCCTGACGGAGTCGAGTGACCCAGCGGTGTCCGCACTGTCGGCAGATGCCCAGCTCGGCGGCGACATGGGCGTCGGGCGGCCTACCTCCACGACGCGGCGGACCAGCAGGCATCTGCCGTGGAACGTCAGGCGGGCGTTAGCGTGTGCCATTGAGACCTCCGAGCGTTCGGTGAAGCGGCTAACTCCACCAAGCCCGGAGGTCTTCTATGTGATCAGCTGTCTGTGGCCATGGATACCAAGATCTCGGCCAAGGTACACCTAGGCCGCCACGCGCTCGTGGATTTCGTGGGCGGGCGCCTGATGCTCGTACGCCGGAATCAGGCGGGCGCCCAGCGCCCGGGCGCCGATCACCATGGCGGCGGCGGCCAGGACGATGTCCTTGAAGATGTACTGCGCCTCCAGTGTCGGCGCGCCGGGGAACAGGTCCGTGAAGAACAGGACGTACGGTGCGAAGAACCCGGCCATCGCTCCGGTCATCACGACCAGCCCGGTCTTCAGCAGCTTGCCGGTGACCAGCGTGAGACCGATGAAGACCTCCATGCCGGCGATCACGAACTGTGCCGCGTAGCCCGACACCATTCCCAGCGACAGCTTCTCCAGAGTGGCCACCGACAAGGCCTCCGCCGGGCTGACTCCCGGGAAGTACTTGAGCGTCCCGAAGGCCACGAAGACCAGGCCGAGGCTGACGCGCAGCACGTCGATGCTGTGGCGGGACAGCCAGCCGGTCAGTTTGACGATCATGTTCTCGATGGTGCCGGTCATTTCGTCCTCCCGGGTGGATGCCGTTTTCGTCTGGGTTCAGACTCGCGAAAACGTCACCGGAGAACGTCAGGCCGGCGGACGCACTTGGGCTACTCCCTCGCGCGTACGATGGGCCGGCCCGTACCAGCCTTTCAGCGTAGGGGGTTCTCCCCAGGGGAGGCCGCCGGCCACGTCGGAGCGCACGCGACCCGTACTCCGCGGGGAGTAGTTCGCCCGAATGCGTTGATCGTTTCCCCGGCTGGTGTCATGGCTCTGCCTGCGGGGCGTCGAGCTGTCGCAGAACGTCCTCGACTGCCTGGATGATGATCTCGGGTTGATCGTGGGGGATCTGGTGGGTGGCGCGTTCGGCGATGGTGAGGCGTCCTCGGGGAGATTGAGTGGCCAGCTCGTGATGATTGGCGTTCAGGTGCGCAAGCTGGGTTTGGGGCATGCGGGGGCGTTGGCCGGCGGTGATCACTCGGATGGGCACGGGCGGCAGAGTGCGCGCGTCGGCGACCTCGCGCATGTGGTGGGGCATGGCCGCCAGGGTGCGGGCGAGTTCACGGAGGGACCGGGAGGCCTTGGAGGGCATGAGCGCGCGCAGGCGGAGCAGTTTCGAGGCGAGGGCGAACGACGTCGTGCGCACCAGCGCTGAACCGGGTGGCGTCCGGCTGACGGTGGGGTCGACGAAGACCAGCCCTGCTATGTCGTCGGGGTAACGCAGCGCGTAGAGCTGGATGACCACCCTCTCCCTTCTTGTCGTCGGGTGGGTCCGGGCGGTGGACGCCGCGGCAAGGACCTCGCGGGGGAGATCTCCCTCTCATCGGCCCATTGCAGCCTCTCGGGTCTGCGGGGTGAGGCAAGCAACCGATTCTCCCGCTGGCTACAGGTGCCGCCGTCTCGAAGGCGTGCTGGGTTGGCTCATCGTGAGCAGGTTCGGGGGATGCTGGTCCTCACCGTGGTCAGGGGCCGGGGTGAGCGAGGGGGCTTCTGCCTCGGCCGCATTGGGCCGAGACAGAAGCCGGAGAGGATCTAGTCGGCGCAGATGGCGTAGACGCTGATTCCGACGTCGCTAAAGCCGTCCTGGCGGCCGATTCCGATCCAGCCGCGCCCGTCGGTGGTGGGGAAGGAGCCGACGAGGATCGCCCGGTTGCCTTGGGCTTCGGCGCCGCCGCCGAGGACGCGCTTGGTGCCGGGGCAGAGCAGCGTGCGGCGCTGGAAGTTGGGGACGTTGGCGTTGGGCAGCGTGACGATCTGGTAGCCCGGCGGCAGTGCCGCCTGGCGGGCCGAGGCCGGCTTGGCCGCGGTGCTGGCGGTGGCGGTGGTGGCCGCGCACACGCACGCTCCGGCCGCCAGGAGGGCGAGCGGAAGGGCCAGGAGTTTCTTGGACAGCATGGCTTCTCCTTCGTGGTGTCCTTGGCGGACGCACTTCGGGCAGCGCGAAACACACCGGTGACGGTGAGGCTGCAGGAAATGGCCGCCGGGGGGGAGGACTTGTCGCTCAGAGTGTTCACGCAATTACGCGACGCTGTCTATAGGCGTTCTGCCTGGCGGTCCGAGCGGTTGCGTGATGGACGCCCGCGACGTACGCGACCAGGCCGCCGGACCCTCTCGGTCCGGTTCAGGCCTTCCTTGCCCAGCCGCCGGGCAGCGGACGACATCTTGAGCAGGAATCGCGACCTGTAGCCGTTCCGGCCATTGATGTCCGAGGTTCGCGTGCCGGATCCTGCCGCCCTGCTGAGTGGAGGTTTGCCCTTTGGCCACAGCCCCCTTGCCTCGCCGGCGGCCTCTTCCAGCGCTCGGGCCAGTTCGCCCGCATCGGTTGCTCGAACGCGCCCGCCACCACCCACGACCGGAACAGGTCATAGGCAGCGGGCCACGGCGCGTACCCGGCGGGCAGATCCAGCCACTGACTGCTGGTACGAAACCGCACATCACCGCATGGAACCGCTGATGAGACGTGAGCGTGCGACACGCCGCGTCTCGCGGACTCTCGCTGTCGACTCAGTCACGGGGCGGAGAAAGAGAGTCGAGCGCGGCCGGCGCTCCCTTGTATCAGCGCTGCTCGGGCGCCGGACGGGCTGATCAGGGTACGGGGGTCTGGCCGCGGTGGATGAGGTCGAGCACGGCGGCGCGGACGTCGCGGAAGACGGCGACGGTCTCCTCGGCTGCCGCGGCGATGGCCGCCCGGCCGGGTGGGGCGGCGGGTTCGAGCAGCGTGGCCATGGTGTCGGCGAGGACTTCGACCGGGTCGTCGACACCGGGCGGGGCGATGGCCGGTTCGGAGACGGCGGCGAAGAATCCGCCGAGTACGGCATGCACGACATAGGTCTGGCGAGGCAGAGGCTGGTCATCGCGGATCAGCCCGTGGCGGTGCAGGATCGGCATGACCGCCGAGCACATCGCGGCGGGATTGATGCGGGCGAACAGCTCACGGTCGGCGGGCTCTTCGGCGAACAGCCGCAGCAGTTCCGTGTCGCCCCTGTACGTACGGTTTGCCAGCGGGAGCTGACGGGTGGTGCGCAGGAGCAGCGCGGCCAGGTGGCGAGGCTGGACCGTGGCGGGGTCGGCGGTGATGCGGCTGATGCTCTGGTCCATCAGCGTCAGCAGGTCACGGGCGAACAGCCCGCGAATGAGGTCTTCCTTGCTCGGCCAGTACAGATAGACGGTGCCCTTGCCGACTCCGGCCGCGCGGCTGATCTCGGACACCGTGACCTTGCCCGCGCCGTGGTCGAGCACCAGTTCGCGTGCGCTGTCCAGGATGCGGGCGGCTTTGCGCGAGTGGTGTTCGACCAGCTGGCTCATCGGGTTCGTTCCTTTATTCAGATCCGGGACGTCTCAGACGGCGGCGACGTCCACCTCTTTGTTGCGCATGTCCGGGCCTATTATCTTGCCCAGGAACCGCCCGATGGCCGGGGTGTGCACGAGGCGCATCATCAGGGTGCGCAGGAGCCGCTCCTTGCGGTCATGCGGCGTGAAGATCTTGCGCATCTGCAGCGCGCTGTTCTGCTCGGTATGGATGAAAGGCCGCATCCTGGCCTCCCACGCCCGCAACGCGCCAGGCTGGTCACCCGGGTGGCGTTGCAGCATCGTGCCCAGCAACTCGGCTCCGGCGATTCCGCTGGAGGCGCCCATGCCCGCGTACAAGGTCACGCACCAGGCGGCGTCGCCGATCAGGACGACCCGCCCGCGGTGCCATCGTGGCATCTTGACCTGATTCACGGAGTCGAACAGGTATTCCGGGGCCTGTTCGAACCGCGTGAACAACTCTTCCAGCAGCCGCCCGGTGGGTTCGGGGCCGAAGGCGGCGCGGATGGACTCGATCGGCGGGCGGCGGAACTCGGCGTCGACGTCGTGAGTGCGGTAGGAGAACAGCAGGCTCGGCGTGTGGTCGCTGAAGGGGAAGATGATCGCTGAGCGTCCCGGTTCGGCCAGGGACAGGCCCACGTCCAGGCCGAGACCCGCGATCGGCTGGTCAAGGACGGTGGCGCCGATCATGTAGTTGAGCGGGTGCAGGTACTCTTCGGGTCCGAAGGCCAGCTCGCGCACGGTCGAGCGCATGCCGTCGGCGCCCACCACCAGGTCGAAGCGCTCGGTGACGGTGGTGCCGGAGACGGTGTCCAGGAGAGTGACCTCGGCCGCGGAGTCGTCCTGCGTGATCTGGGTGGGCACCGTCGAGTAGCGGATCTCCACGTCGGCGGGCAGCGCGGAGAACAGGGCCTGCTCGATGTCGCCGCGCAGTAGCTGCCGGGGGATGGCGGGCAGGGCGGCCGGGCTCATTCCGGGGCTGCGGCGCCCGGCCCGGTTCACGTCATGGCTGACCATCCGGGCGGGCGTCCGATCTCCGATCGCCTCCAGTACGCCGAGCCTGCGCGCGGGGGCGGCGCCCGCCTTGAACAACATGATGAAGTACCCGCCCGCTCGACGGGCGGCTGCTCGTTCCACGACAACGGGCTCCCAGCCCACCTGGCGCAGCCGCAGCGCGGTGGCGATTCCCGTGACGCCGAGGCCAACTACCAGAGCCCGGCCGCCCTTGCCCGTGTTCGTCATGACAGCTCCTCATTGTTTGCGTCTTGAGCGGAAGGCTAAATGAAAAACTGACCAAATTGGTACTACTGGTCAGTCTCGTGTAGGTGAGATGCCTCACCGCCGGTTCTGTGATGTGTCAGTACGCGCCACGGCCCGCCGCCGGGGCTCGGCCCCGGTTACGCGGGGCTGGAGGTGCCGGCGAGCCGTCCGGCCCGGCCGGCGACCGCGTGAAGGATCATCCGCCGGATCAGCCCGCTGAACGGCCGGATCAGCAGCCAGTAGGCTCCCATCCTGAAACGAACGTTCCCGGCCGGGGCGACACGCGTCTCGGTCCGCAGAAGAGTCCCCGTCCCGGCGGGAACCAGCTCGAAGGCCGAGGCGGACTTGGCGTAACCATCCTCTTCATGAGCCGGGAAGTCGTCAGCCGGGCAGAAACGTCGCTGGGAGCCCGGACGCCAGAACTGGCCGATCGAACCCATGATGACCAGCCGGCCCGGATCCTTCGCCAGTTCGAACCACCCGCGCCTCGACAGGCCGGCGAGTACGGTCTCGCTCCCACCTCCCCTTGACGACATCCCCCGAAGGCGCATCAGCGCCCGGACCATCGGCAACTCCGCCGCCGACACCCCCATCAACGCCCGCCAGACGAGGTCGGGGGGCTGGCTGATGCGCAGCTCGTGGTTCTCACGGAACAGATATCTCGGGACGAACGCGTCGAGCGGATTCGACATCATGGCCTCTCACGTGACGGATGATGCGCCTCCAGGCCCTCGCGCAAGGTGCGGTACACCGGGTTCCAGCCGAGCTCCCTGGTGGCCTTGGCATGGGAGATCCGCATCGTCGTGTCGATCATCAAGCAACCCAGATACGGCACGGCGAGCCGGATCAACCATCTCGGCGTCACCACGGGCCGCGGGGTGCCGTGGGCTCGGGAGACCTCGGTGAGGAAGGCGCGCCAGCTCACCGGCTGGTCGTCCACGATGTTGTACGCCTCGCCGGCCCGGCCGCGTTCCATCGCCGCGACCGTGGCGGCGGCCGCGTCACTCACGTGGACGAAGGAGGTGGTGGCGGTCTTGCCTCGAGGCAGGATGGGAGCCCGCTTACGCATCAGGTCGGCGAACATGTCGCTGAACGCGTTCTGGCCGTAGAACATCCCGTACCGCAGAGCGATGCCCTCGATGCCGTCCGCGGCGAACACCTGGCTTTCGGTGGCCACGCTGGCGTCGGTGACCAGGTCGCCGATGGTGCCGACGCGAGAGCCGAAGGCGTCGTCCTCGGTCAGGACGGCGTCGCCGTGATCGCGGTAGCCGTACCCGGTGATCAGCGATTGCGTGACGAACCGCCGCGCGCCGACCAGGCGCGCGGCCGCCAGGAGGTGCTCGGTCCCCTGACCGCGCAGGGCCAGCGTGGGGTCGTCGGGGCGCAGCATGCGCGGAGCGTTCCGCAGCGCTGTGGCCTGGTGCATGACCACGTCGGCTGTACGGCCGCCGACGGCGCGGAGCAACGCGTCCCGATCCATCACATCGGCGATCACCGGGTCCGCGCCGTGGTCGGCGACCAGCCGTCGCTTGGCGGGATCGCGGATGACGGCGGTCACCTCGTGACCCGCGGCGGCCAGCGCCGACAGCAGCGGGACCCCGATCGCGCCGGTCGCTCCGGCGAGCAGTACCCTCATCGCCCTTGCTCCTTGGTCTCGCGCGCGCGCAGATGCCGGACCCGGAAGGCGATGCCCACGAGTGCGAGGAGGGTCTGCGCGCCGATCACGTAGGGATCGCTCGAGGCGCCGCCGAGATGAGAGTCGATCGTGTGGTTGACCGTGTGGATCAAGCTGGCCGCCGCGAGGCCGACGAGGGCGACGAGGATGGCGTCCCGCCAGATCAGCGCGACCAGCAGGGCGACCCCGATGCCCAGGTGGAAAGCACCCAGGTCATGCAGGAAATGAACATGATTGGGATAGTTGACGAACTCGGCGAACTCGCGCGGCCACCCCCACATCCAGACGCCGAAGTACAGCGTGTAGAGCGCGCTGACGACCACGACAACCCTCGTCACAGCCCGTGCCATGAAGACCTCCTGCCTCGACTGAACATCCCAAGGACGGAGCGGCAGGAAGCGGTGTGACATCAGGACGGAACGTGTGGCGCAGGTCACTCCACGCGAACGAAGACAGCAGGCACGCGGCGGGCAGAAGGAACTGTGTGAACGTGTGCTCTCGGCATCCGTGCTATCGCACGATGTGAGCCTGACGGGGCCCTGAGATCGGCGCGTCCGACGGTCGCCATTCTCGCCTGATCAACCCGAACACCCACGAGTCGGATACCTCATCGTTCACGATGCAATCTTCCCGCAACGTCCCTTCGCGCACGAAGCCCACCTTCTCCAGTACGCGGGCGGATGCCACGTTGCGCGTATCGGTCTCGGCCTGGACTCGATTCAGGTCCAGTGCGTCGAATGCCCACCGCAGCAAGGCGTGCGCGGCCTCCGTCGCGAAGCCCTGGCCCCACATCGCGTCGCCGAGGACGTAGCCCAGCGACGCACTGCGGTAGTCCGGGTTCCATTGGGTCAGGCCGCACCAGCCGACGAAGGCCCCGTCAGAAGCACGGTCGATGGCCACCCTGGCCCCGGTGCCTTCGTCCGCCATCTTCCGGCACATCTCGATGAAGCGCCCGGCGCGAGCCCGTTCGGTCCACGGCGGAGAGTCCCAGTAGCGCATCACGTAGCTGCTGCTGTGCAGCGCGAAGAGGGGGTCGGCGTCGGCGTCGGTGAACGGCCGCAGGCGCAGGCGATCGGTGTGCAGTACGGGGGTGGCCAGAGTCATGCGCACCATCCTGGGTCCTCAGGGGCAGGCGGGCCACTGAATATCCCAAGGCCTCGTTACCGCGTTCGGCCTGCCTGCGCTGGAGCTGCTCCTGGTCGGCCGGCCGGGCCCGGGGCCGCCGCTTTCTGCGGACTTCGGCCATGAGCGCGGTACGGGCGGGGTGAGACGGCCCGCCATGGGGTCGGCGCCGCCGAGGGCGTCGCGGACGATGTCGGACGCCCGGCCGACCGGCAGCCCCCGTAGTCTTCGGCGAGAAGGGGAAGGGAGTTCCGCATGACACCGAAACAGCCCAAGACCGAGCTCGACGCCCGCTACAGCTCCGCGCTGAACCCGCGCCCGGGCGCGGAGAACGTCACCGCCACCGACTGGGACCAGACCCAGGACCAGCTGCGGGCCGCCGAGATCTTCTGGATCACCACGGTCCGGCCGGATGGCCGGCTGCACGTCACGCCCCTCATCGCCGCCTGGCACGACGGGGCGCTGCACTTCAGCACCGGGCCGGGCGAGCAGAAGGCGAAGAACCTGGCCGGCAACGCCCACTGCGCACTCACGACCGGGAACAACTCCCTGTCCGAAGGCCTCGACATCGTGATCGAGGGTACGGCGGAGCGGGTGACGAATCCGGCACGGCAGGACGAGGTCATCGCCGCGTTCGAGACGCAATACGGCGACCACATCACCTCGCCGGAGGGGACCTTCTACGGCTTCGGCGACAGCATCCGCCAGGGCAAGGACCTGCTGTTCGCGGTGGCACCCGGCACGGCGTACGGATTCGGGCACGACAGCCAGGTGTTCAGCCACACTCGCTACACCTTCTAGCGGCCGGTGTTCGAACAGAAACAGGGGCCGGGGCCGAGCGGGCGGGCCGCTGTCTCGTGCGGGTCTGGATGGCGAGCCGGCTGCACGCGACCGTCGACGGCAGCACGGTAGACAAGCATCCGAGGCCTCGTCCCCAGCGCTATTGCTGATGCACTCGCCCGTAGGCGTCCACTGAGAGGATGCGACGCTCGTAACACGGAGGCCTGGGGCGGAAGATCGAGAGAAGTATCCAAACCGGCGCCCAGAAACCGCAGGTAAAAACCGTGAGAAGCAGATGCAATAGGTGATTGACCCTTGGCGCATACGTATAGCCGCGGGAGAGGACGGCCACGTAATCCGTCAGCGTCTCCACACGCCATCCCTGAGACATCTCGTGAGCGACCACACGGGCAAGCGCCTGGCGCGGGTCATGGCTTGGCACCGGGTACATAGCCACCTCACATGCCTCGGGCGGAGCGACGTTAACGGTCCGCAGAACACGAAAACCCCAGGTCAGGCCTGGGGTTCGGGGGTGGACTTTCTCGACATTCTACAACCCTCCGCCTGGTGTGGACGATCGGACGACCTGGGGTCCGCCACCCGGCACGGACCCGGCGCTGCCACGGAGCCGTCCGGCATTCCTCCGCGCGTGCGGTCCCCAGGCGCCCGCAACTCGGAGCGAGCGGGTCACGGTCGTCAGCCGTATTGACGTGCTGCGCGCGAAAGATTACGGTCCTGACCATAATTGAGCACGAATGGACAATCTGGAGATCCGCTGTGCCACGACTCTGCGTGTCCTTACTTATGGTCCTGACCGTTGTGCTGGTCCCGGCCTCCGCCCACGCGAGCTCCCCGCCGGGCTGCGGCGCGCAGGCGGTCACCACGTACGGCCCGGCCTCCGTCACCGGCGCGATCGTCGGCGCCACGGTCCACGACGGTCACGCCTACGTGGTCTCGCGCGGGCCGAAGCCTCCGGTAGTAGCCGAGATCGACCTGGCCACCCGCAAGGTGACGCGTACGGCCACCCTGCCGGACGGCCCCGCCGCGGGCGAGCCGGAAGGCGGTTGGGCCACCGCCGTCGCCGGCGGCAAGCTGTACATCGGCACCTATCCCGTGCCCGATCTGTACAGCTACGACCTGGCCACGGGCCAGGTGGCTCACCTGCGCTCCTTCGGAGCGAACGGCGGTTTCGTCTGGAGCATGGCCGCAGCCCCGGATGGCGCCCTCTACCTCGGCACCTCCTCCGACGGCCGGCTCTGGGAGTACATCCCCTCGACCGGCGCGGTCCGCCGATACGGCGTGCTGGCCCAGGGCGAGCACTACGTCAGGGCCGTCGCCGCCGACGACACCACCGCCTACGCCGGCCTGCTGGAAAAGGGCAAGCTGCTGGCCGTCGACCGGGTCAGCGGCGCCGTCAGGGAACTCGCCCAGGGGCCCACGGCCGTCGGCACGGTGGCGCTGTACGGCGAGCGGATCCTGGCGGCGAGTGGGAGCACGCTGATCGACGTCCGCAAGGACGGCACCGACCGCCGGCAGTTCGACGCCGGAGTGGGCACCATCGACGCCTTCGAGGTCGCCCCCGACGGCACGGTCTACCTCACCTCACGCCCCGAGGGCGCCGTCTACAGCTACCGTACCGGGCAGAACGCGGTGACCAAGGTGGCCGGCCCGCCCTCCCCGGGCGAGGAGACCCGGGCACTGCACCTGAATGGGCAGCAGCTCATCGGCTTCGCCGGCAGCGGCGGCATGTGGTGGCTGGACCTGCCGAGCGGGACCTCCGCGTTCGTCGACCTCATCGACGCGGGCTTCCCGGCGGGTCCCGAGCGGACCCAGAGCATGCTGCTGGTGCCGAACCGGGCGCTGTACATCGGCGGCCACTTCGCCGTGGAGGTACGTGACCTGCGGACCGGAAAGCAGCGCAGAATCCGCGTGGTGGGCGAGCCGAAGGCCATGGTACGGCGGGGCAACGAGATCTACGCCGCGCTGTACCCGAGCGGTGAGATCATCTCCATCGACGTGCACACCGACAAGGTGCGCAGCCACGGCTACATCGGCCATGGCCAGTCACGCCCGTGGGACATCGAGCACGACCCCGTCACCGACACCATCCTGGTGGCATCGGCCCCGACCGGCGCGAAGCTGAGCGGCGCCCTGACGGTGCTCGACCCCGATGCCGGGAAGCTGGACGTCTACCCGAACGTCATCCCCGACCAGAGCCTGATGAGCCTGAGCGTCGACGCCGCGCGGGGCATCGTCTATCTGGGCGGCGACGTGCTCGGCGGAGGCGGCACCCCGCCGACCAAGGCGACGGCCTCGATCGCCGCCTTCGACCTGAAGCGGCGCACGGTGCTGTGGCAGATCGATCCCCTGCCCAATCACCGCACCTTCCAGGATCTCAAGGTGCACGACGGGCTGTTGTACGCGGTCTACAAGCGTGTGCTCGGCGCCTGGATCGCCCTTGACCCCGCCACCGGGACCATCAAGCACCAGGGCCTGCTTTCGGGCCACGGAGAGCTGAACGTCCACAGAGGCCGGGTGTTCACCTCCACCTACTTCGGCGGCGGCAACGCCTACGAGCTCGGATCGGAGGCCAGGCTGCTGGCAACCGGGCTGGGCGACGAATGGCACACCAATCCGCAGCTGCAGTTCGAGCCCGGCTCGTTCAACGCCTGGACGATCGTCGGCCGGGACCTGGCCAAGGTCCGACTCGACCCCCGCTGCCCTCCCGTGACGATCCCGGCCCGGCACAGCTGACGCGTACCCGAGCAAGGAAGGCCCGCGGCGGGGCTGGAGTTCTCCAACGCATGCTGCCCCGCCTCCACCAGTTTCACGGTGGTGACAGAGGAATCGCGTGCCGTGCCCATCCATCATGGGCCGGTGCGCAGCGGGGTTTCGCGGATCAGCCAGGCGATGGCGAAGGCGGCGACGGACAGGACGGCGGCGCCGACGAGGATGACGTGCAGGCCCGCGGTGACGGCCGGCCGTACCGCGTCGGTCACCTGGGCGGGCAGGTCCGGCAGCAGGGCGGGGGTGAGGTCGCCTCGCGTGGTCAGCCGGTCGGCGGCGGCCGGACCCAGGCGGGCGGCCAGGTCGCCGCGTACCTGGGCGGCGTACAGGGCGCCCAGCAGGGCGATGCCGAGCGAGCCGCCGATGGTGCGCAGCAGCGTGAGGGTGCCGCCGGCCGCGCCCATGTCGCGCGGGTCGGCGCTGTTCATGGTGATCAGGGTGGTGCTCTGCAGTACCAGGCCCAGGCCCGCTCCGATGGGGAGGGTCAGGGCCGAGGCGAGCGCGACGGGGGTGTCTCCGTCAAGGGGGAACAGCGCCAGCGCGCCGCCGGCCATGAGGGCCGCGCCGAGGATCGGGTACGCGCGGTAGCGGCCGTTGGCGCTGATGAGGCGGCCGGTGAGCAGCTGGGCGCCGAGCATGCCGAACATCAGCGGAAGCAGTAACATGCCGCTGGCCGCGGGGGAGGAGCCCTGCACGAGCTGCAGGTACTGCGGCAGGTAGTTGGTGACGGTGAGCATCACCGCGCCGACCAGGAAGCTCAGGATCTGAGCGAGGACGAAGTCGCGGTCGGTGAACAGCCGGGGCGGGATGATCGGCTCGGCGGCGCGGCGTTCGACGGCCACGAACGCCGCCAGGGCCAGCGCGCCGACCGCGCCGAGCGCCCAGGGCCAGGGGGTTCCGCCCGCCAGCAGGGTCAGGGCCACGATGGCGATGGTCAGCAGCACCGCTCCGGCGTAGTCGATGCGCGGTCGGCCCCGTTTCGCGGGTGGCAGGTGGATCCGGATGGCGATGAGCAGCAGCGCGAGTCCGCCGATGGGCAGGTTGACGTAGAAGGTCCAGCGCCAGCTGAGATGGTCGGTGAGCAACCCGCCCAGCAGCGGCCCGCCGACGTAGGCGACGGGCATGATGGCGCCGATCATCGACTGCAGCCTGCCGCTGTCGCGGGGCGGGACCAGCACGCCGATGATGGCCAGCGCGCCGACCATGAGCCCGCCCGCGCCGAGCCCCTGCACGGCGCGGAAGGCGATGAGCTGCGGCATGGTCTGAGCCAGGCCGCACAGCGCGGATCCGGCCAGGAACAGCACGATGGAGCAGACGAAGGTGGCCTTGCGGCCGAACAGGTCGCCGAGCTTGCCCCAGATCGGGGTGGTCGCCGCGGCGGCGAGCATGTACGCGGTCACCACCCCCGGCAGCTGGTCCAGGCCACCGAGGTCACCGGCGATGGTGGGCAGCGCGGTGCCGACGATCAGGCCGTCGAGCATGGCCAGGAACATGCCGGTCAGCAGCCCGAAGACACCCAGGCGGGTCATGGCGCCTCAGACGGTGTAGGGGTGGGCGGTCCTGGCCTCGCGCAGCGCGTGCGCCCACCAGGCGAGCCGGTCCAGCATGACCTTGGCGGCGGCATCGGCGGCCGGGTCGAGGGCCCTGCCGTCGCCGTCGAACTGCGCCCACGGATGTTGCAGGCCGACGCTGTCACGCAGGGTGACGGCGTGCAGCTCGGCCAGTACGAGCCGGAGCTGCTCGACCGCGCGCAGCCCGGCGGAGAAGGCGCCGTAGGAGACGAAAGAGACGGGCTTGGCCTGCCATTCGACGCCGTGCCAGTCGATGGCGTTCTTCAGCGCGGCCGGGAAGCTGTGGTTGTACTCGGGTGTCACGATCACGAAGGCGTCGGCCGTCGCCAGGCGCGGTGAGACGGCCGCCAGCAGATCTCTGTCCTCTTGAGAGGCCGGTGGCCGGCCGAGCTCCGGCAGCACGGTCGGCAGCGGGGTCTCGGCCAGGTCGATCAGGTCGGCGCTCATGTCGTCACGCTGATGGAGGTGGTCGAGCAGCCAGTTCGCCACGGCGGGTCCGAAGCGTCCCTCACGGGTGCTGCCGAGAATGACGGAGATCTTGAGCACGAATCTTCCCTTAGTGTACGCCGTATCGAGCGGATACAACGTACACATTCGGGTGTACGTTGTCTACTGCCGGTACGTTGTATCGGCAGGCGAGGAAAAGGGGCAACGGCATGACCACCGACAAGCGCGCACCGCTGTGGGAGCGGCTGGAACGGCCCGCGCCAGCCCCACGCCAGACGTTGTCCGCGCAGCGCATCGCCTCGGCCGCCGTCATGGTCGCCGACGCCGAGGGCCTGGAAGCCATCACCATGCGCCGCCTGGCCACAGAACTGGGCGTCGCTCCCATGGCGCCGTACCGCTACGTGTCAGGCAAGGACGACCTGCTGGAACTCATGGTCGACCACGTCTACGCGGGCATGCGCCTGCCCGCCGGCCTGGGCTGGCGGGAGAGCCTGCACGCCCTGGCCGTGCGTACCCGCGAGCTGATGCTGGAGCACCGGTGGCTGGCTCAGCTCCCGCCGCGAACCAAGCTCGCCCTGACCCCCAGCCGCATGGCCGTGGCCGAGCAGGCCCTGACGGCGCTCGACGGTCTCGGCCTGGACACCGACACGATGATGGGCATCTTCCGCGGTGTGGACGCCTACGTGCACGGCGCCATGAGCCACGACAGCGCCGTCGATGCGTTCATGAGCGAGCAGAGCCTGTCCACCGACGACGAACTGCGCACCGAACTCGCGCCCCTCATGGCCTGGCACATGCGCACCGGCCACTACCCCACCTACCAGCACTACCTGCGCACCGCCACCCGCAAGGACGACAGGCAGTGGCAGTTCGACCTCGGCCTCAACTGCCTTCTCGAGGGCATCGCCGCCCGCCTGAACATCTGAGGACCCCGCCAGGCGAGGGTCAATGGCGCAGATGGAACGCGCTCCGCCGTGACCCTCGCACGCGGATCGGTGGAGGGGCCTGCCAGGATCGGGGTCGCTTCACCTCCGACCTGCTGAACGGGCCACTGTTGGTAGGCGTGATCACCAACCCGCGTTCCCGAAAGACGTGAGGCTCCACGGCCGGAACCGGTGGCCGGCTTCGGACACAAGAGGAACGTGACCAGTAACAGCGATGCCGAGTTGTGGGCGTTGGCGCTCGCCGGCGATGAGCGCGCCTTCGGCGACCTCTTTGACCGGCACAGCCGGGCCGTCTACAACTACTGCTTCCGGCGGACGGCCGACTGGTCGGTGGCCGAGGAACTGACCTCGGTGGTGTTCCTGGAGACCTGGCGGCGTCGCGCGCAGGTCCGCATGGAGGGCGGCTCGTTGCTGGCCTGGCTTTACGGCGTGGCGACCAACTGCCTGCGCAACCACCGGCGCGCGCTGCGACGGCACGGCGACGCCCTTGCCCGCCTGCCCAGACCCATCCCGGCGCACGAGGTCGCCGACCTCGTGGCGGCCCGCGTGGACGACCAGCGGCGTATGCGTGACATCCTCAGCCATATCCAGACGCTTCCCCGCCGCGACCAGGAACTGCTCGCGCTCTGCGTCTGGGAGGAGCTCTCCTACGCCGAAGCGGCCGCCGCCCTGAACATCCCGATCGGGACCGTCCGCTCCCGCCTCAGCCGCCTGCGGGCAAAGCTCCTGGAACCTCCACCGTCGATCGGACACAAAGGCAGAGACAACGCCTTCAGGGAGGAACTGTCATGAACATTCCGGCACGACGGGACCTGCCCGGCCACGAGAGCAGGAAGCAGCATCTGATGTCCGAACTGTCCACCCTTCACCGCACGCCGCCTCGCCGCAGGCTCTTCTTCAGCGCCCTCGCCGCCTCGGCCTTGGCCACGGGCACAGCCGTCGCCCTGATCATTCCCGGACTCCACGACGAGACCGGCCGCCCCCACGAACTCGCGCCCGACGCCTCCGTGACGCTCGCCGGAGCCCCCGCCGTGCTCGTCAAGGCGTCCCAGTACGCCGCGAACGAGCCCGAACTGAAGCCGGCGCGAGGCCAGTTCATGTACTTCGAATCCAAGAGCGCCCAGAGCGGGATCCTCGACGAACGCGGCCAGGGCCAGCCCCCCGAAGCCTCCCACCGGCACGTCTGGCTCCCGGCGTTCGGCGGCCAGGCCGGGCTGCTGCGTGAGGACGGCGGCCAAGGAAACGGCACCTGGCTGTGCCACAAGAACGACGGCGCCACGCCGCCGGCCGAGGAGAAGGTCGAGGAAGAGATCGACCTCGCCAAGCCGCCGACAGGCTGCGAGGACGCCCCCGCCTACCGCACCGACCTGCCCACCGACGTCAAGGCCATGAAGGACTGGCTCTACCGCAACAGCCACGGCGGCAACCCGCCGGACGTTCAGGCCTTCGTCACCGTGGGCGACACGATCCGCGAAGCCTACGTCGGCCCCAAGTCCCTGGCCGCGATGTTCAAGGCCACCGCGGAGATCCCCGGCACCAAGGTGTACGACAACGTGACCGACTCCGCCGGACGTCCCGGAATCGCCGTCGGCCAGACCTTCCACGGCGTCCGCCACGACCTCATCTTCGACCCGGAGACCTTCAAATACCTCGGCGAACGACAGGTCGTCGACTACGACGACTCCTTCCATCCCTCCGGCGGCAAGTCCCCTGAGGAGACCCCGTGGCAGCCTTCCGCGGAGATGAGGAAGAACATGCCCGAAGGCAAGGTCCTCTTCATGTCCGCCGCACTCAGGGTCGCGGTCGTGAACGAGGTCGGCCAAAGATGAGACAGCAGGACAAACGTGAGGCCGCGCCCGCCGGTGATCATTTCCACAATGCGCGATAGGAGGGCAAGCACCGGCAACGGCAGCAGATAAGGGGCCAACTGGAGCGTCGTCCGCCAGGGATCTTCAGGTGCCGTGCTGGTGATCTCGTCCGGGTTGGGGGAGTGCGTCTCTGGTGTGTTCTGGAGTGGTGCTGGTTCTGATGGATGCTCCCGCGCAGATGAGGCCGATCAGGAGCGGGTAGACGGCGCCGCGTTCGACAAGGCCGATGAGGACGTTGGTTCCTGAGCCGGCGAGAGTGAGGAAGCCCACCAGAGCCAGGAGGCCGATCACACCGAGGATGACCATGGCCTTGCCGGTCTTCTGAGTGATTCCGGCGTCTCGGTGGAGCCGTCCAAGAACGATGATGAGGATGTTGCCGCCGCCGATGCCGGCAAAGGCGCCCAGCGCGTGATAGTCGATGGCCGCGTTGTTCGCCGTTTCGCCGGATCCGGGGAAGAACGCCAGCAGGACGCCGCCAGCAGCCAGCAGAGCCGCCGGTGTGAGCACCGCCCAGCGGCGCCGGCCGTGCAGCCCCCTGAGCATGGCGGCACCGATGAACAGGGTGATTCCGAAGAGGAAGAAGCCGGTGTTCATGACCCACGCGAGCGGCGAGTTCATGAACTGCCCGAATGCCTCTGAAGGGCCGCGGACGCCGAGGTTGCTGATGTAGTGGTGGGTGTAGCTGTAGGGAGGATTCGTCCAGGCCGCGGCGGCGATGAATTCGGCGAGGAAGAAGATGAATCCTCCGGCGATGAGTACGGCACCGGCGGTGCGACGTTGCATCATCCGATCACCGCTTGAGGCGAGCGGCTCGGTCTCTAGGTCGTTCACGGTTGCCTTCTTTCGGTGGCTCGCGATGACGGGGCTTTCGGATGTCTGTGGAGAGGCGTCCCGGGCCCGCTGGTTCGGGTCAGTGCCTGGTTGCTTCGTCCGGCTGCCCCAGCGTCTTCAACCTGGTGTCAGTACATGACTGTATCGATACCAGTTTAGGTGTCAAGCCAACTATTGGCTGGATCCAGTACGATGACGGGCATGAGCGATGTGCACCGGCCGGGGCGGCGGGAACGTAAGAAGGCCGCGACCCGGGCGTTGATCGTGGAAGCCGCGCACGAGCTGTTCCTTGAGCGTGGTTTCGACGCTGTGAGCGTGCGCGAGATCGCTGACAAGGCCGACGTGTCGCCGACCACCGTCTTCGCCCACTTCCCGCAGAAAGAGGCCCTCGCGTTCGGCGACGAGGACGAGCGGCACGAGCAGCTCGTGGCCGCGATCCGTGACCGGCCGCCGGGGACCTCGATCTCCGCCGCTCTCAAGTCCCACTACCTCGCGGAGATCGCCGGGTTCGGAACTGAACCCCAACGCCAGATCCTCGCCCTGATGGAACAGACACCCGCCCTCGTCGAGTACGCCGAACGGATGTGGTTCCGCCACGAAGACGCCCTGATCGCAGCGATCACCGAGGACTTCGGGCTCACCGAACCGAGCGACGAGATCCGCTTCTACGTCCGGTTCGCCCTCCAGATACAACTCAACGCCACCCGCGACGCCGATCCGGAGTCGACCATCGATGCAGGATTCCGACTCCTCGATGAGGGCTGGACGCAGTACCAGGACGAAGCCACGCAATGTTGTTGAAAATGGTCGCCGCGGGTCAGACGCAGGCGGTACTAGATGTCGGCGGAGGCCGCAGCGTGACGCGTGACCGTTCGGCCGGCGCCCGCGATCACCCCTTCGACTTGCAGTGATCGCGCAGGTCCTGGACGGTCTGCTTCACCATGGCCAGGGGGAGGGCGAAGTTCCCGTCGCCCGCGGCCTGGTTCAGGAGGAAGGTGTACGAGCCGCGTACCCTGCCGATCCGCTTCGCCACCTCCGGATCTGACGATTCGTTTTCGACCTTCTGCAGGCCGTCTCCGGCGTCGGCGAAGGTCTTCGCTATCGTCGCCGTGTCAGCACGGGCGGTGGCTTGCTGGTTCGACCTGGTTTCTGCGGCGTCGATCACTTTGAAGGCCTCCGTGCAGGCCGTGGCCGCGTCGACCGACCTGCTACAGGCCGCAATGAGCAGAATCAGTGCGGCGGCGCTGAGCGCTGACCGTAAGAGCGGTCGGACTCGTCGCTGGTTCGCTTGCACGCTGAGCTTCGCCACGGGAACTCCTCTGGCATCCGATGCGTCGGCAACCGTGACCATGAATATCGATCGGTTCCGGCCTCGTGATCAACCTGCGAAGCGGCTCGGTAAGAGGTCTGTAATCCGAGGGACCGTCCTTCCGGTCGAACCGACCCGGGAACATGACGGACGCCCCGGACCCGGTCGATAAAGGAGACGACGACGCCCAGCCGGTAAACCGGAGCTGATGTCTTGTAACGGTGCACCATGGCCTCGGCCGCGGGTGGATGTCCTTTCGGGAGGAGAATTATCAGCGATTCTCGACGCCCTGGCAGGCCCCTTCGAGCCATGGGCCTGATTGCCGCGGCTGATCCTTTGTGAGACGTTGACGTCTGCGGAGGAGGGACCAGTGAAACGGTTCCGTTCGATCGCCGTCATCGCGGCCCTGCTGACGGGCGTGGCTGTGGCCGTCATCGGGGTGGCCCGGTTCCAGCCGGCCACGCTGCTGCGCGTCGACATCCCCGGCCTGCCTCCTGACACAGCGGCGAAGGTGGTGGTTTCCGGCCCGAAATCCACCACCTACACCGTCACCGCCCCGGACGTGCGGGCTGTGCCGCCAGGTCGCTACAGCTTGGCCATTCACCCTGTTCGGAGTGACGCGCAGGTGTACTACCCCGCCGATGACGTTCGGCACGTCACCGTGGCGCAAGGCCGTGTCACGACTGCGAGGGCGGCTTATCGGGTGGTGATCCCGGATACGACCACGGTGCTCCAGCCTGCGCGAGACGTTGTCCGGGTGCGCGGCGCGAAAGTCCATCTCCGGGCCGACTCGCCGATGGCGGGCACGCTCGCGGCCGGGCGTTATCTGATTTCGGGGGAGGGCCCGGGAGTTCCGCACATGCTCGTGCGTCGAGTTGAGGCTACGAGGCGTGCCGGTGATCAGATCATCGTCGATACTTCCCCGGCCGCATTGGACGACGTTCTTCCCGCCGGTGTGGTCCGCGTCCGCCAGCGAAGCCTTTCCCTGATGCGGCCGGTGGCCTACAAAGATGATCCGCTCGCCTCGGTGGAGTTCTCGGCCGACACCAAAGTAAGAGCCTGTTCGGCGAAGGATGAAGCAAGTGCCGTTTCGGCCAAGATCACCTATGAGTTGAAGGAGGCGTCTTTCGACTTCACCGGTGATGGCCCGGAGGTGGCGTGGAAAAAGGCATTCGGCGTTCCGTACGCGCCGAAATCCGTCTCACTCGCGGTCGGCGCCCGGCTGACTCTCACGCACGGGATAGAAGCCGACATCGAAGCTGCGCTCACCTGCGAGATGGAGCGCGAGGTTCCCCTCGGCTGCGACAGCCTCCCTGGAGAAATCGCCAGGATCGGGCCGATCTCACTGGAATGCGAGTTCAACATTGTCGGCAAGGCCAAGGCCGAGGCGAAGGCGACCTGGAACTCCGGCAAGATCGAGGCTCGGACACGGATCGGATTCGAGGCCGGCTACGACTCCGATGACGGCGGGTTTCATGGCGACGCCGACCTGGACAACGACCTGGTGAACGCTCCGCCGGACCTTCCCGGGCACGAGTCGTCCTTCGGCGCCTCGCTGGGCTTCGAGATCGGGTTGAAGGGGAAAGACCCGATTCCCTTTGGAACGGCCGAGGTGAGCCTGGGCTTCCGTGTCACCGCCGGCCCCGAAGTCACCAGCTCACGACAGGAGTTCAAGGGCGAGTTCAAGATCGAGCCGGAGTTGAAGGCCGAAGGGAAGATCGGTGCCTTCGGCCAGGAGATCAAGGCCGACGGCACTCTCCACCTGGGAGATCGGGTTTTCACCCTGTGGCGCATCCCGCGGGCCACGCCCATCCCATCACCGTCGGCTCCCGCCTCGAACCCGGCTCGGACGCCTTCTTCTCCGTCGAGGCCGGACATGCCACGCTTCTTCCTGCACGAGTGGGGCACAGGCGGAGGGAACTGCTGTTACGGGATCATCCGCCGCAATTACACAGGTCAGTTCGGGACCCGTGCGGGCTTCGGCACCGCAAAGGATGTGTATGTGGTCCTCTGGCCGGCCGGTGAGAACCTGGCAGGGCGCGTGACCCGCGCCACGCGTGAGCGAGCCCGGGGGGTCCACGCCCGGACAGAGGAGATCTCGTCTCTCCAGGGTGCACCGGTCCGGGTTGAGCGGACTGGGCGGCATACGATCAAGGTGTTCGTCGACGGCGAACTGTTCAGCTCCCTGTGCGACATCCCGATCGACGATGGGCGGCCGCCCACGTGCGTCTGGAGGTAGCCGCGCCGGTCCGTTCGACGGAGGCTCGCGCGGTCCACTCTCTGGAGGATTTCAGACGTGGCCGCCTTTCCGGCGGCGACCCGCGTCAACCACGCCCGCAAGGGCATCGATCAGTCGCCGGGAGCCGTGGCTTGGCCCGCGATGGACGGCTCCGCTGATATGTCAGTCGTTGACCCGGGGTGACCAGGCGCCGTCGCCGTCGGGGTAGAACCGGGTGGTCACCACGTTCCACCAGCCCCAGCGGCCCCGGGTGGCCTGATACCGCGTGGCCTTGTAGCCGCCGCCGAAGGCGGTGTTGACGATCGGGCCGCCCAGGCAGGTGCCGGCCGCGCCGCCCGATTCGGCGGTAGCCGTACATGCGAAGCGGAAGCCGCGGCCGTCGAGCACGTCCAGCCAGTCGGTGCTGGGGCCGAAGTCATTGGTGAAGGGGCTGTAGAGCCCGAAACGGGCTTTGCCTCCGGAGATCATGCTGCACTGCGCGACCGGGCCGAAACCGGTGGACAGCGAGGGCCGCTGGCAGTTGATCCAGCCTTGGTCGCTTTGTACGGCCACGATCCGGATGTCGCCCGGTGCGAGCGCGGCGGCGCCCGCGGGCGGCGGGCCCGCCTGGTCGACCAGCGGGAAGACGGCGGGGTCGGCGTGCGCCGCGGCGGGGATGAGCGCCGGCGTGAGCAGCGCTACGGCGAGCAGGGCGAGAGCCTGTAAGGAGCGACGTGCCATGAGCGTGCCTTCCTTGTCCGGGGCTTCGAACCGCGCGCCCTCACCATCCCCTGGAGCTCCAGGCCCGACAAGACCCAAACTGGATTCGAAATCCAATAACGCCATTGTGTCCCGATCTCGAGCGAGGAGTACGCGCGGAAGCCCTTGGCAGGGACGATCCCCGGCTGCCTCATGCGCGCCAAGCAAGGCGGGCCGGGCGTGAGGCGGCCAACCCTTGGAAGGAATCTTCGCCGGCTTGGTTGTACGCGGGCGGCCACCGCGATTGAATAACTTTTGAAGAGGTTATTTTTCGGGGGAGGCGCCATGGAACCGATCAACGACTGTTTCCGCACCCACGCGGCGCTGGTCCGGTCGTACCTGCGCCGGTTGATCCCGTGGCAGGAGGTCGACGACGTCGCGCAGGTGGTGTTCGCCGAGGTGTGGCGCTCGAGGGCGCGTTATGACCCGGACCGGAGCCTGGAGACGTGGCTGCTGAGCATCGCCCACCGGCGGGCCGTCGACCATCTGCGGGTACGCCGCCTGAGCACGGTCTCGCTCGACGTGGTGGCGGATCCGCCGGGGCAGGACGGGCGCGTCGACATCGAGCGGCTGGCCGACCGTGACCGGGTCCGGCAGGCGCTGGCCGTACTGCCCGATCCTCAGCGTGAGGCCATCGAGCTGGCGTACTACGGCGAGCTCAGCCAGCGCGAGATCGCCGAACGCCTGCACGTGCCGCTCGGAACGGTCAAGGCCAGGACCGCGCGTGGACTGCACCGCCTGCACACCCTTCTGGCGGCGGCATGAACCGGCCGGTGATCGCCGTCTCCAGCTGCCTGCTCGGCGAACCGGTCCGGTTCAACGGCGGCCACAGCCGCGACCGGTTCCTCACCGGGCTGCTGGCGCCGTTCGTCGACTGGATGCCGATCTGCCCGGAGATGGAGCTCGGGCTGGGCGCGCCGCGCGACACCCTGCGCCTGGAGAACGAGGCCGCCGGGCCGCGCCTGAAGGTGCGCAAGACCAGCGTGGACCTCACCGACCGGATGACCGCTCTGGCCGGGCGCCGCGCCGCCGTCCTCGACGTCGACGGGTACGTGTTCAAGGCCAAGAGCCCGACCTGCGGGATCCATGGAGTGGCGCTCTACCTCCCGGACGGCCCGCCGATCGACCGCCGCCGTCGGGGCCTGTTCGCCGACGTCATCCTGCGCGCGCATCCGCTGCTTCCGGTAGAGGACGAAGGGCGGCTGAACGACGCGCTGCTGAGGGAGTCCTTCGTCGAGCGGGTCTTCGCGCACGCGCGGTTGCGCGAGCTCCTGGCCGGCGACTGGCGCCCGCGGGACCTGGTGGCCTTCCACTCTCGGCACAAGATGCAGATCCTCGCCCATGACCCTGTCGGATACCGGCGGGCGGGCCGGATCGTGGCCGGTGCGGGTAGCGGCGCGCGCGAGGAACTGGCCCGCGCCTACGCCGACGCCTTCCGGGGGTCGCTGGCGAAGAGGGCGACCCTGGGCAGGACCGTCAACGTGCTGCATCACTGCCTGGGCATGCTGACCCTGGACAAGGCCCGGCGTGACGACCTGCTCGCGGTCATCGACTCCTACCGGGCGGGCCTGGTGCCGCTCAGCGTGCCCGCCACGTTGGTGCGCCACCACGCGCGCGGGCAGGACGCCGGATACGTGCGCGACCAAAGCTACCTCGCCCCCTATCCCGACACGCTGCGGCTGCGCAACCACGTGCCCGCCTGATCAGCTCACCGACGACCCGCACGAGCCGCGAAGAAGGGCGGAGAATCATGGCGCTTTGCCTGGTGACCGGGGCGAGCGGCTACATCGGCGGGCGTCTCGTGCCCAGCCTGCTGGCCGCGGGCCACCAGGTACGTTGCATGGTCCGCTCACCCGCGCGGCTGCGTGACCTGCCGTGGGCCGACCGGACCGAGATCGCCGCCGCCGACGCGCTCGACGCCGACGCCACGCGGGCGGCGCTGGAGGGCGTGGAGGTGGCCTACTACCTGATTCACACCATGGGCGGGGGACGGGACTTCGCCGCCGCCGACCGCCGGGCCGCGCACGTCTTCGCCGAGGCGGCCGAGGCGGCGGGCGTGGACAGGATCGTCTATCTGGGCGGGCTGGCGGCCGACGAGGATCTGTCGCCGCACCTGCGCTCGCGCGCCGAGGTGGCGCGGGTCCTGCTCGACGGCGCGGTGCCCGCTGTCGTGCTGCGCGCGGGCGTGATCATCGGCTCGGGTTCCGCCTCGTTCGAGATGCTCAGGCATCTCACCGAACGGCTGCCGCTGATGACGACTCCGCGATGGGTGCGCACCCGGACCCAGCCGATCGCCGTCCGCGACGTGCTCCGCTACCTGACCGCCTGGGCGTCGGTGCCCGGCGAGGTCGACCGCGCCTTCGACATCGGCGGCCCGGACGTGCTCACCTACGCCGACATGATGCGCGGTTACGCCGCCACGGCCGGCCTGCCGCCCCGGCTGATCATCTCGGTTCCGCTGCTGAGCCCCTGGCTGTCCAGCCTCTGGGTCGGACTGGTCACCCCCGTTCCCGCCGCCATCGCCCGGCCTCTGGTGGAGTCGCTGCGTAACGAGACCGTCTGCCGGGAACACGACATCGCCCGATACGTCCCCGACCCTCCGCACGACCTGATCGGCTTCCGCCACGCGTGCGAGCTGGCGCTCAAGAAGATCAAGGAGGCCGACGTCGACACCCGCTGGTCCTCGGCCTCCACCCCGGGCGCGCCCAGCGACCCGCTGCCCACCGACCCCGGCTGGGCCGGCGGCAGCCTCTACATCGACCACCGCACCCAGAGCACCGACGTCACGCCCGAGGCGGTGTGGCGGGTCATCGAGGCGATCGGCGGCGAGAACGGCTGGTACTCCCTGCCCGTCGCCTGGCGCCTGCGCGGCGTCCTGGACCGCGTCATGGGCGGCGTGGGCCTGCGACGCGGCCGCCGCCACCCACGCCTGCTGCGGGTCGGCGACACCATCGACTTCTGGCGCGTGGAGGAGATCGAGCCCGGCCGGCTCCTGCGCCTGCGCGCCGAGATGCGGCTGCCCGGGGCGGCCTGGCTCGAACTCGGGGTCCACGTCAAGGACGGGCGGACGGTCTACGAGCAGCGCGCGCTGTTCCACCCGCGCGGGCTGGCCGGACACGTGTACTGGTGGGCGCTCGCGCCGTTCCACCGGCTCATCTTCGGCAGAATGCCCCGCAACGTGATCGCCGCCGCGGCGCCGATCACGTCAGCGCCGCGGTGATCGCCCGCACGGCGTCCTCCAGCGAGCCGACCCGCACGGCCGCGCGCGGCAATTCGCCCCGCCAGCCCGGCCCTCCCACCATGAGCCGGTACGGCGGGCGCAGCGCGGGCAGCGCGCCCAGCGGCTCCGGATCCCCGGTCGCCGGCTGCTGCGACCACACGAACACCACCCCCGGCGACAGCGCCCGCATCGCGCCGGCCAGCGCGGACGTCGGCGTGCGGGCGCCCAGCACCCGGCTTTCCAGGCGGCACCGCGTCGCGAGCGTCGCGGCCAGCGCGTAGACGGGCAGGCTGTGCTGCTCGTCCTCGGCACACGCCAGCAGCGCGGGACGGACGTTGACGGGCGCGGCCGGCCGGGCGATCAGTGGATGCAGGGCGGCCATCACCCGGTCGGAGAACACGTGCTCGACCTCGATCCCCGTCCCCGTGCGCTCCTGGCCCCTGCTGATCGTCCCGAAGACCGGCAGGACGAGCCGCTGCCACGTCCACGCCACGCCGTGCCGGCTCAGCGCCGCCGACAGGCCCTCGTCGAGCGTGCGGCCGTCCAGCACCGCCGCCGCCCGCGCCAGCATGTCCGCCGATGGCACCGCCGCCTCCGGCAGGCGTGGTGACGGGGGGCGCGGGACCTCGGCGACCGCCGGCGTCTCGTCCAGCCGGACCCCCAGGGCCTCGCGTGCGGCGTCCGCGGGCGCGACCCCCTGGTGGATCAGCCGGGCCATCTCCTCCAACCGGCGCAGATCCGCCTGGTCGTAGCGGCGATGGCCGCCCGGGCTGCGCCGGCTCGGGCCGATGCCATAGCGCAGGTTCCAGGTGCGCAACGTGGGAGCGGGCACACCAAGCCGCCTGGCCACGGCTCCAATGCCGTATCCCGGCTCCTCGGCAGGCGCGTTCTCGGTCGACATCTTCCCTCATTCTTTCGGACGCCGGCCCCCCGAAGTTGCAACCGGGACCGTGGCGGCCGCGAACACGCTGGTGATGGATACTGTGATCGTCCTGTTCAACCGGGACCTGCGTCTGCACGACCACCCCGCGCTGGCCGCCGCCTGCGAGCGCGCCCGCACGGTGGTTCCGCTGTTCGTGCTCGATCCCGCCGTGCCCGCGGGCCGCCGCACGAGCTTCCTGCTCGACAGCCTCACCGACCTGCGCGCCCGCCTGCGCGCCAAGGGCGCCGATCTGTTCGTACGGCACGGCGACACCGTGGCCGAAACCGTGCGCCTGGCCCGGCGGGTCGCCGCGGAAGCGGTCTTCGCCTCCGCCGACGTCAGCGCCCTGGCCCGCCGAAGAGAACGGCGGCTGGCGGCCGAGCGGATCGGCCTGCACCTCTTCCCCGGCGTGACCGTCGTCCCGCCCGGGCGGCTGCGGCCCGCCGGAAGCGACCACTACCGGATCTTCACCCCCTACTGGCGAGCCTGGACCCAGGCGGAACGGCGTGCTCTCGCGCCGGTCCCGGCCACGATCACGGTCCCGGATGACCTGGAGCCGGGAAAGATCCCGCACGCGCCGCGCTGGGGCGCGATACCCGGCGGCGAGACCCATGCCCGCGCCCGCATGCGCGCCTGGATCGGCGCCCATCTCGACGACTACTCCGACAGGCACGACGACCTCGCCGGGGACCGTACCTCCAGACTGAGCCCCTACCTGCGCTTCGGCTGCCTGTCACCCCTGGAACTGGCCGGACACGGCAACGAGCCCTTCATCAGGCAGCTGTGCTGGCGCGACTTCCACCACCAGGTGACCTTCGCCTTCCCGGACATCGCGCGCGCCGACTACCGCCCGCGCGGCCACCGCTGGAGCGACGACCCCGGCGCCACCGAGGCATGGGCCGCCGGCCAGACCGGCGTCCCGATCGTGGACGCCGGGATGCGCCAGCTGCTCGCCGAGGGGTGGATGCACAACCGCGCCCGCATGATCACCGCCTCCTACCTCGTCAAGCACCTGCGCGTCGACTGGCGGGCGGGCGCCGCCCACTTCTTCGAGCTGCTGCTCGACGGCGAGGTCGCCAACAACTCCGGCAACTGGCAGTGGATCGCGGGCACCGGCAACGACACCCGTCCCAACCGCACGTTCAACCCGATCCGCCAGGCCAGGCGCTTCGACCCCGACGGCGCGTACGTGCGCCGCCATATCCCCGAACTGGCCGGCGTCCCCGCCGAGCTGATCCACGAGCCGTGGCGCGCCCCCCGGCCGATCCCCGGCTACCCGCCGCCGGTTTCCCTGTGACGGCCTCGGCACGGGGCCGGCCTTTGCCGATCGTGGTGCGCTGGGGCGGCCGGGGGCGGAGAATCGGCCGGGTCGGGTCTGACGTGGAGGCAGAGGGCTGGTCAGCCGCCGGGTGGGGAATGTGGGAAGGATGGGACGGGCAAGGCGATCCGAGAAAGTGGGACATGTCAGGATTTGTCGCCTACTAAGCTCGGGGATCCGTCGACGAGCAGGGGGCTGAGCTGTGGCGCGTGGTACGACCATCGCGATCGTTTCCGTGGTGACGGTGGTGGCGCTGGGGGCCGCCGGCACCGGCGCCTACTTCTTGTTGCGCACCACGGGAAGTCCGGCCGAGACCGCCGGGCGCTTCGCCGCCGCCTGGCAGAACGGCGACAACGCGGCCATGACCAGGGAGCTCGCGGCGCCGCAGTCGCTGGCCGGGTACGAGCAGATGCGCACCGGCCTGGCCATGGAGACGCTCAAGGTCACGCTCGGCCAGGCGGCCCCGGAGAAGGACGGGCGCTCGGCGGTGCCGTACACGGCGAGCATGAAGCTCAAGAACGTCGGCGACTGGAGTTACCAGGGACAGATCCCCGTGAAGGTGACCGACCGCACCTGGAAGGTCGACTGGACGCCGCAGACCCTGCACCCGTCGATGAGCAACGGCGCCGCGTTCGCGCTCAAGACGCGCTGGCCGGAGCGCGGCGAGATCACCGACAGCACCGGCGCGCGCATCGACACCGGCCAGGTGGGCGGTTCGGTGCAGCAACTGGTCGGGTTCCTGGACAAGGCGACCAAGAAGGACATCGAACAGCTCGGCCCCTCCTACAAGGTCGGCCAGGCCGTTGGCCGGGGCGGTCTGCAGGAGAACTTCCAGAAGCGCCTGGCCGGCACGCCCACCACCGAGATCCAGCTCGGCGGCAAAACGCTGGAGACGATCGACGGCGAGAAGGGCGGGAGCGTGGAGACCACCCTGGACCCGCGCGTCCAGGACGCCGCCGTCGCCGCCGTCAAGGACCTGGACAAGCCGGCCGCGCTCGTCGCCGTCGAGAGCGACAGCGGCGAGATCAAGGCCGTGGTCAACAACCGGGGCGGCTTCGACCGGGCCATCAACGGACGGTACGCGCCCGGCTCGACGTTCAAGGCGGTCACCGCCATCGGACTGCTGGCCGGAGGCGTCGGCCCGCAGGAGCGGGTCACCTGCCCCAAGTACGCCACCGTCGGCGGGCTGAAGATCCGCAACTCCGAGCGGGCCGAGTACGGCTCGCTCAGCTTCTCCGACTCCTTCGCCTACTCCTGCAACACCACCTTCGCCCCCCTCGCCCAGCGGCACCTCGGCGCCGCCAAGCTGCTGGAGACGGCCGAGCGGGTCGGCTTCAACCAGCCGCTGGCGATCGGCGTGCCCGCCACCAAACCGAGCTTCCCCAAGGCCGAGTCGGACGCGGAGCTGGCGGCCGAGTCCTTCGGCCAGGCCCGCATCACCGCCAGCCCGCTCACCATGGCCTCGGTGGCCGCCGCGATCGCCGACGGCACCTGGCGCCCGCCCACGCTCGTACCCGACATGAAGCAGAAGGCCGAGCCGCGCGAACTGCCCGAGGGCGTGAGCGACAAGCTGGGCTCGATGATGTCGGCCGTGGTCACCAAGGGCACCGCCAAGGCTGCCGGGCTACCCGGCGGCACCCGCGGCAAGACCGGCACCGCCGAGTACGGCAGCGGCCCCAAGCTCGACTCCCACGCCTGGTTCATGGGCTACAAGGGCTCGCTGGCCTTCGCCATCGTGGTGGAGGGCGGCGGTGGTGGCGGCAAGGTCGCGGCCCCGGTCGCCGCGGCGTTCCTGCGCGGCCTGTAAGGCCGGTAAAAGGGGGCAACCCGGCGGGTTGCCCCCAGCGCTCACTCGCAGCCGCGCTTGCCCGGCTTGGCGATCTTGCCCCCCGCCGCGCCGGTCTTCACCGCCGCGTAGCCGCCCACCACCAGCCGCTCCTCGAAGACGTGCTCGCCGGTGGACAGCTTGGTCAGCAGCCGGGAGGCGCCCGACTTGACGTTCACCGCGTAGACGTAGGCGCCCAGCACCGTGGACTCCTTCTTGCCCGGACGTTCCCGGCTGGCCGCGGCCACGATCTCGTCCGTGCCGAGCCAGTCGATCGCGTCGGCCCGGTTCACGTCGGCCGGCAGCCTCGGCTTGACCTTGGTCATCTTGCCCGTCGTGGTGGAGTACACCGTCAGCCACACCGGCGTCATGTCCGGCCCGCACGCGGGCGGGCCCTTGGGCACCAGGTTCGCCGCCCGGCCGTCGCGCGCGGCGAAGGCGCCCCAGATGAGGTGCTTGCCGGCCTTCTCCGGGATCTTGGCCTTGGTCGTGCGCCCGTCAGCGACCGTGCGGAACCAGCCCCGCTGCCCGATCCCGGGCTCGCTCAGCAAGGTCACCCGTCCCGAACCGGGCTCGACGTCCAGCAGCGTCAGGCCCTTGGGCATGTTCCGCGCCGTGCCCGCCTCCACCTCGACGTAGGTGGTGACCGGGCTGTCGGAGTAGCGCGGGTGGGTGATCGCCAGGCCGCCGCCGTCCCGCACGAACCTCAGGCCGAACGGCGAGCCGACCGACCCCTTCGGCGCCCGGTGGGGAAGCTCCCAGGTCTGCCCCGTGCCCAGGTCCCGGACCACCACGCGGTCGTCGGAAGCGCGCTGGTAGGCGACGCGGGCGCCGTCCGGGCTGATGGCGAAGGCCCCCGCCTCGCCGGCGTCGTCGGCCTTCTTGCCCTTCTCGTACGCGAGCGCCTCCGGGAAGGAGTAGACCCGCCCGTCGAGCGTCACCACGCGCCAGGCGTCGCACTTGCCGGTGGGCAGCAGATCCTTGCCCGCGGCGCACAGATAGGCGAAGGCCGCGGCCCCCGCGCCGGATTCCGGTAAAGCCGGCGGCTTGCCCGGCGTCGACGCCCCCGCGGCGCCGGCCGGCACCGCGCAGCCGACCGCGGCCAGCGCGATCACCGCGGCCGACCGCAGGCAGGTTGACATGTCCATCGTGATCCCCCCGTCGGGAACTGGTGCTTACTCCATGTTGGAGAGCGCTCGGACCGGGAAAGTTCGCGCCCGCGCGCCTCGCCCTACGATGACTGCATGAGCGATCAGCCCTCGTCCCGAACGGTTCATCGGCACCGGCCGGTGCCCGACCGGGAGCAGCTGGACGCCGCGAGCCGGGTGTTCGGCCTGCTGGCCGACTCGACGCGGCTGCATCTGCTGTGGTTGCTGTCGGAGGGGGAGGCGGACGTGAGCCACCTCGCCGCGGCCAGCGGCGCGGCGCAGCCCGCCGTCAGCCAGCACCTGGCCAAGCTCCGGCTGGCCAGTCTGGTGCAGTCGCGCAGGGAGGGGCGCCGCGTGGTGTACTCGTTGCGCGACGGCCACCTGCGCAATCTCGTCACCGAAGCGCTGAGTCACGCCGAGCACAAGGTGACCGGCGACCCCTGGCACGCCTAGCGGGAATCTTCCCGGCCCTTTTTGAGTTCAACGCATGCGCATATACGCATATGTTGAGTTCGAGCCGGGAGGACCGTGGCCATGTTCCAGGTACTGCGCGATCGTGCCTACCGCCGTCTGTTCGCCGCCCAGGTCGTCGCCCTCGTGGGCACCGGACTGGCCACGGTGGCGCTGAGCCTGCTCGCCTACGACCTCGCCGGGGCCGACGCCTCCGCGATCCTCGGCACCGCGCTGGCCATCAAGATGGTGGCCTACGTCGGCGTCGCCCCGGTGATCGGCGCCTTCGCCGACCGCCTCCCGCGCCGCGCGCTGCTGGTCGGCTCCGACCTGATCCGCGCGGGGGTCGCGCTCGCGCTGCCGTTCGTCAGCCAGGTGTGGCACATCTACGTGCTCATCTTCCTGCTCCAGCTGGCCTCGGCCGCCTTCACCCCGACCTTCCAGGCGACCATCCCCGAACTCCTGCCGAAGGAGCGCGACTACACCCGCGCCCTGTCCCTGTCCCGTCTCGCCTACGACCTGGAGAGCCTGCTCAGCCCGGTCCTGGCCGCCGCCCTCCTCAGCCTGATCACCTACAACTGGCTGTTCATGGGCACCGCTCTCGGCTTCCTGGCGTCCGCCGCCTTCGTGCTGTCCGTCGTCCTGCCCAAGCCCCAGCCGGTACGCCACGCCGCCGGCCCCTTCGCCAAGGCCGCCTCCGGCGTCAGGCGCTTCCTGACCACGGCGCCCCTGCGCGCCCTGCTGGCCATGAACCTGGCCGTGGCGGCGGCCGGTGCGATGGTCATCGTCAACACGGTGGTCCTGGTCCGCGAGCACCTGCAGCGCAGCACCGGCGAGGTCTCCCTGGCCTTGGGCGCCTTCGGGGCCGGCTCGATGGCCGTGGCCCTGCTCCTGCCCGGAATCCTGGAGAGGCTGTCCGACCGCGCGGTGATGCTGGCCGGATCGTTCACCCTGTTCGCCGGCCTGGCCGCGATCACCGCGACGCTGGCCACGGGAACGCTGACCTGGTGGGCGATGCTGTCCACGTGGGCGGTCCTGGGCGCCGCCACGGCCGCGGTGCTCACCCCGACCGGCCGCCTCATCCGCCGCTCGGTGACATCGGCCGGCCTGCCCGCCGCCTTCGCCGCCCAGTTCGCGCTGTCCCACGCCGCCTGGCTCGTCACCTACCCGCTGGCGGGCTGGCTGGCGACCAGCGCCGGCATGACAGCCGCCGCGACGGCGCTGACAAGCCTGGCCGTGACCGCCGCGATCACCGCCCGCCTCCTGTGGCCCAAGACCAGGCCCACGACCGAGCCCAACTCCGAGCCCACGGCCGAGCCCATGACCGAGTCCACCATCAAGCCCGCGGTCGAGCCCATGACCGAGCCCGCGGGTGCCCGTCGAACCGGGGTCGTGGCCGGGCCGCGCAGCATGCGTCACCTTCACCGCGCCCACCTGCCCGCCCGCCATGCGCCCCAGGGCGCAGGTCAAGAGGGCGACGTCACGGTGAGGTGAGACGCGCCCGATGGGCGTGGAGACGACGGGCCGCCGCCCACGTCGGCGGGCGGTGGTGGGGGCGGCTTGCCGTAAAAGATGGGACGGAAGAGCACCCGAAACGGCGGGAAGGCCGTCAAGGGCGGAAGGTCAGCGCGACGTGGGGAGAGGCACGTCGGGGGTGAAGAGTTGCAGGTCGAGATGGGCGACGGCGTAGTCGATGGCCCCGGTGACCACGCATTCGTCGCCCAGCGTCGACGCGCGCACGTCCGGCAGGCGGATGCAGGTGCGTCGCAGGCGCTCGCGCAGCGGGGGCAGCAGCACGTCGGCCGAGCGCGAGAACCCGCCCCCCAGTACCACCACCTGCGGGTCGAGCAGCAGGACCATCGCGCTGGTCCCCACCGCCAGGTCGTCCACGTACCGCTCGACCGCGGCCAGCGCGACGGGGTCGCCCGCGCGGGCTGCCGCCAGCGTGTAGCCGGCGGCGTCGGCGGGCGAGGTGTCCGGGGGGATGATCGAGCAGTTCTGCAGGTGCTCCGGCGCGTCGAACCACTGGGCCTGCGGCAGCATCGCGATCTCGCCGGCCGCGGCGCCGAACCCGCGGTGGACGTTGCCGCCGATGATGAGCGCGGCCCCCATTCGGCGTCCGACGTGCAGGAAGACCACGTCGTCGGCGTCGCGGGCGGTGCCGCGCTCGGACTCGGCCCTGGCGGCCAGGCGGCTGTCGTTCTCGACGACGACGTCGCAGGGGAACATCTCGCGCAGCCGCCCGGCCAGGTCGAGCCCGGTCCAGGCGGGGATCGCCGCGCAGTAGTGGATGCGGCCCTCGGGGGTGATGACGCCGATCGTGCCGGCCGCGACGATCCACACGTCGGCGATCGTCTTGCCGCCGAGCGCCAGGCAGCTCGCGACGGTGCGTTCGATCGCGGCCAGCCGCTCCTCCACGGGCGTGTCCGGCTGCACGGGCTGGCGGGTCTCGGCGAGGATCTCGCCGTTGAGGTTCGCCAGCGCGGCGCGGATGTTGTGGCCGCCGATGTCGAGCCCCACCAGGTAGCCGCTGCTCGCCCGGAAGCGGTAGCGGCGGGCGGGGCGGCCGATCGTGCCCTGCGCGGGCGGGGTCTCCTCCACCCAGCCGAGCTGCATGAGCTCGTCGACGACCTCCTTCATGGAGGGCCGCGACAGTCCGGTGCGTTTGGCCAGGGCGGACAGTGTCAGCGGGCCCGCGCCGCGCAGGGCCCCGATCGCGGTCAGGGAGTTGAGTTGCCTGAGCCGCGACAGGTCGCCGCCCCGAAGTGTGGCCATCGCCGTCCTAATGCAGGTGTCCTCTGTAAGTCATGATGCATTATGCCGCATTCAAGGTCCAAAGGTGTCCACGCAGCAGGTAAGTGAGCAGAAATGAGCATTGACCCTCGTGGAGTCGGGTGTTAATAATGATGCACTCCTTCGTAAGTCTGTCACCCCTCTCCAAGGAGACCCGCCGAATGATCGTCCCCAAGCCCACGCGGTACGCGGCAGGGCCCGGCCGTTTCATCCTCGACCGGAGCACCGCGCTCACCGCCGACCCCGCGCTCGGCGAGGTCGCCGCCTGGTTGCGCGGTGAGCTCAGCCCGGTCACCGGCGGCGAACTGCTCCCCGCCGCCCCCGGCCCGGGAACGATCACTCTCGGCCTCGACGACCTGCCGCCCGAGGCCTACCGGCTGACCGTCGCGCCCGACGGGATCGCCCTGGACGCCGGTTCGCCGGCCGGGGCCTTCTACGGCGCCCAGACGCTGCGCCAGCTCATGCCGCCCGCCGCCTTCCGCCGCGCGGTGGGCGCCGGAGTGCTGGAGCTGCCGGCCGTACACGTGGAGGACGGGCCGCGGTTCGGCTGGCGCGGCGCGATCCTCGACGTGGCCCGGCACTTCATGACCAAGGCGGACGTGCTGCGCTTCATCGACCTGATGGCCCTGCACAAGCTGAACGTCCTGCACCTGCACCTCACCGACGACCAGGGCTGGCGCATCGAGATCAAGCGCTACCCGCGCCTGACCGAGATCGGCTCCTGGCGCGAGGAGAGCCAGGTCGGCTGGATGGGCGAGATGGACGGCCGCCCGCACGGCGGCTACTACACCCAGGACGACATCCGGGAGATCGTCGCCTACGCCGCCCGCCGCCACATCTCGGTCGTGCCCGAGATCGACCTGCCCGGCCACACCCAGTCGGCCATCGCCGCCTACCCCGAGCTGGGCAACCTGGACACCCCGCTGGACGTGGGCACCACCTGGGGCGTCGGCGTCAACGTGCTGAACGTCGAGGACGCCACGATCGACTTCTTCAAGAACGTCTTCGACGAGGTGCTGGAGCTGTTTCCCAGCCAGTACGTGTGCGTCGGCGGCGACGAGTGCCCCAAGGACCAGTGGCGCACCAGCCCGTCGGCCCGGCGCCGCGTCGCCGAGCTGGGCCTGCGCGACGAGGACGAGCTGCAGAGCTGGTTCATCCACCAGTTCGACGAGTACCTGGCCGAGCGCGGGCGGCGCCTGGTCGGCTGGGACGAGATCCTGGAGGGCGGCCTCGCCCCCGGCGCGGTCGTGGCCGCCTGGCGGGCCGACCTGGGCGCGGTGGCCGCCGCCCGCGCCGGGCACGACGTCATCAACTGCTCCAACACCGCCGTCTACTTCGACTACCGGCAGAGCCCGCGCGAGGACGAGCCCGTCCCGTTCGGGACCGTGCTCACCGTCGAGGACGTCTACGCCTTCGAACCCGTCCCCGCCGACCTGCGCGGCGACCCGGCCGCCCAGCACGTCCTCGGCGCCCAGTGCGGGATCTGGACCGAGCTGATCGACTCCAGCCGGCATGTCGACTACATGGCCTTCCCGAGGCTGGCCGCCTTCGCCGAGACCGTCTGGTCGGGGCCCGAGCGGGACCTGGCCGACTTCCGGCGCCGGCTGGCCGCCCACCTGCCCCGGCTGGAGGCGATCGGGGTCGAGTACCGCCGCGAGTCCGGCCCGATGCCCTGGCAGACGCGCCCGGGAGTGCCCGGCCGCCCCGAGGACCCGCTGGAGTGGCAGGCCACGCTGGACGCCTGGACCGCGAACCTCAGGAACCCGCGGTGAGCCGGATCGCCGACCTGTGGCAGCGCACGGTGCCGTGGCGCTGGCTCACGCCGAGCACCGCGCTGATCGCCTGCGTCGTCGGCTTCCCTGCCGTCTACATGGTCTGGATGTCCTTCCTCGACATCAGCAGGATCGGGCTGGTCAGGGGCTTCGCCGGGCTGGACAACTACGCGAGGCTCCTCAAGGAGGACGCGTTCGGCCAGGTGGCCGGCAACACGCTGCTGTGGCTGGTGCTCGTCGTCGGGCTCACCGTGCTGCTCTCGCTGGCGCTGGCGCAGTTCCTGTCCAAGGACTTCTTCGGCAGGAAGTTCGTCAGGCTGGCGCTGGTCGTCCCGTGGGCGGCCTCGCTGGTGATGACGGCGACCGTGTGGCGCTTCATCTACGAGGGCGGCAACGGCCTGCTCAACCGGCTGCTGATGGACCTGTCGATCATCTCGGCGCCCGTCGACTGGTACAAGGACCCGGCCACCGCGCTGTACTCGGTCATGGCGGTCGGGATCATCACCTCGATGCCGTTCACCACCTACGTGCTGCTGTCCGGGCTGCAGACGGTGCCGCACGACGTGCTGGAGGCGGCGAAGATCGACGGGGCGAGCGCGTGGGCGACCTGGCGTCGGGTGACGCTGCCGATCCTGCGGCCCTCGCTCATGATCGCGCTGGTCCTCAACATGCTGCACGTCTTCAACGCGTTCACCGTCATCTGGGTGATCATGGGCAAGACGGCGGGCAACCACGCCGACACGACCGTGACGTGGTTGTACAAGATCGCGTTCACCGCGCAGCTCGACTCGGGCGAGGCGGCCGCGCTCGGCGTGCTCAACGTGGCGTTCCTGCTGCTGCTCATCCTGGCGTTCGTGCTGGTGCTGCGGCCGTATCGCAACCCCTCGGCGACGGACGACCGGCCCGCGGGTTCGGTCTCCGCCGCCGCTGCCGAACCCCCCGCGGCCGCCACCCCATGGCGGCCGGCTCCGGTCAAGGCCCGGCCGGTGCTCGCGCGGGCGGGCCGTGGCTGGGCGCGGGTGCGTCCCGTGGTGCTGCCGATCATCGGGTTCGCGGTGGCGCTGTTCTTCCTGGCTCCGTACGCCGCGATGCTGTCCGGCTCGCTCAAGACCGACGCCGAACTGTTCGCCGTGCCCGCCGACTACCTGCCCGGGAGCTGGGCGTGGTCCAACTACGCCGACGTGTGGCAGCGCATCCCGCTGGCCGACTACTTCCGGGTCAGCCTGACCGTCGCGCTGGCCTCCACGGCGCTGGTGCTGCTCGTGGCGGCTCCGGCGGCGTACGTGCTGGCCAGGTCGCGGTTCCGGGGGCGCACGGCGTTCCTCGGCGTCATCCTGGTGACGCAGATGTTCCCCGCGGTCGCGCTGCTCATCGGGCTCTACCGGCAGGCGCTGTTCGTGGACGGGATCCACAGCTACGCCGTCATCATCGCCATCAACTCCGCCTTCAACCTCGCCTTCGCGGTGTGGATCCTGCACGCGCACTTCAGCTCGATCCCCGTCGACATCGACGAGGCCGCGATGATGGACGGCCTCGGCAAGTTCCGGATCCTGCTGCGGATGATCCTCCCGCTGGCCGCGCCCGGCCTCGTCACCGTGATGATCTTCACGTTCATCCAGGTGTGGAACGAGTTCGTCATCGCGCTGACGCTCTTCAACGACCCGGCCTCCGGCCGCGTGCCGCTCACGGTCGGCATCCAGCAGTTCATCGGCCTGTACGAGACCAACTACCAGTACCTGTTCGCCGCGGCGCTGATGGCGATCGTGCCGGCCGTCATCCTCTTCGCGCTCATTGAGAAGCACCTGGTGAGCGGCCTCACCACGGGCAGCACCAAGTGAACACGAGAAAGATCGGTATGACATGACCTTCAGAAGAAGAGCGGGCCTGGCCGCGATCGCCGCCCTCACGCTCGCCCTGACCGCGTGCGGAGGCTCCGGCGGCGGTACGGCCGGCGGCGAGCAGAAGTCCATCAAGCTGGTCGTCGCCCAGTACACCGAGGGCACGCGGCCCTACTGGGACGAGCTGATCAAGTCCTTCGAGGCCGCCCATCCCGGCAAGAACGTGGACCTGCAGGTGATCGACTGGGGCAACCTGCAGAGCCAGGTGAACACCATGGTGCAGACCAAGCAGTTCCCCGACGTCCTGAACATCAACGTCTTCGCCGACTACGCCGAGGCCGGGCTGCTATACCGCGCCGACGAGGTGGTGTCCAAGGAGGTGATGGCGGACTTCCTGCCGTCCTTCGTCGAGAACGCCTCCTACGACGGCGCCCAGTACGGCCTGCCGTTCGTCGCCACCGTCAACGGCATGTACTACAACAAGACGATCCTGGAGAAGGCCGGCTTCAAGAAGCCCCCGGCCACCTGGGACGAGTTCCGCGCCGCGGTCAAGGCGATCAAGGCCCTGCCCGGCGGCTACGTGCCGTACGGGCTGGCGCTGGGCGCCGAGGCCGGCGACTACGAGTTCGGCACCTGGATGCGCGCCAACGGCACCGACTGGCGTACCGACGGCAAGTGGACCGTCAACGGCGATCGCGCCGTCGAGACGCTGGAGTTTCTGAAGACGCTGACCCAGGACGGCTACACCCAGCCGAACCCGGGCCAGACCAACCGCCCGGACGGCACGTGGCCGTTGTTCGCCCAGGGCAAGGTGGGCATGGTGTACGCCTCCTTCGGCACCAGGGCCTTCCTCGACGCGGTGGACAAGGCGGGGGTCAAGTACGGCGCCACCACCCACCCCACCAACCACGGCGCCGAGCCGAGCACGCATGGCATCCAGGACTACCTGATGGCCTTCAAGAAGGACGGCAACCAGCAGCTGGTCCGCGAGTTCCTCGACTACTTCTACCAGGCCGACAACTACGCCAAGTACCTGAAGGTCGAGGGCCTGCTGCCGACGACCTCCTCGGCCTCGACGCTGATGCGCAAGGACCCGAAGGTCAGCCCGATCGTCGACATGGTGGCCAAGGCGCGCTTCGACCCGACCTCGCAGCCGGTGTGGTCCGAGCTGCGCGGCTCGGTCGCCGCGGAACTCGGCACCGCCGTCGGGCCCAGCGGCGACCCGCGCGCGATCCTCGGCAAGTTCCAGCAGATCGCCGAGCGCTCCTAGAGCACGTCACAGGCGACGCTTCAGCGTGCCAGCTCCGCGGCCAGGGTGGTCAGCGTGCTGCCCAGGGGCGCGTCCAGGGTGAGGCGGGCGTGCTCGTCGCCCCGGGTGGCGCCCTGGTTGACGATCGCCACCGGTACGGCGTGGCGGGCGGCGTGCCGTACGAACCGGTAGCCGGAAAGGACCGTCAGAGAGGAGCCGAGCACCAGGAGCAGACCGGCGCGTTCCGACAGCGTGTAGCACTCGGCCACCCTGGGCGGCGGCACGTTCTCGCCGAAGAAGATCACGTCGGGCTTGAGCAGCCCGCCGCAGCCCTCGCAGTCCACGACCGTGAAGCCGTCGATCAGGGAGTCCTCCACGGCGGCGTCGCCGTCGGGGTTGACCTGGCCGGCGTCGGCGGCCCAGCCGGGGTTGGCGGCCGACAGCCGCGCGTCCAGGCGCGCGCGAGGGGTGCGCTCGCCGCAGGACAGGCAGCGCACCCGGTACAGGCTGCCGTGCAGCTCGATCACGCCGCCGGCGCCGGCCTCCTGGTGCAGCCCGTCGACGTTCTGCGTGATGATCGCCGAGAGCAGGCCCAGCTCCTGGAGCCGGGCGACCGCTCGGTGGCCGGGGTTGGGCCGGGCGCGCTCGATGTGCCGCCAGCCGAGGTGGCTGCGGGCCCAGTAGCGCCTGCGGGCGGCGGCCGAGCCGGTGAAGTCCTGGTAGGTCATCGGGCTGGACGGGCGCCTGCGGCCGCTCGGGCCCCGGTAGTCGGGGATGCCGGACTCGGTGGAGAGCCCGGCGCCGCTCAGCACGACCACTGCGCCGCCGGCGACCAGGCCGGCGAGCGCGTCGAAAGGACTCACGTTCCGCAGCCTACCCGGCCGTGTCGCTGCGGCTTCCGGTGATCCGAGCGTGTATGAGTGTCCACCATGAACCTGTGGTCCCCGCGCTCCGCGGTCACCCGGCTGGTCGGCGCGGCGGTCGCGGGCGCGCTGGCAGGGACGGCCGTCGGACTGCTGACGCATCCGCCCCTGGGCGTCCTGGCCGCCATCGCCGCGACCGAGACCGTCTTCGTCGTCGCGGGTCTGGCCGTCCTGTGGCCGATGGACGCCCACACCACCCGGCGCAACGCCGGGCGCGAGGACTTCCGGCCCGTCGCCGACGAGCTCGTGGTCGTCGCGGTCGCGCTGTGCGGGCTGGTCGCCATCGTCGTGCTGCTCGCGGTCGGCAACGCCGACCCCGGTCACGCCGCCGCCGCGACCGCGCTCGGCGGCGTGTTCATGGCCTGGGCGGCCCTCCACCTGATGTACGCCACCCGCTACGCCTACCTGTACTACCAGGAGACCCCGGGCGGCATCGACTTCAACTCCGACCAGCCGCCCGCCTACAGCGACTTCCTCTACTTCAGCTACAACCTCGGCATGACCTACCAGGTCTCCGACACCGGCGTCTCCAGCCGGGCGATCCGCAAGGTCGTGCTGCGGCACTGCCTGCTGTCCTACGTCTTCGGCACCAGCATCCTGGCCACCACCATCAACCTGGTCATCGGCATGGTCGCCGGTTGACCGCCCTCACGCCAGCGGCCGCGCCCGCGGAAGCTTGATGCGGTCGACGGCCTCGCGCCGGGTCTTCTCCGGGCGGCGGTCGTAGCGGGCGGTGGTGGCGGGGGAGGAGTGCCCGACCAGCGCCTGCGCCGTCGCCAGGTCCACGCCCGCGTCCAGCAGCTCGCCGATGAAGGTGCGGCGGAAGTCGTGCGCGGTACGGCGGGCCGCCCCCGCCTCGCCCAGCCGCCGGGTCAGGATGTCGGCGATGCCCTGCCCGCTCAGCGGCCGGGGACGCAGCCGCCCGGCCTTGCTCACCGGGCTGAACAGCGGGCCGGGTCCGCCTCCGCGCACCGCCAGCCAGCGCTCGAGCAGGCCGATGGCGTCGGTGGTCAGATAGACCATGCGCTCCTTGTCCCGCTTGCCGCGCACGCGCAGCGAGCGGGCCGCCGGATCGTAGTCGGCCAGCTCCAGGCCGGCGATCTCGGCCCTGCGGCAGCCGGTGGAGTACAGGGCGGCGATCAGGGCGGCGTCGCGCACCCCCGCCACCGAGTCGTCGCAGGCCGACAGCGCCGCGCCGACGACCTCGGGCGGGACGTGGTGACCGGTGGGCAGGCGGCTCTGCCGTACCGGAGAGAGGTCGGAGGCGCGGGCGAAGTCCTCGGCGGAGGTCTGGCCGAGGCGCCAGGCCTCCTTCAGCACGCGGCGCAGCGCGACCAGGTGCTTGTTGACGTAGGCCGGTGACCAGCCCTGTTCGGTGAGCAGCGTGCGGATGCGGACGGTGTGCTCATAGCGCAGCAGGTGCCAGGGCTGGCCGGCGCCGGTGGAGGCGGGTTCGCCGGTCAGCAGGCGGGCGATGCGGTCGAGGCAGCCGCGCATGGTGCGGCGCGACTCGATGCTGGTCAGCGAGGCGAGGTAGACGTGGTAGGGGTCGCGGGCGGGCTCGGCGGGGGGCGCCTGGCCGGTGGGGAGCACCGGCAGCGCCCCGCCCGCGTCGGGGAGGTCGGTCATCGGGCACGATCTTAGGGGCTGGGCTCAGAACGGGCCGGTCAGCTCGCCGAGCTTGCTGGTCAGCTCCAGGTTGGCCGAGTAGTCGACCGGTACCGCGATCACCGACACCGTGTCGTCGTCGAGTGCCTTGCGCAGCGTGGGCAGCAGTTCGTCCGCGGAGGTGACCCGGTAGCCGCGAGCCCCGAACGCCTCGGCGTACTTGACGAAGTCGGGGTTGCCGAAGGCGATGTTGGAGCTGCGCCCGAGCTCCAGGTCCATCTTCCACTCGATGAGCCCGTAGGCGTCGTCCACCCAGACCAGCACCACCATCGGGATGCGCTCGCGCACCGCGGTCTCGATCTCCTGGGAGTTCATGAGGAAGGCGCCGTCGCCGGTGGCGGCCAGGACCTTGCGCTCGGGGAAGGCGAGCTTGGCGGCCAGCGCCCCCGGCACCGAGAAGCCCATCGACGACAGGCCGTTGGAGACGAGCATGGTGTTGGGCTCGTAGGTGGGGTACATGCGGGCCATCCACATCTTCACCGCGCCGGTGTCGGCCAGCACGATGTCCTCGCGGCCCATCGCGGCGCGGATGTCGGCGACCACGCGGCGCGGCGACAGCGGGAAGGCGTCGTCGGCGGCGGCCTGCGCCATCTCCTCGCGGATGAGCCTGCGGATCTTCTCGCCGGTGCCGTTGACGGCGAAGGGCCTGGGCGCGGCGGCGGCCAGCGCGTCCAGGGAACGGGAGATGTCGCCCTGGATGCCGACCTCGACGGGGTAGTGGTCGTCGACCTCGGCGGGGAACTGGTGGATGTGGATGATCTTCTTGTCGCCATGGGGGTTGATCTTGACCGGGTCGAACTCCTGCAGCTCGTAGCCGACGCTGATGAGCACGTCGGCCTCGTCGAAGCCGAAGTTGACGTAGTCGTGGCGCATGAAGCCGACCGCGCCCAGGGCGTGCCGGTGGTCGTCGGGGAAGACGCCCTTGCCGTTGAAGGTGGTGGCCACGGGCAGGCCGAGCCGCTCGGAGAAGCGGATCAGCGCGGCGGAGGCGCCGGCGCGGCTGGCGCCGTGCCCGGCCAGGATGATCGGGCGCCGGGCGCCGGCCAGGACCTCGGCGGCGCGGGCCACCTGCCCGGGGGAGGGGTCCTGCGGCCGTACGACGTTGACGCGCAGCGGCGCCAGGTCGTCGGAGACCTGGGCGGACTCCACGTCCTCGGGAATGGCCAGGTAGACGGCGCCGGGACGCTCGGTCTGGGCGGTCTTGAACGCCTTGCGCAGCATCTCGGGCAGCGCCTCGCCGGCGGGGACCAGGTCGGCCCACTTGGTGATCGGCCGGAACAGCGAGACCAGGTCGACGACCTGGTGGGATTCCTTGTAGATGCGGTCGAGGCCCACCTGGGCGGTGATGGCGACCACGGGGGTGGAGTTGGTGGTGGCGTCGGCCACGCCGAGCTGCAGGTTGATGGCCCCGGGCCCGAGCGTGGCGGAGGCGACGCCGGCCTTGCCGGTCAGCCTGCCGTACATCTCGGCCATGAAGGCGGCGCCCTGCTCGTGGCGGACGAGGATGTAGCGGATGGGGGAGTCGTTGAGCGCGTCGACGAAGTGGATGTTCTCTTCTCCGGGGATGCCGAAGACGTACTCGACGCCCTCCGCCTCGAGCGCCTTCACCAACAGCCTGGCCGCGTCCATCGGGTGAGCCTTCTCTCTTCTTTCCGATTTTCTTGTACGTGCAAGCAAGGTGGCCTCTTGATTCATTCCATGGTTATACGTATAAACTGGGCATCATGAAGCTCCACGTCCACGAACGCGGTGACGGCGACAAGCTGGCGCTGCTCATCCACGGCGGCATGTCCGACCACCGCACCTGGCACGCCGTCGAGGACGAGCTCGTCGCCCGCGGCTACCGGGTGATCGCCCCCGACCTGCGCGGTCACGGCGCCAGCCCGCGCGGCGAGTATCGGCCGGAACTGCTCGGCGACGACCTGGCCGAGAACCTCCCGAGCGGCGCCGACGTGGCCATCGGCCACTCGCTCGGCGGCCTGTCGCTGTCGCTGGCCGCCGAACGGCTGCGGCCGAAGAAGGCGATCTACTCCGACCCCGGCTTCGCCCTCGACGCCGTGCCCGCCGAGGCCACCGCCTTCATGCGCCGGATGGTCGCCACCGCCACCCAGGACAGCGTCAGGACCATGAACCCGCGCTGGTCGCAGGCCGACATCGACGCCGAACTGGCCGGGTTCGCGTTGTTCGACCCGGCCTTCTTCGACGGCGTCAGGGGCGACTACGTGCCCGAGCGGCCCGTCGTGCCCTCGCTGGTGCAGGTGGCCGACCCCAGCTTCACCATCAACGCGGAACTGGCCGCCGAGCTGGAGCGCCGCGGCTTCGAGGTCCGCACCGTCAAGGGCGCCGGCCACTGCGTCCACCGCGACGACCTGCCCGGCTTCATGGCCTCGCTGGAGGGCTGGATCTGAGCTCGGCCACCCCCTCCAGCAGCCGCTCCACGTCGGAGTGGTCGTTGTAGTGCACCAGCCCGGCGCGCACCGCCCCGCCCGAGTCGCGCACGCCCAGCGCGCCGGTCAGCTCCCAGGCGTAGTTGTGGCCGCTCCACACGTTGACCCCCCGGGCGGCCAGGTGCTCGGCCACCCGCCGGGGCGCCAGCCCCGCCACCGTGAAGTAGGCGGTGGCGGTACGGCGGGCGGGCTTGCCGTACAGCGTGACGTGCGGCATCGTCTCCAGGCCCGCCAGCATCTCGGCGAACAGCCCCAGCTCGTGCTCCTCCGCGGCGGCCATCGAGGCCAGCAGCCGCTCGCGCCGCCCGCCCGAGCCCGGCAGCAGGCCGGCCAGGTGGTCCACGGCCGCCGTCACGCCGGCGAGGTCGGCCAGCGCGGCCGTGCCCAGCTCGAACCGTTCGGGAACGGTGTCGGGCGAGGGCAGCAGCTTGTCCGGGTGCAGCGACTCCAGCGCCACCGGGTCGGCGATCACCGCGCCGACGTGCGGGCCCGACCACTTGTAGGCGCTGGTGGCGTAGAAGTCGGCGCCGAGCGCGTGCACGTCGACCGGGCCGTGCGCGGTGGCGTGCACCCCGTCCACGTACGTCAGCGCCCCGGCCGCGTGCGCGATCTCGCAGATTCCCGCCACGTCCGGCCGCGTGCCCAGGATGTTGCTGGCCGCGCTGACCGCCACCAGCCGCGTACGCGGGCCCACCAGCTCGGCGAACTGGTCAAGAGGCAGCTCACCGGTCACCGGGTCGACCTCGGCCCAGCGCACCCGCGCGCCCGTCTGGGTCCACGGCCGCACGTTCGCGTCGTGGTCCAGGCGGGAGACCACGACCTCGTCGCCCGGCCCGGTCAGCACCCGGGCCAGCCGGTAGGTGAGCGTGGTCATGTTGGCGCCCAGGATCACCCCGTGCGGCACGCCGCCGACCAGGTCGGCCACGGCGGCGCGGCAGGCGGCCACGATCTCGTCGGCGCGGTGGCTGGCGGGGAAGGCCCCGCCCACGTTGGACAGCCCCGCCCGGTAGGCGCCGACGATGGCGTCGATGACGGGCCGCGGGGTCTGGGTGCCGGCCGCGCCGTCGAGGTAGGCGTGGCCGTCGGAGAGGGCGGGGTAGGCGGCGCGTACCGTTTCGGGGGAGTACGTAGTGGTTGCATCTTGTCTGGGGGGAAAGGCCATGATGTCTTCATGCTCACGCTGAGGGATCTCAACCGGGCCACGCTGGCACGACAGCACCTGCTCACGCCGTTCGACGGGCCGGTGGGCGAGGTGGTCGGGCGCGTGGGCGGGCTGCAGGCCCAGGAGCCGCGGCCGCCGTACCTGGGAGCGTGGGCCAGGCTCGCCCGCTTCGAACGCGCGGACCTGCACGCGGCGCTGCACGCGCGCACGCTGGTGCGCGCCACCCTGTGGCGTGGCACGCTCCACCTGGTGACCGCGGCCGACTTCGCCGCCTTCCGCCCGCTGCTGGACGAGGTGCTCTCCGGCGCGCTGTCCAGCCGCTTCCCCGGCGTCGCCTTCGACGGCGTGATCGAGGCGGCGGGGAAGATGCTGGCCGAGGACGGGCCGCTGACCTTCAACGAGATCCGGCCCCGCCTCCAGACGCTCTTCCCCGACGTCAACGACCGGGCGCTCGGCTACGCGGTGCGCATGCTCATGCCGCTCACCATGGCCCCGACCGGCGACCCGTGGAGCTTCCCGCGCGACGCCGCGTTCGGCCTGCCCGGCCTCACGCTCACGCCGGCCGCCAAGGAGGACCTCGTCACCCGGCATCTGGCCGCCTTCGGCCCCGCCACCGTCGCCGACGTACAGGCCTGGTCGGGCCTCGGCGGCCTCAAACCCATCCTGAACGGCATGCCGCTCGACCGCCTGCGCGACGAACGCGGCAGAGAGCTGTTCGACCTGCCCGGCGCCCCGCTGCCCGGCGGCGGGGCCGAGGCGCCGGTGCGCTTCCTGCCCGACTTCGACACCCTGCTCCTCGGCCACGCCGACCGCGGCAGGATCGTCGACCCGGCCTTCCCCGTCACCACCAAGAACCTGCGGGTGCGCGCGGTCTACCTGTCCGACGGCTTCGTGGCCGGAACCTGGCAGATCAAGCGCACGGCCCGCAAGGCGACGCTGCTGCTCTCGCCGTTCACGCCGGTCCCGCGCGCGAGGCTGGAGGAGGAGGCCCTGCGGCTGCTGGCCTTCGCCGAACCCGACGCCCCCGCACTTGAAGTCGTGGAGCAAGTCTGATTGGTTCGGGGCGGAGGTGTGACCTGTGCCACAGCTGACCGCCCTGGACGCCCAGTTCCTGCATTTCGAGACCGCCACCAACGTGCCCAACATCGCCGGGCTGGCCATCCTCGAGGGCGACCTCAACCGCTCGGATCTGCAGGCCCTGCTGGAGCAGCGGCTGCCGTACGTGGCGGCGCTGCGCCGCAAGCTCGCGCCGGTGCCGTTCGGGCTGGACCATCCGTACTGGGTGCAGGAGGACGACCTCGACCTCGACTACCACGTGCGCGAGATCGGCCTGCCGCCGCCGGGCGACGAACGCCAGCTCGCCGACCAGGTCTCCCGGCTGCACCCACGCCGCCTGGACCGCGGTCACCCGTTGTGGGAGATCTACCTGATCCACGGCCTGCCGGGCGGCCGCATGGGCCTCTACACCAAGATCCACCACGCGGCCGTGGACGGCGTGGGCGGCGCCGACGTGCTGGCCGCCTTGCTCGACCTCACCCCGGTGCCCGCGCCGCCGCCCCAGATCGCCCCCGATCGGGACGAACCCGCGCCCGACGGGCTGGAGATGGTCGGACGGGCCCTGATCAGGATGAGCGCCAACCCGGCCCAGGCGGTGCGCTTCGCCGCGCGGGCGCTGCCGCACCTGGACGAGATCCCGGTGGTGTCATGGATTCCCGGCAGCCGGCTGGTCTCGGGGCTGGCGCGCCGCCTGGCCGGATCGGGGAAGCTGCCCGACCTGCCCTCGCTGCCCGCGCCCCGCACGCCGTTCAGCGGGCCGGTCTCCGCCCACCGGCGCTTCGCCTTCGTCTCCCTGCCGCTGGATGAGATCAAGCTGGTGCGCAAGGCGAACGGCGTCACCGTCAACGACGTGGTCATGGCGGTGTGCGCGGGCGCCCTGCGGCGCTGGCTGGCCGCCCACGGCGGGGTGCCGAGGATGCCGCTGGCCGCCGGGGTGCCGTTCTCGCTGCGTTCGGCGGGGGAGGAGGGGCCTGGTAACCAGGTGGCGATCATGACGGCGCCGCTGGCCGTACACGTGGAGGATCCTCTGGAACGGCTGCGGCACGTGCGTGACTCGATGGGGCGGATCAAGGACAGGTTCTCGCTCGCGCCCGCGCGCTGGCTGCGGGAGTTCAGCGAGTCGATGCCCGCCGCGCTCATGGGGCTGGCCTCGCGTTCGGCGTTCGGGCTGGTGGGGCAGACGGCGCCGCCGATCAACGTGGCGATCTCGAACGTGCCGGGCCCGCAGTTCCCCCTGTACGTGTGCGGGGCGCGGCTGCTGACCCACTACCCGGTCTCGGTGATCACCGACGTGAGCGGCGGGATCAACATCACCGCCTTCTCCTACGACGGCTCGCTGGACATCGGCGTCATCACCGACCGGCAGATGGTTCCGGACCCGTGGGAGCTGACCGGATATCTGCGCGAAGCCCTCGACGAGCTGCTCAACGCGGAATGAACCTTTCCGCATGGAGTTCTAGGTTGAGTCCATGGAGCTGAGCCAGAGGGTACTCAACCGCACCACGTTGCACCGGCAGCTGCTTCTGGAGCGCGCCGGCCTGGACGCGCGGACCGCCGTCGAACGCCTGGTCGCCGTGCAGGGCCAGGAGGCCAACGCGCCGTACGTCGGACTGTGGTCGCGCCTGGCCTCCTTCACCCAGGACGACCTGACCTCCCTGCTGTACGGCAAGCAGGTCGTGCGCGGCACCATGCTGCGGGCCACCCAGCACCTGGCCGTCTCCGACGACTACCTCTGGCTGCGGCCCCTGATGCAGGTGCCGATGAGCCGGGCGCGGCAGGCCTCCTTCGGCAAGTCCATGCAGGAGGTGGATCTGGAGGAGCTGGTCAAGCTGGCCCGAGAACACCTGAGCGGGCGGACGCTGACCCGGCCGCAGTTGCGCGACCTGCTGGCCGTGCGCTGGCCGGAGGTGGAGCCGTCCGGGCTGGGCTGGTCGGCGCAGTCGTTGCTGCCGATCATCCACACGCCGCCCAACGGGACCTGGAACCGGGGCGGAGCCACGCCGTTCACACTGGCGGAGGAGTGGCTGGGCCGCGCGCTGGAGCCGTCGCCGCCGGTGGAGCGGCTGGTGGCGCGGTATCTGGCCGCGTACGGCCCGGCCGGCGTGATGGACGTCCAGGCCTGGTCGGGCCTGACCCGGTTGAAGCCGGTGATGGAGGCGATGGACCTGGCAAAATATCGCGATATTTCCGGCAAAGTTCTCTATGACCTGCCGGGGGCGGTGCTGGTCTCGGCCGACGCCCCGGCGCCGGTGCGGTTCCTGCCGTGGTTCGACAACCTGATCGTGGCCTTCGCCGACCGGCGCCGCATGATGACCGACGAGCAGCGCAAGGCGATCTGCGTCGGCTCGACCATCTACCCCACCTTCCTCGTCGACGGAACCGTCGGCGGCATGTGGGACTTCAAGGACGGCGCCCTGGTCCTGGTGCCCTTCTCACCGCTGCCGCAGGCGGCTCGGGCCGAACTGGCCGAGGAGGGCGCGCGACTGCTGGCCTTCGCCGGACATGAGGGCGGGGCGATCGAGTGGCGGGCTCCCGGAACCCCGATGCCGATCTAGGGGCCGCCCATCGCCGAAGCCGCCGATGATGTCAAGAGCCTCAGCTGATGGAGCTTTGTTCGCCCCGGCGTTGGGTAGCGTGAAAGAGGCAGCCTCACCTCAGCATCCCCATCTAAAAATTTTAGGTCGGTCCTTATTTTAGGTTGACATCATCATCGTGTCGACCTAAAGTTGGGCGCGTCCTAAGTTTGGAGAAGGGTCCCTCTTGCCTCTAGTCACCGCGTCACCGACGAAGCCGGCCCACCGAAGCGAGGAGAGCGTCTTGTCCGAAGTAGCAGAGCTTCCCGTCCTGGACGACAGCGCCCCGGGCACCGGCGACTCGGTCAAGGCGTACCTGAAGGAGATCGGCCGGGTCCCCCTGCTCACCGCCGAGCAGGAGATCGAGCTGGCCAAGCGCATCGAGGCCGGTCTGTTCGCCCGCGAACGGCTCGACACCGAGACCGGCCTCCCCCTCGACCTGCGGGCCGACCTGGAATGGGTCGCCGAGGACGGCCTGCGCGCCAAGGAGCGCATGCTGGAGGCCAACCTGCGCCTGGTCGTCTCCATCGCCAAGCGCTACACCGGCCGCGGCATGCTCTTCCTTGACCTCATCCAGGAAGGCAATCTCGGCCTCATCCGCACCATCGAGAAGTTCGACTACCGCCTGGGCTTCAAGTTCTCCACCTACGCCACCTGGTGGATCAAGCAGGCCATCACCCGCGCGATGGCCGACCAGGCCCGTACCATCCGCATCCCGGTGCACATGGTCGAACTGATCAACAAGGTCGCCCGGGTCCAGCGGCGCATGCAGATCGAACTCGGCCGCGAGCCCACGCCGGAGGAACTCGCCCCCGAGGTCGAGATCACGCCCGAGCGCGTGGTCGAGGTCCAGTCGTACAGCCGCGAGCCCATCTCCCTGCACCTCCCGCTCGGCGAGGAGGGCGACAGCGAGTTCGGCGACCTCATCGAGGACACCGAGGCGGTCTCACCGGCCGACGCGGTCTCGTTCACGCTCATGCAGCAGCAGCTCCGGTCGCTGCTGGACGACCTGACCGAGCGCGAGGCGGGCGTCATCACCATGCGGTACGGCCTGGCCGACGGCAAGCCCATGACCCTCGACGAGATCGGCAAGGTGTACGGGGTGACCCGCGAGCGCATCCGCCAGATCGAGTCCAAGACCATGTCCAAGCTCCGCCACCCCTCCCGCGCCCTGGCCCTGCGCGACTACCTCAGCTAGCTCGACGCCCCCATGTGAGTTCCTTCCCGGGCGGAAAATGGGCTGCTTCGCAGGTGGGCGGTCGGTTAGGGTCCGTGCGGTGAGAGACCTGCGCGCGCTGCCCAAGGCGCACCTGCACGTACACCTGGAGAGCACCGTCCGCCCCGAGACCTCGGAGGAGCTCGGCGGCCCCGCCGGACGCGGCGGCCCGTTCGCCACCTTCCGCGACTTCGCCGACCACCGCGCGCAGGTCAGGCAGCGCCTGGTCGAACCCGAGCACTTCCGCCGCATAGCCAGGGAGTTCTGCGAGGACGAGGCGGCCCAGGGGACTCGTTACGCGGAGGTGAGTTTCACCGCGGCCGCCCACGGCGAACGGCTCGGCCGCCCGGACATGCCGCTGGAGTCCGTCCTGGAGGGCCTGGCCGAGGGCCGCCAGTACGGCGTCGAATGCCGGGTGATCCTCGACCACTCCCGCCGCCGCCCCGCCGAACGCCTCTGGAAAACCCTCAAACTAGCCCAAAGCCATCCGGAGGTCGTCGCCATCGGCCTGGCCGGCGACGAGGAGTACCCGCTGGCCCCCTTCACCGAGGTCATCGACGCCGCCCACGCCTCCGGCATCCGCCTGGTCCACCACGCTGGCGAGTCCGCGGGCCCGGACAGCATCCGCGCCGCCCTGGGCCCCGGCCGCACCGCCCGCCTCGGCCACGGCATCCGCATCCTCGACGACCCGGCCCTCACCGCGCGGGTGGCCGCGGCCGGCATCGCGCTGGAGGTCTGCCCGAGCTCGAACGTCCTGCTCAAACTCGTCCCCTCCCTCCCCGAACACCCCCTGCCCCGCCTCCTCGACGCCGGCCTGACGGTGACGATCAACACCGACGGGGAGACGGACCTGGCCGCCGAGTACGAGCGCCTGCGCGACGTCTTCGGATACGGCGACGCCGTCCTGGCCGGCCTCGCCAGAAACGCGGTGAACGCCTCCTTCGCCCCGGCCGCCCTCAAAGACCGCCTGAACACCGACATCACCACCTGGCTGTCCACCGCCACGTAACCGCAGGCCCTTGGCGCTGTCACTGGTGGTGGGCCTGTTGGACCGGGGCCGGGCTCCGGGCGCGCACGGCGACCGTAGCCGAGCCGGGCGCGGCACGCACCGTCCGAGGTTGTCCGAGCCCGTCCGAAGCCCTGTTGGACACCCAGGCGATCCCGCTGTCCTGACTGTGTAAGCGATGAACCGGCGGCTGAACAGGCCGCTCGCCCGTACACAGGAGCGTCACCATGCACATCCGATGGGCAGGGCTCGCCACAGCGGCCACCTGCGCTCTGACGATCATCACCGCGGCCCCGCTGCCGGCCGCCGCCGCACCGGCCGTGTCATCCGCCGACTGTCCCGACGGACACGTCTGCCTCTGGCGCGAGCACGACTACGTGAGATCGGGCTGCGAGTGGATCTGGAAGCCCGCCGACGGCGTCCAGACCCTGCCCGTCTGCCTGCGCGACTGGGTCGGCTCGTTCAGGGCCGAGGTCGGCGCCTGCTTCGTCGACAGCTGGAGGGGCCAGATCCGGCAGTCGCACCGCGCCGTCAAGGGCGACTACTCGCGCGCCTACAAGTACGGCGGCGGATACGGCCTCAACTGGGACCGCATCGACCCCTCCTGCTGACCCACGACCCGCCCTCGCGAAAGGCCTTCCCATGACACTCTTCACCACGTCCCGTGTCGCCGCCGCCGCCCTGAGCCTGGCCGCGGTGTCCATGATCCCTTCGCCCTTCGCCGTCTCACCGGCCGCGGCGGCGCCGATATGCCCGGACGGCCACGTCTGCCTCTACAACGAGACGGACTTCAAGGTCAACACGTGTACGTTGCAGTGGAAGCCCGCCGACGGCGTCCGCTACCTGGAGTCCTGCCTGGCCGACAACGTGAGGTCGTTCATCGCCGAGGCCGACGCCTGCTTCGTCGACACCTACGGTGACGGCCGCGTCCGCGAGGCGCACCGGGCCGCCAAGGGCGACTACTCCCGCTTCTACAGCACCAAGTCCAAGTTCGGCCGCCGCATGAACCGGATCGACCCCGGAGCCTGCTGAGCGCCAGGTGCGTACGGCAGCAAGAATCGCGCGGTGCCGGTTTGGGCGCAGAAGACCGTCGAATGGCCTACGCCCCCGCTTGGTGACAGGTGGGGGCGTAGGGCGGTCGTTCCCAGGAGGCTGGTTCAGCAGATTCTGATCCACTCCGTCGCGTACAGAATTTCGTTGGGGATGCCGTGCCTGCCCTTTCCGTAGGACGCGATCTCCGCTTGTGAAGCGTTGTAGAGCTTCACCCTCGCGCCACCGTACTGGTTGTGATCTTGGCATCTGCTCTGTGTCTGGTCAGTGGCGGTGCCGGCGGCCGACGAGGACGGCGATGCCGTCCAGCACGCGCTGCAGGCCGAACTCGAAGTAGGCGGTCAGGTCGAAGTCGGGGTGCGGCAGCTGCTCCGGGAGGGAGCCCGAGGGCAGGCCGGCGTGGAAGAGCGGCATGTGGGAGGCGCACCACTGCTCGGAGGTCAGGCCGGTGTGGCGTTCCGACTCCGCCTGCGGCTCCAGGTTCGTCGCCGTTCCCCTGACGTAGTTGACCACCGTCCACCACGCCATCTGGCCGGTCTCCGTGTCGAGCCCGAGTTCGCGCAACGCGTGCAGGACCCAGTCCGCGTGTCGCAACATGTTCGGCATGGGCTGGGGGTGGGTGAGCGAGACGAGCCGGGGCAGCCACGGGTGCCGCTGGTAGAGGTTCCACTGAAGGCGGGCCGCCATTTCGAGCCTGGCCCGCCAGCCCGCGGGCGAGGTCGCGGGGAACTCCATTTCGCCGAACGCGCTGTCGGACATCAGCGCGGCCAGGTCCTCCTCGCCGCGTACGTGGCGATAGAGCGACAGGGTGGGGATGTCGAGCGCTGTGGCGAGGCCGCGCATGGACACCGCGGCGAATCCCTGGGCGTCCGCGATGGCGATCGCCATGCCGACGAGGCGTTCGCGATCCACCCTCGGGGCGGCCTGCCGTACGGGCCGGATCCGGGGCTTTTCCGCGACCACGGTGCCGACGCGAGGGACGGCCACCACCACACCCTCCTGGCGCAGCGTGCTCAGCGCCTTGGCGGCGGTCGCCGTGGCCACGCCCCACTGCACGGCGACCTGCCGGGTCGACGGGACGCGGTCGCCGGCGCGGAGTTCGCCCTCCGCGACGCGCCGCTTGATCTCCGTGACGATCTGCCGGTACGGCGGCTCACCTGGACCCATTGTGCTAGTACACAGCATGCGGGCAACGGCCGCCAAGTCGTGTGGTATGCACGCGTCAGGCTGGGCTAGCACACGCGGCTCAAGCGGTTGCTCGATGCCTTGTACGGCGTACCGTCCTGCTCGTACACCGTACAAGAGGAGTGAGAATGAGCAACCGCTACCTGGAGGGTCCCTTCGCCCCGGTGAAGGAGGAGGTGACCGCCCTCGACCTGCCGGTGACCGGCAGCCTTCCCGCCGATCTTGAGGGCCGTTATCTGCGAATAGGGCCCAATCCGCTCGGCGTGGAGGATCCCACCGCCCACTTCTGGGCTCTTGGCGCCGGCATGGTGCACGGCGTTCGGATCCGGGACGGCCGCGCCGAGTGGTATCGCAACCGCTGGGTCCGCTCGACGGAGGTCGCCGACGCGCTGGACAAGCTGCGAGACGGCGAGGAGCCTCCCGGGTTCATCCTGCCGTCCCCCAATGTGCACGTGATCGGTCATGCCGGGCGCACGCTCGCCCTCGTCGAGGCCGGCGGGCTCACCCACGAACTGGGCTACGAACTGGATACGGTCGGTCCCTGCCCGATGGGCGCCACCCCGGAGGGCTTCAGCGCCAACGCGCATTCCAAGGTGGATCCGCGCACCGGTGACCTGCACTCCCTGGCGTACCTGATGGGGCAGCCGTTCGCGCAGCACATCGTCACCGACCCCGCGGGCACGGTGACGCGCGTGACCGACATCCCGCTGGCCGGCGAGGAGACCCCGTTCCTGCACGATTTCGCGCTGTCGCAGAACTACGTCATCGTCTTCGACATCCCGCTGGTCTTCAGCATGGAGGCGGTTCCCTTCCGGTGGAACCCGGCGCACCAGGCACGCGTGGGGGTCCTCCCCCGGACGGGCGGGGAGGTGCGCTGGCTGCCCGTCGACCCGTTCTTCGTCAGCCACACGCTCAACGCCTACGACGACGGCTCCACGATCACCGTCGACCTGATCAGATCCGCGGGCCCGATGGACGTCACCGACCCGGGCGGGATCGAGCCGACGCTCGACCGCTGGACCATCGACCTGGCGGCCGGCACGGTCGACCAGCGCCGCGTGGACGACCGGCCGCAGGACTTCCCGCGGGTCAACGACGCGTTCGCCTCTCTCCCTCACCGCTTCGGCTACTCCGCGGTGAGTCCTCTGTACGGCACGCCGTTCACGCCCGACGGGCCGCACCCCGACGAGGCGTTCACCAACGCGCTGGTCAAGCATGATCTCGTAAGCGGCACGACCGAGGTCCACGGGTTCGCGCGCGACGCGGCGGTCGGTGAGGCGGCGTTCGCGGCCAACCCGTCCGGTGGCGGCGAGGAGGACGACGGCTACCTGATGGCCTACGTCGCCGACCCCGACCGCGGCGCCTCCGACCTGGTGATCCTGTCCGCCCAGGACTTCACCGGCCCGCCGGTGGCCCGCGTCCACCTGCCCGTCCGCGTCCCGCTGGGCTTCCACGGCAACTGGATCCCCGACGCCTGACGGCGGTCCCTCCGGCCCGCGTGATGCGATGAGCTGAGCCGGCTCGCCGGCCTGGTCAGCCGGTCCCGCATGCGGCACCGGACTTCTGTCACCAGGGCACCGGGCCCTCCTCGCTGAAGAACCCGCCGGTCGGCCCGTCGGCGGCGAGGGTGGCCAGGCGGACCAGGACCGCCGCGCCCTGGGCGGGGGTCAGGTGCCCGGTGTGGTTGTTGCTGTCGGTGTCGACGTAGCCGGGGGCGACGGCGTTGACGAGGATGTTGTCTTTGCGCAGTTCGTTGGCGTATTGGACGGTCAGCGCGCTGAGCGCGGACTTCGACGGCGTGTACGCGGCTGAGGGCAGCAGCGCGGCGAAGGGCCCGTCCGGGTCGCTGGTGAGGGTCAGCGACGCGGCGTGACTGCTGACGTTGACGATGCGCGGCCCGGGTGAACGTCGCAGCAGCGGCAACATGGCGTTGGTCACCGCGATCAACCCGAAGACGTTGGTCTCGAACACCGCTCGCACCATGTGCAGATCGACGGTGCTGGGGATCTGGTCGGTGGCGTCCATGGGTGAGGTCCGCCCGGAGCCGGTGATGCCGGCATTGTTGATCAGCACGTCGAGGTGGCCGAACTCCGCCTCGATCCGCTGGGCGGCGGCCTGGACGGTGACCTGGTCGGTGACGTCCAGGACGATCGCGCGCGCGTCGCCACCCGCCGCGCGCAGCGCCGCCGCGGTCTCCTCACCGCGCCGCCGGTCCCTGGCGCCGATCAGAACCGTCATTCCCAGTACGGCCAGCCGCTCGGCGGCCGCCCGCCCGATCCCCTTGTTCGCACCGGTGACCAGCGCGATCTTCTGGTGTGCCTGTTCGGTCATGCTCGACTCCCTGAACCGGAGGAGGCGCGTCGGCGCCCTGACGACCAAGAGACGCCGGCCGCATGATCGGTGTGACAGATCGACGATGTGACGTGTCCCACCGATCGCCCGCGTCACGAAGCCGATGAGCACCGAAGATCACAACCGGGGTCGGAGACGTGCCTCGGGCCCGCAGCGGGTCAAGGGCCGTCGTGGCCGTTCGCGGGGGTGAGCCAGGTCTGCAGGCCGTCCAGGAACAGGTCGAGTCGGCGGTCGAAGTCCGCGTCGCCGGTGCTGTGGAGGTTCCTTCCGTGGTGGAGGGCGTACAGCCTGCTCAGGCGCGGGAACGGCTGCGCCGCCTTCTCGGCCGCCGGCCATACCTGCTCGACCAGGTCGCGCTCGGAGCGTCCGCTGCGGGCCAGCGTGGTCAGGAACGCGGCCTCGCTGATCGCCGACCCGAGGACGTAGGCGATCAGCGTGTTCAGCGCGTGGTCGGCCTGCTCCAGGGTGAAGCCGCCGCGTTCGAACAGGGCGAGAATGTCCTCCGAGGCGCGCATCATGTTGGGCCCGAGGAAGACCAGGCCGGCCTCGCCGATCACCGAGGCGAACCAGGGATGGCGCAGGATCACCGAGCGCAGGCTGCGCGCGGTGCGAACGGCGCCGCCCCGCCAGCCGGCCGATTCCCCGGCTACCTCGATCTCGCCGTAGATCTGGTCCACGATGAGTTCGAGAAGTTCGTCCTTGCTGCTCACGTGGTAGTAGAGCGCCGGGGCGACGGCGCCGAGCCGGCTGCCGAGCCGCCGCATCGTCAGCGCGTCGATGCCCTCTTCGTCGAGCAGCCGGATCGCCTCGGACACGATCTGCTCGCGGCTCAGCTCGGGCCGTGCCCGCTTCGTGCGGGCCGGGCGGGTCCACACCGAGCCGAGCGCCTGCTCATCGCCTGACATGCGACCTCCTTCTTCACGGCCCAGCATAGCCGCCCTGTTGAACAACGTAAGACTTCATGTACGGTGTTGACTGTTTCTAACGGCGTTAAAACTGTCAAACAACGTTCAAGAAGGAGGTGTCGCGGATGGAACGCCATCCCCGGCGCTGGCTGATCCTGGCCGTCCTGTGCCTGTGCGCTCTGGTCCTGGTCGTCGACAACGGCGTACTCACCGTGGCGATCCCGACCCTCACCCACGACCTGGGCGCCACCGCTCAGGACATCCAGTGGATCGCCGCGTCCTACATCCTGGTCTTCGCCGGACTGCTGCGGCGCGCTCGTCATGCCCGGCACGCTGTCGATCCTCATCACCGTCTTCGACGACGACGAGCGGCGCAGGGCGACCTCGATCTGGAGTTCGGCCCTCCGCGACCGCGAGGGCCTGCGGGCCGTGCCGGACATCGTCGCCGGCACCCATCACTGAAGCCGAGGGAACCCAGTCATGCACATCGACGTGGACACTCCCGCCTGCGTCGGCGCCGGCCAGTGCGCCCTGCTCGCACCCGACGTCTTCGACCAGCGCGACGACGACGGCCTCGTCGTACTCCTGCGACCGCAACCCGCACCCCAGTTCCAGGAGGCGACCCGCCAGGCGGCCCAGGTCTGCCCGGCCATGGCCATCAAGATCACCGAATGAACCCTGCCCCACGACCGGTCCGTCGTCGCCCACCACCGCCACGGCCGGACTGCCCGGCCGGAACAGCCCGCGCGAGCTCCGCACCCCTGCACGCCCCCACCTTTGGAATCAGGGAGTATGAAATGTCCGAATCTGTAGCCTTCCCCCACGAGCGCCCCGCGCGATGCCCCTTCGATCCCCCCGAGGAACTGGCGAGCCTGCGCGAGCGGCAGCCGATCGCCCGGCTGGCGTTCGCCGACGGTCACCAGGGCTGGCTGGTGACCAGCCACTCCCTGGTCCGCGAGGTGCTCGCCGACCCCCGCTTCACCTCCCGCTACGAACTGCTGCACCACCCCCTCGTCCCCGCCGGATCGGGCCCGATGCCCCCGGCGCCGATCGGAGACCTGTCCGGACTGGACGCCCCCGAGCACACCCGCTACCGCAAGCTGCTGACCGGCCAGTTCACCGTCCGCCGGATGCGGCAGCTCACCGGACGCGTCGAGGAGGTCACCGCCGAGCACCTGGACGCCATGCAACGGCAGGGCCCGCCGCTCGACCTGCTCAAGGCCTACGCGCAGCCGATCCCCGCGATCATGATCTGCGAGGTGCTCGGCGTGCCGTACGCGGACCGCGACACCTTCCGCCGCCAGGCGGCCGACAGCATCGCCGCCTCCTCGCCGCAGGACCAGTTCACCGCCTTCGCCGCGCTCGGCGAGTACATCGGCGATCTCGTCCTGGCCAAACGGGCCGACCCGACCGACGACGTGCTCAGTGACCTGACCGGCACCGACCTGTCCGACGAGGAACTCGCCGGTGTCGTCACCCTCCTGCTGGGAGCCGGCCTGGACACCACCGCCAACATGATCGCCCTCGGCACCTTCGCCCTGCTCCAGCACCCCGGCCAGCTCACCGCACTGCGCGAGGACCCGGGCCTCGCCGACAAGGCGGTGGAGGAACTGCTGCGCTACCTGACCATCGCCCACACCGGCATCCGCGCCGCCTTGCGAGACGTTGAACTGAACGGCCATCTGATCAGGGAAGGCGAAACGGTGGTCCTGGCGGCCAACGCCGCCAACCGCGACCCGGCCAGGTTCCCCGACCCCGACACCCTCGACCTGAACCGTCAGGCCACCGGGCACCTCGCCTTCGCCCACGGCATCCACCAGTGCCTCGGCCAGCAACTGGCCCGCGTCGAGCTACGCGTCGCCCTTCCCGCGCTGCTCACCCGCTTCCCCGGCCTACGGCTGGCCGTCACGCCAGAAGAGGTGCCGATGCGCACCAACTCCAACGTCTACGGCGTACGCGAACTACCGGTTACCTTCTAGATGTACTGATCACAGAGGTTAGGTACTGATGAGAGCAGCCGAGGAAGCCTTCCCCGGCTGGTTCCGGCCCCTGGTCATGACCCGCTTTCTCCGGACGACGGCGGGCTCGCCGGCCATCCTCGTCTCACTGGCGACGTCCTGATCCGACGATGAGGAACAGGCGCTTCGCCTGCCTTTCGACTTGATGACCGGAGAAGCATGACAAGATCCGTTCGTACCCTGCCCGTTCTTCTGATGATGGTCACGGTTCTGGTCCTCCTCGGGAACGCGGCTGCGGCCGTTACGTCGGCCGGCCGGGCCATCGCCTGGGCACCCTGCGTCGAGAACCCGACCGCGGAGTGCGGCACCCTGACCGTCCCCCTCGATGGGGCGAACCCCGGCGGCCCCACCATCGACCTGGCCGTGGCCAGGCGCAAGGCCACCGACCCCCAAGCCAGAATCGGCTCCCTGAGCGTCAACCCGGGTGGTCCCGGCGAATCCGGGGTCGACTTCATCCTGAGACGCCAGGGCTACTTCAGCGAGGAGATCACCCGAAGGTTCGACATCGTCGGGTTCGACCCCCGCGGTGTGGCGCGCAGCAATCCCGTGGCCTGCTCCGTCGAACTCATGCGGCAGGCACCAGCCGACCCCTTCCTGAAGAGCCAGGCCGACTTCGATCGATGGCTCGACCACAACGACCGGCTCCGCGCCGACTGCCGGGCCAGGACCGGACCGCTGTTCGACCACGTCGACACGCTGCCTGGGCGGTGAACGCGGCCGGCCAGATCGGCGGTGAGGCGCGGCTGCTGACCTACGAGGGCTGGGGGCACAGCATCTACAACCGCAGTGCGTGCACCCGCGACGCGCTCGACCGCTACCTCATCGAGCAGGCGCTTCCCGCTCCTGGCATGCGCTGCCCGGCGGTTTCCTACACCCGCACACCGACGAGCGAGCTGCCGGCCTCCCGGGGTGACGTGCCCGAGCCGCGCACTGGCGTGTAGGCGGGGCTGGGAGATTGTGGGGAAGGCCGCGCTCGGGGTGGACGGTAGGGTGATCGTCCTTGCGGTGAAGGATGACGGGGGTGGGCGGGCATGGGGGATGAGCTCAGGTTTTCGGTGCTCGGCCCGGTGCAGGCGTGGCGTGACGGCCGGGAGTTGGAGCTTGGCTCGCCGCAGCAGCGCCTGGTGCTGGCCGTGCTCCTGCTCGCCGACGGCAGGGCGGTCGGCGGTGACCAGCTCATGGATGCGCTGTGGGGTCAAGCGCGGCCGCGTACCGCGCTTCAGGTGTTGCGCACGTATGTGTCGCGGTTGCGTGCGGTGCTGGGGGCCGATGCGTTGGTGTCGGTTGGCGATGGGTACGCGCTGCGGGCGGGCGCGTGTGATGCCGCCGAGTTGCGGATGCTGTACGGCGAAGGCCGCTACGCCGAGGCGCTGGCCCTGTGGCGCGGCGAGCCGCTGGCCGGGCTCGGCGGCGACTACGCCGAGGCCCAGCGCGCCCGCCTGGCCGAGCAGCGGCTAGCCGCCCTCGAACACCGCCTCGGCCAGGACCTCGACGAAGGCAAGCACGCCGAGGTGGTCGTCGAGCTGAGCACCCTGTGCGCCGAGTACCCGACCAGGGAACGCCTGCGCGGCCTGCTCATGCTGGGCCTCTATCGCGGTGGGCGGCAGGCCGAGGCCATCGGCGTCTACACCGACACCCGCAGGCTGCTGGCCGACGAGCTCGGCGTGGATCCCTCACCCGAGCTGGCCGAGCTCTACCAGCGGATCATCAGCGCCGACCCGGCGCTCGGCCGCGCACCCGCCCGGCCGGGAACCGCCGCAGGGCCGCCGGCCCGGCGGGTGCCGCGTCAGCTGCCCGCTGACGTGGCCGACTTCACCGGCCGCCGGAGCGAGGTGGAGGCGATGGCGCAGGCGTTGCGTCCAGGGGAGGCGTCGGCGCTGGTGGTCTGCGCGGTGGCGGGTGCGGGCGGGGTGGGCAAGACCACGCTGGCCGTGCACGTGGCGCACCGGCTGGCCGGGGACTACCCGGACGGGCAGTTGTTCGTCGATCTGCGCGGCTCGGGCGTCCAGCCGCTGGAGGCCGAACTTGTGCTCGGCGCGTTTCTGCGCGCGCTGGGTGTGGAGGAGGCGCCGGAGGAGCCGGCCGAGCGGGCGGCGTTGTATCGCTCGATGGTGGCCGACCGGCGGATGCTGGTGGTGCTCGACAACGCGGCCGGGGTGGCTCAGGTGCGGCCGTTGCTGCCCGGCTCGGCCACCTGCGGGGTGCTGGTGACCAGCAGGGCCCGGCTGATCGGGCTGACCGGCGCACGCCAGCTGGACCTGGAGGTGCTCGGGCCGGTGGCCGCGTTGCGGCTGTTGTCCGGGATCGTGGGTGAGTCGCGGGTGGCGGCCGAGCGGGGCGCGGCGATGGATCTGGTCGCGGCCTGCGGGTTCTTGCCGCTGGCGATCAGGATCGCGGCCGCCCGGCTGGCCGCCCGGCCCGGCTGGAGTGTGGCCGGCATGCGCGACCGGCTCTCCGACGAGCGGCGCAGGCTGTCGGAGCTGCGCGCCGGCGATCTGGCGATCGAGGCCACGTTCGCGCTGGGCTATGAGCAGCTCGACGAGGCGCACGCTCGGGCCTTCCGGCTGCTGGCCGTACCGGATATGGCGGATGTTTCGCTGCGTGCCGCGGCCGCGCTGCTGGATCTGCCCGAGCAGGAGGCGGAGGCGGTGTGCGAGGCGCTGGTCGACGTCAGCATGCTCGAGTCGCTCTCGCCCGGCCGCTACCGCTTCCACGATCTGCTGCGCGTGTTCGCCAGGAGCCGGGCGGATTCCGGCGCCGGCGCGGCGCTCGACCGGCTGCTCGAGTACTCCGCCGCCGCTGTCGCCGGCCGCTTCCGCTCGCTGTTTCCCGGCGACCTGCGCGCCGAGCTGCTGCCCACCGGCGAGTGCCGGGACGCCTTCGATCCCGCCGAGACCGACGCCCTGCTCTCTGTCGTACGGCAGGCCGCCACGCGCGAGCACGCCGACCGCTACCGGCTGGCCTGGATCGTGGACATGCTCACGGACGTCGCACCGGAGTCGGTGGCCTTCCAGCACACCCTCGACCTCCTGGTCGCGCGGGCCGGCGGCGAGCCGCGGGCCGAGGGCCTGGCCCGCTACCTCCGCTCGACGCTGTCCTCGGCCGACCGGGAGGCACGCCGGTCCGACGCCCTGGCGGCCATCGATCTGGCCCAGGGCGACCCCTACGTGACGGCCGTCGCCACCGCCTCCCTCGGCGTCCAGGCCTACGACGACGGCGACTACCAGGGCTCGGTCGAGCTCATCAGGCGAGGCGTGGAGATCTTCGCCGGCCGCGGCGACAGGGGCGCCCAAGCTCTCTGGCTCGGCTTGCTGGCCCGCTCACTCGCCGCCGCCGACGAGCCCGGCCAGGCCGTGGAGGCGGCCAGATCGGCCTACCGCGTCCACGCCGAGCTCGGCGGCGGCACCCCGCGGCACCCGTGGGCGCCCTACCAGCTCGCGTTCACGCTGCAGGCCGTGGGTTCGCTGGAGGAGGCGCTGCGCATGTACGAGAGCGCGGTCACGGGCTTCCGCGAGATCGGCGAGCTCGACTGGATCGGCACGGCCGCCACCCGGATGGCCGGCATCTACCTCACCCTGGGCGATCACGCCCGCGCCCTCGAACTCGCCGAGCAAGGCCTGGCCGCGCTGCGGGAAGCCGACGACGAGCACTGGCAGGGCAAGGCCCTGATGATCCTCGGCCAGGCCCTCACCGCCACCGGCCAGCGGGAACGCGGTCACGTCTGCCACGCCGAAGCGCTGGAGATCTTCGACCGCCTCTCGCTGCCGGAGGCCGAAGACGTCCGCACCCTGCTGGCCGCGGTGAACGCATAGCTGCGTCCGGCCACGGACGCTCACTACCTGACCGTGAAGGACCTCGGTTCCCGGACGTGTCCCCAGGCGCCGGAGCACGTCGGCGTGTCAAGCGAGCGCGTGCGGGCCGAGGCCTGATCCGGTGCCCGGATAACCGATTCCGAACTGTCGGTCGAATTTGATACAACAGTCGCCGGCGAGCTTGGCGAAGGGAAGAGCGTGACAACACGGGCGGAGTTCACGGTCCCAGGCGCGCGCCATGATCGGCGGGGTCCGTCCCGCTGGATCTGGTCGCACCTGCGCCGCCAGCCGCTGTACCTGACCGGGTCCCTGGTCGGAGCGGTCGTGATGGTGGTGCTCAACGCGGCCATCCCCGGCCTGGTCGGCGACGCCTTCGACGCCGTGCTCGCCCGGCGGGACGTGCTCCCGATCGCCCTGGTGCTGCTCGGCGTCGTCGCGCTGCGCGGCCTGCTCGACTTCTGCGCGCGCCTGAGCAGCGAGCTGCTCGCCAACCGGCTCAACCGCGACACCCGCGACGAGCTGTACGTGAGCCTGCTCGGCAAGAGCCAGACCTTCCACAACCGCCAGCGCGTCGGCGATCTGATGGCCCGCGCGGCCAACGACATCAGGCAGCTGCGCATGCTGGTCGCGCCCGGCCTCGACATGATCGTCGACTCCGGCGCCCAGGCCGTCATCCCACTGGTGTTCATTGCGTTCATCGACCCGCGGCTGCTGCTCGTGCCCGCGATCTTCATGGTCGCCTTCGGCCTCGCGCTGTGGCACTACATGCGGCAGCTCAACCCGGTCGCGACCGGCATGCGCGAGGAGTTCGGCACGCTGAACGCCGGGCTGAGCGAGGCCGTGCGCGGCATGGAGGTCATCAAGGTGACCGCGCAGGAAGGCGGCGAGCGGCTCAGGTTCCGGCGCAACGCCCGGAGCTACCGCGACCTGTTCGTCCGCGAGGGCCTGGTCCGCGCCCGCTACCTGCCGACCCTGCTGCTCGCCGTGGCCATGGCCGGTGCCCTGTGGCACGGCGTCCACCTGCACGCCGCGGGTGATCTGACCCTCGGCCAGCTGATCGCGTTCATGGGCCTGATGGGCCTGCTGCATTTCCCGACGAACGTGTCGACGTTCACGTTCTCCCTGGTCCAGCTGGGCTTGGTCGGCGCGCGCCGCATCCTGGAGATCATGAACGCCGAGACCGAGCTCGACCAGCACACGGACGGCCGCACGGCTCCGATGCGTGGCGAGGTCGTGTTCGAGGACGTCTCGTTCGGCTATGAGGGCGCACAGGTCCTGAAAAACGTGTCCTTCACGGTACGGCGCGGCGAAACGGTGGCCATCGTCGGCGAAACCGGCTCGGGCAAGAGCACGCTGACCAAGCTCGTCTCCAGGATCTTCGACGTCGACTCCGGGAAGATCCAGATCGACGGCGTGGACGTACGCGACTGGAACCTCGACTCGCTGCGCTCGCAGATCTCCACCATCGAGCAGGACATCGTGCTGTTCTCCCGTCCCGTGGCCGAGAACATCGCCTTCGGCCTGGGCCAGCAGGCCAGCCGCGAGGCCATCGAAGCCGCCGCGGCCGACGCGCAGGCCGCGGAGTTCATCGCCGAGCTCGAGGACGGCTACGACACCGTGATCGGCGAGCGCGGCGTCACGCTGTCCGGCGGCCAGCGCCAGCGCCTGGCCATCGCCCGCGCCCTGCTCACCGACCCGGCCATCCTGATCCTCGACGACTCGACCAGCGCCATCGACTCCGGCACGGAGGACCTGATCCAGCAGGCGATCGAACGCATCCAGTCCGGCCGCACGACGCTGCTGATCACCCACCGGCTCGCCCAGATCCGCTGGGCCGACAAGGTCCTGCTGCTCAGGCGGGGCGAGGTGATCGACTTCGGCACCCATACCGAGCTGCTCGGCCGAAGCCCGCTCTACCGCCGGATCTTCTCCCACTACGACGAGGTGGAGGTGCCCGTCTAGATGGGTTTCCTGATGGACGGCCTGGAGGCCGAGGACTACGACCGCGTGTACAGCGACCGCGACCTGCTCCGCCGTATCCTGCGCTACTTCTGGCCCAAACGATGGGCGATGCTCCTGGTCGCCCTGATGGTCGTGCTCGGCTCCGCGGCACAGGCGGCCGTACCTCTGATGATCAGCTCGGGCATTGACAGGATCGTCGCGGGCGGCAACATCTGGGCACTGGCCGGAGGCATCCTGCTCGCCGGCGCCCTCGGCTGGGCGTTCAGCTTCGTCCGGCAGTGGTTCAACGCCAAGGCCACCGGCGACGTGGTGCTGAGCCTGCGCGAGGACGCCTTCGACGCGGTCCTGGAGCGGGACATGTCGTTCTACGACGAGAACCCGTCCGGGCGGATCGTCAGCCGGGTCACCTCCGACACCGACGACTTCGCCAACGTCGTCGGCCTCAGCATGGACCTGCTCAGCCAGGTGCTGGTCGTCGGCTTCGTCACCACGCTGCTGTTCACGCGGAGCGCTCCGCTCGCCCTGCTGACGCTGGTCATCGCGCCGATCGTGATCCTGTGCGCGCTGCAGTTCCGGCGGATCGCGCGCACCACCACGCGCCGGGCCCAGCGCTCGATGAGCCGGGTCAACGCCAACCTCAACGAGACCATGGGCGGGATCTCCGTCGCCAAGAACTTCCGCCAGGAGCAGCGGGTCTACGACGAGTTCCGCCCGATCAACGAGCAAAGCTACGCGGTGAACCTGCGGCAGGGCTTCGTCTTTTCCAGCATCTTTCCGCTGCTGTTCCTCATCGCCGGACTGGCAGAGGTGGGGCTGGTCCTGGTCGGCGGCAGGTCGGTGCTGGACGGCGGACTGTCGGCCGGTGACTGGTATCTGTTCCTGCAGGCCATCGCGTTCTTCTGGTTCCCGCTGACCTCGATCGCCGCCTTCTGGTCGCAGTTCCAGCAGGGTCTGACGGCGGCCGAGCGGGTGTTCGCACTGATCGACGCGCCTCCACGAGTGGTGCAGACCGACGCGCTGCCGGTCGGCGAGCTGGCCGGGCGGATCGAGTTCCATGACGTGAGCTTCGGCTACTCCGCCGAGGTCCCGGTCCTTCAGGACTTCAGCCTCACGATCGAGGCCGGGCAGACCGTGGCGCTGGTCGGCCACACGGGGGCGGGCAAGTCCACGCTGAGTAAGCTCATCACCCGCTTCTACGAGTTCCAGGGCGGCACCCTCCTCATCGACGGCCGCGACATCAGGACCCTTGACCTCCCGGCGTACCGCCGGCAGATCGGGGCGGTGCCGCAGCTGCCGTTCCTGTTCAGCGGTACGGTCGCCGACAACATCCGCTACCCGCGCCCGGAGGCCACGGACGATGAGGTGCTGGAGGCGGCCGTCGGCGTGGGAGGCGGCGACTGGATCGAGACGCTGCCCGACGGCCTGGCCACCGACGTCGGCGAGCACGGCAGATCGCTGTCCATGGGCCAGCGCCAGCTCGTGGCCCTGGCCAGGCTCCTCATCCAGAACCCTGCGATCGTCGTCCTGGACGAAGCGACTGCCAGCGTCGACCCGCTGACCGAGGCGCAGATCCAGGACGGGCTCGACACCGTGCTGGCCGGCCGGACCTCCATAGTGATCGCGCACCGGTTGTCGACGATCGAGCACGTGGACAGGATCCTCGTGCTCGACCACGGCCGGATCGTGGAGCAGGGCGATCACGCCACCCTGCTGGCCAGGGGCGGGCGCTACTGCGAGGTGTACAACACCTACTTCCGGCACCAGTCGCCCAACTACCGCCCCGGCACCGGTTTCGTCACCGTCAATTAGCCGTTCCGGCTCGACGACGCGGCGCAGGCCATTCTCGCCGCGTCGACCGCCCCGCGGGCCGGCGGCGCCACCTTCACCATCGGCACCCGCGTGATCTGGCCGACCTGCTGACCTTCGTGGCCGGCAGCCACCACGTGCCCGTTTTCCCACGTGCGCCGTCCCGGCGCCCGGGGCGGTGCTCGCGGCATCTCCGCAGTGCCCACCGTCGTTTCGGGCTGCTGAACGTCTCTTTGACTTCGCCCCGCGCACTCTGCTTACATCTATACGGAATCGGATTCCGCATCCTCTTAGCAAAGGACCTTCCATGTCCAAGGACCGCTTTTTTCTGCTGGACGCCGGCGCCTCCCGCCCCACCCGTGTGCCGCTGCCGCCGTGGGCGACGGTCAAAGCGGGTGTCGAGGACACCCAGGGCCGCTTCACCCTCATGGAGAACCGCGGTGGCGGAAGCATCCCCCCGCACGTCCACGACACCTTCGATGAGTTCGTCTACGTCGTGGAGGGCGACCTTGGCCTCGACTACGACGGCACGACCCACCATCTGACCGCCGGCATGTACTTCCTGGTACCTCGCGGGGTCACTCATGCCATGCGCAATCTCGGCCCCGACGGCTCCGCCGTACACGCGCTGCAACTCTCGGCGCCGGCGGGCTGGGAGCGTTACATGGAAGACATCGCCGAGGCAGGCCTGGGGGGCGACTGGACCAAGGCCAACGAGGTGGGCAAGCCGTACGGCATGCGCTACCACACCGGGGAGGGCGACGCCGACGAGTGGGGCGACAAGGAACGCTTCTTCGTGCTCGACGCCGGTGAGGCGCGGCCGGGCCGGATCGCCGTCCCGCCGGCGTTCTCCGTCAAGGCGCGCACGGCCGACACCGACGGACTGTTCTCCCTGCTGGAGGTCGTCGTGGCGCAGCCGATCCCGCGGCACACCCACCACGTCGCCGATGAATGCGTCTACGTGCTGAACGGCGAGCTGGAGATCGAGTTCGACGGCAGGAGCCACACCGCGGGAGCGGGGCAGTTCGTCCTGCTGCCGCATGGCGTGCCGCACGCGCTGCGTCCCGGCTCCAACCCGCCGCCGAGGGTGATCCAGATTTCCTCTCCCGGGGGCTGGGAGTGCGTGGTGGAGGCCCTGATCGAGCACAGGTCAGAGGTGAGTGTGGCGGGCCGCTTCGACCCGGCCGCCCTCAACCGGTACACACGCCCGTACCACGTGGTCTACGAGGAGAACTAGGGGCTGATACCCGGGCGGCGAGTCATGATCGTGAGGGCGCGGGGCTCGCCCTGGTGCTCGCTGTCAGCGCCGGGAGGGCGTCGCCGGAGCCGGCACGGGCCGCAAGCCGTCGAGGGCGATCCGCACGAATCTCCGCCATTCTCCGCTGCCGGTCCGGATCACCGCGGCCAGCCCACAGACGATCATGTAGACGTCATGGACCGTGGCGTCCTCCCGGACGGATCCCGCCGCCTGCCCCCGCTCGATCAGCGTCGCCGCGAGGCCCTCCAGCGCGATCCTGCTCTCACCGGACGGCTCGGCGGAGCCCATGGCCGACTCGATCGCGCCGGACAGGCCTTGGTCTCTGGCGAGCACCTCACCGATGTGCCCCAGCAGGAAAGCCAGCCCATCGGCTGGATCGGGCGCCGCCAGGCACCGGGTTTCGGCGAAGGCGAGGATCTCCGCGAACCGGTGCTGCGCGGCCGCTTCCACCAGTGCCTTGCGCGTGGGGAAGTGGCGGTAGACGGTGCCGATGCCCACCTCGGCGACCCTGGCCACCTCCGCCATCTGCACCTGGTCGCCGAACTCGGCGAACAGGCTACGCGCCACCGCGAGCACACGCGCCCGATTCCGCTCGGCATCGGTCCGCGACTTGCCTCGGCTGGATGACACGACCGCAGGCTACCAGCGCTCCTGCGCTGGGCCGTCGTTGCCAGGAGCGGGACGGGGGGCCTTGGGGCGTTCGACGAGGTGCGCGCGGGCGAGAACGGTCGCAGCGGTCGGCGCCCGGGACGTTCCCAGGTTCCGGGCAGAGCCTTGGCGGCGTTCGCTTGATCGCGTGTCGCACAGGTGGTTCATTGGCGAGGTAATCACTCGTCGCCGGTCTTTGGGGTTGTAGCGGTGCGGCTCACGATACGCACGATTACCGTAGGTGTGGCGCAAGAGCACCCCGTGGGGGGCGCGGAGCTGCGGGAGGCGGCCGGCGTCGCGCATCGGCTGGGTACGCGGTTCGCGGAGTCCGGGTACGAGGTGCAGACCGTCCGGCTGGCCACGCAGCCCGTGTTCGGCCAGGTGCCGGACCTGGCCCCGTACGCCACTCGATTACAGCGCCTGATGGACGACGAGGGCATCGGGCATCTGTCGCTGGGTCCCGCCCAGGCCGCCCGGCCGGACTTCGACCTGAACCGCCTTGCGGAGATCGCCGGCATGCTGGCCGCGTGCGAGGCGTTGAGCTGCACCGTTCAGATCGCGACGAGCGAGCATGGCGCGCGGGTGGCGGCGGCGATGGCGGCGGCGCGGGTTGTCGGTGAGTTGTCGGCCGCGACGCCCAAGGGGGTCGGCAACTTTCGCTTCGCGGTCCTGGCCGAGGTCGGGCCGGGACATCCGTTCTTTCCCGCCGCCTACCATGAGGGGCCCAGCACCTTCAGCCTCGGGCTGCAGTCGGCGGGAGTGGTCGCCGAGGCGCTGCGTGCCATCCCCGGTGAGCCGGATCCCGCGAAGATCACCGAACGGGTCCGTGGAGCGCTCGCCGAGCACGTGCTGCCTGTCGTACGGCTGGCGGAGAAGCTGGCCACCGAGGTGGGCCGGCCGTTCGCCGGGATCGATCTGTCGCCCGCCCCGCACGGTGACACCAGCATCGGCCGGGCGATCGAACACGCCATCGCCGGGCCGTTCGGCGCCCCTGGCACGTTGAGCACGGCTGCCGCGATCACGCAGGCCCTGCGCACGGTCCCGGTCTCCCAGGTCGGCTACTGCGGCCTGATGCTGCCGGTCATGGAGGACACCGTCCTGGCACGCGCCTGGGAGTCGGGCGGGATCGACCTCCACCGGCTGCTGGCCTATTCGGCGGTGTGCGGCACGGGCCTGGACACCGTGCCGCTGCCCGGTGACACGCCGGTGGAGGAGGTGGCCCGGCTTCTGATGGATGTGGCCGCGCTCGCCGTGCGTCTGCGTAAACCGCTGTCGGCCCGGTTGTTCCCCGTGCCGGGCGCGGGGCCGGGGGACCGGACGGACTTCGGCTCGCCGTACCTGGTGGATGTGAGGTTGCCGGGGTAGCGGACAGGGGCGAGCCGGCGGGCTCGCCACCTGCCGGGGCGTCACGCGGTCGGTGTGGCTTCGGCCGCGTTGGCCGGGGTGGAGTGCTCGTGGTCGCCGGGGGCGGTGCCGGGGCGCCCGCCGTGCTTGAGAAACACGGTGGTGATCACCGCGGCCGCGATCAGGAGAGCACTGGCCAGCAGGGCGGTACGCGCTTCGGCCGACAGGGCCGGGCCCGAGGCCGCGACGGTGTCGCCCAGGATGGCGCCGGTGATCGCCGTGGCCACGGCGCTGCCGAGCATTCTCGCCATCTCGATGGTGCCCGAGGCTCCGCCCAGGTCTCGTGGCGGCACCTCGCTCATCGCCACGGTGGTGAGCGGCGCGAAGGTGAACCCGGCGCCGGCTCCGGCCACCAGCAGGGTCACGACGAACACGCCCCACGAGGTGTCAGGGGTGATCAACAGCGCCGTGGCCACCGTGCCGAGGCAGAAGGCGGCGAAGCCGCCGACCAGGATCCAGCGGGGCTGGAAGCGTCGCATCAGGCCCCCGCTGAGCGGGGCGACGAGTGAGGAGGCCAGCCACATGGGCGACAACGCCAGCCCCGCCTCCAGGGCGTTGAGGTGCAGGACCGATTGCAAATAGATGGTCATGGTCAGCTGGGTGCCGAAGATACAGAAATATGTCGCCAGGGAGGCCCATGCCATCAGGCCGTAGTTTCTGTTGTCGAACAGCGCTCGCGGCAGGAGGCCGTCGGTCCGGGACCATTCCCAATAGACGAAGCCACCGAAAACGACCAGTCCGGCGATGAGGACATAGCTGATGTTCACCCCGGAAAAGATCTGCCCCCAGGAAATGCGCGGTCCGGCGATCAGCGCGTAGAGCACGCCGAACATGCTGACCGTCGCGAGCAGCACGGGGAGGAACGCCAGTCGCTGCCGGCCTTCCACACGGGTCTTCGGCACGAAGACGAAGGCGCCGATCAGGCCCAGCGCGCCGATGGGCAGGTTCATGAGGAAGATCCAGCGCCAGTCGAGCGTGAAGGTGATGAGGCCGCCGAGGAAGGGGCCCAGCGCCGCGGCCGAGCCGATGATCGAGGCCAGGACGCCGAAGGCCATCCCCCTGCGCTGGGGAGAGAAGACGGCCGCGGTGATGGCCAGCGCCTGCGGAGCCGCCAGGCCGGCGCCCGCACCCTGGAGCACGCGGCTGGCGATGAGCTGCTCGGGTGTGCTGGACAGGCCGCACAGGAGCGAGGCCACGATGAACAGGGAGAGCCCGGCGATGAACACGGTGCGGTGCCCGAGCAGGTCACCGAGCCTGCCTCCGACGAGCAGCAGCATCGCGTAGAGCAGCAGGTAGCTGTTGACCACCCAGAGGATCTGCCCGGTCTCGGCGTGCAGATCGGACATGATACTGGGAATGGCGACATTTACCACGGTGCTGTCGAGCACGTTCATGAAATAGCCCAGCGCGATGGTGATCAGCGCCAACCACGGGCTGTGCTTGAGCACGGGACCCGTTTGCGGTGGGGAGGTCATGTGATTACTCCTGTCGGGGTCTGGCGTTCAGGTGATTTCACCGTAGACCGGGGGTCTGACAATTTCGGTGAGAAGTGGTAATCACCAAATGTCTCGATCACTGCCTCAAGACGACTTTTCCAAGCTTGTCGGAAGATTCGAGATATGTAAGGGCATCGCGAATTTCCTCCAGCCCGAATTCCCGCGCCACGACAGGGCGCAATCCGGCCCCCGCGGCGGCGACCAGGCCCTCGAACTCGGCCAGGGTGCCCGTGGTCGAGCCCAGGATCTCGAGCTGGCGCACGAACACCCGGGGCAGGTTGAGCGAGACGTTCACCCCGGTCGTGGCCCCGCAGGTGACCACCCGGCCGCCGACGGTCGCCGAGCGCAGGGACTCGTCGAAGGTCGCCGCGCCCACGTGGTCGATCACCACGTCGGCGCCGGCGCCGTCGGTGTGATCGATGACCTTCCTGGAGAACCTCTCGGAGGAGAAGACCCCGGCGGCCCCGAGCACACGGAGCTGCTCGCTCTTGCCGAGGTCGCGCGTCGTGGCCAGGACCCGCGCGCCCAGATGCGCGCCGATCAGCACCGACGCCGTCCCGACGGCGCCGCTGGCCCCCACGACCAGGAGCGTCTCACCCACCGTCAGCCGCCCGCGCGAGGTCAGCATCCGCCACGCGGTGAGGAAGGCCAGCGGCAGCGCGCCGGCCTCGGCCCAGGACAGCACGGCGGGCTTGCGCACGAGGTTGCGCGCGGGAAGCTGCACCACCTCGCAGGCGGTGCCGTCGGAATGCTCGCCGAGGACGGCGAAGCCGCTGCAGTAGATGTGACGGCCCGCCCTGCAGTTCCCGCACATCCAGCAGGCCGCCACCGGGTAGAGCACCACCTCGTCACCCGGCGACCAGTCCGCCGCGCCGCTGGCCACGACCTCTCCGGCGCCGTCGGCGGCGATGACGCGCGGCGTGCGCACACGCTGGGTCCCGGTCACCGTCCAGAGGTCGAGGTGGTTCAGGCCGGAGGCGTGCAGCCGTACGTTCACCTTGCCCGGCGGAGGGTCGGGCACCGAACGTCTGTGCAGGCGGATGCCCTCAGGGCCCCGCGGTTCCTCCAGTACGGCACAGCGTCCGTGGCTGGTCACCATGGCGGTCGACATCAAACTCCTCCTCCATTGGCTCGGCCCGGCCTGCTCCCGAGCACGAGTTCGCCCACGCTGGCCTCGGCCAGCGGATCCAGGCCGGTGGCGGCGGCGAAGGCCGTCGCGTCGCCGTCGCCCAAGGCGCAGACCGCCAGCCCCATCGCGGTCGCCACGGTGTAGATGAGCTGCTGGACCACGCCGACGTGCTTGAGAATCAGGGCATATGACATGCCCCGGTAGGTACGCATGAGCCTGCCGAAGCGGGCTGTGATGACCAGCAGCACCTGCGGCCGGCGCTCGGTCCCCGCGACGAGAGCGGCGTGCGCGAGCAGGTCGCCGACGCGGTCGCTCACGGGCCTGAGCCGGTGCTCCTGCGGGTCGTAGTGGTACAGGCCGGGATCGAGACCCGCGACGTTGCGCACCACGGGATAGATCTCCAGCTCGTAGGCCGAGCCGCCCGAGGGGTAGGGCCGGCTCAGGAACTCGGATCCCTCGCGCTCGACGAGCCAGCGGTTGCGCGCGCAGCGGTACAGGAGGTGCCCGAGCTGAAGGACGGTGAGCGGGCTGGCCTCGTCGTGGTCGCGGACGGTCCGCCGTTTCTCCAGGACGGCCGTGACCGTCTGGTCGGATCGCCGCAGTTCGGCCAGGTCCGGTTTGGCCAGGGCGATGCCCTCGCCCCGGAAGCGCTCGTGGCGCGCGGGAAGCTCGGCGAAGCGGTCCTTTCCCCAGGAGGAACGGCCGAAGCCGGCGCTCCTGTGCGCGCCCGGGATGCGCGTCTGCTGGTGGAAGGCCAGCTCGTGTGGTGTCCACTGGGCCGTCGTGAGCTGCGCCGACTCCGCCTCGTCGGAGGTCATCCCCGCCCAGTCGAGGTAGCGGCCCAGCTCCTCCTCCCCGGCGAGCAGGGCGGCCAGGTCCTCCGGCCCCGCCACACGCACCGAGCACCAGGCCCTGGCCGACTCCAGCGCGTACTCGGGGCCGGTCCGGCGGAGCACGACCAGCTCCGACAGCGGGCGGCCGGATCCGCCGCCCGGAGGCCGGGGAGGCGGGCAGGACTGGGGGTGCAGCGTCAGGACGGGCCCGCCGTCCCTGCTCACGACGAGCGACAGCCAGCCCTGGCGCCACAGGTGCGTGACCGGGCCGTCGTCGTCGAACGGCATGCCCGCGGTGGCCAGCGCTTCGAGCGTCGAGGGGTCCGTGGCCGGCCCGACGTGGTGGCGGAGCGCTCCCGACCGGGAGGCCAGGCGGTATCCGCCTTCTCCCGTGCGCTCAAGGACCACGTCGGGACGGAGCACGACCGCTTCACTGAGGTTCATGCCAGCGCGGTGACTTCCAGCTCGATCAGGAGCCCGGGGAAGGCCAGGCCGGACACCTGGAGCATGGTTCCGGGCGGGGCGATGCCCGCCGCCTCGAGACGCCCGCCCATCACGCCCACATGCTGGAGGAACTGCTCCACGTCCGTGGTGTACATGTTCAGCCGGACCACGTCGGACAGCCGCATCCCCGCCTCGTGCAGGATGGTCTCCACGTTGTCCAGGCAGAGCGCGATCTGGGCGGCCATGTCGCCGGCGTGGACGACCTCGCCGTTCTCGTCCAGCGACGTCTGACCCGCGCACACGAGCATGCGGCTGTGTCCCTCGACCAGCTCGGCCTGGTGAAAGCCGAACTTGATGTTCCATTCCCAGGGGTTAACGGCTGTGCGCTTCATGTGAGGATCTCCCTGCAAAGGTGTCGATGGCGTCCGCCAGGAGGGCGGGCGCCCCTTCCATGGCCCGGTGCGCCTGGCCGGGCAGTACCTCGCTCGACGCGTACGGCAGGAGGCTCTCGACGAGCCCCGCGGCGTCGCGCAGTCCTTGCGCGCTCCGCTCGCCCGTGAGCAGCAGCGTGGGCACCGTCAGCGCGGCCAGCCGCTCGCGGTCGAGCGCGTATTGGTGGGTGGCGTCGATCTCGCGGGCGATGGTGTCGGCGACGGCGGCCCGCCCGGCGAAGCCGGGGACGCGCCTGAGCAGCTTGACGAGCCCGGGGTCCAGCCCGGTCACCTCGACCAGGAAGAGGCAGAGCGCCTCCTCCAGGCGGGCTTGGACGCACAGCTCGCCGATCCTGGCCGACACGTCGGAGTAGTCGCCGGTCCCGGCGACGGGGATGGGCGGCTCGTAGAGAACCAGGCGCTTCAGCGAGGACGGCTCGCGTGCGGCCGCCTCCAGCGCGCAGATCGCGCCGAACGAGTGCCCGACGAGCGTCGCGGGACCGATGCGATCGAGCACGGCCACGATGTCGTCGGCCTCCGCGGCGATGGTGTGCCCGGCCGTGTCGCCGCTGCCGCCGCGGCCCCGCCGGTCCATGGCGTGGACGTGGTAGCGGCCCGCCAGCAGCGGCACCACCTGGCGCCAGCAACCCTGGTCGTCACCCGTTCCGTGCACCAGCAGGATCGCGGGTCCCGAACCGGTGCGCGTGACGTCGATCGAGATCCGCTGGGAGACGACTCTCATGGCACCTTCTCCGTCTCCGCCTCCAGCGCCTCGCTCAGCAGCCCGAGCAGGCGCTCGTGCTGAGAGGCGATGAAGAAGTGCCCGCCGTTCAGGACCTGCATCTGGAACGGCCCCGCGGTCTGCTCGCCCCAGCCCAGGACATCCTCGATGGGCGCCTCGTCGTCGTGGCTGCCGGCGAAGGCGGTGACGGGGCAGGCCAGCGGCTCGTCGGCCGCGTACTGGTAGGTCTCGTGCATGGCGAAGTCGGCGCGCAGGGCCGGGAGCAGCAGCGGGCGGAGACGTTCGTCGTCGACCAGGCTCTGGTCCGTGCCGCCCAGGGCGCCGACGTGCGCGAGAAGGGCGTCGTCGGGCAGCAGGTGCGCACGGGCGGTGACCGGCGTCTGCGGAGCCGCGGAGCCGGAGACCAGCAGTCCCGCCGGTTCCGGGTGGGCGTTCCTGCGCAGCCATCGCGCCGTCTCGAACGCCACGATCGCGCCCAGGCTGTGGCCGAACAGGTAGGTACGCGGGTGCGGGTCGGCCGCCAGCTTCGGACCGAGCCCGCCCACCAGCTCGGCCACCCACTCCAGCGGACGCTCGTCGAGTCGTGGCCCCCGGCCGGGCGGCAGCACGCACACCAACTCGACATGGGCGGGCAGGAGGTCGCCCCAGGAGGCGTAGGCGCTGAGGCCGCCGCCGGCGAAGGGGAAGCACACCAGCCTGACCAGCGGCTGTTCCGGCCCGCTCAGCCGTACCAGCACGTTGCCGGGCTGCGTGGCCGCGGAGACCAGGCCGGACAGCGCGCGCAGCGTGGGCCGCTCGTAGAACGCCGTGAGGTCGATCTTGACGCCGCGCCGCTCCTCGATCTCCAGCACCATGCGCGCCGCCAGGAGGGAGTGGCCGCCCAGCTCGAAGAAGTCGTCGTCGATCCCGACGCCTTCGCGTTCCAGCAGCTCACACCAGATGCCGGCGAGCTCGCCCTCTCCTTCCGCGTCCGGCGCGGGCGAAGAGGAGGAGGTACGGCGCGGCGCCGGCAAGGCAGCGCGATCCACCTTGCCGGTGACGGTGCGGGGCAGCCGGTCGAGCAGCACGAACTCGGCGGGCAGGTGGGCACGCGGCAGCCGTACGGCAAGAGCCTTGTGCAGAGCCGCTACGGCGGCGCCGTCGACCCCCGCGAGGTAGGCGACCACGCGCGAGTCGTCGCCGATCGCCACCACGGCCGCCTCGCCGGCGCCGGCCTGTGCGGCGACCACGGCCTCCACCTCGTCGAGGTTGACGGCCTGGCCGCGGACCTTGACCTGCCGGTCGACCCGCCCCACCAGGACCAGCTCGCCGTCGGCGTCGATCCTGCCCAGGTCGCCCGTGCGGTACATGCGGGCTCCGGGCACGCCGGCGAACGGGTCGGGCAGAAAACTGCTCGCGGTCAGCGCCGGTTCGGCGAGATATCCTCGCGCCAGCCGCCGCCCGCCGACGTGGACGACGCCGGCTTCCCCGTCGGGCAGCCGTTCGCCCGACGCGTCCAGTACGTAGACGGAGGCGCCGCCCAGCGGGCGCCCCACCGACTCGCCGCGGCCCAGCCGCCCGGTGATGTGCGTGGTCTCGGTGGAGCCGTAGGTGATCGCGATCGTGAAGGGCGGGTCGGTGGCGGTGCCGAGCCGGAACCGCTCGCCCGTGGTGAGCAGCAGCCTCAGCGGGCAGTCCGCGGGCCAGTCGAGCTCGCACAGGGGCACGGCCAGGGTCGCGACCAGGTGGATCACCGTGATCCGTTCCTGGAGGATCCAGTCCCGCAGCCGCTGCGGCGACAGCAGCGTCCCGGCGTCCGGGATGAGCACCGTGGCGCCCGTCCCCAGCGCCGGCCACAACTCGTTGACCAGCGACACCCCGAACCCGGGTGAGGAGCACCAGGCCACCCGGTCGTCACGGGTGAAGCCGAACTCCTCCCGGGCCAGCGCCACGCACTCGCCGACGGTCTCGTGCCTGCTCACCACCGCCTTGGGGGTGGTGACCGAACCGGAGGTGTAGACGACGTGCGCGGCGCTGTCCGGGGTGAGGTGGACGTCCGCGAGGTCGTCGGCGGGCAGGCCGGCGATGATGTGCCGGTCGGCGTCCAGCCTGACGGCGCGCACGCCGAGCTCCTCCACGGCGGGCAGGAGCTGGGCGGCGAGGTCGCAGCCCACCGTCGAGGTGATCAGCACGCGGACGCCGCAGGCGCGGATCTGGGCCAGGGTGCGCTCCAGCGGCGCCGCGGGGTCGAGCAGGACGGGCGCGGCCCCCGCCTTCACGATGGCGAGCGCGGACACCACCGCGTCGGGGGAGCGGGACAGGCAGGTGCCCACGGGTTCGTCCGCGGCCACGCCCAGGCTTCTCAGCAGGCGGGCCACCTGGTTGGCGCGCGCGTTGAGCTGACCGTAGGTCAGCACCGCCGAGCCGGACACCACGGCGGGCTCGCCGGGGCTCCGCCGTACCTGCTCCTGGATCAGGGAGTGCACAGAGCTGGTCACGCCGACTCTCCTCTCATGTCCACCACGACGGGACCCGCGGCCAGCGCCGCGCGAATGGTCGGATTCTGGAAGAAGCCCTCGACGGAGATGTCGAAGCCCGCTTCGGCGGCCTCGTTGATGAAGGCGATCGCCCGCAGTGAGTCGCCGCCCGAGGCGAAGAAGTCCTCCTCCGGGCCGAAGGCGTCGACTCCGATGATCTCCGCCGCGATGCCGAGCAGGATCGCCTCGGCGGGCGAGGCGGCCTGCGTGCCGCCGGAGTTCTTGCGCTCCGGCGCGCCCAGCGCGGCCAGGGCGGGCCTGTCCACCTTTCCGTTGGCGGTCAGGGGCAGCTCGGCGAGGATGTTGTAGTGCGTGGGCACGACGTCGCGCACGAGCTTGCCGGACAGGAACTCCCTGAGCTCGGCGGGCTCCGGCGCGGCGCCGGGCTCCGGCACCACGTGCGCGATCAGCCGCTTGGCCGTGCGCTCGCCCACGGCCACCACGCAGCAGGCCGCGACCCGCGGGCAGGCGGCCAGGGCCGCCTCGATCTCGCCCAGCTCGATGCGGTGGCCGAGGATCTTCACCTGGAAGTCCTCGCGCCCGAGCAGTTCCAGGTCGCCCGAGGGCCGGTAGCGGCCCAGGTCACCGGTGCGGTAGAGGCGCTCGCCCGTTCCGGGGTGGGTGATGAAGCGCTCGGCGGTCAGCTCCGGCTTGCCCCAGTAGCCGCGGGCCAGCCCGTCGCCGGCGATGAACAGCGAGCCGGTGACCCAGTCGGGGCACGGCCGCAGTTCGTCGTCCAGGACGTGCCAGCGCTGGTTACGCAGCGGCCTGCCGTACGGCACGCTGGGCCAGTCCTCCTGGGTGGGCCCGACCTCGTGCGCGATGGACCAGATGGCGGCCTCCGTGGCGCCGCCCAGGCTGATCAGCCGGGTGCCGGGGGAGACCTCGGTCAGGTGCTCGTAGGTGGTCAGGGGGATCCAGTCGCCGCTGAGCATGACCGTGCCCAGGCTCGGCGCCACGCGCTCGCCGCGTCCGCGCAGGTAGTCGGCGAGGATCTGCCACAGGGCGGGCACCGAGTTCCAGACGGTGACGCGTTCGCCCTCGACCAGGTCGGCCCAGGCGCGCGGGTCGGGGCCGGCCGAGACCGGCGGGATGACCAGGGCGCCGCCCTCGGCCAGCACGCCGAAGACGTCCCAGACCGACAGGTCGAAGCTGAGCGAGGACAGCGCGAGGACGCGGTCGCCGGCGCTCAGGCCGATCCTGTCGTTGATGTCGGCGATGGTGTTCCACGCCGCCCGGTGCTCGACGGTCACGCCCTTCGGTTCGCCGGTCGAGCCCGAGGTGTAGATGACGTAGGCCATCGAGTCCGGGCGGGCCGGACAGGGGGGCGCATCCCTGGACGGCAGCGCGTGCGGGGAGCCGGGCACCGCGATCACCCTGGCCGTCGTCTCGACGGCCAGGTCGTGCTGGGTGAGCATGATGTCCGCACGGCCGTCACCGAGCAGGTACGCGATGCGCTCGGCCGGGAGGTCGGGATCGACGGGCAGGTAGGCGGCGCCGGCGCGCAGCACGCCGAGCACGGCGGCGACCTGCTCCCAGCCCTTGCGCATGACGACCGCGACCGGCTTGTCCGGCCCGGCTCCCGCCTCGGCGAGGTGGGCGGCCAGCGTCGCCGACACCTCGGCGAGCTGCCCATAGGTGATCACCACCTGCTTGTCGATGACCGCGGGCGCGTCGGGCGTCCGCCCGGCCTGGCGCAGGAACGGCGCGTGGAGCAGTTCCGGTGTGACCGGCGACGCGGTGGAGTTCACGCCGGCCCGGCGCGCCGAAGCGGCTTGCGGCAGCCCGACGGGGTTCGGCTCGTCCCACGTGCCGGGGGAGTTGGCGAGGTCACGCAGCAGCCGGCCGTAGGCGTCGGCCATCTCGCCGACCAGCCCCTCGGGGAACAGCTCGGCCACCGCGTCCCAGCAGTATTCGAGCCCGCCGTCGACCTCCATCACCTGGTGGTCGAGCGCCACCTGGGGCGTCTGGGTGACGCCGAAGACGTAGCGGCCGAGGTTCCCCCAGTCCATGCGGGGCACGCCGACCAGGCTGGAGAACACGACCGGCATCGCCGCACGCGGCGCGCCGCCCTGCCGCCTGCCGAGCTCCCGCAGCACCTGCACGCTGCCGACATGCCGGTGCTCCAGATCCTGCCAAAGCTGTTCCTGCACGTCGTAGGCGCGGTGGGCGAAGGTCGCGCCGCGGTGGTCGACCGCGTGCAGCAGGCCGGAGGTGAAGTCGCCGAGCAGGTCGTTCAGCTGCGGGTGCAGCGGCGGCCTGTTGAACAGGGTCATGTTGACGGTGAAGCGCGGGCCCGCGCTCCAGGTCGCCAGGATCTCCGTGAACGCCGCGAGCAGCAGCGCCGACGGGGTGATCCCGGCCCCGGCGGCGGCGTTGCGCAGCCGTACCCACAGGTCGGGTTCGATGCGCGCCGTGTGCCGGACGAACCTGGGGTGCTCGACCGAGCCGAGGCTGCGCAGGTACGGCAGCTCCGGCGCGGGCGGAAGCTCGGCCAGCCTGCCGCGCCAGTAGTCCTGGGCGGCCAGATACAGCGGGGAGCTCTCGTGCGCGGCGCGCTCGGCCAGCACGTAGTCGCGAAAGGACAGCTCGATCGGCGGCAGCGGCGCGTCGGGGTCCTGGTAGAGGCGCGACAGCTCCTGGGTGAAGATGCGCGCGCTCCTGGCGTCGAAGATCAGCAGGTCGAAGCTGATGTGCACGCGGGAGACGACCTCGTCGACGCGCGTCACGCGCACCCCGAACAGCGGCCACCGGTCGGCCGCCAGCACCTCGTGCGAGAGCCGCTCACGGATCTCGCCCAGCCTGGCCGCGCGTTCCGTGGCGTCGAGCCGCCGCAGATCGGCCCGCTCGATCCGGTACGGCGGAGCCTCCGGCAGCACCCGCTGCCGGCCGTCGCCCGTGACCACCGCGCGCAGCATGTCATGCCTGCGCACGAGCCGGTCGAGGGCGGCGCCCAGCCGATCGACGTCGAGGTCGGCCACGTCCCACTCCTGGTAGCCGTGGCAGCCGACGTCGCCCAGTTCCATGCCGGTCATGCGGCCGATCCAATAGGCGTGCTGGATGTCGGTGAGCGGGAAGGGCTCGAACCGCGCCGCGGAGTCGGTATGGATCACCGGCAGCGCGGCCTTGTCGACGGTCCGGCCGCCGTCGCCGTCGCGTTCCCTGTCGATCGCCCGGCACAGCTCCCTGACGGTCGGCGCCTCGAACAGCACGGACAGCGCGAGTTCGACGCCGAAGCCGATGCCGATCGCGGCGATCAGCTCCATCCCGGTCAGCGAGTCGCCGCCGAGCTCGAAGTAGTTGTCGTTGGCGCCGACGCGCTCACAGCGCAGCACCGAGGCCCAGATGTCGGCCAGGTCCCGCTCCGCCTCGGTCGCGGGCTCGTCGTAGGCGGCCGATCGGCTGGCCCGGTCGGGCGCGGGCAGGCGGCGCTGGTCGAGCTTGCCGTTGGGGAGCGTGGGCAGCGAGTCGACGATCTCACAGGCCCCGGGCACCATGTACGCGGGCAGCTGCTCGCGCAGAAGGTCCAGGAGGTCGGTCTTGTACACGCGGCGGTTGACCTCGGGCACCACGTAGGCGACCAGGCGTCTCTCGCCGGGCTCGTCCTCGCGGACGACCACCGCGGCGTGCCGTACCGCCGGATGTTCGAGCAGGCGCGCGGCCACCTCGCCGGGCTCGACCCGGTAGCCGTTGAGGCTGATCTGGTCGTCCACCCGGCCGAGGATCTCGATCGACCCGTCGGACGCCATGCGCCCGATGTCGCCGGTGGCGACCATGCGGGCTCCGTCGCGCCCGGCGAAGGGGTCGGGCAGCCACTTGCGCGCGGTCAGGTCGGGCCTGTTGACGTACCCGCTCTGGAGCAGGTCGCCGCCCACGTGGATCTCGCCCGGCACGCCCATGGGGACGAACTGCAGGTTGGCGTCGAGCACGTAAACGCGCGCGCCCGGCACCGGCAGCCCGATCGGCGAGGAGATCGAGCGCCGCTGCTCCCCGGTGACGTGCCGGGTGGTGATGCGGATGCCGGCCGACTCGTTCAGGCAGGTCGTGGCATTCGTCGTCTCGGTCGAGCCGTAGATGGTGGCCACCTCGAACGGCGCGTCGGCCGACAGCCAGCCGGTCCGCTCACCGGACACCAGCAGCGCGCGCAGCGCCACCTCCTCCGGCCAGTCGACGGCGCACAGCCGCTCGGCCAGCGCCTTGGTCACCAGCGAGACCGTGATCCCGCATTCCACCAGCCAGTCCCGCAGCCGGAACGGCGTGCTGACGGTCCGCTCGCCGGCGATGTGCACGGCCGCGCCCGCGCTCAGGAAGGGCCACAATTCGTTGACGAAGGAGATCCCGAAGCCCGGCGCCGAGATCCACGTGCCCCGGTCGTCCGGGCCCAGCCGGTAGCACTCCCGCGTCCCCTGCGCGCCGCCGGCCACCGCGGAGTGGTTGAACGCCACCCCGCGCGGCTCGCCCGTCGAGCCGGAGGTGTAGGCGATCTGGCAGAGCGACAGCGGATGCGCCCATTCGACGGGATCGGCGGAGGACGAGCGGCTCAGCAGTTCTCTGTCGCGGTCCAGGCACAGGATGTGACCGGCGTACGTGCCGGGCAGCTTGCCGAGCTGCTCCTCGGCGGTGAGCACGGCCGGCGGCCCGGAGTCGTCGAGCATCGCCGCCAGCCGCCGCGCGGGTTGCGCGGGATCCAGCAGTACGGCGCAGCCGCCCGCTTTGGTCACGCCGAGCACCGCCACGACCATCTCGGCCGATCGCGGCAGGCACACCGCCACCGGGGTCTGGCTTCTGACGCCGAGGTCACGCAGGTGGTGGGCGATCCGGTTGGCCTGGTCGTTGAGGTCGGCGAAGGTCAGCCGCGCGGTCTCGGAGATCAGCGCGGGCGCGTCCGGCCTGCGCGCCGCCTGCCCGGCGATGAGCTGATGCACCAGCGCCGGGCTGCCGGCGGGGCCGCCGTCCTGGTGGCGGGCGATGAGCGCCTTCTCCGCGTCGGTGAGGATCCTCCGGCGGGAGATCGGTTCGCCGGGGCCGTCGGCGAGGCTCTCCAGCAGCGCGGCGAAGTGGCCGGCGAAGCGCTTCACGGTCTCGGTGGTGAACAGGTCCGCGTCGTAGTCGAAGGACAGCGCCGCGCCGTGCTCGTGCAGCCTGGCCGACAGCGACAGGTCGAAGAGGGCCAGGCCCGCGTCGACCTCGACCGCGTCGCGCCGTTGCCGCCACGAGGTGTAGGAGAGCTGGCACACGGGGCGGCGGCTGGGGTCGTGCTCGCGTTCCAGCCGGTCGATCACGGCCTCGAACGGCACCGCGCCGTGGGCACGTGCCTCTCGGACGGCGTCGCGGACCCGGTGCAGCACGGTGGTGAAGCCGGGGTCGCCGGACAGGTCGATGAGCACGGGCAGCGGGTTCAGCGCCCCCTCGACGGTCACCGTCTCGTCCTGGACGGCGACGACGACCTGCTCGGCTCCGGTGTAGCGATGCGCGAGCACCGCGAAGGCCGCCAGGAGGGAGACCTCGCCGCCGGCCCGGTCGAGCAGGCCGGCGCCGACCTCGGCGCCGACCCTGCCGCCCCGGTAGCTCAGCATCGGCGGTCGCAGCCGGTCGGTGGGCAGCTCCACGCCGGCCGGCGCGCCGGCGAGCCTGCGCGTCGCCGCGTCCACGGCGTCGGCCGCGTCTCTGGCGAGCACCAGTTCCACGGGTGGCGCGATCGTGCCGCCCGCGTAGAAGGTGAGCAGTTCGTCGAGCAGGCCGCGGACACGAGCGCCGTCGGCGATCAACTGGTGGGTGACCAGCAGGATCACATGTCTGTCATCGGGCAGCGAAAGCACCCGCACGCGCCACAGCGGACCGCCGGCGGCGTCGAAGGGGATCCTGGTCGCCTGCGCGGCCCACTGCCGGACGGCCGGCTCCTCACCCTGCTCCACGACCAAAGAAGGAGACGTGTGGTCGCTCGGCACCGTGCGGACGGTGCCCTCGGCGGCCACGAAGCAGGATCTGAGCTCGGCGTGCCGCAGCCAGAGCTGAGTGATCGCCGTGCGCAGCCGGTCGACCATCAAGGGGCCGTCGAGGACCAGCGCGTCGCCCGCGGTGAAGGAGGCGACGCCATCGTGAAGGTGCTGCAGATACCACAAACGGGATTGCCGGGCCGTTGCCCGGATACCAACCTCAGGGAGCGTAGCCAGACTCATAGTCCTCACACCTCGTCACACATCAGCCGCCCGGCTCGCGCGAAATCGTCGCGTGCCATCTCCACGAACCGAACCCGCACCTCTTCCGGCCTGGCGCCCAGCGTCGCCTCGGCCGACTTGGTGACCTCTTCTGCGAACCTGCGGCGCTGCTCCAGGTTCTTGCCTTGGAGCATGAGCACCGTGATGAACGGCATCGGGGCATTCCCTTCCAGTCGTCAGCGGAGCTGACCGGCCACGTCATGGATGAACCGGGTGATCATGCCGACCTTGTCCGGCACGCCGTACAAGGTGAACGACACGGCGTCGACGCCCACCTCGGCCAGAGCGGCCAGGCGCTCCGCGCAGCGCGCGGGCGGACCGTAGATCGCGAAGCAGTCGATCAGGTCGGCGGACAGGTCGCGGGCGTGTTCGGCGCCCTTGGCCTCGTGCTGGTCCCACCGGTAGCGCTCGGCCAGCTTGGCCATCTCGTCCACGACGCCACCGGGCAGCGCGGCGGCGAGTTCGCGGTTGACCGGCTCCGTGCGGCTGACGGCCGAGCGCCAAAGAAAGAAGGCCGAGGTGGCGGCGTAGGAGCGGACGAACTCCCTGGCGTAGTCCTCGTCGTCGTGGACGAACAGGGCGCCGCGGCTCCACAGTTCGAGGTCGGACAGGCGCCTGCCGGCCCGCGCTGCGCCCTCGGCCACTCTGGCGCGCTTCCACCGCGTGATCCACGGATCCAGACCGGGCAGGAACACGCCGTCGGCGACGCGGCCGGCCAGCCGGCAGCTCCGCGCGCCGTGCGTGCCCAGCACGACCGGCATGCTCCCGCGCGACCAGCCCGACTTCATCGGCGCCCCGTGCCAGGACGTCTCCTTCCCGGCGACGAAGGCGCGGAAGAAGGAGACCAGGTCGTCCAGCTCGCCCAGGGGCCGCGGGGTGTGGCCCACCATGGCCACCGCGCTGCCACCCGCGCCGATCCCGAGAAAGGCGCGGCCGCCGGAGAGCTCGTCGATCGTCGCCATCGTGTTGGCCAGCACGGCGGGGTGGCGGATATAGGGATTGGTCACCGCGTGCCCGAGCTTTATCCGCGTGGTTCCTGCCGCCGCCAGGGCCATCATGACCGTCGAGTCGCGGCAGAGATTCTGCGACTCGATGAAGGTGCAGTGCTCGTACCCGAGTTCGTCCGCCGATACCGCCACAAGGGCCGCCTGTTGAGCAGTCAATGTGCGCCCGATGCCAATCCCGAATTTCATACGAGTCTCCACGGAGAAAATAGTTAGTTTCGCAACGACGATACTCGCGGCGATGGGTCAGTCAACGAGGGCGACGTCCCGCCGGCGGTAGCCGCTATTTCAGGCGTGCGCATTCTGCGGATGGTGAACCGCAAAATTGGCGGCGCGATCAGCGAGGTCACGATCGCGAACACCACGATGACCGTGTACATCCTGCCGTCCACGATTCCGAGACGCAGCCCCACGGTCGCGATAATCACCTCGACCACGCCGCGCGCGTTGATTCCGGCGCCCACGGCCAGGCGTTCCCACCGGCCCATTCCCGACACGGCGCCGCCGATCCAGGCCCCGGCGAACTTCCCGCCGACGCCGACGCAGAGCACCGCCGCCGACACGGCCAGCACGGCCGGCTCCGCCAGCGCCGTCAGGTCCAGGCGCAGGCCCACCGTGGCGAAGAACAGCGGCGCCAGCACCGACAGCACCCACGTGCGCACCACGGACAGGGACTGCTCGGCGTGCGGGGCCGCGGCCCTGATGGCCAGCCCCGCCACCAGCGCGCCGAAGACGGGCTCCAGGCCCACGGCGTGCGCGGCCGCCGCTCCCACCAGCGTCATGATCACGATCAGGGCGACCCCGGAGCGGCCGGCGACGCCGAACGCCGTGCGTGCCACGGGCCTGCCGATGAGCAACAGGCACGCCATCACGGGCAGCGACGCGAGCAGCAGGACCTTGTTCCCGCCCGGCGGGCCGGTCACCGCCAGCGCCGAGACGACCATGAGCAGCAGCCAGCCGGCGATGTCCTGCAGCGCGCCGCAGGTGATGATCAGCTGGCCCACCCGGTGGCCGAACAGGCCCAGGTCCATCAGCGTCTTGGCGATGACGGGCAGCGCGCTCACGCCCATGACCACCCCGAGGAACAACGCGAAGACCAGCGGGTCGGAGCCGTCGGGGAGCACGCCCGCGGGCATCAGCCGGCCCAGCGCCACCCCCAGGCACAGGGGTATCAGCAGCCCGGCGGCGCTGATGGCGGCGACCGCGCGGCGTCGTCTGCGTGCCGCGGCCAGGTCCAGTTCCGCGCCGGTCAAGGCCACCAGCAGCAGGACGCCGAGCTGCGCCACGACGTCCAGCAGATGGAACTGGGCGGGATCGCGCGGGAAGAGCCAGTCGAAGAAGCCCGGTGTCACCTTGCCGAGAACGGTCGGCCCCAGCAGCACGCCCGCGGCCAGCTCGCCCACGATGGCGGGAATTCCCACGCGCCGCACCAATGCGCCGAGCACCCTGGCGGCGACCAAAAGGGCGCAGACTTGCAGCAGAAAGATCAATAGCTGATGATGGGGGATGAGGGCGACGGGGGATTCTAGCATTGTCGTCCTGCCTTTCTAGGCATGGGTGCGCATATCTCCTGTGTGTTTCATCATGGGAGGCATGAACACAGGTATTTGGCGAAGTCGCTGGATCGCCGATTGGCGGCCTGATGACGCGACTTATTGGCATGGTAGGGGCAGGAAAGTCGCCTGGCGCAACCTCGGCCTGTCCATTCTGGTGGAGCATTTCGGGTTCGCGCTCTGGACGGTGTGGAGCGTGGTCATTCTCGAGCTCGGCGACTACGCCTTTTCCGTGAACCAGTTGTTCTGGCTGGTGGCGATACCCAACCTGGTGGGCTCGGTCCTGCGGATTCCCTACACGTTCTTGCCCGCGCGTCTCGGCGGCGCCAATTTCACCGTGCTGAGCGCGTTGTTCCTGCTGGTCCCCGCGTTGCTTCTCGTGGTGGCGGTGAGCGACCCGGCGACGCCGTACTGGATGTTCGTGTTGATCGCGGCGACGGCCGGGCTCGGCGGCGGGAACTTCGCCTCCAGCATGGCCAACATCACCAACTTCTTCCCCGCGGGCAAGCAGGGCCTGGCCCTCGGTCTCAACGCCGCGGGCGGCAACATCGGGGTCAGCTCCGTCCAGGTGATCATTCCGCTGGTCGTCGGCGCCTACGGGGTGGCCGCAGCGGGATGGGTCTGGGTGCCGCTGCTCGTGATCGCGGCGGTGGCCGCGCGCTGGGGGATGGACAATCTGTCCTCGGCCAGGGCGAGCGCGCGTGAGCAGCTACGTGTGGCGCGCCACCGGCAGACGTGGCTCATGTCGTTTCTCTACATCGGCACGTTCGGGTCGTTCATCGGCTACTCGACCGCCTATCCGCTGCTGATGCACAAGGAGTTCCCGCAGGCGCCCGTCGCGGCCATGGCGTTCGTCGGCCCGCTGCTCGGGTCGCTGGCCAGGCCGCTGGGCGGATGGCTGGCCGACCGGTACGGCGGCGCGAAGGTGACCTTCTGGAACTTCGCCCTCATGGGCGCCGGAGTCCTGGCGGTGTGGGCGGCGATCGACTCCGCCGCCTTCCCGGCGTTCTTCGGCGCCTTCATGCTGCTCTTCCTGACCTCCGGGGTCGGCAACGGCTCCACCTACCGCATGATCCCGGCCATCTTCACCGCCACCGAGCAGGACCTGAACCGCGGCAGGCGGGCCGCCTCCGCCGCTCTCGGCCTGGTCTCCGCCGTCGGCGCGCTGGGCGGCTTCCTCATCAACCGGGCGTTCGGCGAGTCCTACGCGGCCCTCGGCGGCGCCGGCGCGGCCCTGGCCGCGTTCGGGATCTTCTACTTCGCGTGCTGCGGCGTGACGTGGTGGTGCTACCTGCGCACGGTCCTGCTGCGGTGGCGGCCGAGTCTCGCGGAGGCGCGGGTATGACCAGGACGCACTGCCCCTACTGCGCGCTGCAGTGCGGCATGGACGTCTCGCCCGGCGGCCTGATCTCCGCCGAGAGCCTGTGCCAGAAGGGCTGGACGGCGGGCGAGGTGCTGCGCGCGCCGGACCGGCTCACCACGCCACTGGTGGACGGGCGGCCCGCCACGTGGGAGGAGGCGCTCGGCCAGGTCGTCAGCCGGATCCGCCGGGTGCAGGCGGCCTGCGGCCCGGACGGCGTGGCGGTGTTCGGGGGCGGCGGGCTGACCAACGAGAAGGCGTACCTGCTCGGCAAGTTCGCCCGCGTCGCGCTGCGCACGAGCCGGATCGACTACAACGGCCGCTTCTGCATGTCCTCGGCCGCCGCCGCCCTCCGGCGCGCCTTCGGCCTCGACCGCGGCCTGCCGTTTCCCGTCGCCGACATCGCCGCCGCGCGGACCGTGCTGCTGGTGGGCGCCAACCCGGCCGAGACCATGCCGCCGTTCGTCCGGCATCTGCGCGGCGCGAAACGGCTGATCGTGGTGGATCCGCGGCGGACGGCTACCGCCAAGCTGGCCGGCACGCACCTGCAGATCACTCCGGGCACCGACCTGGCGCTGGCCTTGGGGCTGCTGCACCTGGCCATCGCCGACGGCCTCGTCGACACCGCCTATGTGGAGAGCCGTACCTCCGGGTTCGAGCAGGCGGCCGCGGCGTCCAACGACTACTGGCCCGAGCGGGTGGAGCGCATCACCGGCGTGGCGGTGCACCAGCTGCGCGAGGTGGTCCGCGCGCTGGCGCGCCGGCCCGCGATCGTGCTGAGCGCGCGCGGCGCCGAGCAGCACGCCAAGGGCACCGACACGGTGACCGCGTTCGTCAACCTGGCTCTCGCCCTGGGCCTGCCCGGCCGTCCGGGATGCGGATTCGGCACGCTCACCGGGCAGGGCAACGGCCAGGGGGGCAGGGAGCACGGGCAGAAGGCCGACCAGCTGCCCGGCTACCGCGACATCCGCGATCCCGCCGCCCGCGCCCACGTCGCCGGCGTCTGGGGCGTCCGCCCGCAGGACCTGCCGGGTCCCGGGCCCTCCGCCTACGAACTCCTGCGGTCGCTCGGCACTCCGGGAGGCCCGCGCGCGATGCTGGTCTTCGGGTCCAACCCGGCCGTTTCCGCTCCCGACGCGACGGTGGTGCGGGAGCGGCTGCGGGCCCTGGACTTCCTGATGGTGTGCGACGTCGTCCCCTCCGAGACCGCCGCGCTGGCCGACGTGGTGCTGCCCGTCACCCAGTGGGCGGAGGAGGACGGCACCATGACCACGCTGGAGGGCAAGGTGGTACGGCGCCGCCAGGCGGCCGGCCCGCCCCCCGGAGTCCGCTCCGACCTGGAGGTCATGTGCGAGCTCGCCCGGCGCCTGGACGCGCCGGGGGAGTTCACCCCCGACCCGCGGCGCGTCTTCGCCGAACTTCAGCGGGCCAGCGCCGGTGGCCCCGTCGACTACTCGGGCATCGACTACGACACCGGCGGCTTCTGGGGCGGCACGCGGATGTTCCAGGAGCGCTTCGCCACCGCCGACGGCAGGGCGCGGTTCGTGCCCGTCCGCTTCCGCCCCGCCGAGGAGGACGTCTGCGCCGACTTTCCGGTGTATCTCACGACGGGCAGGGTGGCGCAGCAGTACCAGAGCGGCGCGCAGACCCGCCGGGTCCGCGAGCTCAACCGCGCCGCCCCGGGGCCGTTCGTCGAGCTGCATCCCGATCTGGCGGCTCAGTTGCCGGTGGCGCAGGGCGAGGCCGTACGCGTCACCAGCCGCAGGGGCAGCGTCACCGCGCCCGCGAGGATCACCACCACGATCCGGCGCGACACGGTGTTCATGCCCTTCCATTGGCCGGGTGCAAATCTCCTGACAAATACGGCTTTGGATCCTATGTCGCGTATGCCGGAGCTCAAGGTGTGCGCCGTCCGTGTGGAGGCTGTCCGTGAGAATGGTAGTGATCGGCAACGGCATGGCCGGCGCCCGGCTGGCCGGTGACGCGCGGCTGCGTCACGCGGACATCACCGTGTTCGGCGCCGAGCCGCGCCCGCCGTACAACCGGGTGCTGCTGTCCGGCGTGCTGGCCGGGACCACCCGGGCGAGCCAGCTGACGATGCCGCTGCCCGAAGGCGTGCGCACCCGCCTCGGCGTGAAGGTCACCGCGATCGACCGCGCCGCGCGGCAGGTCGTCGCCGAGGACGGCAGCCGCAGCCCCTACGACGTCTGCGTGCTGGCCACCGGCAGCGAGCCGATCATGCCCCCGATGCCGGGCATCGAGCTCACCGTCCCGTTCCGCACCCTTGACGACTGCGAGCACATCCTCGCCCGCGCCCGCGGCGTCCGTGACGCCGTGGTGATCGGCGGCGGCCTGCTCGGCATCGAGGCCGCGCGCGGGCTGGCCATGCGCGGGATCCGCGTGACCGTCGTGCATCTCGCGAGCCATCTCATGGAGCGCCAGCTCGACGCCCAAGGAGGCGAGATCCTCGCCCAGACGCTGGCCGGCCTCGGCATCACCGTCCACGTCGGCGTCAGCGTGGCGGCGGTCGAGCCCGCCCGCGTGGTGCTCGCCGACGGCACGGCGATCGAGGCCGGCCTGGCGATCGCCTCGTGCGGGGTGCGTCCCGTCACCTCCCTCGCACGTGCGGCGGGACTCGCGGTCGAGCGCGGCGTCGTCGTGGACGACCTGCTCCGCACCAGCGATCCGGCCGTGTACGCGATCGGCGAGTGCGCCCAGCACCGGGGCGTCACCTACGGCCTGGTCGGCCCCTGCTGGGAGCAGGCGGAGGCCCTGGCCGCCCACCTCACCGGGGAACCGCTGCGCTACCGCGGCTCCCGGATCGTCACCCGGCTCAAGGCCCCCAACCTTGAGGTGGCCTCCCTGGGCGACGTGCACGTGAACGGCGAGACGGTCACCTTCAGCCACCCCGTGGCCGGGGTCTACAGGAAGCTGGTCATCCGCGACCGGCGCCTCGCCGGCGCCATCCTGCTGGGCCGCAGCGACGCCGTGGGCACGCTCACACAGCTGTACGACAGGCAGAGCGAGGTGCCCGCCGCACGAGAGTCCCTGCTCTTTCCCGAACTCGCGGCCGGTGGCGACGGGCCCGGCCTCGCCGCGCTGGCGGGCACGGCGACGATCTGCCAGTGCAACGCCGTGTCCAAGAGCAGGATCAGGACCGCCTGGCTGGCGGGCGCGGGCACCGCGGCCGCCGTCAGCAGGGAGACCAGGGCGGGCACCGGGTGCGGCACGTGCCTGCCGGCCATCGAGTCGCTGATCGGCTCGTTCGAGGATTCCCTGACCCCGGTCGCGGAGGCGGGCTGACCGGCGAAGGCCGATCGCCCGCGGCGACCGGCCTTCTCGTCCGTCAGGCCGCCCGGAGCGGATCGGCGAAGGGACACTGGGCGGCGGACTTCCAGGGGTCGGGCTGATAGTGGAAGTCGGGCGACAGGCCGGGCTCGACCGAGTAGCTCCTGTGGAAGGTCGGCGTGGTGCTGGCCGACAGCGGCGGGACGATCCAGGCCCAGTCGGCGGGCGTGGACCGTCCCGCGTCGAGCTCACGCTCCTCGTGGGTGACGAACTGGCGGGCGGCGACGTGATGGTCGACGATCCGCACGCCGGCGGCGCGGTAGGAGTGGAGCACGGCCTGGTTCAGCTCGATCAGCGCGCGGTCCTTCCAGAGGCCGGCCGAGGTGCGCGTGTCCAGCCCCATCCGCTCGGCCACGGCGGGCAGCATGTCGTAGCGGCCGGTGTCGCCGAAGTTGCGGGCGCCTATCTCGCAGCCGACGTACCAGCCGTTGAACGGGGCCGCGGTGTAGGTGATCCCGTCCAGCTCGAAAGCCAGGTTGGAGATCGCCGGTACGGCGTGCCAGCGCAGACCGAGGTCGGCGAACCAGGGCAGATCCGGATGGGTGATGTCCACCTCCAGCACCGCGTCGGGCGGCAGCTCGAACATCTCCGGTGCCCGGCCCGGCATCTCGATCACCAGCGGCAGCACGTCGAACCGCCCGCCCCGCCCTCGCCAGCCCATCCGCTGGGCGATCTGGGTCAGGTCGGCGTTGAGCGGGTCACCGACGACCGAGCCGTCCGGCTGCCGGTACCCGGCGTAGCGGATGAGCTGGGGGTTCCAGATGCGGATTCCGGTGGGCGGGAACACGGTCATCACGTTGCGGATGTTGCCGCCGTTGGTGCCGTACCTCAGGTGCTCGACACAGGCTTGGGCCACGTCCTCGGCCGTGCGCGCGTCACGCCGGTCCATCACCCGCAGCGACTGCCAGTGCAGCCGCCCGATGCACCGGGCGTGGTTGCGCCAGCCGACCCGGCAGCCCTCCGCCAGGTCCTCGACGGTATGCATGGTTGGCTCCTTGTTCTGTCGGCGAAGGGGACGGGGGGGGGGGGCGCCCCCCCCCCCGGGGGGCGGGCGGGGGGGGGGGTATGGATATAATCCAAGCCGCCAGTGATAGCACGCGCGGCGCCCCCACGGAGCCCGGTGGGCGCCGCCCAAAGG
>NZ_JBITGW010000003.1:537670-678694 GCF_044457345.1 Nonomuraea sp. NPDC050547
GGCCCGCGCGGGTTTGTTTGGTGGGCTGGTGTTGGGGGGGGCGAGGGGGCGGGGGGGGGGCCCCCCCCCGCGCCGCGGGAGCCCTGCGGTGGTCAGGACTTCTTGATCAGCACGGCCTCGAGGTACTCGACGGGCGCGACCAGCGTGCCGTCGTAGGCCCGGTTCCAGGAGCGCCACATGTCGATCAGGTCGCGCTCCAGCGCCGCCGACTGGCGGGGAGGCAGAACGGAGAAGACCATGCTGGTGGGTCCGAAGTTGGTCTTGAAGTGCTCCAGCCAGTGCTGGGGAGAGCGGTAGCGGAAGACGAACTCCCTGCGGGTCGCGCCGAGTTCGTCGATGCCGTCGCCGAACAGCTCGCGCAACTGGCTGGGGTCGCCCCAGGCGGTGGGCTGCGGGGTGCCGGGCGTGGGCGGGATGTAGCGCGACATGATGTCGAACAGGCCGCCCAGGGAGCCGACGGCCGTCCAGCAGGCCAGCCCGATCCGGCCGCCCGGCTTGCAGACCCGCAGGAGCTCGGCGGCCGTGCGCTTCTGGTCGGGGGCGAACATGGCGCCGAAGGCCGACACGACCACGTCGAAGCCGGCGTCCGGCAGGGGGATGTTCTCGATGTCGGCCTCGATGAGCTCCGCGCTCACCCGCTCGGCCGCCAGGCGCCGCTCGGCGTCCTTCAGCATCGTCGCGGAGAAGTCGAGGCCGGTGACGTCGGCGAAACGCCGGGCGCACGCGATGGTCGCGTTGCCGCTGCCGCAGGCGGCGTCGAGCACCCGCTCGCCGGGCCGCACGTCGAGCCGCTCGACGAGGAGTTCGCTGGCGATGGTGGTGGTTCCCGCGACCGAGGTGTAGTCGCCGCCCGACCACGCGGAACGCTGGTAGTCCTTGAGCGATGAGGCACGCGTCCTCGTAGGGGAGATGGGCACGTCAATCCTCCAAAGGCGAATGATGGCGCAGCCAGCCGCTCAGCGGAGCCGCACGCTCCCACGCCCCCGTGATCAGATCGGCGGCGCCGGGATCGTCCAGCCAGAGCGGCGCCGGCCAGCGCCACGTGGCGGTGAGACTGGTGTGACGCAGGAGGCGGATGCGGGGATGGTCCCGCGCGTATCCGCGAGGAGCCTTCTTCAGCGTCTGCCCGGAGATGGCGAACCCCTCCGACTCCAGAGCCGAGACGATCGTCAGCAGGCGGGCCCCGGCCGGCCCGGCCGCCGCCTCGCGAAAGGCGGCGAGCCAGGCGCCGCCGGCGCGGAAGACGCCGACGGAGGCGATCAGTTCCCTGGCCGACACCGACAGATAGTGGTGGGCTCCGCCTCCTGCGAACTGCACACCGAGATGCGTGTGGTACGGGCTGCGCTCGTCGGCGTAGCGCGCGTCCTTGCGCAACCGGAAGACGCGCGCCCTGCCGTACCGGGGTTCCAGTTGCGCGGCGAGGGCCTTGGCGGGTTCCAGGACCGCTCGCCGGCACAAATCGCGATGGGCGTCCAGGTAACTCTGGGAATTGTCCTGTTCCAGGCCGGTGAAGAATGCGGAGAGCTCACTGCTCCATCCGGAGAACACGGTCACCTGGCTCGCCCCTTCCGCTGCGTCAGATTTCCGCCAGTGCCTTGCGCAGGCTCAGTGGGCGCATATCCGTCCACAGTTCCTGGATGCGCGAAAGGCAGGCCTGTTTCGTGTCCGCGGGACCTACGGAATGCCAGCCGCCCGGAATGTCACGGCCGGCCGGCCAGATGGAGTACTGCTCCTCGTGGTTGCACACGATCACAAATGTCTCTTCCGGCATGAGGGACTCCTCAGTGATAAGGGGCGATAAATGAATGATGCCATTCTGTGGTTCGGCGGGCCATCGGCGATGTCCTGCCAGCGGGACACCGGTCAGGGGAGCCGCACGTCAGGGCGGTAGATGTCGAGCCACAGCGCGACGTCGAGCACCCGTTCCATGCCGAGCCTGGCCAGCTTGTCCACCGCCGCGGGCTCCTGCGCGGTGGCCGCCTGAAGCCTGCGCCGGTCCGCCAGCGCGAAGACCGCGTGGCCCGGCCGCCTGAGCAGCTCCCGCGCCTGCTCCTGCAGCGCCTTGACGTAGAAGGTGTCCTGCGTGGACGGGTAGGCGCTCTTCACCCGCTCCGCGACGGCCGCCGGGAGCTTGGCCCGTATGGCGCTGCGCAGCAGGCTCTTCTCCCTGCCGTCGTGGTTCTTCATGGACCACGGGGCGTTGTAGACGTACTCCACGAGCCGGTGGTCGCAGAACGGCACCCTGACCTCCAGCCCGGCCGCCATGCTCAGCCGGTCCTTCCGTTCGAGCAGGAAGCGCAGGAACCGGGTCAGGTGCAGGTGGCTCATGATCCGCATGCGGTGCTCGAGGTCGCTCTCGCCGTCCAGCCTGCTGACGCCGCGTACGGCGTCGGCGTAGCCGCCGCGCCGGTATCCGTCCAGGTCCAGGGCGGCGCGCACACCCGGGTCCAGCCAGGCGGCGTCCCGGTCGAGCGGCCCCGCGTTGATGGCGATCCAGGGGAACTCGTGTGCCCAGCGGATCCGCTCGTCGTGGAACTGCCGGTAGCCGCCGAAGACCTCGTCGGCGGACTCGCCGGACAGGGCGACGGTCGAGTGCTCGTTGATCGCCTTGAACAGCAGGTACAGGGAGAAGTCCATCTCGCCGAACCCCACCGGCAGGTCGCGGGCGACCAGCGTCGCGCGGCGCACGTCCGGGTCGGCCAGCGCCGCGTGGTCCAGCACGATGTCGCGATGGTCGGCGCCGACGTGGTCGGCCACGGCGCGCACGAACGGGGCGTCGGGGGTGCCGCGCAGGTCGTCGGGAAGGAAGCCGTCCGCCTGGCCCGCGAAGTCCACCGAGAAGGTGGGCACCCGCTCGGCGCCGAGATGCCCGGCGGCCAGGACCGTCAGCGTGCTGGAGTCGAGCCCGCCGGACAACAGCACGCAGCGAGGTACGTCGGAGACCAGCTGCCGGCGCACCGTGTCGTCGAGGAGCTCTCCCACGCGGGCGATCGTGGAGTCCAGGTCATCGGGGTGCGGCCGGGTCTCCAGCCGCCAGAAGACCCGCTCACGGGTGCCCCGGGCGTCCACGGTGACGACGGTCGCCGGTTCGACCTGCCGCATGCCGTGCCAGATCGCGTGCCGGGGCGTCATGACGAAGGCCAGCCACTCCCGCAACCCGTCGGCGTCGACCACGCGCTCGGCCTCCGGGTGCGCCAGGATCGCCTTCGGCTCCGAGCCGAACAGCAACCCGTCGCGGGTCGGGTAGACGTACAGCGGTTTGACGCCGAGCCGGTCGCGGATCAGGACCAGCCTGTCCTCGCGGGTATCCCAGATGGCCAGGGCGAACATGCCGTTCAGCCGCTCGGCCACCCCGTCGCCCCAGCGCAGATAGCCGCGCAGGACGACCTCGGTGTCGCTGGCGGTCCTGAACCGCTCACCGAGGTTCTCCAGCTCGGCGCGCAGCTCGGTGAAGTTGTAGACCTCGCCGCTGAAGACCAGGCAGACCTCGCCGCCCGGCACCTGGGCGGTCATCGGCTGGGCGCCGCCCTCCAGGTCGATGATGGACAGGCGGCGGTGGCCCAGCGCGGCGTGCCTCGAGGTCCACACGCCCTCCGCGTCGGGTCCGCGGCAGGCCATGGTCCGCGCCATCGCCTCGGCCGCCGGCACCTCCAGGGTCAGGTCACGCTCGAAGGCGACCCAACCGGCTATTCCACACATGCCACTACCTCCACATGTCGTTCGGCCAGACCGCGGGCAGCACCTTCTCGACCAGCAGCTGGGCCGCCTCGCCGATGTCGGGGCCCAGCGGCGCGCCGAGATAGAACTCGCCGAAGCCGGCCGACCTGGCGGTCCGCGCCACGGTCTTCATCCGCTGGGCGCACTCCTCGGGCGTCCCCGAGATGAGGAGCCCGTCGAGCAGGTCGTCGGACACATCCCGCGCGGCCTCGGCCAGGGGGGCGCCACCGCGCAGTGCCGTGCGCACCCTGGCGCACGAGTCCATGTCGAACCCGGCCCGCGACAGATCCGGCCACAAAGCCGGGTTGCCGGCGACGATCGCCGCCTGCCTGCGGGCGAACTCCCGCGCCGCCTCTCCGTCCTGGGAGACGCAGCAGTTCAAGCCGTAGAGCAGCCGGAACGGCCGGCCGGCCGCGGCCCGTCGCTGCCCCAGGGCGACCAGTTCGCCGACGATCGCGTGATCGCCTGACTCCAGGGCCGTGTACGACACCGCCGGATAGGTGCTGGTGCAGATCATGCCGTCGGCGACCTCCTCGGCCAGGTCTCTGGTCTTGGGCCCGCCCACGGCCATCAGGATCGGGATCGGCTTGGTGACGGGGAACGACAGCTGCGCGATGGCGTCCTCGCGCCAGCCCAGCCGGTCGCGCAGCAGCGGGTACTCGCGCAGCAGCACGATCTCGCCCGCCCACAGCCGCCTGATGAGCCCGATGCACTCACGCAGCAGATCGAGCACCGCGCGCTTGGAGAACATGCTCGACACCAGCGAGCCGCCGGTGCCGACGCCCATCTGCACCGAGCAGTCCGGTGCGACCAGCTCGGCGACGGTGGCCATCGCGCTGGCGATGTCGATGGGGTTGCGCGACAGCGGGATCGTCACGCCGCTGGCCACCCCCACCTGGCGGCCCGCGGCGATCGCCGACATCAGGATGTGGGCGTTGCGCGAGAGCATCTGGTCGGGCACCCAGATGGTGCTGAACGCGGCGCCCAGCACCGAGCTGGCCGAGAGAATCTCGCCGGCCGGTACCCACGGAGCGATCTGGACCCCTGAGGGCCGGACCGCGGAAAGCGTTGTCATGAATCGTCCTCTCCGATCAGGTGAGCCCGCGCTTCGGCTCTGACGTGCGCGAAAGTGTTGCCACGGTCACCGCGCCGGCCAGGGCCAGAGCGCCCGCGACCACGTAGGGGAGCTGGGCGGGGCCACCGCTCAGGGCGTTGACCGCCGCGGGAACCAGCCCGGCCAGGGCGAACCCGCCGTTGATCGACAGGGCCGTCCCCGAGGCGCGGATCGAGGTGGGGAAACGCTCGTTCAGGAAGATGGGCAAGGGGCCGAACGCGGCGATGGTCAGCCCCGACACCAAGAGCGCCGGCAGCATGACCAGGACGGGGGAGTCCACGCCGGCCAGCCACAGATACAGCACGGGCAGGGCGACCGCGTTGACCATCGAGGTGTACAGGAGCATGCGCCGCCTGCCGTACCGCTCGCTCAGATGGCCGCTGAGCGGTGCGAAGGCGAAGGCGATCAGGTTGACCCACAGCAGGATGACGCTGACCGAGGCCAGGCTCAGCCCGTTGACCAGCTGCAGGAAGCTGGGCAGCAGTCCCATGGTGAGCAGGAAGAACGTGCCGACGCCAAAGACCACGGCGATGTTGGCCACCAGGGCCCTGCGGTGCGGGCCGCGGGCGAGCAGCGGGGCCAGCGGGCTGCCGGAGCGGGTCTCCTTGGCCGTCCATACGGGCGATTCCTCCACGTGCTTCATCACGAACACGCTGACCAGCACGGGCAGGCCCCCGGCCAGGAACATCGCGCGCCAGCCCCACTCGGCGAAGGCGTCGCCGGGGAAGAGCCTGGTCGCGGCGAACAGGGCCAGCGCGGCCAGGAGGCTGCCCAGCGCGGTTCCGCCCCCGCCGACCAGGCCCGAGACGAGCCCGCGCCAGCGCGGCGGGGCCGACTCCGTCGCCAGGGTCAGCGTGGAGGCGAAGACTCCGCCGACGAACAGGCCCTGGACCAGGCGCAGGAGCAGCAGCAACAACGGCGCGGCGACACCGATGGCGTGGGCGCCGGGCAGCAGGCCCATGAGCGCCGTCACGCAACCGACACCGAGCAACGCCAGGACCATCGCCCGTTTGCGGCCGTGGCGGTCGGCGACGGTGCCCATCAGCGCGGCCCCGATCGGCCGCATGATCAAGGTGGCGGCCAGCGCGACATAGGCGCCGGCCAGCGCCAAGGCGGAGTTCTCGAACGGGAAGAACACCGCCGCGATGGTGGGCGCCACGAAAACGATCACATAAAGGTCGTACAGGTCAAGAGCAAATCCGATCATCGACGAAACGGTTGCCCTGATTCCACGTGATGGCTTATCAGTCGCGTGGATTAGTGCGTTCTCGGTCTTCACCGACAGCCCCTTTCAACTCGGAGACGCTCACCATCGTGCGCGCTGGGCCGGCTCCTTGACAAATGCCGGGAATCGGCCGACCTTAGTCGCAAGTGTGCGCAGGGTTGCGCCTATCCCCATGCTTCCCATTCTTTATTTCGCGGGCATCGGTGTGCTCAAAAAGAGGAAGTGATCGCTGATGACAGTTGGCACCGAAATTCGATCCCAGAAGGTGCGGGTCGACATGTTCGGGAAGGAATTCCTGAACGACCCCTACCCCGCTTACGCCAAGCTCAGGAAAGAGGAGCCCGTCCACTGGGACGATCGGCTGAACGGGTGGGTGATCACACGGCACGACGACGTGTACGCCGCCCACCTGGACCCCCAGACGTACTCCTCCCACCGCCTCGGCGCGATGGTCTCCAACAGGGTCGGCCCCACCTCCTCGGACGAGATGAAGACGTTCATGGATCTCGCGCCCGAGTGGATGCTCTTCCGCGACCCGCCCGACCACACGCGCATCCGCAGGATCATGAACACCGAGTTCAGGGGGCGGGACGTCCGCGCCCTGCGCCCTCGGATCGAGGAGATCGCCGCCGGGGTCATCGACCAGGCGGCGGCCAAGGGGGAGTTCGACCTGGTCAAGGACTTCGCGTACCAGCTTCCCGGGCGGGTGCTGGCGGTGATGTACGGCCTGCCGCCCGCCGAGGGCGTCCGCCTGACCGACTGGTGGTACGAGATCCGGCACATGCAGCGGGTCTTCCTCGGCGCCGATCCGACCCAGGTGGCGCCGTCGGGCAGCTCGGTCGCCGAGGCGTTCAGCGCGATGACGCCCTATCTGGCCGAGATCATCGCCGACCGGCGGCGGTGCCCGAAGGAGGACCTGGTCTCGCGGGTGATCACCCTCAGCGAGCAGGGCACGGAGGACGGGCAGCGGCTGGACGAGCACGAGATGTTCGCGCACCTGCTGCTGCTGCCGCTGGCCTCCTTCGGCACCACCATGGACCTGATCGGCAACGGGGTCCTCGGCCTCCTCGAGCAGCGCGACCAGTGGAACCTGCTCAGGAACGAGCCCGCGCTGATTCCCGCCGCGGTGGAGGAGGTGCTGCGCTACGACGCCTCCGTGCAGCTCACGCACCGGCTGGTGACCCGCGACCTGGAGATCGCCGGGCGGCCGATCGCCGAGGGCGAGCTCGTCTACCTGGTCCGTGGCGCGGCCAACCGCGACCCCGAGCGCTGGCCGGACCCCGACCGGATCAACCTGCGCCGCCACGACTCGGGACACGTGGGCTTCGGGGTCGGCATCCACCGCTGCCTCGGCGCGGGGCTGGCCCAGGTGATCACGGCCGCGGCGCTCAAGGCGCTCACCCAGCGCGCGCCCGGCCTGTGCCCCGTGCCCGGCCGGCCGCACCGGTGGAAGGCCGACACGCCGCAGTTCCGTGGCCTGGCCGAGTTCCCCGTCAGGAAGGAGCGGTAACGATGGGGCGGTCCGCGCAGCTCGTTCAGTCACACTGGATCGACGGCGACTGGCGGCTCTCCGAGGCGGTCGAGGGCATCGACGTGCTCGACCCGAGTGACGAGAGCCTGCTGGCCATCGTCCCCGCCGGCACGCCGGGGGACGCACGCAGGGCCGCCCAAGGCGCACGGGGGGCGCTGCCCCGGTGGGCGGCGACCCCGCTGAAGCAGCGGATCGCGTTCGTCGAGCGGCTGGCCGGCAGGCTGGCCGATCGAGCCGACGAGCTGGCCGAGGTCATCACCGCCGAGGTCGGCGCCCCCGCCACCGTGGCACGGCAGGCGCAGGTCGGCCTGGCCATCGCCATGACGGCGTCCTTCGCCGACCTGGCGGCCGGGTTCGCCTTCGAGCAGCGGGTGGGCAACTCCCTCGTGCTGAAGGGGCCCGCGGGAGTGGTCGCCGCCATCACCCCGTGGAATGTGCCGCTGCTGCTCGCCCTGCAGAAGGTGGTGCCCGCGCTGCTGGCCGGCTGCACCGTCGTGCACAAGCCCAGCGAGCTCACGCCCTTACACGCCTACCTGCTCGCGGAGATCACCGCCGAGTGCGGCCTGCCGCCCGGCGTCTTCAACGTCGTGGTGGGCACGGGCGAGGGCGCCGGCGCCGACCTGGTGCGCAGCCCGCACGTGGACCTGGTCTCGCTGACGGGTTCCGTCCGCGCGGGCCGCCAGGTGGCCTCGATGGCCGCCGGCCGGGTCAAGCGCGTCCATCTGGAGTTGGGCGGCAAGAACGCCAGCGTCGTGCTGGAGGACGCCGACCTGCGACCCGCGGTGGCCGCGACGGTGGATCAGATGTGCTTCAACTCCGGGCAGGCCTGCCTGCAGTGGAGCAGGCTGCTGGTGCCCGCCGACCGCCACGACGAGGCCGCGGAACTGGCGGCCGGCCTGGCCGGCAGCTATCGCGTGGGCGACCCGCGCGACCCGTCCACCGACCTGGGACCCCTCATCTCCGACCAGGCCCGTGAGCGCGTGCGCGGCTACATCAGAGGCGGGGTGGAGGAGGGCGCCAGGCTGCTGGCCGGAGGCGGCGGCGCGCCCGAAGGGTGCGAGCGCGGGTTCTTTGTGCGCCCGACCGTGTTCTCCGGCGTACGGGACACCATGACCATCGCCAAGGAGGAGATCTTCGGCCCGGTGCTGTCGATCATGCCGTATCGGGACGAGGAAGAGGCGCTCAGGATCGCCGACGACACCGCGTACGGCCTGCACGGGGCCGTGTGGTCCGCCGATCTGGACAGGGCGCAGGCCTTCGCCAGGCGGATGCGGGTCGGTCAGGTGGACATCAACGGCGGGCCGTTCAACGTGCTCGCCCCCTTCGGCGGGGTCAAGCAGTCAGGCATCGGCCGTGAATGCGGCCTGGAGGGGCTGGCGGAATTCTGCGAGACCAAGTCGCTCCAGCTGCCGTTGGAAGTGGCGGAGCCGGTCGGACCACGGCTTCGCGCACACGCGATCTAAAGGAGTCAGAGAACATGTTCCAGGACAACCGGGTGCGCAATGTCGTCATTCTCGGTGGTGGCACAGCCGGCTGGATGACCGCGTCCTATCTGGGCAAGGCGTTGCAGCGCACCGTCAAGATCACCGTTTTGGAGGCGCCCGCCATCCCGCGGATCGGCGTGGGCGAGGCCACCGTGCCCAACCTGCAGCGCGCCTTCTTCAACTACCTGGGGATCCCGGAAGACGAGTGGATGCGCGAGTGCAACGCCAGCTTCAAGGTGGCGGTCAAGTTCATCAACTGGCGCACGCCGGGGCCGAGCTCGCCGACGCCGCAGCCGCTGGACGGGCGCACCGACCAGTTCTTCCACCCCTTCGGCCTCCTGCCGTCGGCCGACCAGATCCCGCTGTCGCACTTCTGGGCGGCCAAGACGCTCAAGGGCGAGAGCGACGAGCCGTTCGACTACGCCTGCTTCAAAGAGACCGCGATCATGGACGGCAACCTGGCGCCGCGTCACGCGGACGGCAGCCCGGCCACCTACTACGCCTGGCACTTCGACGCCCAGCTCGTCGCGGGCTTCCTGCGCAGGTTCGCGACGGAGAAGCAGGGCGCCGAGCACGTCGAGGACGAGATGACCGAGGTGCTGCGCGACGAGCGCGGCTTCATCACGGCGCTGCGCACCGCGGGCGGACGGCTGCTGGAGGGCGACCTGTTCATCGACTGCTCGGGCTTCCGCGGGCTGCTGATCAACCAGGCGATGGAGGAGCCGTTCATCGACATGAGCGATCACCTCCTGTGCGACAGCGCCGTGGCCACCGCGATCCCGCACGACGACGCCGCCGACGGCGTCGAGCCCTACACCTCCTCGATCGCGATGTCGTCGGGATGGACGTGGAAGATCCCGATGCTGACCCGCTTCGGCACCGGCTACGTGTACTCCAGCAAGTTCGCCACACGGGACGAGGCGACCGAGGAGTTCTGCGGGCTGTGGGGCCTCGACCCCGAGAACACCAAGCTGAACCACATCCGCTTCCGGGTGGGCCGCAACCGGCGCGCGTGGGTGGGCAACTGCGTGAGCATCGGGCTGGCCTCCTGCTTCCTGGAGCCGCTGGAGTCCACCGGGATCTACTTCATCTACGCGGCCATCCACCAGCTCGCCAAGCACTTCCCCGACCGCACGTTCGACCCGGTGCTGAGCGACTGCTTCAATCGCGAGATCGAGGAGATGTTCGACGACACCAGGGACTTCATCCAGGCGCACTTCTCCCTCTCCCCGCGCACGGACACGCCGTTCTGGCGGGCGAACAAGGAACTGGAGCTGGCCGAGGGCATCAAGCGGAAGATCGCCATGTTCAAGGCGGGACTGCCGATCAACCTGCCGATCACCGACGAGCGGGGCTACTACGGCAACTTCGAGGCCGAGTTCCGCAACTTCTGGACCAACGGCAGCTACTACTGCATCTTCGCCGGCCTGGGACTGCGGCCCGGGAAGCCGCTGCCCGCGCTGACGTACAAGCCTGAAGCGGAGGAAGCGGCCGACGCGCTGTTCGCCGACGTCAAGCGCCACCAGGAAGAGCTCGCCGCCACCCTGCCCACCAACTACGAGTTCCTGCGGCGGATGCACGGAGAGCGCCGATGAACGGCCACGAGCTGAGAGTCTTCGAAGAGCCCGTGGCGTCGACGGCCGAACATCGCGCGCTGATGAGCAGGTTCCCCACCGGGGTCGCCGTGATCACCGCGCTGGACGCGGCCGGAGTTCCGCAGGGCATGACGTGCTCGTCGGTGACCAGCGTCACGCTGCACCCGCCGACGATCCTGGTGTGCCTGCGCATCGGCAGCGCCACGCAGTGCGCCGTGCGCCAGAGCGGCGCCTTCGCCGTGAACCTGCTGCACGGGGAGTCGCGCGCCACGGCGGAGCTGTTCTCCGGGCCCGCCCCCGACCGGTTCGGCGCGGTGCGCTGGATCAGATCGGAGTCCGGGCTGCCCTGGCTGGCCGATGACGCCTTCGCGATGGCCGAGTGCCAGGTGAGCAGAGTGCTCAGGCACGGCGATCACGAGGTGATCTTCGGACGGCTGGTGGGCGTGGTCATGCGACCCGGAACGCCGCTGCTGCACGGCATGCGGTCGTACTCGGTCTGGCGGCCGTCGTTCCTGGCCGGCCCCGCGGACGTGGAGGAGATGAGCGCATGACGGTCAACGTCGATCTGGCGCGGATATTCGATGCCATGGACAGGTGGGCGGCCGTCCAGCCGTCCGGCACCGCGGTCCACGCGCCCGACGGGAGCCTCACCTTCGCGCAGCTCGCCGAGCACACACACGCGATCGCGGGCACGCTGGCCGCCCGCGGTGTGGGGCCGGGCAGCCAGGTGGGGCTGTGCTTCGGCCGCGGCCGGCTGTCGCTGCCCGCGCTGCTGGCGACCTGGTGGACGGGGGCGACGGCCGTACCGCTGGACGAACGGCATCCCACGGACCGGCTCAGTTTCGTCCTGCGCGACTCAGGCGCGCAGGTGGTGCTGGGCGACCGCGTCCCCGCGGGCGTCATCCCGCAGCGGTGCGAGGTGCTGACCTCCAGCGCCGTGACCGCGGCGCATCCGGCCCCGCGCCGGGTCGGCCCGCATCCCTGCGGCATCGCCTACGTCATCTACACCTCGGGCACGACGGGCTGGCCGAAAGGGGTCGAGGTGCCCTACCGGGGCCTGGCCGCCTTCGTGGCCGCGCTGGCCGCGCTCGACCTGCCCGTGGGCGGGACGGGCGTCAACGCGGTGTCCCCGGCCTTCGACGGCTGGTTGTGGTGCGCGCTGCTGTATCTCCTCAATGGCCAGTGCATGACGATCGCCGGTGACGACCCCGCGGAGACGGTCGCCACCGCGCGGCCCGACGTGGTGTGCATGACGCCGTCCCTCCTGCTGGCCTGCGCGGGGGAGGTGAGCGCGGCTGAGGTGGTGGTGGCGGCGGGTGAGTCGCTTCCCGCCCCGCTGGCCGCCCGCTTCACCGGCAGGCTGCTCAACGTCTACGGCCCGACGGAGGCGACCATCGCGGCCACCTGCGCCGACACGGCCAGGGGCGACGACGTGACGACGATCGGACGGCCGCTTCGCGGCTACACCGTGCACCTCCTGGACGCCGATCTGCGCCCTGTCGCGCCCGGCGTCCCGGGGGAGCTGTTCATCGGCGGGCCCGCCGTCGCTGCGGGCTACCGCCATCGTCCGGACCTGACCGCCGAGCGGTTCCTCCCCGACCCGTTCACCGCCGACGGCGCCCGGCTCTACCGCACGGGCGACCTCGCGCTGCTGCGGCCCGACGGCCTGCTGGAGTATCGCGGCCGCTGCGACGAGCAGGTGAAGATCCGTGGTTTCCGCGTGGAGCTGACGGAGGTGGAGCGGGTCGCGGTGGAGACCGACGGCGTGCGCGGGGCGGCCGCCTACGTGCTGCCCGGCCGCGACGCGCTCGGGCTCGCGTTGGTGGTGTCCGCCGAGGAGTGCCTGGAATCGGTGCGTACGGCCTGCGCCGGCCGCCTGCCCGCGGCCGTGGTCCCCGCGCGGGTGACGGCGATCGAGGCGCTTCCCACCACCCCTGCGGGCAAGGTGGACCGCGCGGCCCTCGCCCTGATGACCGCCGCCACGTCGGCGCACGGGAGAGCACCGGTCACGCCGAGTGAGAGGGTCGTGGTCGAGGCGTGGGACGCCCTGCTGCCGCAGCCGGTGCACGACGTCGACGCCGACTTCTTCGACCTCGGCGGCCACTCGCTGCTGGCCGCGCGCGCGGTGGCGGCGCTTCGCAAGGCGACCGGGGTACGGCTGACGATCAGGCAGTTGCTGGCCCATCCGACGGTGGCCGGTGTGGCCGCCGAACTGGACCGGTTGGGCGCGGCCCCGGCGGAGGAGGTGTCGTGAGCGGATCCTGGCTGGTGCCCTTCCACCCGGGAGCGCCGCGGCCGGTGACCCTGCTGTGCCTGGCCCCCGCGGGGGCCGGTTGCGGGCAGTACCGCTCCTGGCAGGCCATGGCCGGCCAGGAGGTCTCCGTCGTCGGCGTCCAGCTTCCCGGCCGGGAGACCCGCTGGGGGGAGTCGCCGGCGACCGGCATGACCCAGGCGGTCACCGCGGTGCTCGAGGAACTGAAGGCGACGCTGCCGCCGGACGGCTCGCTGGTCGTGTTCGGCCAGAGCTTCGGCGGCCTGCTCGGCTACGAGATCACCCGCAGGCTGGGTGAGGAGTACGACCGATGGCCCCGCGCTCTGGTCGTGGCCGGCTGCCGCCCGCCCCACATGTGGGTGGGCGCCGGCCGCGGCCTGGCCGACCAGGACGCCGAGCTGGCCAAGCTGCTCGACGTGCGCGCCCTGGACGAGGACGACCTCGACGAGGACAGCCGTGAGCTGATGCTCGACGTCCTGCGGCAGGACGCGCGGTTGTCGCTCACCTACGACCATCACGCCGCGGCCCTCCCCTCCACGCTGGAGGCGTGGGGCGGCGAGACCGACGCCACCGTCACCTCCGCGCACCTCGACGGCTGGCGCGGCTACGCCGCTGGCGCCTTCCGCAGGCGGATGTTCCCCGGCGGACACTACTTCTGTCTCGACCGGACGGACGAGGTCGTCGCCGGGCTGAGGCGGCACTGGAGCCGACCATGAAGGTGAATCTCAAGGATCCCGACCTGTTCAGCCGGGGCACGTTCTGGCCCGTGCTGGCCTGGCTGCGGGAGAACGATCCGGTGCACTGGCACGAGGAGGACGACGGGCCGGGGTTCTGGGCGGTCACCCGATACCACGACGTCGTGGGCGTCTACACCGACCAGCGGTCCTACAGCTCCCGCTACGGGATGCGCCTGGACAGCGACCCCGGCGCGGTCGCCGCCGTCGCGCAGCGCATGCTCATCGTCTCCGATCCGCCCGATCACACCCAGCTGAAGAGCGTGCTGGCCAAGGAGTTCGGCCATGCCGAGGTGCCGCGCCTGCACGCGCTGGTCGAACGGGTCGTGGGGGAGGTGGTGGGCGAGGCGGTGGCCCGGGGCGAGATGGACTTCCTGGAGGTGACCAAGCAGATCCCGAACAACGTGGTGTGCGCGCTGATGGGCATTCCGCGCAGCGAATGGGACTGGGTGGGCACGGTGACCACCGAGGCCTTCGAGGGGGACGACGAGGAGACGCGCGCGGGCGCGCACGGCGAGATCTTCCTGTACTTCACCGAACTCCTCGCCGAGCGCAGGAAGAATCCCGGCCCCGACTTCGTCAGCCGGATCGCCGCCGAGCGCAGGAGCACCGGCCAGGGCGAGCGGCGGCCGCTCACCGATGAGGAGATCGTCTTCAACTGCAACGGTGTGCTGGCGGGCGCCAACGAGACCACCCGCTACTCGGCCGCCGGCGGCGTGCTGGCGCTCATCGAACGTCCCGATCAGTGGCGGCTCCTGCGTACGGCGGGGCCGTCCGGGGTGCCGGACGCCGTCGAGGAGGTCCTGCGGTGGACGGTGCCCGGAGTGCACGCGCTGCGTACCGCGGTCAAGCCCACCAAGATCGGCAACGCGCGCATCGCCGTGGGGGACCGGGTGACCCTCTGGAACGTCTCGGCCAACAGGGACGAGGCGGTGTTCGAGCACGCCGGGGAGTTCCGCGTCGACCGCTCACCCAACCGGCACATCACCTTCGGCGCGGGCAGGCACCTGTGCCTGGGCGCGCGGCTGGCCCGCCTGGAGCTGAAGGTCTTCTTCGAGGAGCTGATCAGCAGGGTCGGCCGGATCGAGGCGGCCGGTGAGCCGGTGTTCAACGCCTCCAACTTCACCTGGGGCCTGCGCAGCCTGCCCGTCCGCCTGCTGCCGTAAGCGCCTGGGGAGGGTCACCCTCCCCAGGCGCTCACGCGTGCGTGCGAAAAGAGGCCCCGCCATGTCTCCGGAGAGCTCATGGCGGGGCGAATCCTGATGATCATGACAGGGGGCGTTCGCCGCCTGACAGCACGAGCACCTCGCCCGCCGCGACGGGGGCGGCGGCATCGGATACGGCGGGCGTCAGCACGATCATCCCGTCACCGGCCGGAAGGGCCACGTTGCTCGCGCGCCGCTCGGGCAGGAGCAGCAGATCGGCCATCTGGTCCAGCACCATGGTCATCCAGTCGTGCAGGTTGTGCCGGGACTCTCCGGCGGCCTGCTGCCAGCGTTGCTCCCTGCTCTGGTCGATGTGCAGCGTGACCGAGGTCTCGGCCGGACGCACGCGGGCGCCCACGCTCCGGTTGCGCAGCTGGCGCCGGAGCTGGTTGCGCGACCAGCGGTTCTGCTCGGCCAGGTTCAGCCACTCGTCCTGCTCCTCGGGAGGAAGCGAGGCCAGCTCCGCGTGATGCTGGAAGCTGAGCCTGTCCCTGCGGCGGTTCATCGGGAAGCGGCGGGCCACCCAGGCGTAGTTGCGCAGCGTCTGGCAGTTCAGCGACGTGCCGGCGACGGCCCGCTGGTACCGGTCGGGGTAGACCCGCTCGCCGTAGTTGATCCAGTCGCCGAGCCACCAGGTCGACGAGTCGGTGATGAGCGCGATCTGCTTGCCCAGCCGTTCCCAGGAGGAGAACGGCATCGTCTGCGGAAGGACCAGGCCGACGCGCTTGGTGAGGGCGGTGCCGTCCACGCCGAGCCTGCTCGGGGCCGCCTCCGGTTTGCGGCCCGATACCTCGCCGCCTCTGGGTCGCTGGGCGCGCGTCGTCTCCATCATGGTCCGTTCCTGTGCGAGAGGGGCAACGGCTCCCAGGGGCCGTAGGCGACGGTGATGGCGCGTGAGACGACCTGAGCCGCGGACTCGCCCATGGCGGCCATCTCACGGTGCGCGCACTCGGCCGCCTCCCTGTCCATGCCGAAGTCCTCGATGGTGGTGTGCTGCTGATCGGTGAACATCACGGCGTATTCAAGATAGCTGCCGATCACTTTGTGGGCTGGATCCAGAATTTGTGTCATGGCCTTCCTAAGCTTGTGTTCACATGGTTATCGACGGCGCCGGGAACGGGCGCTGCCTATTCGTTCGAATGAGTGCGCGGAGGCTGCGGAGTCGGGTGGCCACGGCAGCCTCCGCGGGCGCCGAACGGCCTGATCACTAGTAGGGGAGCAGCCTGCCGCTGGGGGTGCGCAGGTCGAGTTGCCGGCCCGCACGGGCCCGGGGCGGTCTCCGCATCTGAGATCTGATCATCGCCTTCCCTCCATTTCTGGTGATTCTTCGCTCAGAGTAGGTTTTTGGGGACGGCGGATCGACGCAATGGATCACGCGTGCACAGTGAAATATTCACATCGCACGAATGATGCGTTAACTAGGAATGCCGGCGCTCATGACTAATGATCTGGCTGTTCGGATTAGCTCCTCGACCAAGGAGAAAGTCATGATCGCTGCTGTTGTCCCGGCCGCCGACGTGCGGGCGGACTCCCACCTCGCCGTGCTCGCCACCCCGGACGTGCCCGCGCTCTGGGCGGCGGACCTCATCATCGACGACCTGGTCAACTCGGCGCGGCCGGCATGGCCCACCTTCACTGAGTGAGGCGGCCATGGTGGACAAGGCAGACCAGATGCTCCTCGGCTTCAAACGGCACCTGCGGGTGGACGTGGTCGCGGGTGAGGCGGTGTACGTGTCGTCGGCGAGGGGCACGACCGCGCTGGAAGGAGCCTTGGTCCACAGGCTGGCGCCCATGCTCGACGGCACCCGCACTGTGGCCGAGATCCGCCACGCGATGGCGCCCTGGGCCTCCGCGCCCAGGCTCGGCCACATGCTGGCCCAGCTCACCCGGGCGAATCTCGTGGGCTTCCAGAGCGCCTCGACGACAGAGGCGGACGCCTACTGGGACCTCGCCGGCCTCGACCAGGCGGGACTCAAGTCCGCCTCCACACCGGTCGCGGTGATCACGCTCGGTGACCGGCCGCAGGCCGCCGCCGAGGCGTGCCGGGCCGCCGGCCTGACCGTGGCGCGGGAAGAGGACGCCGGCATGTTCCTGGTGTTGTGCGCCGACTATCTCGACCCGAGACTGGCCGAGGTCAACGCCCGGCGGCTGGCCGACGGCACGCCCTGGCTGCTGGCCGCCACCCGCGGTCCCGACATCTGGATCGGCCCGGCCTTCGAGCCGGGGACGGGCCCGTGCTGGGAGTGCCTGGCCGGGCGGCTGCGCATGCACCGCTGTGCGGGCACGCACCGCCCGCCCGAGGCGTCCCTGGCCCCGACCCGCGCCCTCGGCCTGCACCTGGCGGTGCACGAGCTGACCAAGTGGCTGGCCGGCGCGTCCACGGGTCTGCGCGACGGGATGTGGACGCTGGACACCCTGGACCTGGGCTTGACGCGCCATCCCCTCACGCGCCGCCCGCAGTGCGGCGCGTGCGGGACGAGCGACGCGAGCGCCGTGCCCGTGGCCGCCACGACCGGCCGGTCCGGGGGCAGCGCGCCCGGCAACAGCCATCGCGCGATGTCCCTGGAGGACATGTGGGACACCTATCACCACCTCGCCGACCCGGTGACGGGGGTCACCGACCCCATCCGGCGCGACCCGCGCTGCCCGCGGTTCGTTCACAGCTACCTGTCGGGCAGGAACCTCGCGCTCGCCGGCGACGGGCGCGGCGGGCTGCGCCAGTGGAGCGGCGGCAAAGGCCGCACCGATCTGGAGGCACAGGTCAGCGCCCTCGGTGAGGCGGTGGAGCGATACTGCGGCACCCGGCTCGGCGACGAGCGCGTCATCCTCGGCACGTACGGCCGGCTGCGCGGCGACGCCATTCACCCCGACACCTGCCAGCTCTTCCACCCGAGCCAGTACGCCGACCGGGACCGCTGGAACGCGCGCGCCATGCCGTTCCAGCGCATCCCCGAGCCCTTCGACGAACGCGCGGTCATCGAGTGGACCCCGGTCCACTCGATCATGACGGGGGCGCAGCGGCTGCTGCCCACCGACCTGCTGTACTTCAACGGCGGAACCGGCGCTCCCTCCCTCAGGGCGACCTCCAACGGGAACGCCGCGGGCGCGAGCCTGGAGGACGCGGTCGTCCAGGGCTTCCTCGAACTCGTCGAGCGCGACGCGGTGGCGCTGTGGTGGTACAACAGGACGCGGCAGGCGCCGATCGACCAGACCTCCTTGGACGACCCGTTCATCGCCGAGGTCTTCGACGGCTACGCCGAGATCAACCGCGCGGTGTGGCTCCTCGACCTCACCTCCGACCTGGAGATCCCCGTCGTGGCGGCGATCTCGCGCCGGACCGACAAACCCGCGCAGGACATCATGCTCGGCTTCGGCGCCCACTTCGACCTGCGTATCGCCGTACGGCGGGCGCTCACGGAACTCGGCCAGCTCCTGTCCGCGGTGATGGACGCCAAGCCAGACGGCAGCGGATACCCGCGCACCGACGAGCACATCCGGCGCTGGTGGCAGGAGGCGACCACGGCGAACCAGCCGTACCTCCTGCCCGACCCGGACCAGCCATCCACGCGCTTCCGCGGCGGCGGCGAGGCCGAGCGCGGTAACCTGAACGCCGGCCTGGACCGCATGCGCGCCGTCGCCGAGAGTCGCCACCTGGACGTCCTCGTCCTCGACCAGACGAGACCCGATGTCGGCATGCCGGTCGTCAAGGTGGTGGTGCCCGGCCTGCGGCACTTCTGGGCGCGCTTCGCCCCAGGCCGGCTGTACGACGTCCCCGTCAAGCTCGGGCGCCTGCCCCGTCCGACCGCTTACGCGGAGCTCAATCCCATCCCGCTGTTCCTCTGACCCAGGAGTTACCGACCATGGCTGCCGGATTCGGGGACGAGACGACACCCTCGGAGCTCCACGTGTTGTGGTCACTTCGTGAGGACGTCCACCTCGAAGCCGGGTCCGAGGGCGGGGTCCTGCTGGTGCACAGCCGCTGGGGCGACATCGAGCTGGTCCAGCCGGGCGCGGCCGTGTTCGAGGCGCTGCAGCGGATGAGCCTGGGGCCGACGCACCTGGAGAACGTGATCAGCGGCGAAGCCGAGATGGCCGACCTCCTTCGCCTGCTGCAGCGCCTCGAACCCTTGGTGGTCCGCTCCCTGAGCGTGGACCGGGAGCAGCCCCTGGTGTCCGTGGTGCCGCTGACGCACCACTCGCGGTTCCACGTGACCCCGATCGCCGCCGACGTGCCGATCCGCCTGTCCAGGTTCGCCGTCATCAGCACCAACGGCAGGGACTACCGGCTCGAATCGCCGCTGGCCCTGCACCGGGTGATCCTGCACAGCGCGGATGCCATGGGCCTGCTCGGCCATCTGCGGCGGCCGACCAGGCCCAGCGCGATCCGGACGGCTTCGCCGTACTTCGATGCCTTCGTCGCCTATCTGGCGGCGGCGGGGATGGTCGTGCGCGCCGAGCGCGTCGAAGAGTTTCGCCCGGTGGAGTTCGCCGAGGACACCGACGACATGCTGATCTCGTGGTCACCCGTCGACCTGCTGTTCCACAGTCGTTCCACGCTGGGCAGGCACGATCGCGACTTCGGCGCGACCTATCCGGGCGGAGACCGGCCCGGCGTCGAGCCCGTGGTCGTCTCGCGCGGCGACAACGGCCTCGTCGGTCTGTACCGGCCCACGTGGGAGGCACTGGTGGCGGCCGACCCGCCGCTCAGCGCGGCGGTCGAGGCGGTGGATGAGGCGCACCTGAGCTCCGGCCCGATCACGGCGCGCGAGCTCGGCGAACTGCTCTACCGGGTGGCCAGGGTGCGTTCGCTGAGCGGTTCCCCATTCTCGCCCGAAGAGACCAGCGACCGTCCGTATCTGAGCATTGGCTCCGGCTATGAGCTGGAGCTTTACGTCGCCGTGCGCGACTGCACCGGAATTGACGAGGGCATATATCACTACGATCCGCTGAACCACGGACTCAGGGCACTGGCGGGCGAAATACACTGGGTCGACGCCGCCCTGGAGAATGCGCGGCTGGCGGCCGGAATGCGTCATCAGCCTCCTGTTCTCGTCATTATCACCGCGCGTTTCCGCCGTGTGTCCTGGAAGTACAGCGGGCTCAGTTACGCCTCGGTCCTGAAGAACGTCGGCATGCTCAGCCAGACGTTGTCGCTGGTGGCGGCGGGGCTGGGGCTGGGGACGCATCCCCTGGAAAGCCTGGACATCGAGTTGTGGGCGGAAGCATTGGGCGCCGACTGGCGGGCCGAATCCAGTGTCGGGGGTCTTGTGCTCGGGAGAAAACTGCCGGCGAAAGACAGCACGGCAATCGGTTGGCATCAAGTGAATGACGCGCACTGGGCAGATCTGGCACGCCGATTGGTACGCCCCGATGAGGGACCTTGAACGGCATATGGTGACAATATAGACTCGCCTGGCTAAACCCCGCGTACATGTCAGGAATGCGGCCGGGTCGCGGAGAGGGCATGGCGATGGGCGCGCTGGTGCACGACCGGGAGAGTGTGCGGCTCGAACCTGTGGAGCCGCGGGCGCGCCGCACGGCACGGGTCGTCACCGCCGTCGTCGCCGCCGGCTACGCCACCAGCTCGCTGGTCACCGTCGTGCTCGCCGGACTGCGCGGCACGGGCCTGTTCGCCTTCCTGGGCTGCCTGGGTGTCGTCGTCACACTGCAACTGGCCCATTCCAGCCCAGGCGCGCTCGCCTGGCCGCGGCGGGTTCGCTCCGTGACGCTCCTGGCGCAGGTGCTCGCCACCTTCGCCCCGGCCGCGTGGGTGGGGCCGCAGTTCGGCGCCGCCGCGGGCTTCGTCGCCGGCTCGATGCTGCTGGTGATCCGGAGCCGTGTGAGGTGGGCCCTCTACGCCGCGGTGGCGGCAGGCGTGTTCGCCGCGGCGCTCCTGCAACACCAGGGATGGCAGGCGCTCAACCTCGCCTACGCCGTGCACTTCACGCTCCTGACCGGCCTGATGCTGTACGCGGTCGGCTCACTGTCGGGCATCGTCGCCGAAGTGAGCGCCTCCCGCGGCGACCTGGTGCGGATGGCGGTCGTCCAGGAACGCCTGCGGGTCGCCCGTGACCTGCACGACCTCGTGGGCCACGACCTCTCCGCCATCACCCTGCGCTACGAGCTGGCCTACCGCCTGCTGCCCGCCGCCCGCGCGCGGGCCGCGACCGAACTGCGCGACGTCCTGGAGGTCGTACGGCGCGCCACGGCCGGAGTGCAGGGTGTCGCCGGGGGCAGCGGCCGGATCTCCCTGGCCACGGAGAAGAGCGCGGCGCTCGCCACGCTGTCGAGCGCCCAGATCGAGGCGAGGATCCGCATCCCCGACATCACGCTCGCCGGACGCCTGGACGAGGTCATGGCGGTCGTCCTGCGCGAGGGCATCACCAACGTGCTGCACCACAGCAAGGCGCAGCAGTGCCGGGTCGAGCTGGTGACCGAAGGCGACACGGTCCGCCTGCGGATGTCCAACGACGGAGTGGACACCGTGCCCGAGGACCTGGCCGACCGCGGCTGCGGGCTCGGCAATCTGGCCGTCCGCCTGGCGGAGGTCGGCGGGCGCCTGACCACCAGAAGCGAAGGCGAGTGGTTCCACCTGACGGTCGAGGCCCCGGCGCGACGGCAGCCCGCGGCCGCCGACCGCCACCCGCCGGACACCTCCCCGCGAGAGCGCTGGCCGCGCGGAGCCGGTCCCGCGGAGCGGTGGGGGCCGAAGACGACCTCGGCCATCGTTCTCCTGGTGCTGTCCGGCTACGCGCTCACCATCCTGCTCAACATCGTCTGGACGGAGCCGAGTGTGGCCGGCGCGCTGGGCGCCGCCGCGTGCGTGGTGACGATGCTGGCCATGCAGCTGCTGCTCACCTTCGGATTCCTGCGCACACCCTGGGCACGCAGGGCGGCGATGGCCGGGCAGGCCGCGGTCACCTTCCTGCCGCTGCTCTGGCTGAACGCCCCCTGGGGCAGCATGGCCGGGTTCGTCGCGGGCGCCGTACTCCTGGAGCTGAGAGGGGTGCTGCGGTGGGTGCTGTACTCCGCTCTGGGGGGTGTTGTCCTGACGCTGGCGGTGCTGACCGCGAGCAGCGTCAGCATGATCGCCTGGCTGACCATCTCCACCCTGCTCACCGGCCTCATCGTGTACGGCGTGAGCTGGCTGATGACCTTGGTGAGGGAGGCGCACTCGGCGCGGACCGAGTTGACGGACGAGGCCGTCGAACGCGAACGCCTGCGCATGGCACGCGAGCTCAACGAGGTGCTCGTGGACGGCTTGTCCCAGGTGGCGCTCAGGGGCGTGCTGGCCTGCCGCCTCCTGGACGTGGCCCCGGAGCGGGCGCCGTCGGAGCTGGAGGGGATCCTGGAACTGCTCAGGCGGATGCTCGCCGACGTGCGCAACGTGGCCAGCGACTATCGCAACCTCTCCTTCGGCGGCGAACTCGACTCCTCCCGGGCCATCCTGGCCGCCGCCGGGATCGAGGTCACGATCGACCTCCACGGCCGGGTCCGCGATCAGAAGGCCGACGCCGTGCTGGCGACCATGTTGCGTGAAGCCGTCACCAACATCCTGCGGCACAGCACCGCTCGCCACTGCGTCATCACCAGCGAGCAAGGCTCGCTCACCATCAGGAACGACGGGGTGGATCCGTCATCGGGGCAGCCTGTGGTGCAGGATCAGCGTGGGCTGGGCGACGTGGCGCGGCGCCTGGACGGCGTCGGCGGGCGGTTGACGGCCGGTGTCGCGGACGGATGGTTCCACGTGACCGCCTTCCTGTGAATGTCTTGCCGTATACGCTGATGCTTATACGCTCCATGAAATGGAATGGGCGAGGGGGCGTGGATGCTGCACTTAAAGGTGCTGATCGCCGAGGATGTGCACATGGTGCGGGGCGCACTGGCCGCCCTTCTTTCCCTGGAGCCCGACCTCACCGTGGTCGCCGAGGTCGACAGCGGCGACATGATCGTGCCCGTGGCGCTCGAAACAGGTCCCGATGTGGCGGTCATCGACATCGACATGCCGAAGATGGACGGCCTGACCGCCGCGCAGATCCTCCACGAAAAGCTGCCCAGCTGCCGCACGCTCATCGTCACCGGAATGGGCAGGCCGGGCACGCTCAGGCGGGCGCTCGCGGTGTCGGTGTCCGGCTTCCTCCTGAAGGAGGCTCCCGCCGACCAGCTCGCCGCCGCCGTGCGCGGGGTGGCGGCCGGGCGGCGTATCGTCGATCCCCAGCTCGCGCTGTCGGCCTGGGACATCGGAGAGAACCCGCTCTCGGCGCGTGAGATCGAGATCCTGCACCTGGCGGCCAAAGGCGTGGAACCCGAGGAGATCGCCGCCACGCTCCATCTTTCGGTGGGGACGGTCCGCAACTACCTCACGAAGATCCTGACAAAGCTGAACGCCCGCAACCGCGTCCACGCCATCCGGATCGCCTCCGACGCGGGCTGGATCTCCTGACGCTCACCCGCGATACGGCAGCGGCGACGACCGCCGATCGCGCCATCCTCCTCCTCGCCGGGCCCTGCCTCTGGTGGTGCGTCCCCATGGCTTGACGATGGAGAGCACCGTGGCGAGGACGAGGACGGCCAGCATCACGACCGACCCGTTGACCAGGCCCGGCCCCAGGGAGCCGAGGTCGGCCCGCGGATCGGCCAGGGTGGCCGCGAGCGCGTCCTTCACCCCCTGCGCGGTGTACACGTAGCCGAAGACCATGGCGAAGACGGTGAGCACCAGCTTGGTGATCACCCACCAGTGACGCAGGACGCGCCACTTCGTGTACAGCGCCAGCACCAGACCGGTGACCAGCGCGGCCAGACTGCCCGGAATCATGATCGCCGTGTCGCTGACGTGCATCAGCTCGTAGGCCGCGGGCCGCAGCGGACTTCCCTCGCTGGTCAGCGCCACGGCTCCCATGACGAGCATGGCGTAACTGCCGCCCAGCCAGCCCACCGAGGTGCTCACGTGCAGCACCAGCCACACCTTGCGTGCGGTGGGTTTCATCGGCCAGGTGATGGATCGCCTGGGTGCGATATGGACTGCCCTCACGTCATGCCCTCCTGCGCGGTCGACGACGATGCCTCCAGCACACAGGTGACCGGCGGCCGGGCGAATCACGGCGGGCACCACACTCCTTGGTATAGGTGGCTGTCATGGCACGGGCACCCAGACGTCCTAAGCTGCGGCGGTGTGGAGAGCACGCACCCGCGAGAGGCGCTGAGATCTCGTCCGCAGAGACTCCTGACCTCCTCCGCCCCCTGGCGCGCCTGGGCCTACGCGGCGACCGGGGCGCTCCTCGGCGGCTGCGCGATGGCGGTGATGCTGGCACTCGTCCTGGTGGGCGCGACGCTGGCGCCCGTGCTCCTGGGATTGGTCCCGCTCACGGCGGCGGGGCTGGCCGGGATCCCGGTCGGCGCCGTCGAACGCCGGCGGCTGCGGCTGCTGGGCCTGCCGGCGCACCCCAGCCCTCACCGGACGCTGCGCGGCACGGGGGCCGCGGCCTGGATGCGCACCAGGCTCCGCGAGAACGCGTCCTGGCGCGAACTCGCCTACACCATGGCGCTGATCACCGGGCTGTGGCCGCTCGACTACGTGGTCGCGGCCGTCCCTCTCGCCTGCCTGGTCTGCCTCGCCGCTCCCGTCGTCTACCTGGTGTCCGGGCCGGTGGACGTCCTCGGCACCCATCTGGCCACGCTGGGGGACTCGCTCCTGACGGCTGGATTCGCCGCGCTCGGGCTGGTCGCCGCGGCCTATCTGGCCGTCGCGGTCGCGAGCATCCGCGTCGTGTTGGTCCGGGTACTGCTCGCGCCGCCACCGTCCGAGGTCCCCGGCATGGAGACGGTCGGCTCCAGCGGCCGGTTGCTGGACGCGTTCGACGCCGAACGACGGCGTATCGAGCGCGACCTGCACGACGGCACCCAGCAGCGGCTGGTCGCGCTCGGCGTGATGCTGGACCTGGCGCGGATGGGCGTGGAAGAGCCGGAGCTGCGCGGCCTGTTGTCCCGAGCCCATCGGGAGACCCTCACGACGCTCGAAGAACTGCGCGAGCTCGTCCGCGGCATCCATCCGCGGGTGCTGACCGAGCGCGGCCTGCCCGAAGCCGTCGCCGAGCTGGCCGGCGCCCACCCCATGGCGATCCGGGTGAAGGTCGAGGTGGCGGGCAGGCTCGCGCCCGGCGTGGAGAGCACCGCCTACTTCGTGGTGAGCGAGGCTCTGGCGAACGTCGCCAAGCACGCCCGAGCCGGTGACTGCTGGGTCAGCGGGCGGATCATCCGCGACGTCCTGATACTCGAAGTGGGCGACAGCGGGCGGGGCGGCCTGACCCCACGGGAGGACGGAGGCGTTCAGGGCATGGCCGACCGGGTGGCCGCGGTGGGTGGCCAGGTGAGGTTCGACAGCCCCGAAGGCGGGCCGACCGTGCTGCGCGCCGAGATCCCCTGCCTGCCACAGGAGACAACGGCATGAGAGTCGTGCTCGCGGAGGACTCCGGCCTGCTCAGGGAGAGCCTGGTCAACCTCCTCACGCACTTCGGCCACCGGGTGGTGGCCGCGGTGGCCACGGCCGGCGACCTGCGCACCGCGGCCGCCGAAGCCCGGCCCGACATCGTCGTCACCGACGTGCGCATGCCGCCCGACCACACCGACGACGGCCTGCGGGCCGCGATCGAGCTGCGCCGCGGCCGCCCCTCGTTGCCCGTGCTGGTCCTCAGCCAGTACGTCGACGCCGCCTCGCTCACCGAGCTGCTGCGCAGCGGCGGCGCCGGCACCGGCTACCTGCTCAAAGACCGGGTGGTCGACGGAGCCCAGTTCGTGGCGACCATGTGCGAGGTCGGCGGGGGCGCGACGGTGATCGACCCGGAGGTGGTGCGGCGCCTGCTCACGCACCGGGACGACCCCTTGCTGCGGCTCAGCGCCCGTGAGCTCGACGTGCTGGCGCTGATGGCCGAGGGCCGGTCCAACGCCGCCATCGGCAGGGAACTGGTCATCTCCGGCGTGACCGTCTCCAAGCACATCGGCAGCATCTTCACCAAGCTGGACCTGATCGACGACCAGGTCGGCCACCGAAGAGTCCTGGCGGTTCTCAGCTACCTGCGCGGCTGACCGCCACGCTGCTCGATCGTGCTGCCGGATCCGCGCCGCCGGGCGATGAGCGCCACCGCGGTGACGTAGGCGGCGACGAAGATCGCCCCGGACACGCTCCTGAAGACGTCGCCCTGCACCTGCCCGACCAACAGGACGATGATGGCCGCCTGTGCCGTTCCCGCACCGAGAACGAACACCGCCGCGGCGGCCCGCGAGGGGGCCTGGACACGGGCCACCGCCCCAAGGCCCGCCACCACCGCCACCGAGGTGTAGAGCACCACGACCGGCCACGGCGCCTTGACGACCGCGACCAGCGTCTCGGTTCCCACGAACCAGAGGACGTAGAGCCCGGCGCCCGCCACGAACGGCTGCCAGGGCACACCGGGACGATCCACGCCCGACACGGCCCGGGGGAGCCAGGGCCGCCGGGGCAGCCGCACCGCGAGCAGATACGCCACCAGCGCGGCGCCGAGCACGACCGCCACGTGCAGCAGGAAAGTCCCGCCGTCCTGAACGCCGCGGTTCTCACCCCAGAACACGAAACGGGCGATCGCCAGCCCGCCGGTGACGATCGCCATAACCCAGGTCGCCCGCTTCGGCAGCCACGGCCGGTCCGCCTGCCGGGGGACCAGCAGGTGAACCAGAAGGACCGGGGTGACCAGCGAGAACAGGCCATGCCAGGGCAGGATGTACAGCATCCAGGGGATCCGCAGCCCGGCCACGAGTCCCAAGTTTCCGTACGCTTCGTTCGCCGGGTCGAGCGGGTGGAAGAGCGTCTCCGAGATGAGGCCCTCGTTGTAGAGGCCGTAGATCATTCCCAGGCACCACAGGCCCAGGAGGCCCAAGCTTCCGCGTGTCGCCACCTCGCGGAGTATCAGGATCGGCAGGCCGTACACGAAGATCGTGAAGGGGAGGAGCACGCCCGGCCGGAAGAAGTCGGTGGCCGGCATGGAGCCGCTGAAGACCTCCGCCAGCAGCGGTGAGAGCGCCATCAGCAGCAAGATCGGCCGCCAGCTCTGACGTAACGCGTTCATCGTGAGGGTTTCCTTTCCTCGACGTCCGTCGCGCACGACCACTGGCGCACGCTCCTTTGCAAGTCATCTTTGCAAAGAGTCTTTGTATCTCATAGTCTGGTCTCATGCCAGATCCGCCGGGTCCCCAAGAGATCGCCGATGTCGAGGCGCTGAAGCTGCTGGCTCACCCCATGAGGCAGCGGATCGAGCGGCAGCTGCGGCAGGGCCCGGCCAACTCCACGACGCTCGCCCGCGCCCTGGGGGAAAGCAGCGGGCTGACCAGCTATCACCTCCGGCAGATGGCCAAGCACGGCTTCATCGAAGAGGTCCCCGAGCTGTCGCGGGGACGGGAGCGATGGTGGCGTCACGTGCCGGCGGATCGCCGGATTCCGCCCTACAGCAGGCAGAGCCCGGAGATGCGGGAGGCGGTCGAGGAGATGAATCGCCTCGACTTCGCCGACGAACTGGAGCAGTTCACCCGCTTCCAGCTCCAGCGCGCACAGATGGGGGAGTGGGCCGACGCCCTGGCCTGGTCCCGCTCGACGATCAAGCTCACGGCCGATGAGCTCACTGAATTCCTCGAGGAGTACGTGAAACTGCTCTACCGCTTCAAACGGCCGGAGGAGGAGACTCCACCCGGCGCGCGTGTCGTGCTCGCGCGGCTGCTGGCCTTCCCCGCACCCGCCGACGACGAGTGAAACCGGGCCGCCGAGTGCCAGCTCGGCGGCCCAGGAACGGAATCCGCGTCACCACGCCCGCGAAGGGCGTGTCTCACCGTGCGCGAAAACCTCAGAGAAAGGAGAGCAGCTCATGCTGCTCCGACGCAAGTTGCCCGCCCTTTTACTGCTGCTCCCGGTCGCTGTTCTGCCGGCCGGCTCCGTCCGGGCCGAGACCCAGGCCGTGCGCAGCGGCGACGTCACCTTCATGGGCGCCGGCGGCGTGACCCTGCACGGGACGATCATCGGCCCACAGGCGGCGAAGAGGCGCAGCCCGGCCATCGTCATGGTGCACGGCGCCGGACCGGTCACCCGGGAGGAGTACCGGGACGAGGCCGAGGCGTACGCCAGACGAGGCGTCGTGACCCTGATCTACGACAAGCGCACCGACGGCTACTCCACCGTGCGGCGGGACTACGCGATGCTCGCCACCGACGCGCTCGCCGCGGTGCGGGCCCTGCGCGCCCGCCCCGAGGTCGACCCGGACAGGGTCGGCGTCTGGGGGCTGTCGGAGGGCGGCTGGGTGGCGCCCCTGGCGGCGGCGCGCTCGGCGGACGTCGCCTTCCTGATCGTCGCGGGCGCGGTCGGCACCACGCCCGCGAGACAACAGGCGTGGGCGTACGGCGAGCGGCTCAGGCATGCCGGGATCCGCGGGTCACTCGTCCCGGCGTTGCAACGACGTCTGATCCGTTACGCCGTCGCCGGCGGGCTGTTCGGCGAGGCCGCCCACGATCCCGTACGAGGCTGGGAGCACGTTCGCCAGCCGGTCCTGGCGGTGTGGGGAACCCTGGACAGGGAAGCGGTGCCCGCGGAGAGCGCGAAGATCATTGCCGGGGCGCTGGCCAGGGGCGGCAACGAGCACTACACCATCCGCTTCATCGCCGGAGCCCGGCACAACCTCAACGGCACCCGGGACGACGGCTTCGACCGGCCCGACCTGCTGCCCCCGACGTACGCCACGCTGGAGGCCGCCTGGATCAAGAGCCTGGCCGGCGGGCCGCCGCCGATCCGGGTCGGCAGCCCGCCGCCCCAGGCGCAGGCGAGCCGCCCGGTCGACGGGCCGCTCGCGTGGTACGAGGCTCCCCAGTGGCAGCTGGTGGCGTTCGCGCTCTTCGTGACGGCCTGCCTGGGCTACCCCATCGGGGCGCTGGTGCGCCGTGGACGCGGACGCCGCGGCGCACCCGTGGCCGCCCGGCCCGCCCGCGTGTTCGTCGTCGCGCTGCCGGTGGCACTGATCGGCTTCCTCGCCTACCTGGGTGTCCTGATCCTCACCGGCGCGACCGTGATCGGGCCCGTCGTCCTCGGCCGGTCCGTGCCCTGGCTGTTGCTCCAGCTCCTCTCCGTGACCGTGGTCGCCGCCGGGATCGCCACCGGGGCCGCCGCGTGGCGCTCGCGGCGTTCGCTGTCCGGTGGCGGCCGGATCCGGCTCGGCCTGCTGCTCGCGGCCGCCGCGGCGTACCTGCCGTGGGCGCTGTACTGGGGGCTCGTCGTTCCGTAAACCGTCGCCGCTGTGGCGGCTCGTCGTCCTGCCGGCCGCCACTCGGGGGGCCCGTGTTCTATGATCATGGGCCCATGAGCCTGTCTGCCGCGATAGTCCTCTCGGAGCGGCTCCTGCTGCGCGGAGCATTGCAGGAGGCGGACCGTGAAGGATTCATCGAGCTCTCGACCGATCCCGAGGTTCAGGAATACCTCGGCGGCGCGCGGCCTCGGAGTGAGGCCGAGCAGCGCTTCGATGCGGCCCTCGCGGCTGACGCGACATCCAGTCACGGTAATTACGTCATCGCGGACAAAACGACGAACCGCTTCCTCGGAACTCTGATGCTCGCCCGCCGGTCGGCCGGTGGCCCCGGGCATGTCACCGGGGATGGCGGGGAGCTGGAACTGGGCTATGTGCTGCGGCGTAGCGCCTGGGGCACGGGGTTCGCGTTCGAGGCCGCGACGGCCGCGTTGCGCGCCGCGGCCGGCGAACTCCCCGACCAGCCGGTCTTGCTCGTGACCCAGACGGCGAACACCCGATCGCTCAACCTCGCCGCCCGCCTTGGCTTCCGCCCCACCAGCACGTTCGAGGAGTTCGGCGCCGAGCAGACTCTCTGCACTGTCGACCTGTCCATGTTCCGAATCTGATCCCGGCATCCGACACGGCGGCCCTCTCCGTGCTGCCTTGCATTCTCATTATCGATACTGATAATGTCTTCCTGTGAATGCTTCGACTGAACGGTGGGCCGAGCTGGCGCTTCACCCGGTGCGCATCCGGATTCTGGCCGCCATCGCCGGCGCCCGCCGTACGGCCTCCGACCTGGCGGACCTGCTGCCCGACGTGCCGCAGGCCACGCTCTACCGGCAGATCTCCACCCTGGCCAAGGCCGGGCTGGTGGATGTGGTGGAGGAGCGGAAGGTCGGCGGTGCGACGGAACGCGTCTACGCGCTGCCCAAGGAAGGACTGACCCCGACCCCCGAGGCGTTGGCCGCCGCGTCACCGCAGGAGCACGCGCGTTACTTCACCGCGTTCGTCTCCACCCTGCTGTCGGAGTTCTCGCGCTACCTGTCCCAAGAGCACGTCGACCTGGTGGCCGACGGCGTCGGCTATCAGCAGCTGGTGCTGCATCTGGATGAGGAGGAGTTCGTGCGCTTCGCGCAGGGCTTCGCCGAACTGGTGCGACCCCTGCTGGCGAACGAGCCGGGAGGGGATCGGACACCCCGGATGCTGGCGACGATCCTTCTCCCCTTGACGAAAGGATGACACGCATGGCCACGGTCATGATCACTGACGGTTTGATCACCATCGAGTTCGGCCTGTGGGAGCGGGTGTTCGTCGGCCGCCCCCGGCACGTCATTCCCGTTCATGCGGTACGGCAGGCGGTGGTCACCCACCAGCCGCTGCGCATAGCCCGCGGCGCGAGAAAGGGCCTCGCGGTATCGGGTCACACCAAGATCGGCGTTTGGGGTCTGTTCGGCGGCCCCCGCCAGCTGGTGGCGGCCGGCCGTGACCAGCCCGCAGCCCACCTGATCCTGGATCGCGCGAGCTCCGGCGGCGAGTTCGACGAGGTCGTCGTGTCGGTGCCGGACGCCGACCGGCTCGTCGAGGCCATCCGGCGCGTGGCCGCGTGACGGACGTGGAGGTGCGTGACCTGACCGAAACCACATCCAGATGACCGTCTTTCGCTCCTCCTGGAACGGATGCCGGCCACCGATCAACCAGGCCGGAGGGCAGGCCTGACCCCGGATCAGCGCGGGTTCCCGCGGCCGGGGTCCGGCTCGGCCGGCCCCGCGGTGCCCTCCAGGTAGGCGAGTACGGCTCGCACGCGGCGGTGGCCGGAGTCGTCCGGCGCCAGGCCGAGCTTGGCGAAGATGTTGCCGATGTGCTTGTGGACGGCGTTGTCGCTGATGCGCATCCGCTCGGCCATCGTGGCGTTGTCGTGGCCCTGCGCCATGAGGGCGAGCGACTCCCGTTCCCGGGAGGTGAGGTTGTCCAGGGGGCCGCCGGCGCGGCGGGCGAGGAGCTGGGAGATCACCTCCGGATCCATGGCGGTGCCGCCGGCCGCGACGCGGCGCAGGGCGTCGACGAACTCGGCCACCCGGCCGATCCGGTCCTTCAGGAGGTAGCCGATGCCGCCCCGGCCGTCGGACAGGAGCTCGCCGGCGTACTCGCGCTCGACGTACTGCGACAGCACCAGGATCGGCAGCGCGCCGTGCTCCCGGCGGGCCCGCAGCGCGGCGTGGATTCCCTCGTCGCGGAACGACGGCGGCAGCCGTACGTCGACGATGGCGATGTCGGGGCGGTGTTCGGCGACGGCGTCGAGGAACGCCTCGCCGCCGCCGACGACCGCCACGACCTGGCAGCCCTTGGCCGCCAGCAGGAGTTCCAGACCGCTGGCCAGCAGGACGTTGTCCTCGGCGATCACGACCCGCACGAGACCTCCTGAACGATCACTGGGCGCATGGCACCTGAACGGCGAGCGTGGTGGGCCCGCCCGGCGGGCTGTCGAGGCGGACGGAGCCGTCCAGGGCGGCGACCCGCCGGCGTATCCCGGCGATCCCGCTGCCGCGCCTCTCGTCGGCGCCGCCGCCGCCGTCGTCGGTGACCTCGATGGACAGCACGTCGGCGGTACGCTCGACCCGCAGAGCCGCCCGTGTGGCGGCGGCGTGCTTGGTCACGTTCGTCAGCGCCTCGGCGATCACGTAGTAGGCCACCGCCTCCACGCTCGCCGAGAGCGCGCCCAGATCGGCGAGCTCGAAGTGAACCGGCACGTTAGACCGGGCGGCCAGCGCCGTCAGCGCCCCGTCGAGCCCGCGGTCGGCGAGGATCGGCGGGTAGATCGTCTGCAGCACGGCGCGGAGTTCGGCCATCGCTTCCTCCGTCGTCTCGTGCGCCTGCTCAAGCAGCCTCGCCACCGCTTCCGGATCGTCGGCGAGCGACTCCCGGGCCAGGCCCACCTGCATGGCGATGGTCACCAGGCGCGCCTGCGTCCCGTCGTGCAGATCGCGTTCGATTCGCTGAAGCTCCGTGCCGTGGGCGTCGACCACGCCGACCCGGCTCCTGGTCAGGACGTCGACCCGCTCGGTGAGCCGCTCGCGGGCCGACGGCGCGAGTACCGCGAGGGACAAGCGCGCGTGCAGGCGCGCCAGCGCCGGGAGCACCCACAAGGCCGCCCCACTGAGGACGGCGATCTGAACGGAGCTCCCGGCCAGCGCGGTCATCCAATCGCCCACATGGACGTCGAGAAAGGCGAACAGGCTGGGACGTTCGTCGACGGGAAAGACCCACCACAAGGACATCACCACGACGGCGACCAGGATGTTGCCCAGGCAGATCAGGGTGGCCATCCCGAGCGGGAGCCCGACCGCGACGTGTGTGAACGCCCACGCGAGACACCGCCGCCCGCCAGGCCACCGCCCGCCGTCCGGGACGCCGAGCAGCCTGCCGGCCCGCCGGCGGTGCCAGCCCGCCCAGCGCCGCGCCGCCGGCGGCGCGAGCAGCACCGGCGACGCGAGCAGCGTGAGTACGGCGGTGGCCAGCGTGCCGAGCAGGTAGACCGAACCGGCAAATGCCCGGTGACGCATGCGCACCTCCTCACGACGCCGGTTTGGAGATCACTATTCTCGCCCGGACCCCGCCGGGCACTACAGCAGGCTGTACCAACGCGCGTACGGGCGCCTGTATCGTGCCGGTTGACCGGCCGAAATAGCGTTCTCGACCATGAAACTGAGATGTGAGCCTACCTTCGGACGCCTGGTCCCCGTCCTTGCCCCGATCGTCCTGTCCGCCACCGCCCCGCCCCCGGCAAGCGCCGGCTTCCCGCTCGCCGGTCCGGCCGCCGCGATCACCTGCGGCGACCGCGCCGCGCCGCGCGACCCCGCCGCCTACTGGAACGGCGTCCAGCGCAGCCGCGCGCGCCATCCCCTCTTCGGCCCCCTCAAGAACAACATCTGGCCCTGCGCCTTCTGGCCGAACCAGCCCGGCAAGCGCCTCACCCACGTCGCCGGCCCCACCCCCGCGCTGATCGTGCCGGCCACCGGCGACACCGCCACCACCTACCAGGGAAGCCAGGCCATGCACCGGGCGCTGACCGGCTCCCGCCCGCTCACCCTGCGCGGCGCCACCGGCCACGGGATCCACGGCGAGTACGGCGACGCCCGCGTGGACGCCAAGGTCAACGCCTACCTGGCCACCGGAACCCTCCCCGCCACCGATCCGACGTGCCATGCCTGACCTTCCCCCGAGGTCGCGACACCCCCATCGCGGCCGGCAGCCCAGGTCAGCTTCGTGTCCGGCGACGGGAAAGGGTGTGCGGTGACGAAGAGATACGCGCTCACATTGGAATCGGTGACGAAGGTCCACGGTTCCGGTCGTCATGCGGTCACAGCCTTGAACGACGTGACGATGGGCGTGCCGCACGGGTCGTTCGTCGCGATCATGGGTCCCTCCGGCTCGGGCAAGAGCACATTCCTGCACTGCTCGGCGGGTCTCGACCGGCCCACGAAGGGCGGCGTGACCCTCGGCGGCACCCGCCTGGCCGGCCTGCACGAGGAGCAGCTCACCGAGTTCCGCAGGGAACGGGTCGGGTTCGTCTTCCAGGCGTACAACCTGCTCGACTCGCTCACCGTCGCCGGCAACGTGGGCCTGCCGTTCCGGCTGGGCGGCGGTCCGGTCCCCGACGACCGGGTGCGCGCCGAGCTGGTGAACGTCGGGCTCGCCGACATGGGCGACCGTTACCCCGGGCAGTTGTCCGGCGGTCAGCGGCAGCGCGTGGCCATCGCTCGCGCCCTCGTCACCGGACCCGACGTCGTCTTCGCCGACGAGCCGACGGGCGCGCTCGACACACGTACCGGCGGGCAGGTCCTGCGACTGCTGCGAGAGGTCGTCGATCGGACCGGCCAGACCGTGGTGATGGTGACCCACGACCCGGTCGCCGCCTCGCACGCGGACTCGGTGACCTTCCTGGCCGACGGCCGGCTGGCCGGCGAGCTCGCCGGGCCGACACCGGAGAAGGTGGCCGACCGGATGACCAGGCTGGGGGAGTGGTGAGCCGCGAGAGCAGGGGCGAGGCGGCGGATCCGCCGGCGGCCAGGAAGAAGATCCGCACGCTCTCGCGCCAGAACCTCTCGCTGGCCTGGAGCACGATTCGCGGCCGCAAGGGCGGCTTCGCGGCGGTGCTGATCGCCATCGCGGTCGGCTCCGCCGTGATCACCGCCTGCGGCGTGTTGCTGGAGACCGGCATCAGATCGGGAGTCCCGGCCGAGCGGTACCACCGGGCGGCCGTGGTCGTGGGCGGCTACCAGGCCATGCCCGTCGAGGGCGATGCGGACCCGCGGCTCTCCGAGCGGGTCAGGCTGCCCGCCGACACGGTCGCGAAGGTCGCCGCGGTCCCGGGCGTCGCCTCCGCGGTCGGGGACGTCAGCGTCCGCATCACCGTGCTGAAGAAGGGCTCCGTCCTCGGCGGCCCGTCCGTGTACGGGCACGGCTGGTCCGCCTCGGCGCTGGCGCCGTTCACGCTGCGCTCGGGCACCCGGCCGCGAGCGGACGACGACGTCGTGCTCGACGGCGACCTCGCCCGGCGGGCCGGAGTCGCCCCGGGAGACACGCTCACCCTGGTGACCGGGTCGAAGCCGGGGTCGTACCGGGTCAGCGGCGTCGCCGAGCCCGCGACCCCGCTCCAGCGGCAGTCCGCGGTCTTCTTCACCGACGGCCAGGCGACGCGGCTCCACGGACCGTCCGGCAAGATCGACGCGGTCGGCGTGCTGGCCGCGAAGGGGACCGACGCGGACGACCTCGCCGACCGGATCAAGAAGGCCGTGCCCGGCGTGGTCACCCACACCCGCGACGACCGCGGCGACGTCGAGACGCTCGACGTCGGGCAGATGCGGTCGTTCCTCGTCGAGGTGGCCATCGCGTTCGGCGCCACCATGATCCTGCTCGTGATCATCGTGGTCGCCGGCACCCTGGCCCTGTCGGTGCAGCAGCGCCGCCGCGAGCTGGCCCTGCTGCGGGCCGTCGGCGCCACCCCCCGGCAGGTGCTGCGCATGCTCGGCGCTGAGGCCGTGCTCGTGGGCGTCATCGGTGCCGCGCTCGGCGCGGTCCCCGGCATCTTGCTCGCCCTGCTGCTGCACACCGTGTTCACGGCGGCCGGCGCACTGCCACCCGGATTCTCGCTGGTGATCACGCCGCTGCCCGTGCTGTTCGCCCTGCTGATCTGTGTCCCCGCCGCCCGGATCGGCGGCCGGCTCGCGGCCCGGCGCGCCGCGAACGTCAGTGCCGTCGAGGCGCTCGGCGACGCGGCCGTGGAACCGAAGAAGCTCGGCCGGTTCCGGCTCTCGCTCGGCGTGCTGCTCGTGCCCGCGGGCCTGGCCGTCGCGATCGTGCTGCCGATCGCGCTGCCCGGCGAGTCGGCCGTCCAGGGCGCCGCCGGCTCCGCCCTGGTCCTCGTGATCGCTGCCGGCCTGCTCGGACCGAGGGTGTTCGGCGGCGTCGCGACGTTGCTCGGCCGTCGCGCGGGCGGCGTCACCCGGTTCCTCGCCGTCGCCAACTCCCGGGCGCGGGCCCGCCGGCTCAGCGCCGCCACCACGCCGCTGATCATGGGTGTGACGATGGCGTGCGCCCAGCTGTTCAGCGGCACGACGCTCGCCGCGACCGCGCACGACCAGGTCGCCCGCGGTGTGATCGCCGACCACGTGGTCACCTCCGGCAGCGCGGGGATCTCACCCGGCCTGGCCCAGGAGCTTCGGAGCGTTCCCGGCGTCCGTACGGTCAGCCCGGTCGCCCGGACCTCGACGATCCTCACCTGGCCTGATGGCGACGGCATCCAGTACCGGGTCTCCACGGCGCAGGGCGTCGACCCCGCGGCCGTACCGGACACCATGAACCTGGACGTGCTCCGCGGCGACCTGCGCGGTCTCACCGGGTCTGCGGTCGCACTCAGCCGCCTCGTCGCCGGTACGGCCGGCGTCGACGTGGGCGGCCGCGTCGACGTGCACCTCGGCGACGGCGCCACGGTGAAGGCCACGGTGATCGCGATCTACGAGAACGGGCTCGGCTTCGGCGACGTCACGCTGCCCCGCGACCTGGTCCTCGCGCACACCACCGACCACCTCGACCGGTGGCTGCTGGTCAACTCCGACCGGGAGGCGGATCTGCGCGCGGCGCTGGAGGCGTACCCGACGATGAGCGTGCGCGACGCCGCGGCGATCACCGCCGCACCGGCCGGCGAGGCGGGCGGCAGCGGGATCAGCCTCGTGCTCAACGCCATTCTGCTCGGCTATCTCGCCATCGCGGTCGTCAATACGCTGGTCATGGCGACGATCTCACGGCGACGCGAGTTCGCCCTGCTGCGCCTGGTCGGCACCCGGACCAGCCAGGTCCGGTCGATGATGCGCCAGGAGGCCGCCCTCATCGTGCTCTGCGCGGTCACCGTCGGCACGATCGCCGCGCTGCCGTCCCTGATCGGGATGAGCTACGCGATGCGCCACTCGGTGTTCCCCTCGATCCCGCCCCTGACGTACCTCGGCATCGTGATCGCGGCCGCGGTGATCGCGTGGCCCGCCGTGATGCTGCCGGCCCGGCTCGCACTACGGCCCCCGGCCGTGGAGGCGTTCGCGGGGCCCGAGTGACGTACGACGCCGGGGCACGAGGCCATCGCGCCCTGCGGCTCGTTGGCGTTCGAACACGCCGCCGCGTGAGCTGCCGGGGTCCACGACGTGGAACATGCCGTGCTGTCTCCTCTTCATGGCCGGCCGGGTGCGCCGCGGGGCTGGGAAGGTCAGAAGCGCTTGACGAGACTGACCGCACGGTCGGTGACGGTGAAGCCGAGACTCTGGTACAGGCCCAGGGCGCCGGTGGGGTTGTCCGCGTCGACGTCGAGCACGGCCCGGTCCAGCCCCTCGGCCCGCAGCGCCCGCAGCACGTGGGCCAGCAGGGTGCGGGACAGCCCCCGACCTCGTGCCTCCCGGCGCACGCCGACGGCCGTGATGGAGCCGAACGGGCCGCCGCGCAGCGGCCACTCCTCCGGCGCCACGTCGACGAAGACGAGGCCGACGACGCGTTCGCCGTCGTGGCAGCCGGGCGTGCCGGGGGCGACGGCGAGCACGGACAGGTCCGGGCGGAACGCTTCCAGGCGGTCACCGGAGGCCCATTCGGCGGCGGTGACCGGCTGGCTGCCCCAGTGGTCGCGGAAGGCGTCGTTCATCGCGGACCTGGCCCGCTCCTGCCACTCCTGTCCGTACGGCACCAGCCGTACTCCGGGAGTGGACGGCGGCTCGGCGACCGGCGCCTTGAGGTCGCGCTCCAGCTCCAGCCACCACCGGGCGCGCTCGTAGCCGTGCGCTTCCAGGAGCCGGATCGCAGCCGTGGAGTGGTCGTGCGCACTCGAGGCGAGCCACCCGGGCAGGGTGGCGTCACAGGCCGCGAGATGCTGAAGCCCGCGGGCCTCCTGCCATGCCAGCAGCGCCCTGCCGATGCCCTCGCCGCGGCGGGCCGGGGTGACCGTTCCGTCGAGGTCGACCCAGACGATCGTCTCCTGGCTCGCCGGGGCCGTGGCCGAGCCGTAGGCGACGGCCCGCCCGGCGTCGTCGACGGCGATGACCGCGTCGCGCCCGGGGTCGAAGACCGCGCTCTTGAACTCCTCCTCCAGCTCGTCCCTCATCATCAGCGAGCGCGGATGATCGATCTTTCCCGAGGCACGCTTCAGGTCGAGGATCAGGCCGATGTCGGCGGCGGTGACGGGTCTCCAGGTGAGCCCGTCGCCGGCCGTGGGCAGGGCGACGGCCGATGGAGCGGTCACCCGGTCGCGCAGGGCGCGACGTTCGGGGCTGTGATGGTGTTCCGTCCCGCTCACGGGGTTCCTTTCCTGGTACTGCTTCGGGATTGTCGCGGCGGGGGTTCGCGTCATGCGGGGAGCCGCGTTCGACCGTACCGACCGAAATCACGGGAAGGAAACCGATTAAACCTGGCGCGCCTGCGGTGACGGAGGCGTACGTCTGCTTCTGGGACAAGCGCGCGGTCCGGACGCTCCGCGACGGGCAGATGGCGGAGGCGTCCGGGCCGCACGAGCTGTCAGCGGACGACGTGCACCCGCAGGGCCGAGCCGGCGAGCTCGGCGGTGGCGGCGCGGCGCGGATCGGCCCGCAACGTGACCGCCCGCGGCAGGGTGACCGTCAGGGTCGCGCCGTCAACGGCGAAGGACGTCACCCCGAGCTTCCTGCCGTCCAGATGGACCTTGACGTGCTTGGGGTTTCCCGCCCGGGACAGGGCGACGCTGACCGTCTTCAGGGTGACGGCGCCGTGCTTGACGGTGATCCGGTCATCCTGGGTACGGCCCGCCCGCTTCTGGGTGAAGGTGCCCCAAGCGGTGCCGGTGCTGAAGAAGGAGCGGTGGTCCTGCGGCTTCCAGTTCGGGGCGAAGCTCATCTTCTGGGCGGGGCCGTCGAAGGTGAAACCCTGCAGCGCGGTCAGCAGCGACCAGGACGACAGCGTCCGGCCGTACCACTTGCCGCACTCGTCGTCACCGAACGGGCTGCCGGTGCCGTCGCCGGTGGAGCAGGGACTCTTGTCGATGTGCTCGGTCCTGGCCCGGCCGTCATAGCGGTCGGAGGCCGCCTTGACCACGCGCAGGCCCTCGTCGAGCAGGCCGCGCTGGAGCATGAGACCAGCCGCGGAGTACTCGAAGCCGGACATGACCTCGTCGTAGTAGAGCGGGCTGTTGCCCGGCTTGGGACTGTTCGGCCAGCTGATCATCTGCAGGCCGGCGTCGGTCTCCTCGACGTACTGCCGGAACTGGTGGCTGTCGTTGTAGCCGGTGAAGTGCTCCTTGAAGTTGTGGCGGAACAGATTCCTGGCCGCGGTCGTCATCTTGGCGGAGTCGTAGATGTCGCCGAGGCCGAGCTGAGTGGACCACCACTGGCCGAGCAGCATGTCGATCGCCACGCCGTCGCCGTAGGAGTGGCCCTGCGCCGAGTAGGCCTCCTGGAAGTACTCGCCGTTGAACAGTTGCCGCTCCTGCTTGACCCGGCCGGAAGCGTAGATCGCGTCGTAGCCGGCCTTGGCCGTGCCGTCACCGGCGAGCTCGGCCATCTTCGCCGAGGCGTTGACGGAGGCCAGGTACAGCGAGCCGAGCCATGAGCCGTTGCCGGTCTCGCCGCCGTCGAGCGTGGTGTTGTGGATGCCGGTCAGCACACCGTCCCGGTCGGGGTCGGCCTGCCGCACCACGTACTCCATCGCCTGCTTGATCTTCGGCCAGTTCGCGGCCAGCCAGGCCTGGTCGGTGGTCTGGTAGGTCCGGTACGCCGACAGGATCACGCCGGTCTGGCCGTCGAGGGTGAAGCTGGAGTCGCTGTCGAAGCGCATGGGGATCTTGCCCGAGTCGTCGGCGTTGTCCAGCCACTGCTGGGTCCAGCGCCGGCCGACCTCCGGCCACAGCCAAGCCTGGCTCTGGGCGTAGTGGAAGACGTGGGTGGGCATGCCGGGGCAGCAGCCCCAGCCCTCCCGGGCGCCGAAGAAGCCGTTCTTGGCCCACCACACCGTCGGGGAGTGCAGCACCGAGGTCGCCGAGGTGATCCGGTCCAGCACGTACTGCGGCAGGTTGGAGTCGTAGACGGTGTCGTGGTAGAGCTTCGTCTGCCCGACCAGCCGCTCAAGGTCGCCCTTCACGTAGTCGGCGACCGCGTCGGCGCTGTTCCACCAGTTCTCGTACTGCCGGCCCGAGCCTCCGTTGAAGTTCTGCGCGTTCGGGAAGTGCCAGCTCAGCACGACGGGGATGGTCTTCGACTCGCCCGGCTTCAGCGTCACCGCGGTGGCCAGGGCGCCGTCGACGGTGGTGTTCGCCGCCGGGCCGCTCGCGTCGGCGGGGCCGCTGAGCGCGCCGTCGTCGGCCAGGTCGCCGCGCAGGGCCTCCAGCGTGCTCCAGGCGGCGGTGCCGGTGACGCCGCCGGCCAGCGCGGCGAGGTTCATGCCGCCCGCGCCGTCGGCGCCGGTCATCCGCAGGCTTCCGCCGTCGACCACGGTGCGGTTGGCGCCGTAGCCCGCGACGACCCGGTTGTTCGCGCCGCCGATCGTGTCGTAGCCGTTGAAGCCGACCGCGTTCTGCTGCGCTGCCAGCACCGACACCTCGGCGGGCCGGTCGCCGGGGTTCTGGACGGTGATGTTGTAGATCGCGGTGGGGATGGCCGAGTCCTTGACGTTGCCCGGGATCATCGGGTTGAGGATCTCGGAGGAGACCTTGACCGGCAACGATTCGTCCTTGTACCGATATTTCAGGATCGGGTACTCGCCCTGCTGGGTGAGCGACTTCACCGGCTCGAACGCGCCGACTCCGGTCGTCTGCAGCGCCCGCACCACCGGCTCGCCGCCCGCGGCCTTGGCGCGTACCGCGAAGAAGCTGTTGGGCAGTTTGCCCTTGGCATAGGAATCGGCATCGAGGTGCCAGCCGCCGCGGCCGAGGTTGTTGAAGATCCACCAGGTGGGTCTGGCGCCCGTACCGTCATGCACGATGCCGGCCGAGCCCAGCGGGCCGACGGGGAAGCGCGTGTCGGTGAGCCTCTGTCCTGCGTAGGTGACCGTCTCCCCCCGTGCCCGCAGGTCGCTGTACGGCCGGGCATACGCGTACACCCTGCTGGACTCGACGCCCGAGGAGAGCGAGGACACGGCGTAGAAGTAGGCCGTACCCGGCCGCGCCGTCCGGTCGGTGAAGCCCGGCTCCGCGGCCTCTCCCAGCCTGGTGAAGCCCGAGTCGCGCTCGGTGGAGCGGTAGACCGCGTACGTGCCGCCACCGATCGCCGCGCCCCAGCTCAGCGCCGTCTCACCGGCGGTGCGGGCCACGCGCACCTCGCCCGGTGTGGCGGGCAGGTCGTTGCGGATGTCGTCGAGCGTGATGTGGCCCCAGCCGCCGGTGGAGTCGTCCACGGCCTTGACGATCACGCGCCGGCCGACGTGCGCGGACACGTCGAGCTGCCGCCGCGCCATGACCTCGGCGCTGTTGCCCCTGGTCACGGCGAGTTCCTGCCCGCAGCCGTCGGGCTTGGTCTCGTCGTAGGCGCAGACCGCGACATAGGTGTCCGCGCCGCCGCCGCCGACCAGCATGGTGACGACGGGCTGGACGACGGTGAAGGGCGCGGAGACGACCACGCCGCGGTAGCCGTCGCTCGGCGTCTGCGCCGGAGTCTCCAACGTGGACAGGAAGAACCTGCCCTCCTTGTTGTACGGCCTGGCGTCGTTGTGGAAGGTCGCCCGGTCGGTGATGAGCCGGCCGAACGAGCCCGACACGATCCGCCAGCCCGAGGGCAGCGAGCCGCCCTCGAAGTTCTCGGTGAAGGCGCCGGCGGCCTGGGCGGGCAGGGCGACGGCGAAGGCGGACAGGGCGAGTGCCGCGGCGGCGAGTAACCGCATGGTCAGGACCTTTCGGAGTTCAGGAGCAGGTGGTCTTGTAGATGAACTTCGCGATGCCGGGCTGAGCCATGTTGTCCTTGGTGAGCACGACGAACGGCGTGGAGATCGCGGAGGTGGTCGCCCTGCCCTCCAGCGCGGCCACGGCCTGCTCGACGGCGTCCCTGCCCATCTGCAGCGGCTGCTGGACGACCAGCGACTGGACGACGCCGTTCCTGACGTCGTCCAGGATCGGGTCGGAGGTGTCGAAGCCGACGATCTGCACCTTCCCCGACTTGCCCGCGTTCTGCACGCCGGTCGCGACGCCCTCCACCTCCTGCGTGCTGACCGCGAACACCCCGGCCAGGCCGGAGTTGGCGGCGAGCACGGCGGCGAACTTGGAGGTGGCGGTGGCCGGCTGGCTCTCGCTGTACTGCGGGCCGAGATAGGTGATCCCGGCGTGCTTGACGATCTCCTCCTCGAACCCCTTCTGCCGGGCGTCGGTCGTGGAGATGCCGGGCTTGGCGCCCATCACCATGACCTTGCCCTTCTCCCCGACCTGCTTGGCGAGGGTCCGCGCGGCCAGCACGCCACCCGCGTAGTTGTCCGAGGCGATCCGGGAGACGGCCAGGCTCTCGTCGGCGGCGACCGAGTCGGCGAAGACCAGCTTGATTCCGGCGGCCTTGGCCTTGCTCAGCGCGGGCACCATCGCCTCGCCCGCCATCGGGGAGATGACCAGGGCATCGGGCTTCTGCACGATGACGCCGTTGAGTATGGGGGTCTGGCTCTGCGGGCTGTAGTCCTTGCCGCCCTGGGCGTCGAACTGGACGCCGAGCTCGCGGGCGCGCTCCTGCGCGCCGCAGGTCAGGGAGGTGAAGAACGGATTGCCCGCCATCCCCTGGACATAAGTGATCTTGTACGGCTTCGCGCCGCCTTCCGCGGTGGAGGCGGTGCCGCTGGAGCAGCCGGCCGCGAACGCGAGCGCCGCGGCGGCCAGCAGGACTTTTCCGCGCATGCTGGGATGACCTCTTCTCGAAACGGGGTTCTTCTTGCCGGGCGAGACCGCTACGACTTCTCGCGTGCCTTGCGCTTGAGCTGGTCGATGTAGACGGCGAGGACGAGCACCACGCCGATCGCGACCTCCTGCCAGAAGGTCTGGACCTTGAGGATCACGAAGCCGTTCTGCAGGATGGCCGGGATGAAGACGCCGATCACCGTTCCGCCGATGGTGGCGACGCCACCGAACAGGCTGGTCCCGCCGAGCACCACGGCGGCCACGGCCTGGAGGTTGTCGGTGGAGTGGCCGGCGATGTTGGCGCTGGCGAAGAGCGCCAGGTCGAGGAAGCCGGCCACACCGGCCAGCAGACCGGCGAGGCCGTACACCTTGATCAGGTGGCGGTCCACGTTGATGCCGGACCTGCGGGCGGCCTCGGCTCCCGAACCGACGAACAGCGTGTACCGGCCGAACCTGGTCTGGTTCAGCACCACCCCTCCCGCGACGATCACCGCGAGCGCGATCACGACCAGCCAGGGCACCACGCCGAAGAGCTTGCCGAGGCCGACGCTCTCATAGAGGGCCTTCGGCACGCCGGACAGGTCGTTGCCGCCGGTGACCAGCTGCGCGATGCCCAGAGCCGCGCCCATCGTGCCGAGCGTGGAGATCAGCGCGGGCACCTTGGCCTTGGCCACCAGGAAACCGTTCAGGGCGCCCCAGGCCACGCCGGACACCACGGCGACGGCGAACCCGGCCAGGACGACACCGAACCCGGAGCCGCCCAGCGCGGTCATCACCTTGAGCGACATCACCGCCGAGAAGACCAGTACCGAGCCGACCGACAGGTCGATGCCCGCGGTGGCGATCACGAAGGTCATGCCGACCGACATCACGAGCAGCACCGAGGTGACGGTCAGCATCGTCTGGACGTTGTAGGCCGACAGGAACGCGTCCGGCGCGGCTGCGGAGAACACCGCGATCATGGCGACCAGCGATGCGGACAGGTAGGTGAGCGGGGAGGAGACCAGCCGGCGGCGCAGTGCCGCGGACGGGGAGTGAGCGTGCTCGATCAGCGCCGTGCTCATGCCGTCTCCTCCAGGCGCACCCCATGGGTCAGCAGGCCGGTCATGGCGGCGACGAGGTCCTCGGCCCTGGCCTCGCCCGCGGTGAACCGGGCGACCCTGGCGCCCAGCCTGAGCACCTCGATCCGGTCGGACACCTCCAGCACCTGCGGCATGCTGTGGCTGATCAGAACGACGGCGATGCCGCAGTCGCGCACCTGGCGAATCAGGTCGAGCACGCGCCTGGTCTGCACCACGCCGAGGGCGGCCGTCGGCTCGTCCATGAAGACCACCCGCTTGGCCCAGGTGACCGCCCGCACGATCGCCACGCTCTGCCGCTGGCCGCCGGAGAGCGTGGAGATCGGGGCGTCCACATCGGCCAGCCGTACGCCGAGAGAGGCCAATTCCTTGATCGTGCTGTCGCGCATCGCGGACTTGTCGAGGAACCCGAGCCGTCCGAGCGGGCCGCGGCGCATCCTCTCCCTGCCCATGAAGAGGTTGGCCGCGGGGCCGAGAGCGGGCGCCAGTGCGAGGTCCTGGTACACGGTCTCGATGCCGGCCGCCTGGGCGTCGTTGGGCGAGGAGAAGGCGATGGGCTCGCCGTTGATGAGAATCTGACCGCTGTCCGGCCGCAGCGCGCCCGACAGCACCTTCACCAAGGTGCTCTTGCCCGCCCCGTTGTCGCCGATGAGCGAGACGATCTCACCGGCGTAAGCGGTGAAGTCGGCTCCTCTGAGCGCGTCGACATGGTCGAACCGCTTGCGTACGCCTCGCGCTTCGAGTAGCGGGTCAGCCATCGGAGTCTCCGGTCGGCGGCAGAGCACGCCCTGCGGCTCCGCGTTCGGTAGGCATGGGTCATCGTCCTTTCGGGGGGTTGCCGCGTTCGGGGCGCGGGCAGGCATGCTCACGCGTCGCCGCGGCTGACGGCGAGCGCGGCGCGAAGAGGTCGGAAAGGGGCGTCCGAGCAGGGGGTCAGCGGACGGTGAGGACGGCGTCCTCGATACCCGCCACGTGCGCGGCAGCGCGGATCCGGGCGCGGTAGGTGTCGCCGGCGGCCAGCGCCTCGTAGATCGCCTGATGTTCGGTGAGAGTCAGGTGCAGGTCGGATTCGTCGGTCATCCCGCACCATGCCTGGGCGCGGAGGGTCTTGCCGGAGACCGTCTCCACGATCGTCGCCAGCACGGGGTTGCCCGACGCGTGCGCGATGAGCCGGTGGAAGTCCTCGCCGTTCGCGCGCAGCGCCGCCCGGTCGACCGGGCGGGCGGCCGTGAGCTGGGCGGCCTCGGCGAGCAGCGCGGCGAGCTTCGCCAGCCGGTCCGCGCCGACGTGCAGAGCGGCCATCGCGGTCGCCTCGGGCTCAAGGAGGCGCCGCACCTCCAGGAAGTGCCGGATGGTGCTGTCCTGGTGCAGGTCCACGACCATGCTCATGGTGCCCAGGAGCAGTTCGGGGTTCAGGCTGGTCACGTAGGTGCCGTCGCCCCGGCGGGTCTCCAGCACGCGCAGCATGGTGAGCGCGCGGACCGCCTCCCGCAGCGAGTTCCGCGACAGGCCGAGCCGGGCGGCCAGCTCTTTCTCGGGCGGCAGCCGATCTCCGGGCCGGACCTCGCCCGTGATGATCATCTGCCGGATTCTGTCGACGGCGTCGTCTGTGAGCGCCACCGGGCTCCTCTCTCTCGCGACCTCCCATCTTGACGGGCTGCGCCACGACCCGGCACCGCCGGCGCACACGATCATCTACTTGTTATCTGGATGGCACGGACTCCCGCGAATTGACCCGATGTTTGCGGGGTAAGAGCACCGTACGAGCGCACCCTGCGCGGTGTCAATGCCCCGATTTTTAACGCTCGCGTAACGCTTACTGGGCGATCCGAGTGCGCTTTTGTCCCTATTTGTCGCCTCTGGGGCATCTGATACATCGGGTTAATCCAGAGGGGAGGCTGCGAGCGAGAGGCCCTGTGCGGGCATCGGCGCCCGAGGCGCGCACGCCGGGCGCGACCTCCGCGAGGCAGGGCCGGGCGGACCTCCGGATGGGCCGCCACTCGCCGGCCGGTACGCGAGAATCCCTCGTGGGGGACAGGAGTGGAGGACACCTGTCATCAGCGACGGGGCACGACAAGGCTGTGGGGCGCTCATGTCTGAGCGCCCCACAGCCTTTACGGGTAGCAGGCCCAGCTAGTGAGACTCCTTCGAGTCTGCCTTGATGATGCTGATGAGCCCCTGCCACTCATCCATGGAGAACTCGAGGACGGGCCCCGAAGGGTTCTTGGAATCGCGGACTGCCATGCGCATTCCAGGCAGGCCTGCGACCTCTACGCACTCGCCTCCTGGCGTACTGAAGCTGCTCTTGAACCACTGCGGCGCGAAGTTCAAAGAAGTCACAAGTACCTCCCTTTCATCTCTTTTGTCAGTTGCCATTCTCATCGGCCAGCTGCTGTAGTCGCCGAAGAGACTCATGAGGGTCGAGTGAGACGTGAATCAGACTGTCCAGGAGCTGGTCAATCTGATAAGTCTCATCCTCCGTGTCGGTTACCGACCCACCCGCCACGCTTTCCTCAAAAATTACGTCAGGGTGCACAAGTCCGGGCACAGCGTCCACCGCTCCAAAACGCAAAAGCACCATGGCTCGCGCGAAGAGCGAATAGGGCTCCCATAATCTAATGATTCGGACCGTTATATTGGGAAGCCTCGCCATGGAGATCAAGTGGGACAACTGCTCGCGGACCAGTTCTGAACCGCCGGCATTGCGCAACGTGGCAATAGCCCGATGGATGACCGCCTCGTCCATGACGGCGATGAACTGCAGTGGATTCGGGCACGTCAGAAGGCTCTGCCGCGTGAGCCGTACGGTGGAGCGCAGCTTCACCCAGCTCGGCTTCATCCTGAGGAACTCGAGGCCGACGCGGTTGATGACATCCATGTACGACTCGGTCTGCAGCAGGCCGGGCAGGACCAGAGTTTCCCAGTTGATCATCACCTTGGCCTCGTGCTCAAGGCCGATGTAGTTCACGAACGGCGCCGGGAGCATCTTGGCGTGGTTGTCCCACCAGCCGTACTCGCTCGATTGGCGGGCAAGCGTGAGATACCCGCCCTGCTTCGCCGCGGGAACGCCGTAGTAGTTCAGGAGTGCCTGGATATCCGTCGCTGAGGGTTTGACGCTCGCGGATTCGAGGCGCGAGAACTTCGCGGGTGACATTCCAAGATCCTTGGCCACGAGTGGACCGGAAAGGTGTGCTTCGGTGCGCATCCTTCGCAGCTCGGCGGCCAGCAGGCGATGTCGCACAACGTTACTGATCCGATCCACCATGCTGCCTCTTCCCTCGAATGACAAGGGGTAATCCTCGCCGAGGGGTTCTAAATATATCTCTCGGAATAGAATAGATATACTTCCGGAGAAAATTGCCGCGAGCCTCTCGGTGAGGGATCCTCAGAGTATCCCAGCCGCCCTGTCATGACGAGATGTTCAGGGGTATCGCAACGTGAAATCCGGGCATAGCCACGAATCGGTCAAAAAGTACATGTTTCATAAAACCGGATGTCGAATGCAAAGCTCGTCGAAACCTGGCCGAGTCGCGCGCCGGCACCGAGATCTGCGCGTTTGAGACCTGCCCCTTCTCGGTCAGGACGGTGATCACCCCCGCATTCCGCCCACCCCTCACCAATGGAGTGCAGATGCCCAATCCAACGTCGCCCAGCGACGGCCGGGACCAGGCCCGTGCCGTGCGGCAACGGGATCCGGCCACCACTCCTGTCGAACGCCACAAGCGAGCCTGGCTCTGGCGCCGGGACCACGAGGGCGAGCACAGCCAGCGTCCGCCGAGCGGGGCCGCAACGGGCAAGGCGGGTACGCACCAAACCGAGCAACTGTAGGGGCAGCTACGGATGGACCCCATCGGTCGCCGGACATGCGGAGTCCGCCGCAGCCTCGGCCGGGCGGGTGCGGCTTCCGGCGGTTCTCAGTGATCGTTTGATGCGGCGGTCAGGAGGACGGCATAACGTCGTGGTAGAGCGTACTTCGATCAGCCTGGTTGAGGCCGGGTCCGGGCGTGGACGGGCGGGCAGTCGTGACGGTGGAGGGGCTTGGGCTGGCTCGTCGACGGATCTGGTCCGTCTTCACGTCCAGTCCCGCCGCCCGTACCGAGTCCACGAGCTGCCACAGCTCGGCGACTCCCAGCCCGGCCCCGTGCACCTGGTCCGGTCCCTCATCGGCGTCGCGAAGAACGTCGATGACGCCGCGCACCTCGCCGAGAGCCGACCGGGCGGCCCGCCCGATCGTGGCGAGGACCTTCCCCGCGTCCCCGCGATCCCAGGGCCGCGCGTGCTCGGCGGCGTACGCGGCGCCGTCGGCCTGCACGATCACGACGGTGAGCGAATGAGCGACGATGTCGTGAATCTCCCGGGCCGCGGCGACACGCTGCTGCTGCGCGACGAACCGCTCGCGCTGCAACCGGCCCTCCTCGAGCCGGGCATCCGCCTCACGCAATGCGCTCATGTTGGCTTGGCGGCCGTGGGCGAGATTGCCGATGACCCAGACGTCTCAAGGTCCCCCGATCCTCCGTGGCACCCGGCCGACGCTCCGTCAGCGGGTTCGTACCGTGGCGAAAGGCAGCAGGTCGAGCAGCTCACCGTCTGCGGGTCGCCGGCCGTAGGGGGCGAGCTGGAAGGTCTCCGGCCCGACGTGCTCGGCCCAGTGCTCGCTCACGAAGGTACGGCAGGCCGCCATGTCAGCCGGGTCGGGCACCTTGGCCAGCAGCCCGCGCTGGAAGGGCGAGTACTCCAGGAACTGGGAGGCGTGCGCCAGGCAGGCGTCGAGCTTGGCCTCCTGCACCGGGGTGACGTCCACGACGACGTCGTCCCGGTGGACGGGACGGGAGACGTAGTCGGTCATGAGCAGGCAGACCGGCTGCCGGTCCAGGGCGGGCTTGCCGCATTCGACGTTGCGGGTGGTGGAGAACTCCACCGCCTGCCCGGCGAGCACGCCCGCGGCGCGGTTGTCGGGGTGGCCGCCGCCGTCGGCGTGCAGGGCGATCACCAGGTCGGGACGCCAGCCGCGGATCTCGCGCAGGACGCGCACGCGCAGCTCCACGGTGGGTTCGAGGAAACCGTCGTGCACGTCGTCGAAGATCTCGTACGTGGTCACGCCGAGCGCGTCGGCCGCGCGCCAGGCCTCCTCGGCGCGGCGGCGGGCCAGGGGGGCGCGTTCCATCTCGTGGTGGCCGGCGTCACCGTTGGTGAGCGTCAGGAACTTCACCGCGTGCCCGGCCCCGGCCAGCAGGGCGGCGGTGCCGCCGGCGTAGATCTCGGGTTCGTCGGGATGGGCGGCGATGACCAGCGTGCGCAACATGTCTCAGCTTTCTTCAGGGGATTTGCTCGCCGGTACGGCCTGCCGTACCGGCATGGAAGACCCGCTCGCGGGCCAGATCGAGGGCATAGCGGACGGCGCCTTCGAGCACGCTGCCACCGCCGGCGCGGCCGGCGGTCACGGTGACCGGGGCCAGTCCGGTGGGGGCGAGCAGCGCGGCGACGCGGGAGCGCAGCGGCTCGGCGCCGGCTGCGCAGAGGGGGCCGGAGAGGATGACGCAGCCGGGATCGAGCACGCCGACGGCGGCCGTGACGGCGATCGCGACGCGGGCGGCGACGTCGTCGAGGAAGGCCCGGGAGGTGCCGGCACTCAGGAGGGCTGACACCTCGGCCAGCCCGCCGCCGGCGGAAACGGGCAGGTCGTGGGCGGCGGCGAGGGCGGCGAGGGGAGCGGCGCCGAGCAGGGCGCCGAGGGGTCCGCCCTCCGGGCCGTAGAGGCGGCCGCGGCGGGCCGGGTCGGGCACGGTCACGGAGCCGACCTCGCCGCCGCGCCCGGTGACGCCGCGCCAGAGCGCGCCGTCGAGCACGGCCCCGGCGCCGACGCCGCCGCCGACCCACAGCAGGACGAAGCTCTGTCCCTCGCGGTCGGCCAGCTCGCGGATGGCGACCAGGTTGACGTCGTTCTCCAGCCGGAACCGGTCGGCCCCGAGGGCGTCGCACAGGTCGGCGAGGTCGTCGAGGTGGGACCAGCCGGACAACTGGACCGCCTGGCGCAGCCGCTGCCCGCCGGCCTCGACGATGCCGGGCACGCCGAGCACGATCTGGTCGAGGTCGTCGAGCCCGAGCCCGGCCTCGGCGGCGGCCGCGGCGACCGCGGCGGTCAGGAACTCCACGGCGTCGGCCCCGGGGCCGGGCGCCTCGGCGCGGTGGCGGGCCAGGGTCGTTCCGGTCAGGTCGGCGACGGAGACCTCCACGGAGCTCGCGGTCAGGTCGGCCCCGGCGACGAGCGCGGCGCCGCCCTCCAGCTCCCACATCTGCGCGGCCGGCCCGGCGTTGCCCGGCTTGGTGCCGGCCTTGCGTGCCAGGCCGCCGTTCTCCAGACGGCGCAGCACCTCGGCGGCCGACGCCTTGGACAGGCCGGTGTGCAGTTCCAGCTCGGCGCGGGTGAGCCCGCCGTGGCGGAGCAGGAGTTCGAGTGCGGCGCGTTCGTTGAGGGTGCGGAAGACCGTGGGGTTCCCGGTGGACATGCTTACTTCACGGCTCCTGAGGTCAGCCCGGACTGGATGTGTCGCTGGAAGACGATATAGGCGACGACGACCGGCAGGACCGTCATGCTCAGGGCCGCGAACAGAGCGGGCCAGTCGGCCTCGTATCCGGCGATGGTGGAGATGTCGGCGATGCCCTGGGTGATGACCCATTTGCTCTTGTCGCCGGGCAGGAGCACGAGCGGCAGAAGGTACTGGTTCCACTGGCCGAGCACGTTGAAGATGGTCAGGCTGACCAGGCCGGGCTTGGCCATGGGCAGCATGATCTGGAAGAAGGTGCGCGTGTGCGAGGCGCCGTCCATCATCGCCGCCTCCGCGACCGCGTCCGGCAGGCCGCGGAAGAAGGAGGTCAGGAAGAAGACGGTGAACGGCAGCGAGTACGCGATGTAGACCAGCACCAGCCCGACGTGCGAGTTGAGCAGGCCGAGCCCGTCGACCACGAAGAACAGCGGGACGAGGGCCAGGAAGACCGGGAACGCCATCCCGGAGACGAACAGGAAGTAGATCGCCCGGTTCCCGGGGAAGCGGTAGCGGGCCAGCACGTACGCGGCCATCGAGCTGAGCAGCATGGTGCCGAGCACGCCGAAGAAGACCACGATCACGGTGTTGAGCAGGTACGTGCCGACGTTCGCCTTCTCCCAGGCCCGCAGCCAGTTGTCCCAGCGCAGTTCACCGGGCAGTTGCAGGGCGTCGCCGAAGATCTCGGAGTTGCTCTTGAAGGAGGCGAGCAGCGTCCAGATCAGGGGGCCGATGATGAGCAGCGCCCACACGGCGAGCACGGCCTGGGACAGGCCGCCGAAGAGCCTGCGGCGCATCAGTACACGATCCTCTCTCGCCTGGTGACCCGCATCGTCACCGCGGCGAAGGTGAGGGTGAGGAAGAACAGCGCCACGCCCATCGCCGAGGCGTAGCCGAAGCGCGAGTAGCCGAAGGCGTTCTTGTAGATCTCGGTGGCCAGCACCGTGGTGGCGCCGTCGGGGCCGCCCTGCTCGATGGAGAGCACGTTGACCAGGGCGAACGCATCGAAGGCGGCGATGCCGAGGTAGATCCAGCCGACCTGGACGGTGTCCCAGATCAGCGGCAGCGTGATGCGGAAGAACAGGGTCAGCCGGCCGGCGCCGTCCAGCGAGGCCGCCTCGAAGATGTCTTTGGGGATGGCCGCCATGCCCGCGGAGAAGAGCACCACGTAGAAGCCGACCGCCTGCCAGACCATGACGGCGATGATCGACCAGAGGGCGAGCCGCTGGTCGGTCAGCCAGCCGGCGGGCTCCAGCCCGAACGTCATCAGCGCGCCGTTGAGCACGCCGCTGGCGTCGGGGCGGTAGATGGCCTTGAACAGCACGCCGACCACCGCGACCGCCAGCACCTGAGGAAGGAAGAAGACGACCCGGTAGAAGCCCGAGCCCTTGACTCCGCCCTGCGCGTTGAGCAGGTAGGAGAAGGCCAGGGCCAGGGCGATGGTGGCGAGCGGCATGGCGACGAGCAGGACCACGTGGTTGCGGATCGCCTGCCAGAAGGCGTCGTTGCCGAACAGCCGCCCGAAGTTGTCCAGCCCGACGTAGCTGAGCCCGGCCGACACGCCCCGCCAGTCGGTCAGCGCGATCTGGAACGCCTGCGCGTACGGGCTGATCACGAAGACGAGGTAGAGCGCGACGGGCAGGAGCAGGAACCCCGCGACGAAGCCGTGCCGCCGCATCGGTCAGACGCTCCGGGTCTGCTTGGTGATCGCGGAGTCGTTCTTGAGCTCGTCCGCCTTCTTCTGCATGTTCGCGCAGAACTGCTCGGCGGTGCTGCGCCCGGCCATGACCGAGTTGGTCTGGGTCTGGGCGTAGTCGAACAGCTCCTTGTACCAGGTCTCGAAGCGGGCGTCGGTGATGGTGTTCCGGCCCGCCGCCTCCTGGGCCTTGGCCGCGCTGTTGACCGCCGAGGTGAGCTTGAGACCGTCGACGACGCCGTTGACCACGGTGAGGTTCTTGGTGAGCTCGGTGTATCCGCGCGCGCCTTCCCTGGAGAGCATCAACCGCAGGTACTCCAGGCCGCCCTGGGGGTTCTTGCCCTTGGCGCCGACGAAGAAGGCCTCGGACACCCCGACGAAGATCGCTTCGTACGGCATGGCGTCGGCGGCGCCGATGCTGGGGACGGGGGCGATGGCGTACTCGAAGCTGTCCGGCCTGTCCTTGGCCATCTCGTTCTCCAGCCAGGAGCCGCACGGGTAGAACAGCACCTTGTCCTGCAGGTGTTTGATCTGGGTCTGCGTGTGGTCGAGGCCGAAGTAGGCCTTGTCGCCGAAGTCCTTCTGGATCTGCGCCCAGGCCGCGACGGCCTGCCGTACCGGCTCGGCGGTCCAGGCGCCGTCGGCGAGGTTGTCGATGTCGATGATGACCTTGTTGCCACCGATCTTGGCGGCGCTGTAGACGAGATTCCAGAGCTGGTAGAAGGGGCCGACCTGGCCGGGGTAGGCGAACAGGGCGATGCCCGCCTTCTTGGCCTCCTCGCCGAGGGCGTTGAACTCGGCCCAGGTCTTCGGCACCGTCCAGCCCTTGGCCTCGAAGAGCTTGGCGTTGTACCAGAGGGCGCGGTGGGCGACGGTGTACTGCAGCACCCGGGGCACGCCGTCGATCAGGGAGTTCTCGTAGACGCCGCCGACGAGGGTGTCCTTGACCTTCTTGCCGGGGAAGGCGAGCGAGGGGGCTTCGAACAGCGGAGTGAGGTCGGCCAGGTGGCCTTCCTGAACGAGGGCCTGCAGGTCCAGGGCCTCGGGCCCGGAATTGTTGATCACGTCGGGGACGTCGCCGGCGATGAAGCGCGGGCGCAGCTGCGTACCGACCTTCTGGGTGGCGACGTGCTTGATCTTCGCGTTCGGGTAGGCCTTGCTGTAGGCGGCCTCGTGCAGGTCGACGGCGTACTTGTCACCGTTGCCGCCGCTGAAGATGACCACTTCGAGCGGGCTTGCGGCCTGCACGCCGAGCGGGTTGGCCGCCGACGTCGCGGCGGCGGTGGCGGAGGGGGCAGGAGCGGCGGTACGGCTCGCGGTCGCGCAGGCGGCGAGGGGGGCGGCCAACGCGGCCAGGCCGAGCCCGCGCAGGACGTCGCGGCGGTTGGGGGACATGGCTCCTCCTGAACACAACCGTCTGGATACTTTCCAGACGGTTAGCGGCTGACTATAGGAGCGCACCCTGACCAGGGTCAAGAGGGCGGCCCGGTAGGTTCGAGGATCTGGTGTGAGTCTCCGTGCCGGCTTCCTCGTTTCTGCACAGAACCTCCCCGATGCCCCCAGAACTTCGGCGTCGCGGGGGAGCTCGGACAGGGCATGACGTTCTCTGCCGCCCAGCTGATCCGCTTCGCGTGCGCCGAGGCCAGGTCGTGCCGATTCGCGGTGGCCATGTTCGCGGGCCTGGCCGCTTCTTCGGTGCTGCCGCTGCCGATCCCGCGCTATGACGCACTGCTGGTCTACGCCGTGGCCGTGACGGTGATCTTCCGTGCCCTGCGATGGGAGAGCACCCAGGAGACGGTGGTCATCGCCGGGTTCCATCTGATCGGGCTGGCCTTCGAGCTGATCAAGGTGAGGTTCGGGTCGTGGAGCTATCCCGGGGACGCCTTCACCAAGTTCGGCGGGGTGCCGCTGTACAGCGGATTCCTCTACGCCGCTGTGGGCAGCTACATCTGCGCGGCCTGGCGGATCTTCGCGTTACGCCTGGTGGCCTACAGAACGAGGCCGGTGACACTGGTCGCACTGGCGATCTACGCGAACTTCGTCACCCAGCACTGGTGGATCGACCTGCGCATCCCGCTCGCCCTCGCGCTCGTCCTGGCCACGTGGGGAACGGTGGTGCACTTCACCGTCGGCGAGCATCGCTACCAGATGCCGCTGGCACAGTCGCTCGTCCTCATCGGATTCTTCCTGTGGGTGGCGGAGAACATCGCGACCTACCTGGGCGCCTGGCAGTACCCCCATCAGCGGGGGGCGTGGCAGCTGGTCCATCCGGCCAAGTTCGGAGCCTGGGCGCTGCTGGTCAGCGTCACCTTCGTGATGGTCGCCTGCTGGCAGGGGAGACGGGGACGGCTGCACCTCCGGCCGCCGGGCCGCACCCGGGGCTGGGCACTGCCGCTGCGCCGCCTCGACGGCCCGTTCTCGTTCGATCGGCGCGCGGATGCCGCGACAGGGGCGTCACCTGCACGCGCTCGCGCGAACGGTCACATGGGCCCCGCTGGGAGCCGCCCTTCCGCTGAAGCACTCGATGCGGCCCCCAGGCCAGGAGATGAAGAGCTCTCTGACCAGGCCCTCCTGTGGCGCTCCGTTGCGGGGCGTGCACCCGGTGGCCACCACCTGCTGCAACGGGTTGGGTTCCGAGCGCACCTCGGCGCCGGTGTAGCCAGGTTGTGCCGCCTGGGCGGGCGACGCGGCGAGCGCCACTCCCGCGAAGGCGGGGACCGCGGCTAACACGACCAGACGGGCCAGACGCTTCATGATCATCCTTTCGCCGGACTCTCCGGGCTCAGTATGTCTGGACGGCGTTGGGGAAACGTTGTGGCTTCGTCGCAGCCGCTCCCATGAGCCAGGTCGGCGGAAATGCGGGGCGCTCGCCGTCAGCGGCTGTTCGAGGTGGTGACCGCATCCGGCTCGGTGGAACGTTGCGGCGCGGCGGAGTCCTCCGCGGGCCTGGACCTCGCCAGCCACAGGCCGGTGAACACGGCGGTGACCAACGTGACGGTGCCGGCGGTAAGGAAGGCGCTGTTGAGGCCGGTCCCGAAGGAAGCGCCGCCGGACTGCTGGGCGCGGACGACGGCTCCGAGTACCGCCACGCCGAGCACCGCGCCGATCTGCCGGGTGGTGCTGCTGATGCCCGACGCGAGGCCGCCCTCCTGCGGGCTGACTGCTTGGATGGCGGCTCCCGTCAGCGGGGACATGGTCAGGGCGAAGCCGATGCCGACGACTCCCAGCCGCCACCACACGTTCCCGTAACCGGTGTCGGCGTGCACCATGCCGAGCGCCAGCAGTCCCAGGCCGGCCAGGCCCAGGCCGGTGGTCACCACGACGCGGAAGCCGTAACGGGCGGCGAGCCGGCCCGCGTACGGGCTGACGATCACCATGGCGAGGGAGAGCGGCAGGGTCTGCAGGCCGGCGCGCAGGATCGAGCTCCCCTGGACGTACACGAAGAACTGGGAGAAGAAGAACGACGAACCCATGAGCGCGAACCCCACCACGACCATGGCGGTGTTGGACACGGTGAACAGCCGCTCCCGGAACAGCCGCAGCGGCAGCATCGGAGCGGAACGAAGCGCTTGGACGGCGACGAAGGCGGCGAGGAGGATCACCGCGGCGGCGAAGCTGCCGAGGATCACCGGCGACGTCCAGCCGCGAGCGCCACCCTCGATCAGCCCGTAGGTCAGCGCCCCCACTCCCAGAACGGACAGCACCGTCCCCGCGACATCGATCGCGGGGGCGTCCGGATTGCGGGTCTCGTCAAGGCCGCGCAGGCCGACCAGGAGAAGGACCACGCCGATGGGCAGATTGACCAGGAAGATGGCGGGCCAGCCGAAGGCCTCGGTCAGCATGCCGCCGGCCACGGGGCCCGCGGCCAGGCCGATCCCGCTGAATCCGGCCCACAGCCCGATCGCCTTGACGCGTTCTCGCGGCACGGGATAGGCGGCGACGAGCAGGGCCAGCGAGGCAGGGCTCAGCGCCGCGGCCCCGATGCCCTGCAGTACCCGGCCGGCGACCAGCCAGCCGACCGAGGGCGCGAGGCTGCACAGCACCGACGCGATGGTGAACACCGCCACGCCGGTCAGGTACACGCGCTTGCGGCCGAACCGGTCGGCGAAGACACCGCCGGACAGCAGCAGCATGGCGACCAGCAGGACGTACGCGTCGACGATCCATTGCAGACCGGTCAGCTGAGTGTGCAGCCGGTGCTGCATGTCGGGCAGCGCTGCTCCGACGATCGTGTTGTCGAGCAGGACCATGAACTGGCCCAGGCAGGTCACCGTGAGCAGTACGGCCCGGTTCGGTCGACTGCCTGCGGCTGCGGGCGACGCGGCCACGGGGATTCCTCTCCATCGTTGGTTGCTCTAAAAGCAGCTAGTGGCTGCGTTAGGCGAGTGTAGGAAGGGTTGTCTCGTAAACGCAAGTCGGAACTGCGTTAAGGTGAGGGCATGAACGAGCGACAGCGAGCCCGGCGGCCCGCCGGGCGCAGCGCCCGCGTCGGCGCGGAGGTGCACCAGGCCGTCACCGACCTGATCGGCGAGCGTGGCTACGGCGACTTCACCGTCGGCGATGTCGCGGCCCGCGCGGGCGTGGCCGACAGCAGCATCTACCGCCGGTGGGGCAGCCTGGAAACCCTGCTCACCGACGTGGCGCTCACCCGCCTCAACGCGCAGTCGCCGATGCCCGACACCGGGAGCCTGGCCGGCGACCTGCGCACCTACGCGGCCAACGTGGCCCGCGAGATCACCGGACCCGACGGCCTGGCGGTGGTACGCCTGGCCGTCGCCCTGTCCAGCAAAGGCCACCAGGGCGCACAGGCGCGTGACGACCTCTTCGCCGAACGCACCCGGCAACTGCAGTCCATGCTCGATCGCGCCCGCGAACGTGGCGAGCACGCACCCGACGCGTTCGGCGTGCTGGACCACATCCTGGCCCCGATGTACATCCGCGTCCTGTTCGGCATGGGCCCGCTCGCCCCGGACTACGTCGACGGGCTGGTCGACCGACTGCTGTGACCTCAAGCCGGTGGGTCGCGGTGCGCTTCTTGCCGGTCAGAGGAGGCCGGCCTGGTGGGCGAGGAGGGCCGCGGTTGTGCCCTGCCGGCCAAAGGCTGACAGCAGGGCAGCCCGTCAGGAGAACCCTTCGGTTCGCGCGATTCCATCCAGTCGCCCGGTGATCGTGTCGAGTGTCGGCCAAGGGGGACCTTCACGCAGCGAGCGCAGGAGTTCCTCTCCGAATCGCCTCCCGTTCGGAAGCTGGTCGCCACGTTCCCAGCGCCAGGCCGCGACCATCGCGAGAACGAGCTGCCGGCACTCGTCCAGCAGCCCGTGGTCAACGTTCGGATAGTGCTCGCAGACCGCCTCGGTGACATGGGCGAGATCGAACTCGACGGGTCCACGGCAGCACGTCTCAAGGTCGATGAACAAGGGGCCGTTCATCGTGGCGAGCACATTGCCTGGATGCGGCTCGCCGTGGAGCAGCTGCTCCACGGCGCCGCGGTCCTCGATCGCCCGCCGCAGGCTTCCCAGCCTGCCGCTGAGGAACGCGCGGTCCGCGTCGGCGAGCTCTGGCGAGCGATGCGGGTTGCCGACGACGTCTTCCGCCTCCTCGACGCGATCCGTGAACCGCGGGCCCGGCACGTCGACCTCGCGCATGCCGGCGTGCAACCGCTCCAGCGCCTTGGCGTAGTCGGCTGGTGAGGTGTGAGGTGTCACGGGTTCGTAGTAGGTCCACAGCGTCACGGTGAAGCCATCGCGCGTGTACACACGTGGGTCCACCCGAGGGTCCAGGAGCCCCGTCGGGCACCCGGCCCGGGCGAGCCGTTGAGCGAGGTCGACCTCGAACCGCGCGGCCTCATGCCCCGCAGGGGCGACCCGGGCAAGGACGTCGCACGGCGTCAGCCGCAGCGCCAGCCTGTTCGAGTTGTGGAGAACGATGGCGTCGCCGGCTGGCAGGTCGAGCGATGCGGCGACCGAAGTCGCAGCCGCGATCGCGCGCGTGATGTCGGTCATGTCCACCCTCGAATCTTGGCATCGGCCATCCCATCCGAAAGCCCTCGCGCCGGTAGGCACCCGTTGTCCTAGGCTCTGGGCATGGCCCGGATCCCGTACGCGGACATGTCCGCCTTACCCGACGATCTGCGGGAGTGGCACGCGAGGTTGCCGCCGAACTCCCATCTGTTCATGATGCTCGCCCATTCCGAGGCGAGTGCGGCGACGCTCATGCAGGTGGGTCTGCAGCAGATCAGAGAGCTGGAGCTGCCGGCGCGGCTGCGCGAACTCGCGGCGAACGCCACCGCCCGCGTGCTCGGCGCGGACTATCTGCGCGTCCGCCACAACCCGCCCGGTGCGCCGATCACGCCGGACGAGCGCGAGGCGGTCTACCGCGGCGAGCACTCCGGATTCAGCGGTCTCGATCTGGCCGTGCTCGCCTTCGCGACGGCGGTGGCGCGCGGGCTGCCGGTGGACGACGCGGTGTTCGCACCGGTCCGGGCCGAACTGAGCGACCGCCAGATCGTCGAGCTGATTCAAGTCATCGGCTACTACTGGATGTTCGGGCAGTTCGCGAACGTGCTGCGGATCGAGTCCGAGCCGTACGAGAAATGAGGAGTGGCGCGCGAACTATCCCTTCGTGTCGATGCCGAGGTATTCCAGCGCATATCCGTCGCCGGAGGGGGTTACGCGGGCGATGCCGGGTGAGTCGAGGTGGGCGCCGGCCACGAAGTGGTGTGGCCGGGTCAGTCGTTCGAGGAGGGCCGCTCGCGCGGCGCGGGCCTGGGACTGGTCGCCGTCGAGCTCCCAGGACACGTTCGGCTGCTCGAACTGGAGCGTGGGAACGTGCACGGTGTCGCCCCAGGCGAGAAGGTGACCGGTGCCGCTCCTGACGTCGTAGACGGTGTGACCGGGGGTATGGCCCGGTGTCGGGATCGCGGTGATCCAGTCGTTGATCGCGGCCTTCTCCGACACGGGGACGACCCGGTCGCGGACCGGCTCGAGCCGCCCCGTGAACACCGAGGTGTCGCCCGCGCCGATCCACACGCGCTCGAGTTTGGCGAACGCCTCTGAGCCGTCCGGCGCGATCAGGCCGCTCACGTGGTCTTCGTGCTTGTGGGTGATGGCCACATCGGTGATCTGCGCGCGGTCGACTCCCGCTTCGTCGAGCGCGTCGTAGATCAATCCCATGGTGGGGTCGTGCCAGGCGTTGGACGCGCCGGTGTCGATGAGCACCGATCGCGTGCCGTCGGTGACGAAGAAGGCGTTGACCGACAGCCGCAGGTTGTCGCCGGTCAGCGGGACGGCGGCCGGCAGCTCATCGAGCGTGCGCCCGTCCTCGTCGCGGAGTCGTGTCGGCGGCATGTCGATGTACCCGTCCCGCAACGAGACCACCTGCAGATCGCCGAATTCGAACGTGGCGTGGAGCCGGCCACGAGAGATCAAACGCATGGTATCTCCGATAGAAGATGAGGTCTACTTTAGGAGAAACCATACACTGTCGCAGCGAGGTACCCATCAATCGAGGAGCACGGTGGCCGAACCACAACACGGTGACGACCTGGCCGGCGCGTTCGGCGGCAACGTACGGCGACGCCGCGAGGAGGCGGGCCTGACGCTGGAGCAGCTGTCCACGCGGTCGTCGGTCAGCCGGGCGATGCTGTCCAAGGTCGAACGCGGCGAGAAGAGCCCGACGATCGGCGTCGCGTCCAGGATCGCCCACGCGCTCGACGCGTCGCTTTCGGACCTGGTCGGTGCGCCGGCCGCTGCCGCGTCCGGTGTGGCCATCGTCATGCGCAAGAACGATCGCCCCGTTTTCCGTGACCCGGAAACCGGCTTCGAGCGGCACATCGTGTCAGCGGCCCCGGGCGCGGGAGGATCCGAGATGGTCGTCCACCACCTCCCCGCGCAGGTCTCCACCGGGCTGCTGCCCGCGTATCCGCTGGGTACGGAGAAACAGCTCGTGGTGCTCGAAGGCACCCTCACCGTCGCGATCGGCGGGATCAGCGAGACCCTGAACGCAGGCGACTCCCTGTTCTTCCAGGCCGATGCGGACCACGGCTTCGCCAACCGGACGAACGCTCCCTGCGAGTACATCATGGTCATCTCGCGGAGAACCTGATCCACGCCCTACCTTGACAGGCCAAGGTAGGTGTCTCTAGCGTACTTTGATAGCTCAAGGTAAGGGGCGATCTGAGGAGAGGAGCACGACATGGCGGACGAGCTGGCTTTCGTGTACGTCACCTTCATCCAGGCCACGCCGGAGCGGGTCTGGCACGCGCTGACCGACGCCGACGTGACCGCCGAATACTGGGCAGGGCACCGCAACGTCTCCGACTGGCAGGTCGGTTCGGCCTGGGAGCACCCGCGCACCGATGGTTCCGGGATCGTCGACCTCGTGGGCACGGTGCTGGAGACCGCACCGCCCAAGCGGCTGGTGATCACCCGGCGCGGCCCGAACGAGGAGCGCCCCGGCGGCCCCGGCCGGGTCACCTTCGACATCGAGCCGCACGGCGACATCGTCCGGCTCACCGTCACTCACGAGAACCTGGCCGACCACGACGAACACGTCTCGGTCTCCGCCGGGTGGCCGTCCGTGCTGGCCAACCTCAAGACCTTCCTGGAGACGGGGCACGTCCTCCCGCAAGGACCATGGGAGATGTACGCGGAGATGCGCGCCGCCCGCATGGCGCTCAACGATCCCACGTGACCAACGCGCCAAGGTGCGACGCGCGGCTCAGGGGCGGCGGTAGCACAGGGCGACGGCGCCCGTCGCGGGGATGGTGGTGGCGTGGGTGGCCCGCCCGATCTCAGCGCCCAACGCACCCGCTGACCGGACAACCGCTCGTCCGCGCAGCTCGGCGGGGTAGGCAGACTCGCTTCGACCCTCTCGGAAATCAGGTCTCCGGGGTCTGAAGCCGTGCTCGTGCCTCGTCGATCTGGCGCATGATGCGCGCGGCGCCGCAGGACTCCGCGGTCGCGTACGCTTCCTCCGCCAGCGCCAGCGCGTCGTCCCGGCGGCCCTGTGCCGCGGCGAGGTAGATCAGGCCGACCTGATCGGCCGCGACTCCCGCCCAATGCTCGATGTCCCGGCGCAGCCGTACCGACTCCTCCAGCTTCTCCCGGGCGGCGTCCAACCGGCCCGCGAAATGATCGGCGATGCCCAGGTGGCGAAGCACCTCGGATTGAATCCCCGGATCGCCGGCTTGTAGCGCCAACTCGCGAGACTGTTCGAACAGGGGGATCGCGGCATCGGCATCGCCCCGGATGACCTGGTGGACGCACCCCACCCAGAACAGCGCCTCGGCTTCTCCGGCCACATCACCGAGCCTCCGGTAGAGGTGCGCCGCACGCTCCATCAAGGCAAGCTCCTGGGGATCCTCGCGACGTTCCTCCAGAAACCGCGCATGCAGGATCCGGCCCCGAGCCAGCGCGAGATCGGCCTCGACCTTGTCCAGCCCCCGCTCCGCCTCGGGCAGCACGCCGAGGTCACCGGCGAAGACAGCCCGCTCATAGGCCAGCCTGGCCTGCTCGATCCGGCCCTCTGCGTGCATAGCGCGCTCCTTCGTCCCATCCCTTGGTGACAGCTCCGGCAGCCGTGCGCGGGAAGACGTCGCTGGTCGGCTTTCCGGCTAGTTTGTGCTCTGTGATCACCTTACGGCGGCTCGGTGCGGCGGTCGCCGGCCTCGCGCTGGCGGCCTGCACCGCTCAACCCCCTCAGCCGGTACGGTCCCCGGCATCCTCGGCCACCGAGGTCCCCGTCTCGCTCCACCCGTGGGCCAAGGCCGGGTTTCCCAAGGTCGAAGCCAGAGGTGAGGTGAGCGCGATGAGCGTCACCGGCCCCCGGGAGGCCTGGGCGGGCGGCTACCAGGACGCGGCCGACGACCAGCCCGGCGACGCCCTGCTCATGCGCTGGGACGGCAGGGCGTGGACCAAGATCGCTGTGCCGCGGGACGACTTCATCTCCGTCGACGCCCTCGACGGCGACGGCGACGGCGGCGTGTGGATCGCGAACGGCGGCACGCTCGCTCGATGGAACGCCGGTGAGTGGCATACCTACGAGCCGTTCGGCGTCGCCCGCGGGCACTACATCAGCGGTCTCGCCGCCGGGGACGGGCGGGTGGTCATGGTGGGCAAGGCTCCCCAGGGCCGCTTGATCCTGGAGTGGGACGGCACGAAATTCACGCTCGACCAGGGGACCAGCGGCGTGCTCAACGCGGTGAGCCTGGAGCGGGGGCAGATCTGGGCGGTGGGCGCGGAGCCGTACGGGAGCGAAAAGTGCGGGAACGTCACCCCGCTGATCATGGGACAGAGCCCGCAGGACCGGAGAGACGGACAGGGCGTGCGCGCCCTGCGGATCCCGCGGGTGCCCGGCGGGGCACTGCGCGACGTGTGGCAGGCGGCACCGGACGACGTCTGGGCGGTGGGCGAGGTGAGCGGGGGCGAGGAGTGCGACACCACGCCCGCCCCGGCCTCGCGCCCGGCCGAGCCGCTGGTCATGCACTATGACGGCGCGGCCTGGAAGCGGGTGGAACTGCCCGGCTGGGATCTGAGGCTGTTCAGCGTCACGGTCACCGCGGACGGCCACGTGTGGGCCGGCGGCGGCCAGGTGACGCTGGCGCACTACGACGGACGCCGATGGGCGCGCGAACGCCCTCTCTCCGGGGGGCGCGAGGACGTGGTGCGGGTACGCGCGATGTCCGGCGGGCCGGGATTGTGGGCGTTCGGTGCTCTGGAGGCGCCGACGCTCCGTGGATCGCCGTTCCTGCTGCGCCGGGAAGAATGAGCGGCCGATCGGCGGCCGGGCGGTTCAGGGACGGTCGGCCGCGATCGCGGTGCGGGCGGGCTATGGGCTTGTCACCGCCGCCTTTCCCGCTCGGGCGTGGCGGGCGGCCGCGGTGCCGACCTCTTCTCCTATGCCTGGATCTTCCTGATGGACGCATTGCCGGCCGCCATGCTGCTGGTGGCGGTCATGGTCTTCACGTCCCCCAGACCGAAGGCTGCTCCTGGGTGAGGAAATCGGCGATCGGCTCGCTCTGGCCGAAGATGGCGTGACCGGTCTCGGGGAGCAGGGTCACGGTCGCGTGCGGGACGCACTCACGGATGCGCCGCGCGCTCTGATGGGAGTCGAACATGGCGTCCTGGCCGCCGACGATGGCCAGGACGGGCATGGTGAGGCCGCGCAACGCGTCGTCGGGGAACACCGGGAGCCTCTCCCTGCGCGGGTTGAAGTGGGTGAACGTCAGGACGACGGCGTCGAGCGCCCGCCGGTCCTTCTCCGCGTCCAGTCCTGCGACGGCCATGGCCGACGCGCGGAGGCCGCCGCGCCGGAAGGGCCGGGCCAGGAGGGCCTTGAAGATCCAGCCGACCTTCTGGCGTCCCACACCACCGGGGCACATCAGGGCCAGGCGGGTCACGCGTCCCGGACGACGGATCGCGTAGTCCAGGGCCGTCCAGCCGCCGAGGGACGTGCCGGCGAACGCGGCGCTGGTGACGTGGAGCCCGTCCAGCACGTCATCCAGCCAGAGGGCCACGGCGTCGGAGTCCAGGGCGGGACGCGAGGGCGCGCTCAGGCCCGGCTCGCCGACGAGGTCGACCGCGTACGTGCGAAAGTGCCGCGACCAGGTGGCGATATCCGCTCGCCACATCGACGTGTTCGCGCCCGAGCCGTGCAGCAGCACCAGGGGCGGCGCGTCCTGCGGGCCGGAGGCGAGGACGAAGGTCTCGCCCTCGCGAGTCGGTACCCGTCTGTGCTCGGCGGGAACCGGCCAGGTGTCCAGGACCTGCCGGTAGTGGTCGAGAAGTTCGAGCTCGCCCTCTGGGGACTTGTAGATCATGGTCATGGGAACCACCTCCTTGGCGACAGTGAAGGCCTTGTCACTGTGTCAAGGTCAAGTGGGGCATTCGCCCAACTTCGTTGAGCGAATGCCCAGCATCTACCCGTGGGCCTCTAGCAGGGGCGCCACCACGTCCCGTAGGCAGTGGACGGCGCACTCGCGCTCACGGCCTGGAAGCGGATGAAGACGCGGTAGGAGGTGCCGCAGGCCAGCCCCAGCATCCTGGAGTAGGCCCTGGGGGCGTACCTCTGCCAGCCGTTGCCGCTTTCCGTACCGGCGCCACCGGAGGTGCTGCGGAGGAGCTGGCAGGCGCGGATGATCATCGACTCCGGCAGGTTGGTGATGGCGCACATGGCGCGGGCCTGGGCGGCGTTCCCGAAGATCGTGAGGTTGATCTTGTAGCCGCCGGCGTAGGAATAGACGTCTCGGTGCAGGACGCTGTCGGCGGACGCCACCGCCGGTGTGAGGGCCAGGGTGGCCGCGATGATGGAGAGGGCGCCCAGCAGTGTCCGGACTCGGCCTGACATCCGTCATCTCCTTTGGTCGGGAGTTTGGGGGACAGTGCTAGCTCGCCATAGCCGATTGCTCTTGTCATCGCTTCTGGGCTGCGCATCAATAGCAACAACAACCGCAACAACCCGGAGCGGGCCATGTCGCGAGGTGGACGCAAGGATCAGCCGATCGACCGCGAGACGGGTCCCGTCGCGGAGTTCGTCGACGATCTGCGCCGGCTGCGAGGCGAGATGTCGTTGCAGGAGGTCGGGCAGCGGATGCGCTACCACTCCAGCACCATCTCCCGGCGGCTGAATCCGGCGGAGCTGCCGCCGCTGGACTTCGTCCGTTCGTATGTCGAGGCCTGCGGCGGGGACCTGGAGGTCTGGGAGGCCCGGTGGCGCGCAATCGCCGGGGAGCCGGGATCATCCCTGGATCTTCCAGGTGAACCTGCCGGCGAGCCGCCGCGGAGCGGGTCCTGGCGGCTCCCGCTGACCGCCGCGCTCGCCGTCGTGATCGTCGCCGGGGGCGCCGGATACCTCTGGCTCTCCGGCCGGGAACCGGGTCCCGCGAACGCGGCTCCCGCCTCGGCCTCTCCGCCGGTGTCCCCGGCCAGCGGCTTCCCCTGGAAGGTCACCAACATGTACAAGCAGGTGACCTCGCGCGAGTGGACTCAGCACACGGAGGGCGATCTCGAGATCTGGGCGAACTTCTCCTGCCCCAACGGGATGATCGAGTACTGGATCGCCTTACGCCCGGGTGGCGCGTCCGCCCGCTTCGGGTGCGGCTCCTGGCAGATGCACACCTGGACCGGCCTGCGTCCGGGCCGCTACAACTTCGAGCTCTGGAAGGACAACGACGGCCGCGCCGTCTCTGGGATCGGCGTCGTCCGCTCCACCTCCTCCATCGTGCAGCACCTGAAGCCGTCCCCGGCCTGAGCAGGGGGTCCACCGGGTCAGCGTCGCCCTGGCGGTGGAACGCGAACCCAGGCCATGCCGGCCGCCTGAGCCGCTTGGATCCCGTTGTCGGCGTCCTCGAAGACCAGGCAGCGCCTCGGGTCGACGCCCAACCGCCGGGCCGCCATCAGAAACGGGTCCGGGGCGGGTTTGGCCCGCGGATAGTCACCGGCGCAGACCATCACCTCGAACCTGCCGAGCAACCCCAGGGCGGTCAGCGTCGCCGTCACCGACGCACGGTCGCTACCAGACACCACAGCGAACGGGATGCGGCCGAACGCGGCTTCGATGTGCTCCAGCACACCGGGCACCGCAGTCAACCGGGGCAGCATCTCCTGGCAGAGTTCCTCACCGCGGCGGGCGACGGCCTGCACCGGCATGGCCAGCCCCTGGCTCGTATTGAGGTCGGTGATGATGTCGGCCACCGTCCGACCGGCCCACGCGTAGAACAGTTCCTCGGAAAGCTCGCATCCCCACTCGCCCAACGCCCGTCGCCAGGCGAGAAAACGCAGCGGCATGGAATCGGCGATGGTCCCGTCGCAGTCGAAGAGATAGGCGCCGAACTCACCCGGGGGAAGCTCCAGGATCACCCGGACACTCTATGGCCGAGGTCGGCGATGACACGTGTTGGGGTGGCCGCCGTGAGAAATGCTGGCTTTCGCGGGTGTGATGACACTCGGGGCGAGGTCTCCCGGGCCTGACTTCGCCGTGGTCGTCCGGCGTTCCGCCGTCTCCGATCGCGTGTACGGCATGGCGGCCGCGGCCGGGGAGTCCGGGTACGGCGGGCCGGGTTCATCGCCGATCTTGGTCGCGAGTTCCTCGTCTGACCAGTGCCTCACCCAGCGGCGTCCGCTCGTACAGCACCTGGAGGCTGTCGCGGCGTGAGTCGAGCAGCCCGGCCCCGCGCAGCACGGACAGGTGCGCCGAGACCGTCGAGGGCGCCAGCCCGTGCCGGTGCGCCAGCCCGGTCGTCGAGGCGGGCTCGTCGAGCCCGGAGAGGATCGCCGCCCGGTTCGCGCCGAGCAGCCCCGCCAGCTCCCGCCGCGCCGCCATCGGTTCCCACAGCCCGGCCATGCCGCGCGCCGGGTAGATCAGCGCGGGCTGCCACGGCGGCGCGAAGCCGCTCACCACGTCCGGCCAGACGAACACGCTCGGCATCAGCAGCACGCCCCGTCCGCGTAGGTCGCGGTCGGGGCCGCGGGAGTCGCGCAGCGTCAGCGAGCCTTCCGACCAGCGCACCGAGTTGTGCAGGTCGGCCAGCGCGCGCTCCAGGCCGCCCTCGGCGAGTTTGCGTGAACGGTAGGCGATGTCGGCGTCGAGCAGCGCCGACAGCCGCGGCCAGTCCGGGGCGACCAGCTCCGTCCACACCCGTTCGGTCAGGTCGGCGAGCCGCCGTACCGCCCACTCGGGGTCGTCCAGCATCCTGCGGGCCCGCGACGAGCGCGCCCTGCCGCCGAGGGAGCGGACCATCTCCTCGCGGGCGAGCTCCGGATCGGTGGCCCGCAGTCGCGCCAGTTCCTGCTCGAACGAGGTGTCCGGGGTGGCCGGCGGCGGGCCGAGGAAGTCGGGGATGTAGCCGCCGTCCGGCATGAACAGCCACAGATCCGACAGGTCCAGCCCTTCCGTCGAGGCCCGCATCCGCCGCAGCCACGGCTGGTGGTAGCCGTGGCGGCTGCCGCGCCGCAGCATCCGTACCGCCTCGTGCGTCTCGCACAGCGGCGAGATCGCGAACCGGCAGCGCAGCAGGTCGTCGGCGCCGAACTCCAGCCGCACGGTCCCCCCTTCAGGTGATTCGCCTGTGCACGAAAGAGTAGAAGACGGTCCGGGCCCGCTCGCAGCCTGTCGGGATGGGATATCGAGCCGTCTTCGCCGTCCGCGAGTTCCGCGCCGTCTTCGCCGCGCACGCGCTGTCGACGCTCGGCGTCGTCGTCGCCGAGATCGCGCTGTCGGTCCTGGTCTACGGGATCACCGGGTCGCCGCTGCTCAGCGCGCTCACCTTCGCGCTCGGGCTGCTCCCGTACGCGCTCGGCGGCACGTTGCTCTCCTCCGTCGCCGACCGTTTCCCCGCCCGGCGGGTGCTGGTCGTCTGCGACCTGATCTGCGCGGCCTGCGCGCTGGGGATGGCGGCGCCCGGGATGCCGGTCGTGGCGCTGCTGGCGCTGCGCGTGGTGACCGCCGCCGTGGCACCCGTCTTCCAGGGGACCAGGGCGGCGACGCTGGGCGACATCCTGGGCGACGGCGAACTGTTCGTGCTCGGGCGCTCGGTCATCCGGATCGTCGGGCAGAGCGGGCAGCTCGTGGGGTTCGGGGTGGGCGGGCTGCTGCTGGGGCTCGCGTCGGCGCGAGCCGTACTCGTGGTGACGGTCGTGACCTTTCTCGGCTCCGCGCTGCTGCTGCGTCTCGGCACGCTCGCCCGCCCGGCCAGGCCGGGCTCGGGCGGGACGCTGCTGCGCTCCTCGCTGTCGGGGCTGCGGCTGCTGTTCGCCGACCGGCGCATCCGGGCGCTGCTGCTGCTGGCCTGGGTGCCGCCGATGTTCGTCGTCGTCTCCGAGGCCCTCATGATCCCGTACGGCGAAGGCCTGGCGCCCGGTTGGCTCGGGCTGCTGATGTGCGGGATGCCGATCGGGGCGATCCTGAGCCAGAGCCTGGCGGGGTCGCTGCTCGGGCCGCGTGGCCGGGCCCGGCTGACATTGCCCGTGGCGTTGTTCTCCTCGGTGCCCGCGCTGGGATACGTGTTCGAGCCGGGGCCGGGGTGGGCGCTGCTGCTGCAGGTCATGACCGGGTTCGGGATCGCGTACACGCTCGGGCTCGACCAGTGGTTCGTGGCGGCCGTGCCGGAGGAACTGCGGGGCAGGGCGATGACGGTCATGACGGCCGGGCTGATGACGGCCCAGGGGCTCGGCATGGCGCTGGCCGGGCTGGCGGCCGAGTTCTTCCCGGTCCACCAGGTCATCTACGGGGGAGGGATGCTGGGGCTGGTGTGCGTCCTCGCGGTGCTGGGCCTCGTCAGACGATCCGAAGGCAGAACGCTCTCCCCTCGCCCAGCACGGTGAAGGAGGGCCGCCGGCGGTCTTGTCCGAGAGTGCGGGGCACTCCGAGCGCATGGATGTCGTGGTCGACGCGCTCGGGATCACGCGGTGGCAGCGCGGGCGGGTCTGCTCGCGGCGCTGCGGATCAGCGGGATGCTCAGCACCACCAGCCACAAGATGATCAGCACTCGGGAGAGCATGGTCACGATCATGACGGTGGTCTCGGCCTCCCGCGTGAAGCGGCGCAGAGCGGCCGGTTGCCCGGCGAAGGAGGTGCGCAGCACTTTGACCGCCGCCTTGCCTCCGGCGGAGTCCTCCGCGAGATACACCGACCCCTGTCCGCCCCGGCCCAGCACCTCGCTCAGCCGGAAGCCGTCGATCTGCCGTGGATCTGAGGGAGCCAAAGGCTGCACGACCAACGACCACGATGGATCAAGTCTCCCCCCGGGTATGCGAGGTGCGGCCCCCTGGGTGGGGAAGCAGGGGTGAGTACGGACCGGCGCGGGTGGAAGAGTGCCGGGCATCTCCTGGTCCGCGCGGAGCAGGAGATGCCCGGTCCGGGTCTCAGGCGGCGACCCGGTCTCGCCTGCGCTTGGCGAAGCGCAGGTAGAGCGACGGGGTGACGAAGAGGTTGAGCAGGGTGGAGGTGAACAGTCCGCCCAGCACGACGACGGCCAGCGGGTGTTCGATCTCGTGCCCGGGGATGTCACCCATGATGACGAGCGGCAGCACCGCCAGCCCGGCGGCGAGCGCGGTCATGAGGATCGGCGACAGCCGCTCGCGCGCGCCCCGCAGCACGAGGGCGACCCCGAAGGGTTCGTGCTCCTGCTCTTCCAGGTGCTGGAAGTGGTTGATCATGAGGATGCCGTTGCGGGCGGCGATGCCCATGACGGTGAAGAACCCGACCAGCGCGCCCAGCGAGACGATGCCGTCCCCGAGGTAGGCGGCCAGGACACCGCCGACCAGGGCCACGGGCAGGGTGGCCAGGCTGAGGACGGCCAGCCGCCAGCTACGGAAGGACAGGTTGAGCAGGATCAGCACGACGACGAGCGCGAGGACGGCGTATCCGAACAGGCGTTGCTGGGCGGCCTGCCGCTCGGCGTACTCGCCCGGCACCTCGGCGTGGAAGCCCAGCGGCATCGCGACCTCGGCCAGTGCCGCTTCGACGTCGCGGGCGAGCGCCGAGAATCGGTCGCATGGGTCAGAAGATGAGCCCGTACTCGATGGCCGTCGCGGCCGAAGCGGCGGCTGCCGTCGAGGCGACGATGACCAGCCCGGCGAGCATGACGGCAAACCTGATGACGGTACGCATGTGAAGCCCCTCCGTCGGTCCGATGTGTCCTTCCATACTTCGCCGACGGAGGCTGGATGGATGACGTGTCGCCGCGCGTCATCCCGCTGCGGCGTGGCGCGGGAGATCCGCGTCTGTATCCGGGAGTGCGTGACAGCGGCTGCGGGCAACGTGATCACGCCGCCGCCACGTCGATTCCGGCGTCGCCCTTCTCAGGCGGTGGGCTCGTCGGCGAGGTAGGGCGGCGCGGGCTCGTACTGGATGTAGCGGCGGACCGCACGCGCGTGGTCGCGGCCGTGCAGGCGGCCGATCAGCCACAGCGCCATGTCGATTCCGGCCGAGACGCCCTGGCTGGTGACGAGGTTGCCGTCGACGACATATCGCGCGTCACGCACGACGGTGATCTCTCCACGGGCCTGGAGCGTGTCCTCGAACGCGTGATGGGTGGCGACACGGCGGTTGCGTGCCGGTCCTGCCTCGTGCAGGAGCAGCGCGCCGGTGCAGACGCCGGTCACCCAGGCCGCCTCGGCGGAGACCTTGGTGATCCAGCCGGTCACCGCCGGATTGCCCACCTCCCGGCGGGTGCCCATGCCGCCGGGCACCAGCAGGACATCCAGCGGCGGGTGGTCGTCCAGCGTGTGATCGGGGAGCACGCGCATGCCCTTGGCACAACGAACCGGGCCTTCCCGCTCGGCGATCAGCACGGCGGTGTCACCCTGGTCGCGGAGCATGGCCGAAGCGGTGAACACCTCCCAGGGCCCGGCGAAGTCCAGCTCCTCCGCACCCTCGAAGATCAGCAACCCGTAGCTCGTCATGCGTACTCCTTCGCGGATCGGAATCGGTCCCGGTATTCGGATGGCGCAACTCCACGATGGCGGTGGAACGTACGGCGCAGCGACTCCGCCGTGCCGAAACCGTTTCGCCGGGCGACCACCTCGACCGGTTCGTCTCCCTCGACCAGGGCCCGGCCCGCCGCCTCGACCCGTACCCGCTCCACGTACGTCGCGGGCGGCACGCCGAGTTCGGCGCTGAAGCGCCGCTGCAGGTGACGCGGGCTCAGCCCGGCACGGGCGGCCAGCTCCCGCAGGCCGTGCCGGGCGCCCGGATCGGCGTGAATCGCCTCCACCACCACACGGATCCGGTCACTGGCGGGCTGCGTGGACCACAACGGCACGCTGAACTGCGACTGGCTGCCAGGACGGCGCAGGAACAGCACCATCTCGCGGGCCACGTCGTGGGCGACGCGCCGTCCGAGATCGTCCTCGACCAGCGCGAGCGCGAGGTCCATCCCCGCGCTCACCCCCGCTGAGGTCCACACGCGACCGTCCCGGATGAAGATCGGATCGCAGTCCACGATCACTTCGGGATGCTCCCGGACAAGCTGATCTTCTCTGCGCCAGTGCGTGGTGACCCGGCGGCCCTCCAGCAGGCCGGCCGCGGCGAGCAGGAACACGCCGCTGCAGACAGAGGCCACACGCCGCGCGGACGTCCCGGCGGCGGCGATCCACCGGGTCAGAGCGCTGTCGTGCCGTGCCCTGTCCACGCCGTTGCCGCCGACGACGATCAGCGTGTCGACGCCGTATGGGTCGAGGTCGCCGACACCGTGCCCCGCCTGGACGCACAGGCCGCCGGCGGAGCGCACAGGCCCGGATTCGGCGGCCACGATCTGGCACAGGTACTCACCCGGATGGCTGAACACCTCGTACGGGCCGGCCAGGTCCAGCGGCTGGAAGCCCTCGAAGATGACGAAGGCGACACGTGGTCGTGGAGTCACCCCTTCAGCGTCGTCGACGTCCCGGGGATGGCGCAACGACGCGTACCCCACAGATCACGCCATACCGCCCGAGCCACGAGACTCGGCGAGGTCAGCCGACGTGGACGACAGGGCGGCGGTCGGGGTCGGGTTCGGCCTGGCGGAGGACCTCGCGGGTCAGGGGCGGGATGTCGCCGCCGCCGAAGACGAGATAGCGCAGCAGGGCGCCGATGGGGTTGCCTTCCGCGGCCCAGTGGAAGTAGACGTGCGGGGTCTTGCCGGTCTGGTCGCGCAGGTGCAGCAGGAGGGCGGCGATGGAGTTGGCGATCGTGGTGCTGTGCATGCGCAGGACACGGAAGCCGTGGCGTTCCTCGCCGGTGACGCGGAGTTCCCCGGCGAACTCGGAGGCGTCCGGGACGGTGACCTCCAGGAAGAGCAGACCTTCACCGGTGCGCAGGCGGTGCAGTTCCCACGCTTCGCGGGCCTTGTCGACGTACTCCTTGGCCTCCCTGCCGTGGGGTTCGTTGGCGATGAGGTAGAGCTCCGCCGCTTCGTTGATGAAACGGCGGGCCTCGTCGTCCAGGGAGATGCGGGTGACGCGCAGTTCGGTGGAGCGGGTGGCGCGCGAGATGAGGGAGACGACCACGATGGCCAGCACGAACAGCAGGGCGATGACGAGCCCGTCGGGACGTTCGATGATGTTGGCGACGGTGGCGTAGGCGAAGACCAGGGTGACGAAGCCGAAGAACAGGGCGGGCCGGGTACGGCCCGCGGTCCAGGCCGAGAGGGTGACGGCGACGGCCGCGGACAGGATGAGGGCCAGGACGCCGGTGGCGTAGGCGCCGCCCTGGGTCTCGACCTCGGCGCCGAAGACGACGGTGATGACGAAGGCGACGGCGGTGAAGACCAGGACCATCGGGCGTGAGGCCCGGGTCCAGTCCGGGGCCATGCCGTACCGGGGGAGATAGCGCGGCACGATGTTGAGCAGGCCCGCCAGCGCGGAGGCCCCGGCGAACCACAGGATGGCGATGGTGGACAGGTCGTAGGCGGTGCCGAACCAGTCGCCCAGGTACTGGTGGGCGAGGTAGGCCAGGGCCCGGCCGTTGGCCGCGCCGCCCTCGGCGAACTCCGCGGGCGGGATCAGCACGGTGGTGGCGAAGCTGGAGGTGATCAGGAAGACGCTCATGATGAGCGCGGCCGTGGTCAGCAGCTTGCGCGCGCCTTTGACCCGTTCGGCGACGTCACCCTTGACCAGCGGCATGACGGCCACGCCGGTCTCGAAACCGGACAGGCCCAGGGCGAGTTTCGGCATCACGTACAGCGCTACCGCGACCATGGCGAGCGGGCTGGCGTAGTCGGTGCTCAGCGCGTTCTGCCAGCCCGTCACCTTCTCCGGCGCCGTGAGCACATGTTGTACGGCCGAGCCCACCACGACCACGTTGAGCAGCAGGTAGACGGCCACCAGCACGACGGCGACGGAGATCGCCTCGCTGAAGCCCGCCAGGAACACCCCGCCGAGCGCCGCGATCAGCACCAGCGTGACGGGAACCTGCCAGCTCGCCAGGAACTCGGGCACGAACGGATTGTGCAGGATGTGCGCGGTGGCGTCGGCCGCAGACAGGGTGATGGTGACGATGAAGGCGGTGGCCACGAACCCGAGCAGGAACAGCACCAGCAGCTTGCCGGGCAGCAGCCGTTCCAGCATCGACAGCGACCCGAGCCCGTGCGGGCTCTGCTCGGCCACCGCCCGGTAGGTCGGCAGGGCGCCGAAGAGCGTCAGCCCCACCAGCACGAGCGTGGCGATGGGACTCAGCGCGCCGGCGGCCAGGGCGGCGATGCCCGGCTGGTAGCCCAGCGTGGAGAAGTAGTCCACGCCGGTCAGGCACATGACCTGCCACCAGGAGTGCTGGTGTTCCGGCGTCTCCTCTTCGTGGGGCGCGCTGCTCAGCCCTTCGGGACGTTTGAGACCCTTCAGCAGCCATTGCCGCATCGTTCGCTCCCGGACAGCGCCGGCCACCGGGCCACCTCCACTTGTGCGGCATGTCAGACGAATGCACGCTACTGAGCCCGAAGGTCGATCCCGCGCGATCATGGCGTCAAGAAAACGTAAATATTGCCGTGGCGTGCTCGCGGATGGTGGCTGGTCAGGGCGCTGGGCGGGCGTGGGCGCCGTCAACGACGCGAAGGTGGCCGTCGTCGGCGACCCCACGTCAAGAAGCGATTGCCGCGTGCGCGGATCCGGGTTACCTTCTAAGTATCCATACGTTTGGTTGAGACAGTCATCCGAATGGATGATCGTCGGGAACGGGGAAGCATGACCTTCCACGTAGCAGTCATCGGCGCCGGGGTGGGCGGGCTCTGCCTGGCCCAGGGCCTGCACAAGGCGGGCGTCGACCTCACCGTGTACGAGCGGGACCGCACACCGGCCAACCGCCTCCAGGGCTACCGCCTGCACATCAACCCGCTCGGTGCCCAAGCGCTGCGCGCGTGCATGTCCGCCGAGCTGTGGCAGGCGTTCCTGGCCACCACGGGCAGGGGCGGGCTCGACTTCGTGTTCATGACCGAGCGGCTGCGGCCGCTGATCAAGCTGGAGGCCGGCGAGCGGGACGCCAACTGGCGCGACCACCACTCGGTCAGCCGGATCACCCTGCGCCAGATCCTCCTCACCGGCCTGGACGAGGTGGTGCGCTTCGGCCGGACGTTCGAGCGGTACGAGCGCAGGGCCGACGGCCGGATCACGCTGCACTTCGCGGACGGCTCCACCGAGACCACCGACGTCCTGGTGGCAGCCGACGGCAGCGGCTCGCGGGTGCGGCGGCAGTACCTTCCGCAGGCCGAGCGGATCGACACCGGCATCACCCGCGTCGCCGGCAAGTTCCCGCTCACCGAGGAGACGAAGCGGCTCATCCCGGCCCACCTGTACGAGGGCCTGACCAACATCGTCCCGGCCAGGGGCTACTCGATGTTCTGCGCGCCCCACGACTTCGGCGGCGATCCGGTCGTGCTGCCCGGCGGCATCGGAGCCAGCGAGCGCGAGGGCGCGATGCACGACAACACCAGCAGCTACATCCTGTGGGCCTTCGGCGCCGAAACCCGGCGGTTCCCGGCGGACGCCGCCGAGATGCCGGGCGCCGAGATCCGCGACCTCGTCACCGGCATGATCGGCAACTGGCACCCGGACCTGCTCCGGATGATCGACCTGACCCCCGCCGAGACGGTGTCGCTGCTGCCGATCCGCAGCGCCGTACCGACGGGGCCCTGGGCCGCCACGAACGTCACGCTGCTCGGCGACGCCATCCACACCATGGCCCCGCACCTGGGCCTCGGGGCCAACACCGCGCTGCGCGACGCCCGGCTGCTCTGCCAGGAACTGACGGCCGCCCAGGGGAAGGACGTCGTCGCGGCGATCGCCGCCTACGAGAGACAGATGACGGAGTACGGCTTCGCCGCCGTGCGCGACTCCCTGAAGACGGCCAGACGGTTCGTCACCAGGAGCCCGCTGGCCCGCCTGGGCTTCCGCACGTTCCTGCGCACCGCCCAGCGGATCCCGATGCTGAAGGAGCGCGCCTTCTCGGCCGGAGCCGCCTGAACCCCGGCCGAGAACGGCGGTGCCGTCAGACCGGCTTGTCGCCGATGAGCAGGGTGCTGAGCTCGTTCAGCGCGACCGGAGGCCGGACCTCGAATCCGGCCTCCTTCAGCCAGCCGAGTCCCTCGGCGGCCGTGTACTCCGAGGATCCACTGATCATCGCCATGTTGAGGCTCATCAGGAGCCCGAAGGCCGCGTCGCGCCGCTCGTCGTCGATCATGCTGTCGTAGATCAGCAGTGTTCCGCCCGGGGGCAGCTGCTCGAACGCCCGGTTCACCAGTGCCCTGCGCCGCTCGTCCACCCAGTCGTGCAGCACGTGGCCGAAGATGTACACCTGGGTGTCGGGCAGGTCGTCGGTGAAGAAGCTGCCCGCCCGGTAGCTGACCCGGTCACGCAGGTCGCTCGCACCGCTCTCCTTCTCGATGAGCTCGTCGAAGAGCGGCTCCAGCGGGGGCAGGTCGAAGGTCACCCCGCGCAGGTGCGGATGGGCGGCGGCCAGCCGCATGGTGAGCAGCCCGCGGCAGCCGCCGAGGTCGGTGAAGGACTTGACCGTGTCCCACGCGTACTTCTCCGCCAGCGGGCGCCCGAGCAGCACCGCGTAGCCGTCCATCGCGTCGGCGAAGTGGCGGGCGCGCGTGGGGTCGGCGTACAGGCCCTCGGTGAAGTCGGCTTCCGACAACTGCCGCACCAGGCTCTCGCCGGAGCGCAGGAAGCCGGGCAACTCGCCCCAGGCCGGGTAGAGCCGGCGCTGGTTGTGGGCGAGGAAGCCGCCGATGTACTCGGGCCGGCGCGGGTCGAGGTAGGCCGCGGTCAGGGGGGCCGCCTCGTACGCGGAGCCGTTCCGCACGAGCAGGTCCATCGCGACCAGCGAGTCCAGATAGTCGCTCGTCAGCTTGGGATGCAGGCCGAACGCGCGCTGGATCTCCTCCGCGGTGGCCGGCGCGGCGCAGATGCGGGCGAACAGCCCCAGTTCGATCCCGGCGAACAGGGCCTGCGCCTGGAAGAATCCCGTTGCTGTCTTGACAAGGGGCGTTGCGGACATCGGCGTCCTTTCTCAACGGTCCAGAGGAAACGGTCAGGGGTTGAGCCGCAGGGGGAGCGCGTGCAGGGACCGCTGGAAGAAGTCGCGGTGCCAGCGCACCTCCCCGGGGTCGCAGGCGAGCGTCAGGTTCGGGAACCGGCGCAGCAGCGCGGTGATGGCCACCTGCGCTTCGAGCCGCGCCAGCGGCGCGCCCAGGCAGTGGTGCACCCCGTGGCTGAAGGCCAGGTGCGGGTTGGGGTCGCGGGTGATGTCGAGCCGGTGCGGGTCGGGGAAGGCCGCCGGGTCGCGGTTGGCCGAGTGCACGGGCACGATGATCAGGGAGCCGGCCGGGATCAGGGTTCCGGCGATCTCGATGTCCTGCGTGGCATGGCCTTCGATCAGGGCCAGCGAGCTGTCGTAGCGGAGGAACTCCTCCACGGCGGAGCCGATGAGGTCGGGGCGGGCGGCGAGCAGGGCCTGCTGGCCGGGGTTGCGCACCAGCGCGTACATGCCGTTGGTGATCAGGTTCACGGTGGTCAGGAAGCCGGCGAAGATGAGCAGCATCACCGTCGCGACGAGTTCCCGCTCGGAGAGCCGGTTCTCGCCGTCGCGCGCCTCGATCAGCCCCTGGATGAGGTCGTCGCCGGGAGCGCCCCTGCGGCGTTCGATCAGATCGCGCACGTACGCCCCGATGCCGGCCTGCCGCGCCCGGAAGACGTCGACCGGGCTGCCGGTGAACTCCTCCTCCATGAACCAGAAGATGCTCTTCTCGCGCAGGTCGGCGAGGTCCTCCGGGGGCAGGCCCAGGAGTTCCCCGATGACCATCATGGGCAACGGGAAGGAGAAGTCCTCCATGAGCTCCACCTCGCCCGCCTTCTCCATCTGGTCGAGCAGTTCGCCGGCGAACCGCTCCACCTGGGGGCGCAGGAGTTCGACCCGGCGGCGGGTGAACGCCTTCTGCACCAGCTTGCGCAGCCGGGTGTGCTCGGGAGGGTCGGTGCTGACCATGTTGTCGGCGAACGAGCTCTCGGCCTTCTGCCCGTCCTCCTTGACCACGTCGGAGTGGTGCGTGGCCTTGCTGAAACGGGGATCGTTGAGCAGCGGGCGGGCGTCCGCGTGGTGCGGGACGAACCACGCTTTCAGTCCGATGGGGGTGTCCAGGTGGTGGACCCGCCCCTGCGCCCGCAACAGCTCATAGAAGGGATACGGGTCGGTCAGGGCCGAATGAGGGATGCCGCCGATCGGCACCGTCACCTCAGGCATCTGTGCTCCTCCGAGATCTTCTCAGGCAGGTCACACGACCCAGCGGCCGCGGGTCATCACGGTGCGGCCGGGGATCTCGCCGCGGTGCCGCCAGGCGAGGATGCGCCGGGGCGTGAGGAAGAGATAGACGCAGCCCGGAACCCGGGTGGGGTTCACCGGGAGGTCCGCGAGCACGCCCGGGGCGCCGGGAGGCAGGTCACGGTGCGCGACGATCTCCACGGCGCCGTCGATGAGGACGACGTCGGCGGGATCGCCGAGCGCGACGCGGCACTCGGCGCGCCGGCGCAGGTTGCGCACGGTCACGTACTGCTGCCGCGTGGCCATCACCAGGCGGGCGCCGTCCCACACGCAGCCGAGCGGGACGAGGTGGGCGCCGGGCTCGCCGCCGGTCGCCAGCCAGGCGTACCGTGCCGTCTCGAGCCGGCCGAGCACGTCGGCTTTGCGCTGGGCGGGGTCGCGGGGCGGGGCGAGGCCGACGCCCCGCGCGGTGCCGGTCGCGGACATGTGAATCCTCTCGGGCTGAGTTCTGTTTTCAGAACGCGGATACGGCCGCCGCGGCATTTCCCACGAGGGCGAGCACGGCGAATGTCGTCCGGACCATGTTCCATTTTCCCCAGGCGCTTCTCGGGTCTTTCCAGTCGGCTGGAATGGCCTGGGGGTCGAGTGATTTCACCCGCCGGTTGATCGGCACGTTCCTGGTCTGCGAAACCGCGCCGACGCCGACCAGGCACACGGCCGAGGCGATGAACAGATTCTGGGTCAGGCTGCTTTCGGTGATAAAGGCCAGGCTGACATCGAGAAGCGTCGACGTGCCGACGATGATCGGCATCATGGGGTCGTAGGCGCGGCCCAGCAACTTGTGGGCGGCGACGTAGCGCTCCGGTGTCATCGCCTGCAGCGCCGGCCACACGCCGACGGCGTGGGCGAACAGCACGCCGGCGGCGAGTCCGCTGGTGACCAGCACGGCGGCGGTGAGAATGTGGGCCATCACGTCTGTCGCTCCTCCCTCTGTCGCCATCCGAAGTATCCGGCCGGCACCTTGAGGCGGACTCGAATATCGGTGGGGAAATAGCGCCGAGCGCCATTTGCGGAAAGCTTGAGCACGCTTCGAGCATTCCTCTAGCCCGCACCGCCATGCTGCTTCCAGCAGAGTCGTCCGCTTGAATGGGAGGCTTCGACGTGACGATTACCCGGGCAGCAAAGATCATGGCCAGTGAGATCACACCCAATCGGCGGCGTGGCGGTGATATTCGGGTTCTGCTCGGTCCCGCGACGGTGGGCGCGACGTCCGGATTCATGGGAATGCTCACGCTGGAACCGGGGGAGTTCGTGTCCGAGCATTACCACCCTTACTCGGAGGAGTTCCTTTGTCTCGTCCGGGGCGAACTGACCGTCCTGGTGGACGGAACGCCGGTCCGGCTCGGTCCGGGCGAGGCGCTCCACATTCCCATCGAGGTCCGGCACCGGGTCGAGAACACCGGCGACGCGCAGGCCATGGTCGTGTTCCACCTCAGCCCGCTCGCGCCGCGGCCGGACCTCGGCCACGTCGACACCGAGCCGCTGCCCGGCCCCGCCGAGCCCTCGCTCAACGTGGGGGAGACGACATGAATCGCAGGCGGGTGGCCCTCACCGGCATCGGTGTCGTGGCTCCCGGCGGCACGGGCCACAAGGCGTTCTGGGAGCTGCTGACGGCCGGCCGTACCGCGACGCGGACCATCTCGATGTTCGACGCCGGGGCGTTCCGGTCGCGCATCGCGGCCGAATGCGACTTCGACCCGGCCGCGGAAGGGCTCAGCGCGCGCGAGATCCGCCGCATGGACCGCGCCGCGCAGTTCGCGGTCGTCTCCACGCGGGAGGCGCTGGCCGACAGCGGCCTCGACCCCTCCGACCTGGAGCCGGCGCGCACCGGCGTGACCCTGGGCAGCGCGGTCGGGTGCACCATGAGCCTCGAAGAGGAGTACGTGGTCGTCAGCGACTCCGGTCGCGGCTGGCTCGTCGACTCCTCCTACGGCGTCCCGCACCTGTACGGGCACCTGGTGCCGAGCTCGATGGCCGCCGAGGTCGCCTGGGCGTGCGGCGCGGAGGGCCAGGTCACGCTCATCTCGACCGGCTGCACCTCGGGGCTCGACGCCGTCGGGTACGGGGCGCGGCTGATCGCCGAGGGCTCGGCGGACGTCGTGCTGGCCGGTGCGACGGACGCCCCGATCTCGCCCATCACCGTGGCCTGCTTCGACGCGATCAAGGCGACCTCGCCCAGGAACGACGACCCGGCCCACGCCTCCCGCCCGTTCGACCGCGAGCGCAACGGCTTCGTGCTGGGCGAGGGCGCGGCCGTGTTCGTGCTGGAGGACCTGGAGCGCGCGCGGCGCCGCGAGGCTCATGTCTACTGCGAGATCGCCGGGTACGCCACGCGCGGCAACGCGTACCACATGACCGGGTTGAAGCCGGACGGCCGGGAGATGGCGGAGGCCATCCGGGTCGCCCTCGACCAGGCCAGGCTGAACCCGGACGCCGTCGGCTACATCAACGCCCACGGCTCCGGCACCAAGCAGAACGACCGGCACGAGACGGCCGCGTTCAAGCGCAGCCTGGGCGAGCACGCCTACCGGACCCCGGTCAGCTCGATCAAGTCGATGGTCGGGCACTCGCTCGGCGCGATCGGGGCCATCGAGGTGGCCGCCAGCGCGCTGGCGATCGAGCACGGCACGGTTCCGCCGACGGCCAACCTGGAGACTCCCGACCCGGAGTGCGACCTCGACTACGTGCCTCACGTGGCGCGCGAGCAGCCCGTCGACGTGGTGCTCAGCGTGGGCAGCGGCTTCGGCGGCTTCCAGACGGCGATGGTGCTCACCGCGCCCGGACTGGAGGTCGCATGACGAGCGCCCCCGTGATCACCGGGATCGGGGTCGTCGCCCCCACCGGTCTCGGCGCGGAGGCGCACTGGTCCGCGACGCTGAGCGGGACGCGGGCGATCGGCACGATCAGGCGGTTCGAGAGCGGTTCCTACCCGGTGCGCGTGGCCGGGGAGGCCGGGAACTTCGTCGCGGCCGGCAACGTGCCCGGCCGGTTGATCCCGCAGACCGACCACTGGACCCACATGGCGTTGGTGGCCACCGACATGGCGCTCGCCGACGCGGGCGTGGACCCGTCGGCCCTGCCCGAGTACGAGATGGGCGTGGTCACGGCGAGTTCGGCGGGCGGGGTGGAGTTCGGCCAGCGCGAGATCCAGGAACTGTGGAGCAAGGGCCCGAGGCACGTGGGCGCCTACCAGTCGATCGCCTGGTTCTACGCGGCGACCACCGGCCAGATCTCGATCCGGCACGGCATGCGCGGCCCGTGCGGGGTCGTGGTCGCCGAGCAGGCCGGAGCCCTGGAGTCGCTCGCGCAGGCCCGCCGGGTGCTGGAGGACGGCGCCCGCCTGGTCGTGAGCGGCGGCACCGAGGCCCCGTTCAGCCCGTACGGCCTGACCTGCCAGATCGCCGGTGGCCTGATGAGCACCCACGGCGATCCCGCGCTCGCCTACCGGCCCTTCGACATCGGCGCCAACGGCTACGTGGCGGGCGAGGGCGGGGCCATCCTCATCGTCGAGGACGCCGCGAGCGCACGGGCGCGCGGAGCGGAGAAGGTCTACGGCGTGATCGCCGGCCACGCCGCCACGTTCGACCCGGCCCCGGGCACCGGACGCCCGCCCGCGCTGCGCCGGGCCGTCGAGCTGGCGCTCGCCGAGGCGGGCCTGGCGCCGGGGGACGTCGACGTGGTCTTCGCCGACGCCGCGGGCACTCCGGAGCTCGACCGGGCCGAGGCCGAGGTGATCGCGGCCGTCTTCGGCGCCCACGGGGTGCCGGTGACGGCGCCCAAGACCATGACGGGCCGGCTGTACGCGGGCGGGCCGTCCCTGGACGTGGCCACCGCGCTGCTGGCCATGCGCGACTCGGTGCTGCCGCCGACGGTCGGCGTGGCCGAGCTCGTCCCGGACTACGAGATCGACCTGGTCAGGGACGAACCCCGCCCCCGCCGGGTGCGCTCGGCACTGATCATCGCCCGCGGATACGGCGGGTTCAACGCCGCGCTCGTGCTGCGCGCACCCAACAGCACGCGACAGGAGGAGACCGATGAAAGAACTCACGCTTGACGACCTGCGAAGCCTGATGCGGCTCAGCGCCGGTGAGGACGAGTCGATCGACCTCGACGGCGACATCATCGACGTCACGTTCAAGGACCTCGCCTACGACTCCCTGGCCGTGCTCGAAATGGCCGGCCGCCTGGAGCGGGACTGGGGCGTGATCGTGCCCGACGAGGTGGCGGCCACGCTGGAGACGCCACGCGCGGTCCTCGACTACGTCAACGGGCGGGCGGCGGTGAACTAGCGATGGCCGCGGGACACACCGAGAACTCGATCGTGATCGCGGCGCCGATGGAGCTGGTCTGGACCATGACCAACGACGTCGAGTCGTGGCCGAGCCTGTTCAGCGAGTACGCGAAGGCCGAGATCCTGCACCGCGAGGGCGACATGGTCCGCTTCCGCCTCACGATGCACCCCGACAAGGACGGCAACGCCTGGTCGTGGGTGTCGGAGCGCACCGCCGACGCCAAGACGCGCACGGTGCGGGCGCACCGCGCCGAGCTGGGCTGGTTCGAGTACATGCGCCTGCACTGGGAGTACGTGGAGGTACCCGGCGGCGTGGAGATGCGCTGGATCCAGGACTTCCGCATGAAGCCGGACTCCCCGGTGAACCTGGAGCAGATGACCGACCGCATCAACGGCAACTCGCCCGGCCAGATGAAGCTGATCAAGGAGAAGGTCGAGCGGGCGGCGCGGCGGGCCGGAAAGACGTGAGCGGGCCATGACCGAGGTGGCGCTGCCGCTGGCCCTGCTGGCCAACGGACTGGCCGCGGGCGTGCTGATGGCCACCGTGCTGGGGGTCGTGCCGTTCTACATGACGCTCACGGCCGGCGACTACGTCAGGGCCCACGCGTTCGCCGTCGGGCGGTACGACCCGTTCCAGCCCGTCTGCCTGGTGGTCGCCCTCCTGGCCGACGTGCTCGTCGCGGCGGTGGAGCCGCGCCCGGCGGGGCGGCTGCTGTGCGCGGCCGCCGCCCTGGCGGCCGGCTCGGTGGTGGCCGTCTCGCTCACCCGGAACGTGCCGATGAACCGCTGGGTCAAAGCGCAGGATCCGGACGCGCTGCCGCCCGGCTGGGACATGGACGCCTTCCGCCGCCGGTGGGCCCGGTGGAACAGGACCCGGACGGGGCTGGCCGTACTCGCGCTCACGCTGAACACCGGCGCCGCGGTCGCGCTGCTCTGAACCGCGAATCCAGAGGAGAATCATCATGAGCTTTCGGCTTGAGGGCAAGAACGTCCTGGTCACCGGAGGAACGAGAGGGATCGGCCGATCGGTCGTGCTCAGCCTGGCCCAGGAGGGCTGCAACGTCGTCGCGTGCTACCGGGCCGACGCCGAGGCGGCGGCACGGCTGGAGAACGACCTGTCCGCCACACCGGGCAAGCACGGCGTCGTCCAGGCCGACGTGGGCAAGGCGGACGAGGTCGGCGCGCTGATCGACGAATGCCGTACGCGGCTCGGCACCCTGGACGTCGTCGTGCACAACGCCGGCGCCATCAGCCACATACCGTTCGCCCGGCTTGAGCCGGACGAGTGGCAGCGGGTGCTGAACACCAACCTCACCGGCATGTACCTCGTGGTACGCGGCGCGCTGCCGCTGATGCCGGAGGGCGGCTCCGTGGTCGCGATCGGCTCCAAGGCGGCGATGGTCGGCGTCCCCCTGCGTACGCACTACACGGCCTCGAAGGCGGGAGTCCTCGGCCTGGCCAGATCGCTGTGCAAGGAGCTCGGCCCGCGCGGGATCAGGATCAACGTGATCGCCCCCGGGATCATCTCCACCCACGCCGCCGAGGGCCTCAGCGCCGAGCAGGAGCAGCGCTACCGCTCCATGACCGCGCTCGGCCGGCTCGGCGAGCCGGAGGAGGTCGCCGACGTCGTGCTGTTCCTGGCCAGCGACCGCTCCCGCTACATGTCCGGCGAGACCGTCCACGTCGACGGAGGGATCTGAGATGAGCGACAACGCGCGGGTGTTCCGGGTGATGCTGAGAATGCAGATCATCGCCGGCAAGGAGGAGGACTTCGAGCGGGTCTGGTACTCCGTCGCGGACGTGGTCGGCGACGATCCGGCCAACGTCGGCCAGTGGCTGTCGAAGAGCGCCGAGGAAGCGGGCGTCTACTACATCATGAGCGACTGGGCCGACGAGGCCAGGTTCCGCGCCTTCGAGCGCAGCGACGCCCACGTCGAGCACCGCGAGAAGCTGCACCCCTATCGCTCGCACGGCACGATGACGACCCTGCACGTGGTGTACGACCTCGGCCGCGAACGCTCGGAGGCGGGCCGGTGAGCGGCGCGGTCCGCGTCCTGGTCTTCTACGCGGCCGCCGCCGGCGACGAAGGCTCGGTGATCGACGCCTACCGGCTGGTCAGCAGGGGGATGCGCGGCACCGCGGGCCTGCTGAACAGCCAGCTCCTGCAGTCGGCGCTGGATCCGAGCGAGTTCGCCGTGCTGAGCGAGTGGACGAGCCTGTCGCAGTTCAACGCCTGGGAACAGGGCTCGCGGCACAAGGGGCAGACGTCCGCGCTGCGCTCGTACCGCGACGACGACAGCGGCAAAGGCTACGGGATCTATGAAGTCGTGGACCAGTTCTGAAGGACGGCCGGGCCCCGGGGACCTGCGGCAGATCATGCACGTGGTGGGGCAGCACTTATGGGCTGGATTACCGGCAATCGGGCGGATGAGCTTCGCCGACGGGCGGTCGAGCGAGGAAAAGGAGGAACGACGATGACCATCACTTTTCCCCCCACGGTCGGCGTCGCCGAATGGATCCGGTGCGCGCGGTGCGGGGAGATCGTGTACGGCAAGCGGTTCACCCGCGATCTCGGCGTGTGCCCGGGATGCGCGTCGCACACCCGGCTCACCGCCCGGCAGCGGATCGAGCAGATCTTCGACGACGGTTCGGTGCGGACGATCGGCACGCCGCCGGCCACCGAAGATCCGCTCGGGTTCGTCGACAGCCGGCCCTATCCCGACCGGCTGCGCGAGGCGCGCGCGAAGACCGGGATGGACGAGGCCGTGCTGTGCGTGCGCGGCACGATCGAGGGCCACGCGGCCGTCGCCGCCGCCATGGACTTCCGGTTCATGGGCGGCAGCCTCGGCGTCGGCGTTGGAGCGCGCATCGTCGCCGCGGCCGAGGTGGCGCTGGTGGAGCAGGTGCCCTTCCTGCTGGTGACGGCCTCGGGCGGAGCGCGTATGCAGGAGGGCGCGCTGTCGCTCATGCAGATGGCCAGGACCAGCCAGGCCCTGGCCGAGCTCGACGAGGCCGGGATCCTGACCATCGCGGTGATCACCGATCCGACCTACGGCGGGGTGGCCGCGTCCTTCGCGACGCTGCCCGACGTCATCCTCTCCGAGCCGGGCGCCCACATCGGGTTCGCCGGCCCGCGCGTGATCGAGCAGACGATCGGCCAGGAACTGCCCGACGGATTCCAGACCGCGGAGTTCCTGCGCGCGAAAGGGCTCATCGACGACGTACGGCCCCGCGCCGCGCTGCGATCCACGCTCGCCCGCCTCTGCTCCCTGCGCGAGCCGGCCCAGCGTGTGCCCGCCGCCGAGCCGTCCCAGCTCTTCTTCCAGCCGGAGCGGCTGCCGGTCAGGGACGGCTGGACGGCCGTCCAGCTCGCCCGGCACGCCGACCGGCCCACGACGCTCGACTACGCCGGCTACATGCTGGAGGAGTTCGTGGAACTGCACGGCGATCGGCTGAGCGGTGACTGCCCGGCGGTCGTCGGCGGTCTCGCCCGGCTCGACGGCCGGCCGATCGTCTTCATCGGTCACCAGAAGGGCCACACCACCAGGGAGCGTGTCGAGCGCAACTTCGGCATGCCCACGCCCGCCGGATACCGCAAGGCGGCCCGGTTGATGCGGCTGGCCGCCAAGCTGGGACATCCGATTCTCACGCTGGTCGACACGCCCGGCGCGTACCCCGGAATCGAGGCGGAGGAGGACGGCCAGGCGTGGGCGATCGCCGAGAACCTGCGCCTGATGTCGACGCTGCCCGTGCCGGTCGTCACCGTCGTCACCGGCGAGGGCGGCAGCGGAGGGGCGCTCGCCCTCGGCGTCGCCAACCGTGTCCTGGCCCTGTCCAACGCCGTGTATTCGGTGATCAGCCCCGAGGGCTGCGCGTCGATCCTGTGGAAGAGCCCTGCGGCCGCGCCGCTGGCCGCCGAAGCGCTCCGCCTGGACACCCGTGAGCTGCTGCGGCACCGGATCGTCGACGGCGTGATCCCCGAGCCGGGGGAGGGCGCCCACGCGGATCCGGCGGCGGCGGCGCGGCTGCTGGCGGCGGCCGTGTCCGAGGCGTTCGACGATCTGGCCGCCCTTGAGCCGCGCAAGCTGATCGCGGAGCGCCGCCGGCGGTTCCGCCAGTACGACGCGGGGTCACGATGAGCGCGGAGGACCCGATGGAACGGGGGCTGATCGCCGAGTTGTGCCGCCACGCCGCCGAGCTCATCGCCGTCGGCGGCGGCATGCGCAGAGTGCGGCTGCGGCACGGCGACACGGTCGTCGAGCTGGAACGGCCGGAGGCCGCCGGGGTCCCTGCGCCCGCCTCGGCTCCGATGCCCGACGCGCCCGCCGGGCCCGACGACCTGCGCCACGTCTGCGCGCCGATGGTGGGCACCTTCTACCTGGCGCCCGAGCCCGGGGCCGCGCCGTTCGTCGGCGTCGGCGACCTGGTCGAGAAGGGGCAGCAGATCGGAATCCTCGAAGCCATGAAGCTCATGAATCCCATCGAAGCCGACACCTCCGGCCGGCTCATCGACATCCTCGTGCCCGACGGCACGCCGGTCGAGTACGGGCAGAGGTTGTTCGCCGTCGCCCCGCTCACCACACCGTGAACGGCCGCGCGCCTGGAGGCTCCATGTTCTCGTCGGTCCTCGTCGCCAACCGGGGCGAGATAGCGCTGCGCATCGCCCGGAGCTGCCGCGAGCTCGGCATCCGCGTCATCATGATCCACTCGACGGCCGACCGCGACTCGCCCGCGCTGCGACTGGCCGACCAGCGGGTGCAGATCGGCCCGGCGGCGGCGAAGCGCAGCTACCTCTACCCGCCCGCGATCCTGGAGGCGGCGCTGAACACGGGGGCGCAGGCCGTCCACCCCGGCTACGGCTTCCTGTCCGAGGACGCCGACTTCGCCGAGATGTGCGCGTCGAAGGGGCTGGCCTTCATCGGCCCCTCACCGTCGGTGATCGCCTCCCTGGGGGACAAGACGCAGGCGCGCAACCTGGCCGCCGCCGCGGGGCTGCCCGTCCTTCCGGGCAGCCCGCGCCCGCTCCACAGCGGGCCGGAGGCCAAGGAGGTCGCCGACACGATCGGATACCCCGTCATCATCAAGGCCGTGGCCGGCGGCGGCGGCCGCGGCATGGCGGTGCTCCGCGACGCGCGGGACTTCCCGCGGGCGTTCGCCGAGACGAGGGCGAGCGCCCAGGCGGTGTTCGGCGACGCACGGGTCTTCGTCGAGAAGTACGTCGAGCACGCCCGCCACATCGAGGTCCAGGTGCTGGGCGACCTCCACGGCGGCCTCGTGAGCCTGGGCGAGCGCGACTGCACCGTCCAGCGGCGCAGGCAGAAGCTGATCGAGGAGTCCCCGGCTCCCGGGCTGCCGGCCGGGCTGGCCGGGCACATCCGGGAGGCCGCGGTCGCTCTGGCGCGGCGCGTGGGCTACGTGAGCGCCGGGACGTTCGAGTTCCTCGTCGACGACGCGGGCGGGTTCTTCTTCATCGAGGCCAACTGCCGGGTCCAGGTCGAGCACCCGGTGACCGAGATGGTCACCGGGGCCGACATCGTCAGGGAGCAGCTGCTGATCGCCGCCGGCCGCCCGCTCTCCCTCCGCCAGGAGGACGTGGTGCTGCGCGGCGTGGCGATCGAGTGCCGGGTGAACACCGAGGACCCGAGGCGAGGATTCCTCCCGACACCGGGCGTCGTCGAGCGCTTCGTGCCGCCCGGGGGGCCGTTCACCCGGGTCGACACCCACGGCGCCGACGGCGTCACGATCGGCGCCGACTACGACTCCCTCCTGGCCAAGGTCATCGTGTGGGCGCCCGACCGCGACCAGGCGATCGCCCGGATGGCGCGCGCGCTGAGCGAGTTCGAGGTCACGGGGCGCGGGATCAGCACGACGATCGGCTTCCTCCAGGACGTGCTGGCGGATCCGCGCTTTCGTGACGCCCGGCACACCACGTCGCTCGCCGACCTCATGGTGGCCATGAGGTCGTGAGCTCACAGGACGCAGTCGGCCTTGTGCGTGGACGCCGGCCCGCGACGCCCGTTCGCCGTGCCGTGGCCCTGAACGGGAACGTGGCCGGTGGCCAGCACCATTCGCTGCAGCTCCTGCATCTCGGAGCCGGGCTCAAGGCCCAGTTCCTCACGCAGGATGTAGCGAAGCCGGTGATAGACCTCCAGCGCCTCATGCCGCCGGCTGGCCAGCGAGAGCGCCTCCATCAGCCTCAGGTGGAACCACTCGTCGAGCGGGTGGACCGCGGTGAGCTGCTTGAGCTCGGCGATCACCTCGTGGTGGCGGCCCATCCGCAGCCAAGCGTCGATCTTGAGCTTGGTGGCGTGGACGCGCAGCTCGTCCAGCCGGGTCGTGTAGATCGCCAGCCGGGGCCCGGTGACCACGTCGGCGAGCGCCGATCCGTGCCAGAGGCCGAGGGCCTGGCACAGCGCCGCCGACGCGGGTTCGAGCTTGTTCGTCTTGAGGTGCTGCCGCGCGGCGTCGACGAGCCGTTCGAAGCGGACGGCGTCCAGCGTGTCGTCCTCGACGGCCAGCAGGTACGCGCCGTGTTTGGTGACGAGCCGCGGCCCGTCGGCCTCCCGGTCGCCCCGCGACAGCAGTTTGCGCAGTTGGTAGACGTAGGTCTGGAGGGTGGTCGGCGCGCTCACCGGCGGGTGCCCCTCCCAGAGTTCCTGGACCAGCGCTTCGGTCGGCATGACCTCGTTCGCCGAGGACAGCAGCAGGGCGAGCACGGTCCGCTGCTTCGGCGCGCTCGGTGTCAACCGACGCCTACCGTCCTGTACCTCCAGGGTTCCGAGCACTTGAAAGCGCATGTCGCATCGTTTCCTCACGTAGCGGCGTCGGCTCGATCCGGGGTCCTGTGTACTGGGGAGTGCGGTCCCCTCACCCTTTGTAGTCGATGCTGCTAAACTGCCGCTTTCGTCTTTCTTTCGCGCATTATCTGGCGTGAGATCCCCGGAAACCGGTACTGGTACTCAGGAGACCGCCGAGGACACGGCTACCGCGTCCGAGGGCGACATCGCCTCCGCGAGCCGCCGCCTGGCGACGGCGAACCCCAGGGCCGTCACGAGCGCGAGTACGGCGAGGCCGAGGAAGTACCCGGGCTGCGGATCCCCGCCGGAGACCACCCGGCCGAGCAGGCTGCCGAGCCCGCCCCCGACACCCGCGAACATCCAGTAGAGCGCCATGGTGCGCCCGGCGAACGCGGAAGGGGCCAGATCCACGGTCGCGCTCATGACCGTCGGCCCGAGGATCACCTCTCCGATCGCCAGCGTGAGCAGCGCGAACAGCAGCCACGCCGGCGAGACGGCCTGCCCGCCCGCCGCCAGCACGGCCGCCACGCCGATCGCGGCGAAGCCGGTCGCCGCCAGCCCGTGCCCAAAAGCGATCTTGTCCACCACGCCGACGCGTCCGCCTCCGCGCGTCCAGAACCATGCCGCGACGGGCGCGGTCACGAGGATGAACAAAGGGATGGCCGCCTGGAACCAGCTCGCCGGGATCAGGAAAGCGCCCACCTCGCGCGCGGTGTGCCGCTGCGCGAACAGGCTGAGCGTCGAGCCGGCCTGGATGACGAACATCCAGAAGAGCGCCACCGCGAGCAGCATCCACCGGAACGCCGACAGCCGCCGGTTCTCGGCCCGGCTGAGCCGCGCCCGCCGGCGCAGGATCGCCAGGTAGGCGAACGGCGCGACCAGGGTGACGAGCCCGACGAGCGCGATCCCGTGGGTGATCGCGAAGCCGCCCGACAGGACGGCGGCCGAAAGCAGCGCGCCGAGGACGCCGGCGGCCAGCGCCACCCGGGCCGCCACGGTGCGCAGCTCGGTCCCGCTCGCCCGCTGCGCCGGCGCGCGGCCGATCTCGCCGAACCTGCGCGAGCCGACGGCGTACTGGATCACCCCGAACGTCATGCCGAGCCCGGCGGCCCCGAATCCGAGATGCCAGTCCATGCGCTCGCCCAGGAATCCGGTGACCAGGGGCGCGAGCAGCGCGCTGATCTGGATGCCGACGTAGAAGACGACGAGCGCGGCCTCGCGCCGGTTGCTCTCGTGCGGGCCGTAGAACCGCCCCAGCAGCGCCAGCATGTTGGGCTTCAGCAGCCCGGTGCCCACGGCGATCGTCACCAGCCCGAGGTAGGCGGTGGGCCGGGCCGGCAGCATCAGCAGGTAGTGGCCCAGCGCGATGACGATCCCGCCGTACAGGGTCGCGCGGTGCTCGCCCAGGACCCGGTCGCCGAGCCAGCCGCCGGGCAGGGACAGCACGAAGATCAGGCCCACGTAGGCGCCGTACAGGGCGACCGCGGTCGAGTGCGGCAGGCCCAGCCCGCCCTCCCCCGCGGGGGCGACCGCGAACAAGATCAAGATCGCCTGCATCCCGAAGAAGCTGAACCTCTCCCACATGTCGGTCAGGAACAGCGTGACGATCCAGCGCGGCCGCTCGCGCGGCTTCGGGGTGCTGGAAGGGGGATGCATGACGCCTCCAAGGCTTCCGGACACCTGCCATGCTCCAGGCCGCGACTAGAGGGCAGGTCGAAGGCCGGTCGAGGTCCTCGAGGGGGATTCGAGCCCCGTGCTAGCCCGCCGATGCAGACTGGCGGCCAGATCGTTATCTGGTTTCCGGTCCCCGCTTCCCGCCCGACGCGCGGCCGAAGGCCGTCAGCGAAACGCCGAGGAGAAACCGAATGGAACGCATCCTGGTCGTCGCGCGCATGCGGCCCTCCGCCGAAGCGGAGGTCGCCCGGTTATTCGCCGCATCGGACCAAACCGAGCTGCCCTGGCTCGGCGGCGCCGTGAGCCGCAGCCTCTTCTCCTTCCACGACCTGTACTTCCAGCTCATGGAGGTACGCGGGAACGCCCGGCACACGATGAGCCAGATCCGCCGGCACCCGGAGTTCCGGCGGCTGAGCGAGCGGCTCACGGAGTTCATCGAGCCGTACGACCCGCAGACCTGGCGTTCTCCGCGCGATGCGATGGCCAGGGAGTTCTACCGATGGGAGGCCGAGCCGGCGGGCTCTCCCGTCCACCTCGTCGACGGCAGGGAGGGACGATGAACACCAGCAAGAAATCCATCACCCGCGAGTCGCTGCTCGGCATGATGCAGGCGTACAAGACGACGAGCCTGCTCAGGACGGGCGTCTCGATGGGCGTGTTCGACTGCCTGGAGGAGGGTCCCGCCGACGCCGAGACCGTGGCGGGCCGCCTGGGCAGCGACGTGCGCGGCATGCGCATCCTGCTGAACGCCCTGGCCGCCGTCGGCCTGGCCGAGGAGAACGACGGCCGCTTCGCCCTGCCGGCCGGAGCCGAGCGGTTCCTGGTGAGCAAGAGCCCGGCGTACTTCGGCGACATGGTCCGCGTCATGGCCAGCGATTGGGAGTGGGACGCGCTCAAGAGGCTGGACCAGGCCGTACGCCACGGCGGGACCGTCATGGAGGTCCACGCCGAGACCCCCGGCTACGCGTACTGGGAGGACTTCGCGTCCTACGCGGTCGCGGTGGCCCGCCCCACGGCCCAGGTCGTGGCCGACGCCCTGGAACCCTGGGCGGCCGGGCGGGACGGCCTCGACGTGCTGGACGTGGCCTGCGGCCACGGCATGTACGGACTCACCCTGGCCCAGCGCAACCCCCAGGCGCGGATGTGGGCGCTCGACTGGCCCAACGTGCTCCCGCTGACCGAGCAGAACGCCGAGCGCATGGGGGTACACGACCGCGTCCACCGGCTGCCGGGCGACATGTTCGAGGTGCCGCTCGGCGGGCCGTACGACGTGGTCCTGGTCACGAACGTGCTGCACCACTTCTCCGAGGAACGCGCGGGTGAGCTGCTGCGCAGGCTCGCCCCGGCGGTCAAGCCGGACGGCAAGATCGTGCTGGTCGGCTTCACCCTGGACGCGCCGCCCGCCGAGGACCCGGCCCCGCACCTGTTCTCGATCCTGATGCTGACGTGGACGTTCGAGGGAGAGGTGCACACCGTCCGGTCCTACACGCGGATGCTGGCCGCGGCCGGGTTCACCAACGGCCATCGGCACGAGGTTCCCGGCCTGGCCTTCCGTGTCCTGGTGGCGGACAAGGCGGCCGGTTAGGCCAGCTGCTGGACCCGCCGGCCGTACGTCTGGGTGAGGCCGGTGTAGATCTCCTCAAGCCTGGCGAGCGAGCGCAGATGGTCATGCGTGACCGCGACGGCGCGGCCGATCCCGCCCATGGTCGCCGCCAGCTCGGAGTCGGTCAGCACCCGCGTGAGGAGGCGGGCGAACGCCGGCACCTCGCCGGTGCGGTAGAGATATCCGGCCTTGCCCTGCTGGACGAGGTGCGTGAGCGCGTTCGTCTCGGCCGCGACGACCGGCAGGCCGCTGGCCATCGCCTCCAGGGTGGCGACGCTCTCGAGGCCGGAGACGTTCGGCATGGCGAACACGTCGGCCGAGGCGTAGGCGAGGTGCAGGTCGTCCTCCGCGACGTGCCCGAGGAAGTGGGTGCGGCGGCCGACGCCGAGCGTGTCCGCCAGCCGCGCCAGCTGCGGGCGCTCGGGTCCGACTCCCACCAGGACGACCTGCGCGTCCGCCTGGCGGCACACGCACCGGAGGGCGCGGAGCAGGTCGTCGATCCGCTTCTCCGCGTCCAGCGGGCCGACGAACAGCGCGGTCTCCCGGTCGGGCAGGCCGAGTTTCGCGCGCGCCCACGTCTTCGGCTCCTCCCGCGGCCGGAACCGGCTCAGGTCGACGCCGCACGGCACCGCCTCGACCGGCCGGGTGAGGCCCTTGTCGGCGAGCAGTTCCGCGGCGCCCCGGGTGGGGACCGCGACGTGGTCCGCGCGCCCGAACACCCGGGCGAGATCGCGCCAGGCCAGCGCCCCCACGAGATCGTCCACCGCGTTACCCGCCACCGACCCCCGCCCCGCCGGCGACGGCGCGCGGTGCGGCGGGTGGATCGGCGGCGTGACATGGGTGGTGGCCACCACGGGCACGCACAACTGGCGGGCCGCGTTGATCAGCGTCCGCCCGACCAGGAAATGGCTGTGCACGTGGACCACGTCGGGGGCGATCCGCCGCAGCAACTTCGTGAGCGTGCCCATGAGCAGGAGCGGCACGGTGACGCGCTTCGTCAGCCGGGCCCGCGTGCGTACCGACCGCAGCCGGTGCGCCGTCACGCCGCCCGCCCTCTCCACCCGGGGCGGCCCGTACTCGGACTGGCACACGATGTGCACGTCGTACCCCCGGGCGGCCAGGGCGTGAGCCAGCCGGTAGGCGGAGCCGGCCGTGCCGTTCACGTCGGGCGGGTAGGTGTCGGTGCCGATGAGCAGCCGTAGCGCTCGTGGCTCGCCCTCGGCTCCGTCGATCGGATGCCCCGAAGGACAGGAGATCATGGGACCACTCCTTCGCAGCTGTCGTTCGCACGGGAGAGGCGGGCGCCGGTCACCGACCGCGTACCACCATGCTCGTCAGGTACGGTGACGGGTGCCATCGGGAACAACCCTGACGTTTGCCCGGCCGTCCCTGAGATGACCCTGACAAGGCGGCGATCGGTCAGCTGACAAGTGCGGTCAACGGCACCATGAGGTAAAACGACACCTTCAGAGGAGATCGCCCGGCATGGGGCTGATCGAATACTTGACCGACGCCCACCCGCTGTTGCTCTGCGCAGCCGCGCTGCTGTTCATGTCCGTGGAGACCTCGCTGCTGGTCGGGCTCTTCGTCCCGGGCGACGGGGTGGTGCTGCTGGCGGGGACCACCGTCGACTCGCCGCTCCGGTTCGTCCTGCTCGTCGCGGCCACCACCGTCGGCTGCCTGACGGGGGAAACGCTCGGGTACGTGCTGGGGCGCACGTTCGGCCCGTCGATCCGGCACAGCTGGGCGGGCCGGCGCATCGGCGCCGCCAAATGGGACAAGGCCGAGAGCTTCCTCCGCCGTCGGGGCGGGCCCGCCGTCTTCGGGTCGCGGTTCGTCACCGTGATCCATTCCCTGGTGCCGATCGCGGCGGGCACGCTGGCCATGCCGTACCGGCGGTTCATCGGCTGGGCCCTGCCGGCGGCCCTGGCCTGGTCGTGCCTCTACGTGGGGGTGGGTGCGGCCGTCGGCGCCTCCTATCGTGAGTTCGGCTCCGAACTGGGGTTGTGGGGCACGCTGATCCCGCCGGCGATCGTGGGCGTCGTCGTGGCGGTCCGGGTCGTGCGCGCCCGGCTCAGGCGGCGCCGCTGCGACCGTCCCGCCTGAGCGAGCGCGCCGTGAACTCCCCGGGCCACCGGCCGCCCCGCTGGTGCTCGCCGAGCGCGATGTTGGCCTCGGCGAGGATGCGCGAGGCGCGCTCCCGCACACGGTACGCGCCCAGTTCGTTGAGCCGGCTCAGGCTCGGAACCAGGAGGGCGACGGCGTCCCGCGCCCGCCCGGCCCGCAGATGGATCTGCCCTTCGAGGCAGGCGACCTCCGCCTCGCCGCAGGTGTCCCCGAGCCGGGCGAAGATGCGGCGGCTCTCCTCGGCCAGCCGCATCGCCTCCGGGAACTGCCCCTGCTCCAGCGCGACGGCGCCGAGCAGCGCGAGTGGGCGCGCCTTGCCGTAGCGGTCGCCGATGCCGCTGAGCTCCCTGGCCTCGTGGGCCCTGAGGGGCGCCGAGCGCAGATCGCCGACGCGCAGCGACGACCAGCCGAGCCGGTTGAGCGTCACCGCCTCCAGCCGGGTCTCGCCCAGCTCGCGCGACTGCCGCAGCACCCGCTCCAGCGTGACGCGCGCCTCCGCCTTGCGCCGCAGGCCCAGCAGCGCGTCGGCGGTGGTGCCGAGCGCGAGGATCTCGGCGTGCGGGTCAGCGCGCCCCCTGGCCAGGTGGTACGCGCGCTTCGCCAGCGCCAGCGCGTCACCGGCCTTCGACCGTGTCACGTTCACGAAGGCCAGGACCGCCAGGCTGTAGGGCAGCTCCTCGGCGGCCTCCAGCCGTTCGAAGTTGCTCACGCATTTGACGATCAGCCTGTGCGCCTCGCTCACTCGGCCCTGCCTGAGCAGCAGCAGGGCGCGGCAGTGCTCGGCCCGCCACCCGGTCCGCTCGTCGCCGTTGGCCCACGCGGTGTCGCGGACCACGACGCACAACCGGATGAGCATCGCCAGGTCGTCGCTGTGGCCGGCGAGCTGGGCGATGATCTCGGTGATGCGGGCGGCCCGCTCGTGCCAGCCGTACCGGCAGCAGCGGACCACCATCGCCCGGAGATGGTCGCGCTCGGCGGCAAGCCACCGCCAGGGGAGGTCGTCGATGCGGGAGATGTCGTGCGCGGGGACCGGCGCGCCGAAACCGCTCTCCGGCGGGAGCTGGCCGACCGCCCGGGGCAGGTGCCCCGACGCCCGTTCCGCGAACGCGAGGATGGAGTCGGTGTAGCGGCGCAGGGCCGCGCTCGTGATCACCGGGTCGTCGTGCTCAGCGAGGCCGGCCGCGTAGAGGGAGGACAGGGGGTGCAGGCGATAGGTCGGGTCGAGCAGCGTGTTGAGGCCGACCGGTTCGAGCAGGTTGTGCTCGATCAGCCGGTCGGCCAGCCGCTCGTCGGCGGGATCGGCGAGCGCGGCCAAGGTCAACGGCGTGACCACGGTGTCGGACAGCAGGCCGAGCCGGCGGAAGGCGGCGCGGGCCGGCGCGTCCAGCGCGACGTAACTGCGCTCCAGGCTGCGCCGCAGGTCGAGATCACTGATCCTCAGCTCGTCCAGGCGGCGGTGCCCATCCTGCAGCCGGGCGGCGAAGGACCCCAGGCGCGCCAGCGGCTGGGCCGCGAGCCTCGCCCCCGCGATCCGCAGCGCCAGCGGCAGGTGTCCGCAGGCGGCGGCGATCTCCTCGGCCGCCTGGGCCTCCTCCTGGACCCGCCTGCGTCCGGCCAGGACGGTCAGCAGGTCGAGCGACTCGCCTTCCGACAGGCAGACCAGGCGCTCCGAGACGGTCCCGGCCAGCGCGGACAGCAGGCGGCGGCTGGTGACGATCACGGCACAGGCCGGCGTGCCGGGAAGGAGGGGGCGTACCTGCTCGACGTCCCGCACGTCGTCGAAGACGAGCAGGACCCGGCGGTCGGCCAGCCGGGACCGGAAGAGCGCCGATCGCTGCTCCTGGCCCTCCGGGATCGCCGACAGGCTCAGCCCCGTGGCCTCCAGCAGCTCGCCCAGCACTTCGGCGGGGGTGCGCGGATGCTCGCCCGTCCCGTTCAGCCGGACGTACATCTGGCCGTGGGGGAAGCGGTCCTGGACGTGATGGGCGATCCGGACGGCCGTGGTGGTCTTGCCCACCCCGGCGGGCCCCGTCAGTGTGACGATCGCCATCGAGCCGGTCCTGCCGGGGTCCAGGACCGTGCCGACCCGCTTCAGCAGCTCGGTGCGTCCCACGAAATCGGAGATGCCGACGGGCAACTGACGCGGCGTCGTCCATGAGGAGACGGCCGCGCCCAGATCCATGCCTCCTCTTCTGTAACCGCTTACGGAGACGAGGTCGGGGTCGCCGGTCAGCACGGCATGCTGGAGGCGCTCCAGTTCGTCGCCGACATCGAGCCCGTATTCGTGCCGCAGCACGGCGGAGACGGAGGCGAACGCCTTCAACGCCTCCACCTGCTGGCCGCAGCGGAACAACGCGATCATCAACTGGCTGCACAGCCGCTCGCGCAAGGGATACTTGCGGACGAGCCTTCGCAGTTCGGGGACGACGCCGTCGTGGTTTCCCAGCAGGAGTTCCACGTCGAACCGCCGATGCAGGCACCGGAACCACTCCTCGGTGAGCTGCGGCACCTCATCGCGCAGGATGGAGTCGGAGCGGATACCGGCCAGCGCGGTACCGCGCCACAGCGCCAGCGCCTCGCGCAGGAGGTTGAGCTCGCCCGGCAGGTCGCCGGCGTTCTCCACCCTCGCGGCCCGATCGACGAGAGCGCGGAAACGCAGCAGGTCGAGGTGATCCTGGTCGGACTCGACGAGGTAGCCGCCCGGGATGGTGTGGATCACCTCCACGTCGCCGAGCGTGCGGCGCAGCCGGGCCAGATGTGTCTGCAACGAGGCCCGCGCGTAGCGCGGCAGACGGTCTTCCCAGAGCCGCTCCATGAGGTCGTCCGCCAGGACGACACGGTTCGCTGACAGCAGCAGTGTGGCGAGGATCGCTCTTTGCTTCTCGGCGTTGACGGCGATCGTCCGGTTTCCACGCTGCACGTCCAACGGTCCCAGGATCGCGAACCGTATCCCCTTTTCCATGGGTATTGCCCCCCGTGCAGGAGTGTAATGAATGGCACATGAAGTGCGCTCGAACATTACGTACGCGATGGTCCCCGCCGGCCCACGGGCCGCGGAGTCATCGCGCCACCCCACTTGGTCAGTGTTACAAAGTTGCCTCGCCTTGACAAGAATCCCTAACCATTATGCGGAGATCCTTTTAATGGGCGCAAACGATTTTCTCCCCTATTTGTGCATACACCTATTCCTGTTAAGGGAGGGAAGAATTCAGGAAGTGCCCGTGGGCAACTGCCGGGCGCCCGCCGGCGCACCGCGCGCCCGGGTGCGCCGGGGCAGGAGCGGGACCAGCAGGGCCGCGGCGAGGAACACCCCGGCGTTGTAGAGCAGGGTCTGCCAGGTGGCGCCCGCCCAGGCGGCCGGGTCGCGCGGTCCGGTGCCGGCCAGGCCGAAGAAGATCGCGCCGACGACGGCCACGCCCGCCGCGGTGCCCAGCTGGATGGTGGCGTTGGCCACGCCGGATCCGGCGCCCGCGTCGCCGGCGGGTACTCCGGCCAGGACCAGGTCCACCAGGATGGGCACGACCAGGCCGGAGCCCATCCCCGCCGTGAGGAGACAGGCGAAGACCTGCCAGGAGTCCGTGGCGCCGCCGTGAAGCCGAAGCACCACGATCAGCGCGGCCATGCCCGCGGCCATGACGACCAGGCCGACGGCGATGAGCCGGCGGCCGGCGACGGCGCCGTACCTGATCGCGAGGGTGGCGGTGAGGCCGAGTCCGACCGTCCAGCCCAGGCCGGTCAGCGCCATGCGCAGGGGAGTCCAGCCGTGCGCGATCTGGAAGTCCCAGACCAGCACGATCATGTACGACATGATGCCGGAGAAGACGAGCGCCATCAGGATGGATCCGGCGACGAACGACCTGTTGCGAAACAGCACCGGCGGGACCAGCGGGGAAAGACCCTCCCGGCGGAACTGGCGCAGGCCGAAGACCGTGAACACCGGCAGCGAGGCGGTCATCGAGACCACCGCCCATTGCGGCCAGCCCAGCTCGTGCCCCTGGACCAGCGGGAACATCAGCATGACCGAGGCGAGCCCGAGCAGCAGCACGCTCGGCATGTCCAGGCGCAGCGGCCGGTCGGACTTCGACTCGGGCACCATGCGCGCCGCGCCCCCGAACGTGAGCACGCCGATCGGGACGTTCACCCAGAAGATCCACCGCCAGCCCGGCCCGGCGGTGAGCAGGGCGCCGACGACGGGTCCGGCGACCGAGGCGATCGGGACGACCACACCGAGCAGTCCCATCGCCTTGATGCGCTCGGGCGGCTGGAACATCACCTGGATCACGGACAGCACCTGCGGCACCATCAGCGCCGCGAACACCCCCTGCGCCACCCTCGCGCCGGCCATCATCTGCCCGTTCTGGGCGAGGCCCGCCACCGCCGACGCGGCGGTGAACCCCGCGACGCCGACGAGGAAGACCTTCTTACGGCCCGCGATGTCCCCCAGGCGCCCCCCGGTGACCAGGAGCAACGCGAACGCGAGCGCGAACCCGGCCAGGATCCACTGCTGCAGCGAGAAACCCGCCCCCAGATCACGCTGGATGGAGGGCAGGGCGACGTTGACGATCGTCACATCGAGCTGGTTCATGAACATGGCCGTGAGAACGACGAGCAGCGCGAGCCACCTGTGGGGGAACGCCGGGCGACTTTCGGTGGCCATGTGACCCTCTTCTACACCGGAACTTTGGGCATATCTACTCATAGTGGCGTGGGCGACTAGAGCCCGGCTCAAACCCCGCTGGAGCTCTTCGCCGAAAGGCGTCAATAATCTTTATCGGGGTGATTGTTTTAACCTGGTTTCTGCTGATTTGGAAGGCTTGCCGGAGCCCGTGTATCGGCCCGGCGCGCCGCGCCCGCCTCTGTGACGGCAAGTCCCTCATTGTGTGATGAAACGATGACAACGCCGGTGAACTCCGGGTTCGCCTGATTGCCTGACGGCCATGCGATCGATGAATCTCTCCCTGAACGTCCGGTCTGCCCAGAGGTCGGCCGGCCGCCGTGCCGCAGCGGCCGTGGCCGTGGCATCGGTGGTCATGCTCTCGGGTTGCGGCACGTCGGCAGGCGGTGGACCAGCAGTGGCCGGCGGGACGGCCAAGGACAAGCGGCAGACCGCGACCGATGTCCGCGTGCTGTGGATGGGCGACTCCATCGCCGGCGCGCAGGCCCCGGCCCTGGAAGCGGCCCTGAAGGCCGGCGGGGCGGCGTTCAAGAACGCCAGCTCCGCCGGCGGCGGCACCCTGGTCGCCGGCGGCCACCCGGTGACGAGCAAGATAGCCGCCGACACCTGGAAGGCGCTGAAGGAGGACCTCTCCTCCTTCCGCCCGACGGTGATCGCCTACCAGCTCACCGGCTACGACTGGGGCACCGCCCGCCAGCAACTGTCGGCCTACCAGAAGCTCGCCCGGACGGCCAAGGACGCCGGTGCCCGGCTCGTGCTGGTGTCCGCGCCGCCGTTCAAGATCGACGAGTTCTTCAAGCCGCACGAGGCCGCGATCAAGAGGGCGCCCGCGATGGCCGCCGAGGCCGCCGAGGGCGGCGCCGACGCTCGCTATCTGGACGCCACCGAGCTGTGGGGCAGCGACTACGCGGCCGGCAGGGCCCAGCGCGCCAAGGACGGCATCCACTCCTGCCAGCAGGGGTCGGCGGCCTTCGCCACCTGGTTCACCAAGCGGCTCGGCGAGCTGGCGGGCTTCACCCCGGCCGCCCCCGCCGCCTGGGCCACCGGGTCATGGACCGGCGACGAGCGGTTCGTCAAACTCGGCTGCGGCTGATGACCGCGATCTCCCGCCGCGCGCACATCGGCGCGCTCGACGGGATACGCGGGCTCGCCGTCGCCGCGGTCCTGCTGTTTCACGCCGGGCACCTGGGCGGCGGGTTCCTGGGCGTCGACCTGTTCTTCGTCCTGTCCGGCTTTCTGATCACCGGCCTGCTGCTGGACGAGCTCGGCCGGCACGGCCGTCTCGATCTGCCGGCCTTCTGGGCGCGCCGGGCCCGCCGCCTGCTACCCGCGCTGACCCTGATGGTGGTGGCGACACTGCTGCTGGCCTGGGCGTTCGCCAGACCGGACATGCTGAGGTCCGCGCTGCAGGACGCGCCGTGGGTGGCCGCCCAGAGCGTCAACTGGCATTACATCGGCGAGCAGATCGGCTACTGGGACGCCTCCGGCACCCGCCTGTTCGCCCATTTGTGGAGCATCGGCGTCGAGTGGCAGTTCTACCTGGTGTGGCCCCTGATCGTCGCCGTGGCCGGGCGGGGGCCGGGCGGGCACCGGCGGGTCGCGCTCGTCGCGGTCGCCGGCGCGCTCGTCTCACTCCTGCTCATGATCAGGCTCGGGGCCGCGGTGGACACCACCCGCGCCTACGAAGGCAGCGACACCCGGGCGTTCTCGCTGCTGCTCGGCGCCGCCGCCGCCACCGCGCCCGCGCGGGACGTCGTGGCCCGCCTGCCGCGCACCGTCACGGACGTCATCTGCGTTCTGCTGCTGTGCGGGCTGGGCGCCTCATGGGTGGTGACCGCGGGGGAGAAGGCGCCCGGCCTGTTCCAGGGAGGGATGTTCGCCCACTCCCTGGGCGGCGCCGTGCTGATCGCGCTCCTGTCCCACCTGCCGGACGGGCGGGTGGGCCGGGTGATCGGCAGTGCCGCGCCGCGCCGGCTGGGCGAGCTGTCCTACAGCCTGTACCTGTGGCACTGGCCGATCTACCTGCTGCTACCGCGGCCGACGCCCGGACCCGGCGGCTGGGCCTGGAACTGGGCCTGGAACTGGGCCTGGACGATCGCCGCGATCGGGCTGTCTCTGCTGGCTGCGGTAGTCTCGAAGACCGCGGTCGAGGATCCGGTACGGCTGCGCGCCGGATGGGCCACCGGGCGGCGCGGATGGGCGGTGCTGGCCGTCACGGCGGTGACCGCGGTGGGGCTGTGGACGGCGATCCCGCGACCGGTGCCGGGCGCCGGGACGGTGGACCTGAGCAGGCTCGACCAGTCGTGAGCGCACCGATCATGCTGGAGAACAGGAGACGACAGATGCCGGGGGTGCTGTGCCGCACGGTGGCCGTCATGGCCGCCGCGGCGACGCTGGCGGGCTGCGGGATCACCGACACCGACGCCCATCCCGCCGGTCAGCTGGTCCGAGGCAGCCTGACCGCGAGCGGCGGCCGCCTCCTGCGGGTGTACTTCGTCACGCCGCAGGGCACGTGGCCGGTGTCCCGCCCGGCCCAGGCCGGCGACCGGTTGCCGCAGGCCATGAAGGCGCTGTGGGAAGGTCCCACGGCGGACGAGCGCGCCCGGGGGGTGGTCACGCACCTGCCGTGGGCGGCGCGGCCGATCCAGGCCCGCACCACGGAGGGCGGAGTGGAAGTGCGCCTGCCGTGGCTGGTGCGCGACATGAAGAGCGTGGCGGTGAGTCAGCTGGTGTGCACGGCCGCCGCCGCCTCGGACGCCGGTGGCGATCCCGTCATCGAGGTGCTGGAGCCCGGCATGGGGAACGGCACCTGGCGGGTCAGGTGTGACGAGAACGGGACGGCCGATCCCGTCGGGCGGGGAGGCTTCTCATGACCCGGGTCCTGCTGATCGAGGACGACCCGGCCGTACGCCGGGGCGTGAGCCTCGGCCTTCGCCATCACGGCCACGAACCCGTGGCGGTGACGAACGGTGAGGACGGGCTGGCCGAACTCGTCGCCGGCGCCCCCGACATCGTCCTGCTCGACCTGATGCTGCCCGGCATGAGCGGCCTGGAGACCTGCCGCCGCATCCGCGCCTTCAGCCAGGTGCCCATCGTGATCCTGTCGGCGCGCGACGACGACGTGGACATCGTCGTGGGCCTGGAGGCGGGCGCCGACGACTACGTGATCAAACCCGCCAGCGGCGAGGTCATCGAGGCCCGCATGCGCGCGGTGCTACGCCGTACCGCACCGCCGGCCTCCGGCAACCAGGCGCGCACCACCCAGGGCGACCTGCTCATCGACCGGGTCGCGCTGCGCGTGCTCAAGAAGGGCGCACCGCTCGAGCTGGCGCCCACGGAGATGAAGCTGCTGCTGTTCCTGTCTGCCGCGCCCGAACAGACCTTCAGCCGCCAGCAACTCCTGGAACAGGTGTGGGAGCACACCTTCCACGGCGACTACCGGCTGGTCGACGCGTGCGTCATGCGGCTGCGAGCCAAGATCGAGGACGACTCCCGCAATCCCCGCTACATCCAGACGGTACGCGGCTTCGGATACCGGTTCGGCCCGCTGTGATCCGGCTGTCGCTCGCCCGCGGCCTGCGAGCCCAGCTGGTCATGGCGTTCTTCCTGGTCTCCGCGCTCAGCGCGGTGGTCGCCGCCGCGGTCACCTTTCACCAGGGCCGCACCGCGATCGTGGAACGCGCCCAGGCCGACGCCCTGCAGGAGCTGCGCGCCCACCTCGCCTCCCGCACGCCCGACCTGCCCGCCGACCCCGCCGAGGCGGACCTGCGTGCCCTCGCCCTGCAACTGGACCGCGCGATGGGCACACGCGGCTGGCGCACCGCCCTGTCCTATCGCGGCGGCCCGCTCGTCACCGCCGGGGAGCCGCCGCCGCCGCTGCCCGCGCCGCTGCGCGCCCGGGCGGCCACGGCGACCACGGCGCTGGCCCAGCGCTTCCACCACGTCCGGTCGCCCTGGCTGGCCGTGGCCCTGCCCGTCACCGCCGCCGCGCGCCCGGACGGTCCCGCGCCGCTCGTCGTCTACGCGTCCTTCCCGCTGACCTCCCAGCAGCAGGACGTGGACACGCTGGCCGCCGCCGCGCGCGCCGCCGCGCTGCCCGTCGCCGTGGCCTCCATCGCGGTCGCGCTGCTGGCGGCGCGCCGGCTGCTGCGGCCGGTGCGGCGGCTGCGCGCGGCCGCCGTGCAGATGGCCGGCGGCCGGCTCGACACCCGGGTGAACGTCGCCGGCGAGGACGAGCTCGCCGACCTCGGCCGGACCTTCAACACGATGGCCGCCACCCTCCAGGCCGACGCCGACACGCTGCGCGCCATGGAGGCGCGGGCACGCAGGTTCGCCGCCGACGTCTCCCACGAGCTGCGCACCCCGCTCGCGGCCATGAGCGCGGTGACCGAAGTGCTCGACGCCGGCGCCGCCGGCGGCAGGCTCACGCCGCTCACCGCCGAGGCGCTGCACCTGGTCTCCGACGAGACCCGCCGGCTCACCCGCCTGGTCGAGGACCTGATCGAGGTGTCACGGTTCGACGCCGGCGCCGCCGTACTCCACCTCGACGAGGTCGACCTGGGCGAGCTCATCACCAACACGCTCGCGCTGCGGCACTGGCAGGAGCGGGTCCGCACCGAGATCCCGGCCGGGCTGCGCGCCCGCCTCGACCCGCGCCGCGTGGACGTCATCCTGGCCAACCTCGTCGGCAACGCGCTGCGGCACGGCGGCGCGGCGGTGCCGGTGCTCGTGCGGGTACGGGCTGAGACCGACCGGCTCGTCGTCACCGTCTCCGACGACGGGCCCGGCATTCCCGCCGACCTGCTGCCGCACGTCTTCGACCGGTTCACCAAGGGCGACGCCGCCCGCGCCCGGACCGAGGGCAGCGGCCTGGGCCTGGCCATCGCCGCGGAGAACGCGCGCCTGCACGGCGGCACACTCACCGCGGCCAACCACGCGCGGGGCGGGGCCGTCCTGACCCTCACCCTGCCCGCCACGTCTTCCACGCCGTCGCCGAGTTCGAGCACCGCCTCATGAGCGAACACGCCCGTGGCCTTCAGGGGTGGGCGCGGGGTGCGAACCATTCCTCCGCGGCCGTCGCCAGCCCATCGCTGCCGGCCCAGGCCACGATCCCGTCCGGGCGGACCAGGAGGGCGTCGGCGGGAGCGTCGTCGCAGCGCGCTCGCACCACGTCGATCCAGCTGTGGGCGTCGTCGCCGAGCCTGGCCTCACAGCCGAGATCCAGCAGGACGGGGCGGCCCCGCCGCATGGACGCGGCCAGTCGCCGCTCGCCGGCGTCGGTGGTCAGGCGCAGGCCGGGGAGCAGACGGCCGGCCAGCGGATGGGCGGCGGTGCCGTACGGGAGGTCGGAGCCGTGCAGCAGCGCCGCCATGTGGCGCAGGGGCTGCTCGTAGGCGAAGACCTCGGTGAGCAGTGTCCGCAGGGCCTCGCCTTCCTCCTGCCCCAGGCGATCGAGGGCCGCCTGGGCGCGGGTCTGCAGCAGGGCGCGTTCGGCGGCGGGACGGCGCTCGGACTCATAGGTGCCGAGCAGGTGCTCCGGTCCTCGGCCGACGAGCGTGGCGGACAGTTTCCAGCCAAGGTTGACCGCGTCCATCATGCCGACGTTGAGCGCCGAGCCGCCCGCCGGGAACAGATGGGCGGCGTCACCGGCGAGGAACACCCGTCCGGTTCGGTAGTGGTCGGCCAGCCGGGCCTGGGCGCTCGTGCGTGACAGCCAGATCGGCTCGCCCAGCGGCAGGTCATCGCCGAGCACGCGGTGGACGGCCGCCCGGAAGCCGGCGATGGTGACCGGTCCGGCCGGGTGCCGGTGTTTCTCCCGCACGCCGACGATGTGGACGCCGGGCTGGAGCGAGGCGGCCAGGATGCGCCCGGCCGGGGTGCGGTTCCACCCCGGTTCCAGTCCGGCCAGCCGGGGGTGGTCGAACACACCGGTCTCGGCGTCGGCGGTGAAGTGGCCGATCCACAGTTCCTCCTCGTCAGTGGTGCCGGGGAAGCCGATTCCCATCCGTTCGCGGACCCGGCTGCCGCCCCCGTCGCAGCCCACGGCGTAGTGGGCGCGCAGGCTGAATCCGGCGCCTTGAGCGCTCACGCCGGACTCGTCCTGCGTGAGCGAGGCCAGCTCGTGCCCCCAGCGGATCGACACGCCCAGCTCGGCCGCCCGCTCGCGCAGCAGCCGCTCCAGGCGGGGCTGCGCGATCATCAGCATGCGCAGCGGGATGTCGCCGACCGCGGAGAAGCGCAGCGGGACCGATCCGAAGGGGAAGCCCGGGGGGATCCCGCAGAAGGGGCTGTCGGCGCTGAGGCGTTCCAGGAGGCCGCGGTGCTCCAGGAGGTCGATGATCTGCCCGCCCAGTCCGTTGGCCTTGGGCGTCTGGCCCGGTTCTGCTCGCTTGTCCAGCACGACGGGGCGGGCGCCGGTCAGGCTCAGCTCGCAGGCCAGCATGAGCCCGACAGGCCCCGCACCGATGATCACAACATCGTCCATGACTGTCAGGCTAGATTGACAAATATGAGCTGTCAATCTAGCCTGACAGCGTGGATATGCAAGAACTGTCTGAGCACATCAGGTCGAACGACCCCGCCGTCGGGCTGCGCGCGGTGGGAGCGCTGCACCGGCTGGCCGAACAGGTCGAGGCCGTCTCGGTGGAGCTCGCCCGCGAGCAGGGATGGACCTGGGAGCAGATCGGCGACGCGCTCGGCATGTCCCGGCAATCCGTGCACGCCAGATACGGGAAGTGAGACACCGCGATGTTCGCAAGCGAGAAGAGTCCCTTCGCGGCAGCCGTCAAGGCCGCCGCGCGGGAAGCCGGGCAGCGCGGCGACCGTCGCATCGGCACCGAGCACCTCCTGCTCGGCCTGCTCGGCGACCCCGGCTCCGCCACGAGCCGCGCGCTCGGCGTGGATGTGGCCACCGCGCGGGCCGCGCTCGCCGACCTGGACACGGCGGCCCTGCGCGCGATCGGCCTGGACGTCGGCCAGGCGCCGCGGACCGGACCACGCCGGCACCCTCCGGTGCCCGTCTCCGCGCTCGCCACCGGCGCCCGAGCCGCCGTCAATCACGCGATCAAGGCAACGACGCGCAAGAACAGGAACGCCCAGGCGCCCGTCCAGCTGCTCCTGGCGTTGCTCGCCCAGCGCGAGCCGGACCCGGTGGCGCAGCTCCTGAACCACCTGGGCGTCGACCGGGCCGCCGTGCGGGCACATCTCGGCCAGGTGGCGGTGTCCTGAGCGGGTAGCCCGGTCGCGCACGGATGAACGTGCTCTACGTCGGCCGAAGTAGTTTCCGACGAGGCGCCGGGCGCCGCTTCGCTGCCGAAGGGGACGTTCGTCAGGACCGGACCGCCGTCGCTGTCGCCGCAGGCCATCGTGGTGGAGCCGCCGCCGAGGTTGAGCCCCTTGCCCGCGCCGGCGATGATCGGCCACTGCGCGATGTCGTAGTGGCCGCCTCCGTAGGTGAGGGCAGATCGCCAACCGGCTTCACCTGACGACGTACGCCGTTCAGGACCATCTCGCCCAGTCGGGCACCGGGTCCAGGGGTGACCTGGTCGCCCGCCTGTTCTTCGACCAGCGCGCCACGGCACTCGATGGATAGGCGGTGGCGATCGGTCAGATAGGCAGGGGCTCTTGGACGCCGGCCCGACGGGCCTGCTCGAATCGGTACCATCCACTGTCGAAGCCCGGTGAAGGAAAGCATGAGCGTCCCGCTGCCCAGCACGTTCTCATCACGCACCATCGACGTGGACGGCGTCGCCATCCACACGGTCGTCGGGGGTGACGGGCCGCCCGTGCTGCTCCTGCACGGCTACCCGCAGACGCACCTCATCTGGCACGACGTGGCCCCGGCGCTGGCGTCCCGGCACACGGTCGTGCTGACCGACCTGCGTGGGTACGGCGACAGCGCCAAGCCGGAGCCGGTCACCGACGACGTCTACTCCAAGCGGGCGATGGCCGGTGACCAGCTCGGCGTGATGCGGGAGCTGGGGTTCGAGCGCTTCTCCGTGGTGGGCCATGACCGGGGGGCGCGGGTGGGCCACCGGATGGCCCTCGACCACCCCGGCGCCGTCGACGCGCTCGCCGTCCTGGACGTCGTGCCGACCCGGCACACGTTCGCGCACGCCGACGCCGCCTTCGGCCTCGGCTACTACCACTGGTTCTTCCTCGCCGCCGGGAACGGCATCCCCGAGCGGCTGATCGGCAACGACCCCGAGTTCTGGATCCGTAGCCGGATGACGGCACGGCACTCCGGCGGAGCCGCCTACGACGAGGCCGCGGTCCGGGAGTATGTGCGCTGCTTCTCCGACCCCGCCGCGATCGCCGCGTCGTGCGCCGACTACCGGGCGGCGGCGGGCGTCGATCTGGAGCATGACGAGGCCGACGCCGCGGCGGGCCGCCGCGTGCGCTGCCCGGTGCTGGCGCTGTGGGGCGAGCACAGCTTCGTCGGCCGCGCCTACGACGTCCTGAAGGTCTGGCGCGAGTACGCCGATCATCTCGGCGGTACGGCGCTGCCGAGCGACCACTACCTCCCGGAGGAGGCTCCCGGCCTGGTCACCGCGGAGCTGGAGGCGTTCCTGGCCGGGGCCTGAGACAGGGCCCCGGCCGGAGTGGCCCTCAGGACCAGCGTTCCCCGCGCAGGGCCTTGCGGGCCAGCTCCATCTCCAGCTCGATCTTGCCGACCACGCCGTCGTTGCCGACGGGTCCGTGCCCGCCTTCGAAGAAGCGCAGCAGCACGTCACCGCCGGCGGCGCGCAGCCGGCGCGCGTACTCCTCGGCCTGGCGGGCCGGGGTGCGGGTGTCGTGGCGCCCCTGGTTGATCAGCACCGGCGCCCGCACGTCCTCGACGTAGGTCATGGGCGAGCTGAGCCGGAAGCGTTCCTCCGCGAGTTCGGGCCGCCCGCCCAGGAACCCGCGCCAGGCCGCCTGAAGGGCGGGGTGCATGTCCTCGTAGGCGAGCTTCCAGTCGGCCAGCGCGATGAACGCGAACCCGCCCGCGAACAGGCCGGGGAGCCGGCCGAGCGAGAGCAGCGTCAGGAACCCGCCGTAGGAGGAGCCGCGGATGAACACGGCCGAAGGGTCGGCGACGCCCTCGTCGACCAGCCACCGCCAGGCCGCCTCGACGTCCTCCAGCTCGCGGTCGCCGACGGCTCCCCAGAACCCCTCGCGGAACGCCCTGCCGAAGGTGACGGATCCCCGGTAGTTCAGCGACGCGTAGGCGAAGCCCTCGGCCAGCCACGCCTGCGCGGCGGGGTGGTATCCGCCCACGTCGGCGAGGTTCGGGCCGCCGTGCACCCGCAGGACCAGCGGCACCGGCCCGCTCGCGCCCTCCGGCACCGCGACCCACAGCTGCAGCGCGGTCCCGTCCTTGGAGGTGACGGTGACCGAACGCGTCGGGATGCCCGGTACGACCCCGCGCGGGGCCATGACACCGCGCGGCTCGCTCTGGCCGCGCTCCAGGGCGAGCATCTCGAACGGCAGGTCGGCGCGCTGGCGCAGCAGCCGGATCTGACCACGGGGCCCGTAGTGCGAGTTCCACTGGTTGGTCACCGCGCACGCCACCTCGGGGAAGAAGTAGGCGCCGTCAGGATGGGACACGCGCAGCAGCCGACCGGCCCGCAGGTCGTATTCGCAGACGCGGTGGAGGCCGCCGTCGACGTGGACGAGCAGCAGCCGGGCGCCGTCGTCGGACCAGTCGAGCGGGACGAGCTCACCCTCCAGCTCGGGCGCCTCGACGTCGGTCCGCTCACCGGTGAGGGGGTTCCACACGGCGGGACGCGCGTACCCGGTGCGTTCGGTGCTGAGCAGCATCCGGGGGTCCCCGGCGACCGGCGAGAACCGGACCCCGCGCACGGGCGCGAGCGGCCCGTCCGAGACCGACGCCAGCACCGCGCCGTCGGAGGCGTCGAGCACCGTGACGGCGAAGCGGCGGATGCCGGGGTTGTGGTCCGTGGTGTCGATGCTCGCCAGCGTTCCATCGGCGGAGACCAGGCTGTTCCAGGCCTCGTTCCTGCTGCGGTACAGCCGGTGGGGGCCTGACCCGGTCAGGTGGTAGAGCGTGAATCCCTCGTCGGTGACCGTCGCGATGACGACCGCCGAGCCGTCGCGCGCGACGTCGATGCCGCGCAGCGTGTAAGGAGGCAGCTCGGGGGTGAGGTCCGCGGGTTCGCCGTCGACCGGGCAGGACCACAGATGGCCGACCTCGCCGCCGTCCTCGTCGTGCAGCACCAGGATGGAGCGCCCGTCCGCGGCGGGCAGCGGGTTCGCGACGTGCGGCGGCAGGTTCGGCACCCGCAGGGTCTCGCCGGTGGCCGGATTCCACAGGGAGATCTCGGCGTCGCTGAGGCCGGCCGCGTAGATCATTTCGAGGTTGAGGTCGCCGGGACAGGGACGGATGTCCTGGATGATCGGGGTGTCGAAGCGGTCGCGCCAGGCGTCAGAGGACATGGATCAACTCCGGGTGGTGACAGGCGACGCCGTGGCCCCGCGCGTCGGTGACGAGCGGGGGGACCTCGGCGGCGCAGATCGGGCTCGCCTTCGGGCAGAGGGTCCGGAAGCGGCAGCCCGACGGGGGGTCGGTCGGGCTCGGGACGTCGCCGGTCAGGATGATCCGGCGGCGGGCGCGCTCGGCCCGCGGGTCGGGGATCGGCACCGCCGACAGCAGTGCCTGGGTGTAGGGGTGGCGGGGACGCTGGTAGAGCTCGTCCGGCGGTCCTTGCTCGACGATCCGGCCGAGATACATGACGGCCACCTCGTCGCTGGCGTGCCGTACCACCGACAGGTCGTGCGCGATGAGGAGGTAGGTCAGCCCGAGCCGGTCCTGGAGGTCCTCCAGGAGGTTGATGACGCCGGCCTGGATGCTGACGTCCAGCGCGCTGACCGGCTCGTCCAGCACGATCACGTCGGGCTCGACGGCGAGCGCGCGGGCGATGCCGACGCGCTGGCGCTGCCCTCCGGAGAACTCGTGCGGGAACCGTCCGGCGTGCAGGGGGTCGAGTCCGACGAGCTCCAGCAGTTCGGGGACGCGCCCGGTGCCGAGGCCGTGGGTCTCGAGCGCCTCGGTGAGGATCGCGCGGACGGTCATGCGGGGGTTGAGCGAGGCGTACGGATCCTGGAAGACCATCTGGATGCGCCGCCGCGACCGGCGCAACCGGTCGGACGGCAGCGCCGTGAAGTCGGTGCCGTCGAGAAGCACCTGGCCCGAGGTCGGTTCGACGAGCCGTACCAGGCACGCGGCCAGCGTGGACTTCCCGCAGCCGCTCTCCCCGACGAGCCCGAGCGTCTTGCCGCGCTCGATCCGCAGCGACACCCCGGAGACGGCCTGCACGGTGCCGGACCGGCGGCGGAACGCCCCAGCGCGCACGGGATAGGTCTTGACGAGGTCTGTGACCTGTAGCGCCGTCATCGCGGCCGCACCTCCTTCAGCTCCGCCGCGCGCAGGCAGGACGCCGTGTGGCCGTCGCCGATCCGGACCGGCGGCGGGACCGTCGTGTCGCACAGACCGGCGCGGGCGTGCTCGCAGCGCGGATGGAACGGGCAGCCCGGCGCCCGCGAGGGCTGGCCGGGGATCTGGTAGAGCCGCTCGCCGTGCCGGGCGTCGAGCCGGGGGAGCGAGGCCAGCAGCCCTCTGGTGTAGGGGTGGGCGGGCGTGTAGAAGATCGGTTCGACGGCGGCCTCCTCGGCCTTGGCGCCCGCGTACATCACCAGCACCCGGTCGGCGACGCCGGCCACCACGCCCAGGTCGTGGGTGATCAGCATGAGCGCGGTCGCGGTGCGCTGCTGGATCCGTCTGATCACGTCGAGGATCTGCGCCTGCACGGTCACGTCGAGGGCGGTCGTGGGCTCGTCGGCGATGAGCAGATCCGGTTCGTTGGCGATGCTCATCGCGATCATGACGCGCTGGCGCATGCCGCCGGACAGCTCGTGCGGGTACTGGCTCGCGCGCCTGGCCGGCGAGGAGATGCCGACCAGGTCGAGAAGCTCGACGACCCGCTCGCGCAGCGCGGCGCGGGTGACCGAGGCGTCGTGCACGCTGATGGCCTCGGCGATCTGCGCGCCGACGGTGTGCACCGGCGTGAGCGCGGTCAGCGCGTCCTGGAAGATCATCGCGATGCGGCTGCCCCGCAGGGTGCGCAGGTCGGACTCGGAGCGGCCCAGGAGTTCCTCGCCGCGGAACCGGATCGACCCCGTGACCCGGGCGCGGCCGGGCAGGATCCCGAGCACCGCCATCGACGTGACGCTCTTGCCCGAGCCCGACTCGCCGACGATGGCGAGCGTCTCGCCGGGCGCGACGGAGAACGAGAGCCCGGTGACGGCCGCGACCGTGCCGCCGTCCGTGGGGAGCCGGACGGTGAGGTCGTCGACCTCCAGCAGGGCGGTCACGGGCGTGCTCCCTTCGGGTCGAAGGCGTCTCTGAGGCCGTCGCCGAGGAAGTTGATGGCCAGCGCCGTCAGGAGGATGAACAGGCCGGGGAAGTACAGCAGGTAGACCTTGCCGGTGCCGATCAGCCCGGACGCCTGGCTCAACAGGTTGCCCCAGCTGGACTCCGGAGGCTGCACGCCGTACCCCAGGAAGGAGAGCGTCGATTCGACGATCACCGCGCTCGCCGCGCCGAGGGAGGTGCTGACGGCGATGACACCCGTGAGGTTGGGCAGGATATGTCGCACGATGATGTGCCACCTGGTCACGCCCAGCACGGTGGCCGCGGCGATGTACTCCTTCTCCCGCAGCGACAGCACCTGGCCGCGGACGATCCTGGCCACGGTGGTCCAGCCGATCGCCGCCAGCACAGGGACGATCACGACGGGGGAACGGCCGGCGCCCTGGAGCACGACCGCCAGGACCACGATCGCGGGCAGGACGATGAACAGGTCCGTGATCCGCATGATGATCTCGTCCGCCCAGCCGCCGAAGAAGCCCGCCGCGGCGCCCAGCGCGGTGCCGACCACGGTGGCGAGCACGGCGACGCACAGGCCGATCGCCAGCGAGATCCGCCCGGCGTACAGGAGCTCGGTGAGGTAGTCGCGGCCCAGCTCGTCGGTGCCGAACCAGTGCGCCGCCGACGGCGGCACGGGCCCGAGCATCAGGTTCTGGGCGCCGCGTTCGTAGGGGGCGATCAGGTCCGCGCCGAAGCAGCCGAGCAGCAGGAGGAGGAGCACCGCGAGCCCCGCGACGGCCAGACGGTGGCGCAGGAACCGCCGGCGGGCCAGTTGCCACGGGGTGCGTTCGGCTGTCATCGGAGCCTCACTCTCGGGTCGAGTACGGCGTAGGCGAGGTCGGCCAGCAGGTTGAACACGATCACGACCACCGCGACCACGAGCGTCCACGGCACGAGGACGAACACGTCGCCCGAGAGCAGGGAGTCGAGGAACAACCGGCCCATGCCCTGGATGGCGAAGATCTGCTCGGTGACCACGAGCCCGCCGAACAACAGGCCGGCGTCCACGGCGGTGACGCTGACGAAGGGACCGAGCGCGGTGCGCAGGGCGTGCCGCGTGACGATCCGGCGTTTCGGCACTCCCTTGGCCCGCGCGGTCCGCACGTACTCGCTGGTGAGGGCGTCGAGCATCGTGGCCCGGGTGAACCTGCTCCAGCTCGCCACCAGGCCCACGGTCAGCGTCAGCACGGGCAGGACGAGATGGCGCGCGTAGTCGAGCGGGCCGCCGCCGTCGGGGGAGTGCAGGCCCACGAAGTAGAGCGGCGGATCGGTCAGGCCGAGCAGTTCCTGCGGCCAGGCCGCGAGGATCTGGATGAGGATCAGCCCGAGCCAGAACGGCGGCATCGCGACCCCGAGGTAGGACAGCCCGGTGAAGGCCAGGTCGCCGGCGGAGTACTGCCGCACCGCCGAGTAGACGCCGACGGCCAGCGCGATCACCGCGGCGACGAGGACACCCCAGACGATCAGCTGCAGGGTGGTGCCGAGTGCGGGCAGGATCAGGCCGTGGACCGGGCCCGCCGTACGCGAGCTGACTCCCCAGTCGCCGGTGACGAACCGCGTGAGCCAGTGCCAGTACTGCACGGGGATCGACTGGTCGAGGCCGAGGCGCTCGGCCGCGCGGGCGAGCGCGCCGGGGTCACGCCCGCCGCGCAGTTTGGCCAGCGGGTCGAAGGCGATCCTGACCGCCCAGAAGAGCAGGAATGAGGCGATGAGGACGACGGGCACCGAGTAGAGCAGCCGCCGTGCGAGGTAGGCGAACATCGGCGTCTCAGCTCGCCAGGCCCCATTGGGCGAGGTTCCAGAACGGACCGCGCGCGGGGTCGATGGCCAGCGGGCCGCCGATCTTGTTGTTCCACAGCAGGATGTTGGGGATCACGTCGAGCGGCAGGAGGGCGGCCGAGTCGGCGAGGAGCCTGTCCGCCTGGCGGGAGATCTCGACGCGCTCGGCCTCGTCGAGAGACGACGCGGCAGTGTCGAGCACCTTGTCGAGGCCGGGCAGGTCGATCCGTGACATGTTGAGCCCGGAGCGGCCGTTGCCTTCGGTGGGGATCGCGCTCGATGAGAAGGACGCGGCGAGCGAGGGCTGGGGGAAGGTGTCGACGAGGGTCCACAGGCCCATCTGGAAGTCGCCCTTGGGGAGCTTGCTCGCGAACAGGTCCGTGGCCGAGGTGTTGTCGATCTTCGCCTCGAAGCCGGCGGCGCGCAGTTGCTCCTGCAAGATCTGCTCGGTCAGCTCGCGGCGCTTGTTGCCGGTCATCGTGCTGACGGAGAACGCCGCCCGGTTTCCCGCCTTGGCCCAGATGCCGTCGGAGCCCTTGGCCCAGCCGTCGCCCCGCATCAGGGAGTCGACCTTGGCGAGGTCGGGGGTGTACTGGGCGAAGTCGGTTCCGCCGTAGCGGCCGACGAGCGGGGTGTGCGCGCTCTGGGCGGGTTCGCTGACGCCGAGCGCGCCGTACAGGCGGGTGACGACGGCCTTGCGGTCGATCGCGTGCGAGACGGCCTTGCGGAACGTCACGGAGTCGAAGGGCGCTCTGGCGTTGTTGAACCAGATCGCCTCAAGGTTGCCCGACTCGGGGTCGACGATCGAGCTCGCGTTGGGCAGCCCGCTCGTGATCTGGTCGATCGAATCGAGCTGGGGCGTGGGGTAGAGCGCGTCGAGCTGGCCGGTCTTGAACGCCTGGAACGCGGCGGCGGTGTCGGCCGTGAACTGGAAGGTGACCTTGTCGAGCTTGGGTTTGTCGCCCCAGTAGTTGGGGTTCGGCACGAGGACGACCGAGACGCCCTTCGTCCAGGACTCGATCTTCCACGGGCCTCCGCTCCAGGTGTAGCCGTCCTTCATCAGGGCGCTGCGGTTCTTGCCCTTGAGCAGGTGGCTGGGGAGCAGGCCGCTGCCGTCGCTGAACAGGCCCTTCCAGCTCGCGTAAGGGGCGTCGAACGTGACGACCGCCGTCTGGGGATCGGGAGTGTCGATCTTGGTGAGGTGGCTGTATCCGGTCCGGTTCAGGACGTCCTTGCCGTCGCGGATCGCCAGTGCCGTGTAGGCGAAGTCCGCCGACGTGATCGGCTCGCCGTCCGACCAGACGGCCTTCGGGTTGATCCGGTAGGTGACCTTCTGCGGCGGCCCGGCGGCGACTTCGGGTTCCGACGCCATGACGTTCGTGGCCGCGAGCCCCCACGTGCCGTCGACCTTCCTGGGCTCGAACACCCGGGGAATCGTCGGGATGTCCATGATGAACGTGCCCCAGATCGAGGTGGCGCAGCTCGCGATCCAGTCGGTGCAGTCCGGTTCCTGCTCGGCGCCGATGACGATGCTTCCCCCCTGACGCACCGGCGCGGCCGTGGCGGTGCGGGCGTCGGGCTTCAGGGCCGTGCCGGTGCCTCCGCTCGTGCACGAGGCCGCGAGGAGGGCGAGGGCGGCGAGCCCCATTGCTCCGAGTCTGAACCTGGTGCTCATGCTCTGACCTTTCTGGGGGGTGATGAGAGGGAGAGTATGGGCAAGTCAGAAGCTAGGCAAGGGTATTGGGCATGTTTATAGTCATTCGCGTTGACTATGCTTTAGCCCGTCACTGCGATCAGGTGGTGCGAAAATGCGTGGGTCGACGAGGGAGGCTTTGGTGGCATCAACACGCCAGTCGAAGGAGACGGGTGCCAAGGGGGAGGCGCGGCCACGCCGTGCGCGTGACAGCCTCAACCGGGAGGTGATCCTGGCGGCCGCCGAGAAGATCGCTCTGCGCGACGGCCTGGACGCGCTGACCTTCCAGGAGCTCGGAACCGAGCTCGAGGCCCACCCGACCTCGCTGTACCGCCATTTCAAGGACAAGGACGAACTGCTCCTCGAACTGGTCGACGGCCTCAGGGCCCGCTCCTACGGCGGCACCGTCACGCCTACCGACGACTGGCGGGCCGACCTGCGCGACATCGCCCAGCGGGTACGCGAGCACTACCTCCGCTACGCTCCGTTCGCCCAGCAGATGGTCATGCGCACCACGCGGCGGCCCACGGAGTTCTCCAGCGTCGACTTCACCCTCGACGCCGTACGGCGGGCCGGAGTCGCCGACGAGGAGGTGGCGGTCGTGCAGCGCGCGTTCGGCAGCTTCGTACGTTCCGTGGCGAGCCTGGAGGCGGCCGTCCACGCGCTCGACCCGGAGGTACGGCGCAGGGACGAGCTCGCCTGGCAGGTGGAGTACCGGCAGCTGGACGCCGACGCGTACCCCGCCATCGCCCATCATGCCGACCGGCTCCCGAGCCTCGGCGGCCCGTCCGCCTTCGACGTCGGCCTGGAGATGATGCTCGACGCGATCGAGGTGCGCGCCGAACGCTCACGCGCGCGTCAGCGCGTCGATCAGAGCGGTGACGAGCCGGGCCCGGCCAGGGAGTGAGGCCAGGTCGACCCACTCGTGCTCCGCGTGGGCGCCGTCCCCCTGCGGGCCGAGCCCGTCGAGCGTGGGGATGCCCAGCGCGCCGGTGAAGTTGGCGTCGGACGCTCCTCCGACCGCGACCTCTTCGGGATCGGGCAGCCCGAGGCGCGCCGCGGCCTTGCGGGCCGCCGCGAACAGTTCCCGGGAACTCGCCGACTCCAGCGGCGGACGGTTGATCTCGCCGTCGACCCGGACCACGGCTCCCGGGAGGGTGGGGGCGAGCGCGCGCAGGCGCCCGTCGACGCGCGCCAGCTCCGCCGGTTCCCACGCGCGGACGTCCACGCGCAGGTGCGCCCGCGCGGGCACGGTGTTCGTGGCGGTGCCCGCGCGCGCGACCGTCGGGGTGACCGTCGTGCCACGTTCGGGGTCGGCCAGCTCCGACACGGCCACCACCTGCGCGGCGAGTTCGAGCAGCGCGTTGACGCCGCGCTCCGGCTCCAGCCCCGCGTGGGCCGCCCTGCCGGTGATCTCCACGCTGTAGAACGCCCCGCCCTTGCGCGCCGTCTTGAGCGCCCCCGCCTGACTGGGTTCCAGCACGAGTACGGCGTCGCGGGCCCCGGCCATCTCCTCGACCAGCGCCCGCGAGGTCGGCGAGCCGATCTCCTCGTCGCCGGTGATCAGGATGCTCACCGAGCCGGGATCGCGGCACCCGGCGAGCGCGGCGAACGCCGTCACGAGCCCGGCCTTCATGTCGAACACCCCCGGACCGTACGCGCGGCCGCCTTCGGCACGGAACGGGCGGCGGGCGACGGTGCCGAGCGGCCACACCGTGTCGGCGTGGCCGAGCAGCAGCACCCCGCCCTCCGCGGATGCGCGCCACAGCAGGTGCGGGGTGCCGTTCACCGTGACGATCTCCGCCGGCCTGCCGAGCAGCGGCTCTCCCCAGGAGCGCATCAGGGCGTAACAGCCCTCCAGTCCCTCCGCGTGACCGGAGGGGGACTCGATGCCCACCAGGGCGGACAGGCGCTCGGACAGCACGGCGTGATCCATGGCCAGAACTGTAGTCATGCGCATTGACTAGCTCAAGGGCTAAGAGCATGACCTGCTGGGGTCTCCTGCGCGGTGAGTGCGGTGAGGATGCCGGCGGTGATGAAGGTGATGAGGCGCTCGCGGTCGGCGGTGACGGTCCGGCCGGTGCGGGGGCTGAGGCGGTGCGGCCAGTCGAGTGCGGTGAAGGCGCCGGACTGGTGGAGGCTGAGCAGGCCCAGCATGCTGGTGTAGGCGAACCGGACGGCGTCGTCGTCGAGACCGGGAAGGGCGTGAAGGGGGCTCGCGTCGGGCACATCCCGGCGGAAGGCATCGAACGCCGCTACGGCGCCCCGTTCTACGCCCTGCACCGGGCCGAACTGCATCGCATCCTGTCGGCCGGGCTCGAACCGGGCACGCTGCGCGTGGGCCGCCGCGCCGAGAAGATCACCACGGAAGCCGGGCAGGCCACGGTCGTGCTGCGCGCACCCCGACGGCATCGTGACGGAATCGGCCGGCCTGATCGTGGCCGCCGACGGGGTCAACAGCGCACTGCGCGCCCAGTTGTTCCCCGGCTAGCCGGGGCCGGCCTTCGCCGGATACACCGTCGGGCGCGGCTTCGTGCCCGCCCGATCGCTGAACGTGCCGAGCGTGCTGTCGGAGACCTGGGGCGGTGGCGGCGCCCGGTTCGGCCACGCCGCCATCAACGACGGGCAGATCTACTGGTTCGCCTGCGAAACCATCGCCGAACACGCTCAGCCCGCCCACGACCTGGCGCGGCTCGCCACCCGCTTCCGGAACTGGCACGCACCCATCCCCGCCATGCTCGCCGCCGGCTCTCCCGGGACGCTGCTCCGGCACGATGTCTACTACCTGCGCGAACGCCTGCCCAGCTTCGTCCGCGGCCGGGTGGTCCTGCTCGGCGACGCGGCCCACGCGGTCACGCCGGACATCGGCCAGGGCGCGTGCCTGGCCGTGGAGGACGCGGTGACGCTCGCCGCCGCCATCGGCAAGAGGGGCATCGACGACGGGCTGCACGCCCACGACAGGCTCCGGCGACCCCGGACGGAGCGCATGGCCCGTATGTCCGGCGGGCTCGGGCACATCCTCCAGACCGCCGGCCCCACCGCGGCGCTGCTGCGCGACACCATCACCGCCGCTTTGCCCACCCCTCTGCTCATGAAGGCCGTCGGCGGCGCCCTGGCCTGGAACCCGCCCTTCGGCTCCGCCACCACCGGCGGCGTCACATCCACGGTCCGGTGAGCGACTGACCCGTCGTGACGCCGAACACCGCGTGCACGGCCCGTCCGCCGTGATCGGCGGCGGCCAGGAGCCCTCCGCCCAGCCCCAGGACGATCGGCCACGACTCGCCCCTGAGGTCGAACGGCGTCCCCAGAGGCCTGCCCGTGGCCAGGTTGACGACGACCGCCATCCCGTCGCGCTCGATCACGGCGACGGGCACGCATCCCACCATGCCGGTGACCAGCGCGCCCAGCCTTCCCGGGTCGCCGCGGACCGTGCCCAGCGTCAGGTCGGCCTCCCTGGTACCGGTGGCCAGGTCGATGACCCAGACCGCCGAACGGCCCAGCGCCGGCGCGACCGGCCCGCCGTACAGGCGAGTCACCTCAAGGTCGAGCAGGCGGCCGGGCGGATGGGCGCTCGCCCCGGCCCGATCCCAGAACCGCGGCGTGGTCCGCTTCCCTCCGTCGCCGGCCGCGATGATCAGATCGCCGGAAAGCGCGACATGGCTCACCTGGCGGGAGAAGCCGCTCAGCGGCGGGCCGCGTTCCCTGCGGGTACGCAGGTCCCAGACCCTGACGACCGGGGCGAACGTGCCGCCGCCGGTGACCACGGTGCTCGCGTCGGCCGTGATCGCGCGCACCCCGGCCTCCGGCGAGACGGGTTCGCCGGCGGGCTGGAGCTGGAGGTCCCCCAGGCCGGGCAGGGTGCGGACCTCGGTCAGCGTCGGCAGATCGACGATCGTCAGGTCGCGATGCGCGACGACGGCGACCGGGCGCCGCCCAGCTCGGTCACGGCGAGGCCGCGGACGTCCGCCCCGTCCTCGCCGGCGGGCGCGAACCTGAAGGACCTGCGCAAAAGGGTACGGCCGCGCAGGTCCCAGAGCCGCAGAAGGCCGTTCCCGTCGGCGGTCAGCGCGATCGGCCGGCGGAGTTTCCGGACTCGTTCACCCGGCCCGGCGCCGCCCGAGGGCAGGCGACACTTCTCGGCGTCCGGACTCTGATGGGTCCGGTCATGCAGGGGGGCGGGAGGTTGAACCTGCCGTGAGCCACAGCGCGATGACGTTCGCCGTCATCTGTCATCTGTTCTCCGGGGTCTGCGGGATGCCCTGTTCGTGACACTAAGCCGGGACGCCCGATCTGACGCTCTCAAAGGATGGACGCACCACAGATCTTGCAGGAGGGAGGCGCATATGCGGGATCACGGGTTCGCACCGGCTTGCCGCGAGATTCGCTTCAGTCACCAGAAGAAGATTCTGTGAATCCACCTGCTCTCGGGTGTCGAGAACCTGGCGTCTGCTTCGTCCCCGGGGCATCAGCGACCGGCGAGGAGGCCCAGCGGAGGGACAGCGTCCCTCGGCGTCGGGTTCGTCACCAAGGCTCCGGGTACAGCCGGCAGATACACGAAAGGCACGGTCAGTGATGCGAAAGCTCATCGTTCAGCAGTGGGTCACCGTCGACAACATCGCCGCGGAGGAGGACGGCGGGCTCAGCTTCGTGTCGGTGGAGCCCTTCTCCGAGACCACACAGCCCGCGTACAAGGCGAGCGTGATGGGGCTCATCGACGCGGTCGACACGCTGATTCTCGGTGCGACCACCTACGCCCAGTCCACGGGCTGGGCGTACGCCACCGAGCAGGGCGAGTACGGCGAGAAGCTCAACAACCTCACCAAGTACGTCGCCTCGTCGAAGCTGGATGACGCCCCCTGGGGCGACTTTCCCGCCGCGACCGTGACGCGCGACCCGGCCGCCACCATCCGGGAACTCAAGCGGCGAAGCGGCAAGGACATTTGGATGTGGGGGAGCCTGACACTCATGCGGTCCATGCTGGACGCCGGCCTCGTCGACGAGCTCACCCTGCTCGTCTGCCCGGTCACCCGAGGCAAGGGAACGCGCATCTTCGAGGATCGGCAGAACCTGGAGCTCATCGACGCCACCCCGTTCGAGAACGGCGTGGTAATCCTGCGCTACGGAATCAAGAAATAGCGCTCGTCCGCTACGTCGGCGAGGACGTGGTTCCGCCCCGGCAGGTCAGGGCCTTCGCGGTCACGACACAAGCGGCACATCCCGCGTTGACATCGATGGCGTCGAGGTCCCAGGTTGGGGTCATGGAGGAGTTTCGCATGGCGCGGGCATTTTCCGTCGCGACCGTTGTTCGGCTGTGTCTTCCTTTTGTGCTCTTGATTCCTGTGTGGCTGATATTCATAGCCCTGGTCCCTGATCATCACCGCATCGGGCCGATACTCCTTGCGGCAGGGGCGACGGTGGTCTTACCGGCCGTGCGGTTGGCCTGGTGGCGGCAACTGGCCGCGGCCACGGTCGCGCGCCTGTCTCCTGAGGGCGTGGAGATGGAGGATCGGTACGGATCGCGTGTGCACCTGGCCTGGCGGCACATCGAGCGCATCGATGTCGTGGAAAGCCGGATTCCCAGTCCGCGAACCCTGACCAAGGCCGGCAGGATAGGCGTCCGAACCGGAGCCAGGCAATGCGTCGGCCTGGTCGGCTGGGGCGACTACGAGATTCCCCGCCACGCCCCCACCTGGCTATCGGCCCATCGGGCCCGGCTGCCCTTCGATCCGGCATCGGGGCTACAGAAAATCAGCATCCCCCTCGGCGCTGTCGATCCCCTGTGGGAATACGGCCCGATGGGTGACCGGATCCGCCGGCACCGGCCCGATCTCTTTCAGCCGGCCGTCGCCCCGCGCGCGCATCCTGCCTGAATGGCTGGAGAAGATCAGGTGCGGTCTTCACGGCCGCCCTTGTCAGGACTCGGCGTAGCGGTCGGTGAGTTCTCGGCCGATGCGGGCGAGTTCGTCGCGGACGGAGCGGGGCTCGATCACCTCGACCATGGCGCCCCAGCCGGCCAGTTGTTCGGCGATCGCGCGGGGCATGTGGGCGGCCACGCGTGCTCGGACGCGTCCACCGGGCTCGGTGGCGACGACTTCGCAGTGCCGTCCGAAGTGTGAGCGCAGCACGGGCAGGAACCTGGCGTCGATCAGCACCTGCGCGGTGACGAGCGAGCGTCGTTGTTCCATCTGCTCGACGGTGCGCGACCACTCCGTGGCCAGGTCGAACTCTTCCGGCCGCTCGGCGGGCAGGTCGGTGATGACCGCTTCGGTGATGCGGTCGGCGCGGAAGGTACGTCGGCCCGCGGGCGTGTCCGCGATGAGGTACCAGATGCCGTCCTTGTCGACCAGGCCCAGGGGGTCCACGAGCCGGTCCTGCCCGTTGTAGGCCAGCCGTACCTTGACTCTGCGCACCACCGCGGTCTGCAGGGACTCGTGCGGGACGGAAAGTTCACGGTCCGCCTCGCCCCAGCCGGCGCGGTCGGACACGACGGCCTGTGCGGCGGCCTGGGCGTCGGCGCGGAAGGTCGCCGGCAGGGCGCGGACGAGCTTGCGCAGGGCGGAGGTCAGTTCGGGGGTGGCCGTGCCGGCCCGGCCGAGCAGGAGGAACAGGGCGCGGGTCTCGTCCGCGTTCAGGCCGGTGAGGTCGGTACGGGCGCCGCCGACGAGTGACCATCCGCCGCCGCGGCCCGGCTGGGGGTAGACCGGGATGCCCGCGGCCGACAACGACTCCAGGTCGCGGCGGGCGGTGGCCACGGAGGTCTCCAGTTCCTTGGCCAGTTCCGCGGCGGTCACCCGGCCGCGGGCCTGGAGCAGCAGCAGGGCTGCCACGAGACGGTCGGCGCGCATGTCCTCATCTTGGCAAACAAAGTGCTCAATCGGTGAGCACTTTAAGCGGGATGATGGATACACGACCTCGAGAGAGAAGGAAGATCGCATGTTGCGAGGACTCACCACCACGTCGTTCTACTCGCCCGACCTGGACGCCACCAAGAGCTGGTACACCGAGCTGTTCGGGATCGCGCCCTACATGGACACCCCGGCCTACCTGGAGTGGCGCATCGGCGACTACCAGCACGAGTTCGGCGTCATCGACAGCTCCTACGCCGACAGCGAGCTGGCCAGGACCCCGTCTCCGGAGGCGGTGGGCCGGCCGGCGGGCGCGGTGGTCTTCTGGCACGTCGACGACGTGCCCGCGGCACTGGAGCGGCTCGTGGCCATGGGAGCCAAGGAGCACGACGCGCCCCGCGACCGCGGCACCGGTTTCATCACCGCCACGGTGATCGACCCGTGGGGCAACATCCTGGGCCTGATGTACAACCCGCATTACCTGGAGGTGCTGAACTCCATGAAGAGCGGGTCGTGAAGATCTTCACCGACGCCGCCGCCTGGCGTGAGTGGCTGAGCGCCCACCACACCTCCGACACGGAGGTGTGGGTGGTGCTGGCCAAGAAGGGCACCACCGAGCCGACCAGCCTCACCTACGAGCAGGCGGTTCAGGAAGCGCTGTGCCATGGCTGGATCGACGGGCTCACCCGCAGGCGCGACGAGGCGACCTACACCCAGCGCTACACCCCGCGCCGCCCGCGCAGCTCCTGGTCGCGGCCGAACATCGCGCGGGTGGCACGGCTGCGGAAGGAGGGCCGGATGCGGCCCGCCGGGCTCGCCGAGGTCGAACGCGCCCAGGCGGACGGCCGCTGGCACGAGCCTGACGTCCCCGCCGAGCCTTCGTGCGGGCCTGATGAGGTCGGCTCCCGCGCGTAGAGCCGCGGGCGCGCGGCCCTACTTCGGTACGGACCGTTTCACCACCACGTCGCCGAACGTGGCCGAGGCGTGGATCTCCACGCTCTCCTCGGGCGGCGGCCACGCCTCCAGCAGGTTGCGCACGGCGCCGTAGGTGGAGTCGAGGCTGAGCCGGGCGGCGCTTCCCCTTCTGACGCCCACCTCGACCTGGCCCGAGGCCACGAGGGTCACCGAGCCTCTGGCCACCTCGCCGATCCCGACGTCGCCCTCCCCGGTCGTGACCTCGACGTCGGCGTGGGCCCGCTCGACCTCGATCCGGCCACGGGTGGTCGTGACCCGCAGACCGCCGGCGGCCTCGCCGAGACACAGGTCGCCGTTCCGCATCGTGATGACGGCCGGTCCCTCGACGGCGGCGACGCACACGTCACCCGATCCGGACTCCACGTCGAGCCCGGCGGTCTGGTCGAGCTGGATTCCACCGTGGGCGCTGTGGATCCTGGTCTCCCCGAGCCGGCCGTGGCTCCGCACCTGGCCGGCCGACAGGTCGATCTCCAGGCCGGAGCCTTCGGGGAGCTGGATCTCCACCGTGACCGCGCCCTGGCGCGGCGTGCGCACCTTCAGGTGGCCGCCGGAGTACTCCACCTCGGTCAGACCGGCCGCGGTGGCGTCGTCGTCGCTGGCCGGGTCGAGCGGGTTCACCCTGACCCGTGTGTCGGCGCGGCGCTCGGCCACGAGCCGAACTTCTCCCGCCGCGAGGTCGACCGCGGCTTGGATGGGTTTCGGGGTGTCAAAGGAGTTCACGCTGTGCACTCTAGGTTGACAGTGTACGCGCCGGCAATCACGCGGGTACCTCCACGGCCGCGGCGAACGCGCGCTCGGCCACCCTGAACGTCCCATTGGCCCCCCTGCTGCCACTATACACGTGTGTAGTATGCTTTCTCGCCATATAGTAATCTGTATGGCGGAATAGGGGATCAGTGGACATGGCCACACCCGCACCCGGCTCGGAAGACCTGACCGCCCGCGCCAGAATCAGGGACGCGGCCCTGCGGCACTTCGGCGAGCACGGGTTCGAGCGCACCACCCTCAAGGAGATCGCCGGCACCGCAGGCGTGTCAGCAGGGCTGGTCCGCCACCACTTCGGCTCCAAACAGGCACTGCGCGAGGAGTGCGACGCCTACCTCGCCAAGATGCTCCGCAGGCTCAACGACCAGGTCAGGGCCGCTGACATGAGCGCCGCCGACGTCAACTACGTCGCGCTCGGCCGCGCGGTCCTGGGGCCCTACCAGCCGTACCTGGCACGCGCCCTGACCGAGGGCCGGGCGGCCCCCGTCTTCGATGGCATGGTCGAGATGGGCGAGCAATGGCTGGCCGAATCCGAACGTGACCGCCTCGACCCGCCGCTCGCCGACCGCCGGGTCCGCGCGGCGCTCGGGGTGGCGATGGCGCTGGCCGTACCGATTCTGCACCGGCAGTTGTCGCGCAACATCGGCATCGACATCTTCAGCCCCGAAGGCGACGACCTGCTCGCCCGCGCCCTGCTCGACATCCGCTCGCACCCCATGCTCACCCCGGAGCAGGCCGCCGCCGCCGTCGACGCCCTCGACAGGCATCGCGGCAACCCGCCCCCGCGTGAGCGCGTGGCCGCACTCCGATCCCACGACGATGAGGAGGAAGACGATGACTGACGCCGTCATGGTGGCCGGGCTGGTCAAGACGTTCGGCTCCACCCGGGCGCTGGACGGCCTCGACCTCGTCGTCCGCGCCGGCGAGGTGCACGGCTTCCTCGGGCCGAACGGCGCGGGCAAGAGCACCACGATCCGGATCCTGCTGGGGCTGGTCCGGGCGGACGCCGGTCACATCGGGCTCCTGGGCGGCGACCCCTGGACCGAGGCGACGACGCTGCACCGCCGGCTGGCGTACGTGCCCGGTGACGTCACGCTCTGGCCCCACCTGTCCGGCGGCGAGGTCATCGACCTGCTCGGCGAGCTGCGCGGCGGCCTCGACCCCAAGCGCCGCGGTGAGCTGATCGAACGCTTCGACCTCGACCCGCGCAAGAAGTGCCGCGCCTACTCCAAAGGCAACCGGCAGAAGGTCGCCCTCGTCGCCGCGCTGGCCGGTGACGCCCAGCTGCTCATCCTCGACGAACCCACCTCCGGTCTGGACCCGCTCATGGAGGAGGTCTTCCGCGAAGCCGTACGGGAGGAGAAGGCCCGTGGCGACCGCACCGTGCTGCTGTCGAGCCACATCCTGAGCGAGGTCGAGACCCTGTGCGACCGCGTGACCATCATCCGCGACGGTCGCACGGTCGACACCGGCACGCTGGCCGGCCTGCGGCACCTGACCCGCACCAGCATCCAGGCCGAGCTGGCCGGGCCGCCGGACGGGCTCGCCGTCCTGCCCGGCGTGCACAACCTGCGCGTCGACGGCGCCCACGTCGCCTTCGAGGTCGACGCGCCCGCGCTGGACACCGCGCTGCGCCACCTCACCCGGGCGGGCGTGCGCGGCCTGGTCAGCCGGCCGCCCACACTGGAGGAACTGTTCCTGCGGCACTACGACAGGACCGGAGCCCACAGGTGAGCGCGCTGACCGGCACCGGCCGGCTCACCCGCCTGGCGCTGCGCCGCGAACGGGCCATCGCCCCCTGGTGGGTGCTGCTCATCGTGGCCCTGGCCCTGATCATGGTCAACTACATCACCACCCGCATGGGCACCCACGCGCTCAAGGTCGAATACACCGAGACCATCAGCCGCAACGCCTTCCTGTACGCGCTCGGCGGCGGCACCGTCGAACCCCGGCTGGAAGTGCTCGCCACCTGGCGCAGCGGCGGATTCCTGTATGTGTTCAGCGCGTTCGCCGCCGTCATGTCCGTCATCCGGCACACCCGCGGGGAAGAGGACGGCGGGCGCGCAGAACTGGTCGGCTCGGCCGCGGTCGGCCGCCGCGCCCCGCTGACCGCCGCCATCCTGGTGGCGGCGGGTGTCAGCGCGGCCTGCGGGCTCGCCGTCGCCGTCGTGCTCATCGGGATCGGGTTCGAGCCGGTCGGCTCGCTCGCCTACGCGGCCGCCGTCGCGGCGGCCGGCTGGGTGTTCGGCGGCATCGCCGCCGTCGCCGCGCAGCTCGCGCGCAACGCCCGGACCGCCACCATGATCGGCCTGTCCGTCCTGGCCGTGTCGTACGTGATGCGCTACGCGGGCGACGCCACAGGACAGCACTACATGATCAGCCTGTCACCGATCGGGTGGAGCCACCTGGTGCGGCCGTACCAGGACGAAAGGTGGTGGATGCTCGGCTTGTCGATCCTGGCCGGCATCGCGCTCCTGGCGGTCGCCTACCGGCTGCGCGACCGGCGCGACCTGGGCGCCGGCATCCTGCCCGAACGCCTCGGGCCCGCCGGTACCACACGCCTGCGCGGGCCGATCAGCATCGCCTGGCGGCTGCACCGTTCGCTGCTCGTGGCGTGGGCGGCCGGGGTCGCCTTCTTCGCCGCCGCCGGCGCGGGGCTGAGCCCCTTCGTCCGGGACCTGCTCGCGCGGCCGAGCGTCGTCACCGACGGCATCATCACGATGCTCGGCATGCCGGCCGCGGCCATCGGCGGCTACTCCTGGTACCTGATCCTCATCCTGGCCTACGTCGTCGCGCTGTACCCGGTGCTCATGACCCTGCGGCTGCGTGAGGAGGAGACGTCGGGGCGGGCGGAAGCCGTCCAGGCCACGCCGCTGACCCGGCTGCGATGGGCGGGCGGGCACCTGGTCGTGGCCGGATTCGGCACCGCGGCGCTGATGGCGGTGGCCGGCCTCGTCTTCGGCACGCTCTTCTCCGTGCTCGTGGGCGATCTGTCCACCGACCTGCCCAGGTTCCTGACGGGCTCGCTGAGCATGGTGCCGGCGGCGTGGTGCGTCGGGGCGGTCTGCGTGCTCGCCTACGGCCTGCTTCCCCGGGCGGGCACCGCGATCTGCTGGATCGCCTGGATCCTGACCGCCGCGTCCGGCCAGGTCGTCGGGCCCCTGTACGGGCTATGGGGCGGCAGCCCGCTGGAGCCGTTCCACTACATCCCCAACCCCTTCGGCGGGCAGCCGTTCAACGTGGGTCCCCAAGCCGCCCTGCTCATCATCACGGCGATTCTGCTGTACGGCGGGTTGCTCACCCTGCGCCGCCGAGACTTCGGACAGTGAGGTTGACCATGGCCGAAGTCGCCAAGAAGTACGACATCCCGCACCACCTCTTCTGGCTCCACGGCCCGATCACCCAACCGCCGGTCGAGTACGACCCCGCGACCGAGTCGTGGAACATCCACGGTTACCAGGAGGCGTTGGACATCTTCGGTGACCCGGTGGCGTTCTCCTCCGACACCATTCGGCTCATCCCCGAGGAGCTCACCTCCGAGGGGACGGTCCACCTGGACGGCTTCATCACCCACATGGACCCACCCGGGCACGGCAAGCTGCGCAAGCTCGCCGGCAGTGCGTTCACCCGCAAGGTCATCGCCGACCTCGAACCCAGAATCGCCGCGAACGCGGCCGGCTGGAACTCGTGGCCGATCTGGCCTGTCCGCTGCCGGTCGTCGTCATCGCCGAACTCCTCGGCGTGCCCGCGAGCGACCGCGAACTGTTCAAGCGCTGGGCGGACATGCTGTTCCTGAACAACAACCCGTCCTCCTACAAGGACGTCAGCGACGCACGCAAGGCCATCTCCTGCCAGTTTCCCGCCGACGTCCTGGCCTCGGGGGCCGTGCCACCAACCCGCACGTGGCCTTCGGACGTGGCAGCCACTTCTGCCCGGGGGCGCCACTGGCCCGGCTTGAGGGGAGGATCGTGCTGAACCTCCTGTTCGATCGCTACGATGACCTGCGCGTCGACACGGACCAGGGCGTGGAGTTCCTGGACACGTCGATCATGACCGGCGTCGGGCGCCTGCCGCTCGCCTGACTAGCGGCTTGATCGCTCACGCCGGGCCAGCAGGGGGAGGGCGGCGAGCTGAACCAGGGCGGCGGCGCCGAGGATGCCGCCGGTGACCGCCTCCCTCCAGCCGGGCAGGTGCTCGGTGAAGCCCGACTGCTCGTTCGAGTACATCTGCAGGTTGCCCAGCGCCACGAGCGGCAGCGTGAACACAAAGGCGGCGGTGAGGACGCCGACGACCAGCATGGAGCGCGGGCGAACGCCGTTCCTGTACACGAGGATCCCGTGGGCGGCGAGCCCGGCGGCGGGTACGGCGGCGACCGCCGTCACCTGCACCATGAGGCGCAGCGCGTAGTCGGCCTCCCAGAAGGATCCGGGCGGAGCGGTGGCACGGGCGATCCGGTCGGAGGCGAAGTTGGCCGCCGCGAAGGCCAGGACGAACGCCGACGGCAGCAGCAGGAGCCACGTGCTCCGGGAAGCGGATGGAACGTGCGCCTGCCGGCGCAGGAGGCCGCGTACCGCGACAATCTGGGCGATCGCCGCGGCGAGGAGGACGCCGCCGAGCAGCGGCCGGTACCAGGGCGGCGAGAGCGCGCCCATGTCGAAGGGCATCGTGGAGTATCCGCCCGACGGGTCGGGGAACTCCTCGTCGTAGCCGGTCACCGGATTCAGGGCGAACACGGCCATCATCGCGACCAGGTAGGTGGCGCACAGGAAGCCCGCCCCGAGCGCGAGCCCGGCAGGGCGGCCGCCCAAACCCAGCTCGACCAGGGCGAACAGGAGCGCGGCCACGACGAAGACGCCCGCGAGCAGAGCGACACGCCCCTGGGCGAACGGGAGGTACGCGGCGATCGCCCGCGGCACCACGTGCTCGTTCGCGTCGATGGGAGCGCCGGGAAGGCGATCCATCACCTCGCGGACGGCGAGGACGTTGATGACCACCACGGCGAAGGCGAACGGCAGCGGAAACCATGTCGATTTGCCCATGGCTGTTTGATGATCAGACATGGCGATCGGTTCCCTTCATCGGAGTTCATGGCCCAGATTCTCGGGCCACAGGCCAGCTTCGCGGCGGCCAAGGGGCTTGACCGGTGTGCGGGGAATTCGAGGATTCCGTGCAACGATCTTCCGGTGATTCCCGGGCGCGAATTGCTTTGTGAAGCGTCCGCAAGCAAGGAAGGGAATGCGCGTGAAACGCAAAGCCGCAATTGTTGCCGGCGCTCTCTCGCTCGGCCTCGCGGGGTTCGCGGGATTCGGTCCTGCCGCCCAAGCTGCCGACAAGCCGACCGCTCAGGCCGTGGAGGAAGCGCTCGTCGAAGTCGTCGACACTTCCCGCGTGTCCGCCCAGTCCGCATGCACCAACAACCGGCTGTGTCTGTATGAGCACGACAACTTCACCGGTCGCTATTACCTGCAGATCATCCTCACGGCAGTCAGGACAAGGACCTGACGAACAACGGTTTCGACAACAAGACCACCTCGCTCCTGCTGTGACTCCCGCGGGACCACGAATGCCCACCCGAACGTAGGAGATGAGCCATGTCGTTCCGGCGATGGGGCGCGGCCCTCGTCCTGCTCCTCGCCGGTACGGCCTCGGCGTGCTCGGACCCACCGGCGAAGATCACTATCCCCGAACCCGGCGCGCAGGCGCGGCGGCTCACGTTGCCCTTCGACGCCTACAACTTCAGCCCTGCCGAGCTCATGACGCTGGACGTCGCCGAGGATCTTCTCGTCCGTGACTGCATGAAGAGCCGGGCCTGGTCTGGCGGGGCGCTGCCCGGCCCCGCCGACAGCGAGAGCGCCCCGCCGCATCGCCGCCGTACGTGCGTGAGGCCGCCAAGAAGTGCCTCGGCCAGGCCCGCGATCACCTCGGTGCCGGAGCCGCGAAAGCCGACGCGGCCGTCTTCAACAAGACCATCTTCGCCACCTTCGAGGCCTCCCAGCGACGAGCGGGTCACCCGCGCGTTCGGCGCGTGGAGCGGCCGTCAAGGACCGGCAGCTTGAGGCTGCCCGCCGCGTCCTCGCCCGGTGGACGCCGAACACGGCCGGGAAGACACCGGCCCCGCATCGGTGACTACGTCAGCAGGGTGTAGTCGAGCAGGGTCGCCGGCCAGAGCCGGTCGTCGCCCGCCATGGCCTGTGGCTCGTAGGTGTGCAGTTCCAGCGCGAGGTCCTCGGCGCACCAGTACGCGGCGTCGGACGGCGCGCCCTCGTAACACCACAACCTGCGCTCCCGGTCGATCACATAGGCGAAGTACGCGTACGACTCGATGCCCCAGTGGGCCGGCCGAGCCTCCTCCAGCCCCTCGTCGACGTCATAGACCAGGCCGGTGCGGCCGTCCAGCAGGAGGCGCGTGTGCCGTCGCCGCCGTGCTCGTCGGCGAGGTCGCGCAGGTGCTCGAAGAACACGCGCTGCGCCTTCCGCATCACCCGGACCTGGTCGCTCAGCGACTCGGCCGCGGGGTCCGCGCCCAGCTCGGCGACCACCCCGTCAAGGAGGTCCAGCCGGAGGCCGGGCCAGACCAGGCCGACGGCGCGGAAGGCATCGAACAGGTCCTTGGGGAGATGGGTGGGAAGCTTCATGATCTCGGTGACCCTAGCGCACGGCGCCGGGAGCCAGGACGGAGCGAGCCGCCTTGCGGGCGGTCTCGGGAAGGGAACCGTGCCCGGCGCCACTGTTCAGGTGAATGGCGGCGGCACCGAGGACCGCGCCGATCGCGGCACCGGCCAGCGCGGCGGCCTCCACCTGGTCGAGTTGCCCGGAAAACGCCTCATGGAGGGTGCGGGCCCAGATCGCGTGTACGTCGGCGACGCGGAGCAGCGCCCGGGCCCGCAGAGCCGGTTCGGTGGAGATCAGGCGGGCTCGCACCGGGACGAGTTCGCTGTCCGGTTCCAGGCTCCAGACCGGCGCGGCGAGCATGCGGTCCACGGCCTGAAGCAGGGCCTGCCGGGGCGTGGCCGCGTGGGACGGGTCGGTGAGGACCTCCCGGAGGAGATCGTGGTGGGCGGTGGTGTCGTCGAAGAGCACGGCCTCCTTGTCGGGGAAGTAGTTGAAGAACGTGGCACCGGACTGGTCGCCGCCGTCGGCTACATGTACTCCACCTCCAAGTACGCGGTCGTGGGACTGTCGGAGTCACTCGGCAACCAGCTGCGGGCCGCCAAGAGCCCCGTCGGGGTGACGGTGCTGTGCCCCGGCGCCGTCGCCACCGGAATCGCGGAGAGCACGCGCAAGGCGTTCGCCGGCCCGGCCGGGGGCCTGTCCACGGCCCGGGACCGGGTGGAACGGCTCGCCCCGAAGGTCGAGGCCACCCTCGCCAGGTACGGCGTGACCCCCGGCCATGTCGGCGACCTCGTGGTGGAGGCCATCCGCGAGGACCGGCCCTACGTGCACACCGACCGCGCGGGGATCGACCTCATCAAGGCGCGCACTCAGGCGTTGCTGGACGCCATGCCCGCGGCCGGCGGCCAGGACGGCGACTTCGCGGACTTCCGCGCGTCGATCCGGGCCGAGGACCACTAAAGGGCCCCGCCGGTAGAGGACGACCCGGCCGAGGGCATGGATGCCGGCGTTGCCGGCGGCGGTGCGCCAGATCAGGGCGTACCGGAGGGTGGGCGCCGGCCTCACCACCACCGTCGAAGCCGAGTTCTGCCCGGCCCGGTGAACCGGTGGGACGCTCAGGGTGTCCGGCCGTGCGCGCGGGCCTCGAAGTCGCGTTGGGCATCGCCGCGCAGGCTGCCGAGGTGGTGTCCGGCCGCCGCGTCGAGTTCGGCCGACATCGCGGCCTTGGCCTGGGCTGCCATCTCTTCGGCCGCGTGTACGGCCGCGACCACCGCGTCCGCCAGGGTGACGCCGTCGTGCCTGCGCCTGCTCAGCGCGCTGATGTCGAGCGACAGCAGCGATCCCACCGCGTCCACCGTCGCCACGACGCCTCCGTCCGCGGAGGTGGCGGTGAAGGTCCGCGCGCTCCAGCTCTCGACGATGGGGTCGATCTTCGCGGAGGCGGCCGCGAGCTGCTCGGCGGACGTCCGTGGTTCCCACATCTCGTCCATGTTCACTCCTGGCGCAGCACGGCGTCGAAGTACGGTTGCAGCACGTCCTGTCCGGCCGATGACCGGCCACCGGACAGGGCGGTCATCGCCTTCTCCAGTCCCTCTCCCATCGCCGCGCGGGCGGCGAGGATGGCCTGGAGAACGGCCGGGCCCAGGTCGGCGTGGCCGAGGTCGCGCATCGCCCTGGGGTCGATGGTCACGCGGAGCAGGCGTCCCGTGCCGGAGACCGTGGCCGCCACCAGGCCGGTGTCGTCGACGCCGGTCAGTCGCTCTTCGGCGAGTTCGCGGAGCGCGCCGGCGAACGCGTCGACCCATCCTTCGAAGTCGCGGATGAGCCCGGCGAGGTCGCCGTCTCTGCCTTCCTGGAAGGCGTTGCCGTGGGTCATTTCGGCTCCGCCTCGGAGGCGGGCCGCCAGTGCCGAGGGTCCTCGATGTCCGGGTGCACGCTGAGGTCCCGGGCTCCCATGCCGGGCCGGCCCGCGTTGTAGAAGATGCCGCGTACTTCGTGGAGCTTGAGTTCGAGATCCATGAGGGTGCTCTCGTGTGTGTTGTAGACGTCGGCGAACTGCTTGAGCAGGGTGCCGGCCGCGGTGAGGAAGAGGCCGGTCTGCGTCATCAGGGCGACCCTGCCGACCGGATGGCCGCTCATGGCTATCAGCGCCTTGAAGACCGGCGCGGAGGTGGCCCACAGCGCGCCGACCGACGCGTCGTACTCGTACACCTCCTTGTATTGGCTGTTCATGGCTTCGGTCATGTCCTTGGCGAGGCTGCCGAGCTGGTCGAACATGCCGATCAGCTTGAACCTGAGGTACTGCTGGAACGTCTCGACCGCGTGGCCCGTCCAGTTGCCGGAGATCTCGCTGAAGTAGGTGATCCACACGTCCCAGGCGCTGCCCTTGAGGGTGCCGTGCAGTTCCTTCCACGTTTCCCGGCGGTCGCGGTAGAGGTAGGGATTGCCGAGGTTCAGGACCGTTGCCACGACCAGCGCCCCTCCCGCCGCGCCGGCGCCGGACATCGCCAGCCCGAGCCGGATCGGCTGGTTGTGATTGCGGACCTGGGTGACCAGATTCTTGAAGAATCCGGGGTCACTGCGCTGCCCGACGGAGACGGTCCGCAGGATCTTGCCGTCGGGGCCGTACACGTGCACCTGGCGTGGGCCGGGCGGAGACGGCTCGCCGGGGACGATCAGGCTGGAGGGAGGGGGAGGCGTCATGGGGTCGTCTTCCAGGGATCGCTCTGCTCGATGGTGGCCACGGTCCGCTCGTTGGTGGCGCGATAGTTCCGGGCGACCTTCATCAGCTTGTGGCCGTCCTCTTTCAGCACCTCGCGCAGGATTCCCGCGCAGTCCGCCCAAGAGTCGGCGATGGTGTTCAGCCTGTTGACGAACATCAGCCCGATCATCGGGACACCGGCCACGGGCGCGAGCTGCCACCCCTCGAACCTGGGGGTGGCACTCTGGATGACGCCGACCACGTCGGCCGAGGAGTTCATCACCTCGGCGAACGACACGATCGAGTCGCTACGGAACCCCACACCGCCCTTGTCCCGCGCGGGCTCGGCCGCCTCGCGCCCCGCGGCTTCCGGAGCGTAGCCATCACGCAGGCTCGGCGGGAGGCACCCAGAGGACGGGCACTTCGGAGTGTGCGGGCATGAGCTGATCCCGGCGGACGGTGCGTCTGCCCAGGGACTCGACGACACCTCCGGATCTGTCTGCTCTGCAACGGAGTCGTCGGACAATCTGCTCACCTTTCTGGACCGGGCGGGCCGCCGGTCACGGTCATCGCGGGCACACCACACCCGCGGGTCTCACGGCCGGAGCGGCAGCGGGACCGGCGGGGCTCAGCCTGGATATCAACCGCCGCCACGGCCGGGAAGATCCGCGCACGGATCGCACAGAAATCTCGCACGGCACGGGCGTGGTCGGGCACCCGCCGCGGCCGCCGCGCGGTTTCGATGGGGTACGGCGGGCGGGAGTTCTACGCGGTCCGACCGGGTGGCGCCGGCAGGGAGCGGCGGTAGGCGCGGGGGGTGATTCCGAAGGCGCGGCGGAAGGCGTGGGTGAAGGCGGACGGGCTGGCGAACCCACAGCGCAGGGCGATCGCGTGGATGGGCCGGCCGGAGTGGGCCAGGTCGGCGCGGCAGCGTTCCAGGCGGCGGCGCCGTATCAGCGCGGCGACACCCTCCTCCCGGCTGCCGAACAGGGCGTAGAGGGTGCGCAGGGAGATGTGGTGGTGGGCGGCGATGGATCGGGGTGCCAGACGGGGGTCGGTGAGCTGGTGGCCGATGAAGGTGTCCATGCGGCGCAGCAGTACCTGCTGCCGGGTTTCCGGCGGTAGCAGGTCGGAGGCGCTGAGGCGCTGGGCGAGCAGCCCGGAGGCGAGGTCCAGCGCCGTCTGCTCCAGCGCGGGTAGCTCGTGCGGGGCGCATTCGGCGGCGTGGATGTGCAGACAGGTGAGGAACTGACGGAACGGGTGTCCCACAGGACCACGTCCCCGGCCTCCAGCCGGATGGCGGCACGGCCCTGGGAGAGGACGAAGCTGCCATGGGTGACCAGCCCCAGGAGGTAGTGCTCCGCATCACCGCGGCGGATCAGCCGCATGGTCCGCCAGAGTTGGTGGCCCGCGGCGACGTGCCGGGAAAGGCTGACCTGTCCCAGGCTGAGCATGGCCGAGTGGACGCGGAACGTCGCGGGGTCGGTGACCGCCAGGTCGTAAGGGACCACGGACCGGGACACGAGATCCCGCTACCACTCCACCCGCTCCCCGGCCGCCACCTCGTCCGTGGAACCCCGCAACCACACGACGAATCCTCCTCCTGTCATACGGACGATGCCTGAAAAGGGGGCGAACGGGCTCTGCTCTCGAACCGGGACAGGCCGAGGAGAACCCGGCTCAAGCCCGATGCGCTGAGGACTCAGGCGACACGGGCCGAGGTGCCAGGGGGACGGCAGCCAGCTCGGCGAAGGCGCCCGCGGTGGGGAGCGGGTCGGCGGGCAGGGCCAGAAGGACGGTGCGTCCAGCCGGCGGGTCCAGCGGGACAGCGTGCACGCCGGGACTATGGGCGGGAAGGGACAGCTCGGGAATGATGCTCACGCCGAGCCCCTCGGCGACCATGGCCAGGATGCTGTTGGTGTCGCGTACCCGGTAGTGGCAGCGCAGGCTGACCTCTGCCGCCTGGGCGACCTTCGTGATCAGGGGCTCGCAACCGCCCGTGGACATGATGAACGGGCGCCGGGCCAGCTCGGCCATCGTCACGGAGTCGCGGACGGCCAGGTCGTGGCCGCTGGGGAGGATGGCCAGCATGCGGTCTGTGGCCAGCGTCCGCGTCGTCGTTCCGGCGGGCAACGGGATCCCGGCCGAGACCGTCACGACGTCCGCCGCGCCCGTTTCCAGCCATTCCAGCACCTCGTGGTCCGAGCCCTCCATGACGGTGAGCCGCACCCGCGGGCAGGCGTCTTCGAAGCGGCGCAGGATCGGCGGCAGCAGGCGGACGTTGGCGCTGGGGATGGTGCCGACGCGCAGGCTGCCGCTCTCGCGTACCCCGGCGACCTCCTGCTCCAGCGCCTCCACCTGAGTGAGGATGAGCGTGGCGCGGCGGCACACGGCCCGACCGGTCGCCGTAAGGCTCACCCCGTGGTTGCCGCGCACCAGCAGGGCGACGCCGAGCTCGCTCTCCAGGGTACGCAGGGCGTGGCTGACCGCGGACTGAGTGATGGCCAGTTCCTCGGCGGCGCGCGTCATGTTGCCGGTACGCGCGACCGCCTGCAGAATCCTGAGCTGGGTGAAGGTCACAGTGCCGCCCGCAGCAGGCCGACGACCAGCGGGTGCGGCGCGTCAGGACGCGAGCGGGCCTGCGGCACGAACAGCGTCGCCACGTAGTAGGGGTGGCCGGGGATCTCCAGCACGCGGGCCTCGCCGCCGGCGTCCACGCCGGTGACGGAGAAGCCGCCGTCGTGCAGAGTCCGCTGGCGCGCGGGGTCGAGGCCGAAGTCGCAGTAGTACCGCTCCTCGGCCTCGGTCCGCCCGTAGCAGCCGGCCACCCGGGAGCCTGGGCTCAGGGTGACGGGCATGGTCTTGCCCACCAGCGAGCAGGCCAGCGACGAGACGAAGAGCGTGGAGGCGTAGGGGTCGTACTCGGCGTGCTGGGCATCCTCGTAGCCGAGTTCGTGGCGGGCGTACTCGATGATCATGTGCTGGCAGCCGCCGCAGGTGCCGAGGGTGGGCACGTCGTGCTGCCGGCCGTACCGGAGCGCTTCGAGGGCGCCACGCAGACTCCGGTACGGGCTGCCGGGCGCGCACCACAGCACGTCGGCTGCCCTGACCTCGGCGAGGTCGGATTCGAGCGGTCGCGTGTCGAGCCAGCGCACGTCCACGCCGACGCCGAGGTACGCGGCCGCGTGCGCCAGGGCGCCGTCGGTGGCCTGGTGCGGGGGGAAGGCCGGGTCGCGGTCGCCGATGACCGCGACCCGCAGAGTTCGGTCCATGACCCTCATGGTGCCGGTGTCCCGCTCTGAGCACCAATGCGGGACCACTTGTGGGTCATGAACGATCGCTCATGTCTGGCGGGAGTAGTTCTCGGGACTCCCGCATCGCTGCGCGCGGATTCGCGGTAAGGGCCGCACGGGTGTCAATCGCCGGCCGCTGCGGCACGCCATCTGCGTACGAGCCGGCGGCAGGCCTGTCGCAGCTCGGCGGGTGTCACCTCATCCAGATCGGTGTCGAAGGTGGCGAGGATGCCGGCGACACCCGCCCACGACCACGCTCCGATCGTGAGGCGGCAGTGATCGGGGCCGAGGTGTTCGACCACCGATCCGCCCGGCGCCCAGCGTGCGACGGTTTCGGCGGGCAGGTTCAGGCGGGCGGTCCCGGTGCACGGCCACGTGGCGGGGGTGTCGCCGCGGTCGTGGCTGGTCATGACGAAGCGCGCGACGTCGCCGCCGGGGAGCTCTCTGGGCGGGAAGGGAACACCGGTGGGGGAGCGCAGGTGCAGGCGGTCGAGGCGGCGAACCCGCCAGCTGGCGTCGGCGAGGTCGTAGGCGACGAGGTACCACCGCCCGGCCCAGAGCACCAGGTGGTGGGGCTCGATCCGGCGGGCGGGGGAGAAGCCGTCCTCGCCCGGGGCCGGGCGGGTGCCGTCGGCCCTCACCGTGTCGACGATCAGGACGTGGCGGTGGCGTACCGCGATTCCGGCGGCCTTGAGCCGTTCGGAGCCAATGGGGTCGGCCGGGAACTCCCAATAGTTCTGCAGGCTGGTCAGGTTCAGTGACTCCATGGCCGTTCTGAGCCTGGCCGGCATGATGCGTTTCAGCGCGTCCAGCGCCCGCTCGGCGTCCTCGCCGAGCCCGAAGACGCTGCTGGGCGCGGTCTGCAGGGCCACCGTGATCGCGAGCGCCTGCTCGTCGACGAGCAGCAACGGCGGCAGGGCGTGCCCGGCGCCCAGGCGGTATCCGCCGGCCGGGCCGTGGACGGTGGTGACCGGGTAGTCGAGTTCGCGCAGGGTCTCGATGTCGCGGCGTACCGTGCGCTCGCTGACGTCCAGCCGCGCGGCGAGCTCACCCAGCGACCAGCATCGAGCCGTCGTGAGCAGCGACAGCAGCCGCAGCGCACGTCGTGAGGTTTCGGCCATGAGATCCATCCTGCACCAGTAGTGGACATTCGATGTCCACTACCGATGGCACTGTCTCCGTCGACACCTGTTCGGACAAGCAGCAAAGGAGAAGGATGCGCATCATCGTCATCGGGGGCGGAATCGGCGGATTGGCGCTGGCCGCGGGTCTACGCCGGCACGGGTTCGACGTGGCGGTCTTCGAGCGTGACACCGACGTCACGGCAACAGGGGGCTACCACATCACCCTCGACGGCCGGGCCCAGGCGGCCCTGCGCCGGCTCGTACCGCCGGAGATCATCGAACGACTGCTGGCCTCGTCATCGGCGCTCCGGCTCCGCGACCCGGACGCGTTCTGGGACTGGCAGGGACGCGTCCTGGGCCACGGGCCGCGGCTGGCCGACAGCCCGAGCGTGGACATCGACCGCATCACGCTGCGGACCCTGCTGGCCGACGCGGTCGGCGACGATCTTCATTTGGGGCAGACCGTCACCGGCATCGGGCACGCCGACGACGGTACGCCGCAGGTCGTCCTCGCGGACGGGACCACGCGGCAGTGCGACCTGCTGGTGGGCGCGGACGGCGCCCATTCGCTGGTCGCCAGGCACCTCGCCGGAGGCCCCACGAACAGGCCCGTCGGGATCATCGGCTTCTCCGGCAGGACGTCGGCCGGGGACCTGAGCCCGCCGGAGCGGAAGCGGCTCGGGCCGCGGTCGGGGATGGTGATCGCGCCTCGCGGCGCGGCCCTGTACGTCGGCTTCCTCGACCCGGTGGGCAATGCCGTACTCGATGCCCCTCACCTGCGCGCCTCGGTCACGAACGGCCCCACCTACATCTGGGGCGCGATGTTTCCCGAGTCCGCCGAGACCGGCTCGGTACGCGGTCTGCGCGGAGACGAGCTGCGTGACGCCTTGCTGGCCAGGTTCCGCCGCCACGGGTGGGGCGAGGGTCCGCTGGAGGTCATCGCCAAGGCCGACGCGGACAGCATCGCCGCGTTCCGGTTCAACGCCGCCTCGACACGGGCCCAGGATCTCGCTCCCTGGCCCGCCGGGCCTGTCACCGCCTTGGGCGACGCGGTTCACGCCACGCCGCCGACCGCCGGCATGGGGGCGGGCGCCGCGATCCGCGATGCCGCCGACCTGTTCACGCACGTGTGCGAGGTCTCCGCCGGGACCAGCACCCTCTCCGTGGCGATCAGCCGGTTCGAGGCGGACATGAGGGTCCGCGGCGCGGAGATCCTCGGCCTGGCCATGCGGACGGTCCGCTGGATCCTGGCCACCGACACTCCGGTGGGCGCCGCCGTCACCGCGGCGGCGACCCCCGTGCTCGCGGCGGCCGGCCGGCTCAGGCGCCTGCGCTGAACGCCCCCTGAAGGGGAACACGCGAACAAGGAATCGGGGCTCTGCGTGAAGGAGGGCGAGACCTCCTGACCCGGGCACGCTCGCACGGCGCTCATCTCAGAGAGGTCAACCTGGCGATCTTGAGCCCCAGGTGAAGGGTGAGCCGGTCGTCCCCGCTGGACAGGTCGACGGAGGCGATCTCCTCGATCCTGCGCAGCCTGTAGTAGAGGCTGGCCCGGTGGATGCACAGGCTCGCCGCGGTGCGCTTGATGTCGCCGGCGTGGTCGAGGAACGTCTCCAGCGTGGTGACCAGCGCCTCGTGACCGGCGTCGTGGTCGAGCAACCGGCGCAGGCCGGGGTGAAGGCTGTGGCCGAGGCGGTCGGCGGGCAGTTCGGCCAGCAGCCCGTAGACGCCGAGCCCGGAGTGGGGGACGACGGGGCCGAGGACGCGGATGATCCGGGCCACGTCGGCGGCCTGCCTGGCCTCGGTGTAGGAACGGTACGCGCCGGTCAGGCCCGGCTGATCCGCGCCGATGCCGATCCAGCATTCCTGCGGGGTCCGGCCGCTCTCGGCGGCCAGGCGCTGGTGGAGCGCGGCGGCGAGGTCGTCGATCTCGGCCCTGGCGGGGACGGGCTGGACGAGGATCAGGATGCCGTGGTCGGGGCGTTGCAGAGGGATGGTCGTGCGCGGGGGCAGGCGGCGCCGTGCGTGGTCGAGGCCGGCCGCCAGGGCGAGCCTGTCCCGTTCGCCGAGCGGCCGGCCCTGGTCATGCGTGATCGTCGCCACCAGCGCGCGCACCGGGCCGGCCGTGATCAGTTCCTCCTCGATCAGCCGTTGCGCCGCGTCGTCGCGCAGCCGCGGGTCGGCCGAGATCAGGTCGCGTACCAGCTCGCGTTCGCGGCCACGGCTGACCTCGCCGATCAGGTATTCCCGGTGGAGCGTGAGCGCGGCGCTCTCGGCGGCCTGCCGTACGGCGGCGAGATCTTTGTCCTTGACGGGACCGTCCGACTGCAGCAGCCAGAGAAAGCCCAGAAGTGCCTGCTCGTGGCGGACGGCCATGCCGACGCGAGCCACGTCGAGCCCGAGTTCGGGCCTCGCCGGCACGGTGAACACGTCGTGGGCCGCCAGCGCGCCGCTGGCATGGACGTAGGCCACCAGCTCGGGGGAGACGCGCCGGCGCATGATCGACTCGACGCGGGCGGAGTCGACCTCGCCGGTGTGCGCGGTGTAGGCGAGCAGGTGGATGCTCACGTCGTCGAGCGCCACCGACCGGCTCAGGCGGGCGCCGAGGCTGTCGACCAGTCGCTGGAGCTCCGATGCCATGGGCACCAGGCTACGCGGGCCTCATGCCCGGCTCCCGCATGAGGAAGGCCGGATGCCTGCTCGGGGGCAGGTGCAGGGTGGACGGGTCGCGTCCGGGTGGGGGTCAGCCGTTGGCGACCCAGTCCATGTGCTCGATCCAGTGGTCGAGCAGCGCCCGGTCCCCGTGCACGTCCAGCGCGGGAGCCGCGTCCAGGGGGCGGCGCCTGCTGATCACGAGCAGGAGGTCGGCGGCTGGGCCGCGTACCGCGACGTCCGCCTTGGTGTGCGCGCGCTCCAGCACGACCCTGTCCGGTTCCCGGCGGGCCACCCACTCCCCGGGCGCGTCGGTCGCGTGGAAGTGAAGGGTCTGACCGCTCCCGCGCATCGCGTCGGCGAAGCCGGGCCGGTTCTCCCAGTAGCCGCGGGACGTCAGCGTCTCCAGCCAGTCCTCGAGGGCCGCGACGGCGAACTCCGGCGCCAGCTCGTACGGCAGGCCGAGCGCCGCGGCCGCGTCCGCGCGATGCACGCAAACCTCGCCCAGGAGCCGGCGGGACCAGAACGGCACACCCGCGGCGGCGCCCGAGGGATCCCACACCGGCGTGTCGTCGGCGACCGATGCGAACGCCTGGCTCGCCTCGGCCGCGCCGTCGCTCAGCCAGGCGCGCCACTGGCCTGAGTCGGCCGGACCCGGAACGTAGCCGGCGAACGCCTTGCTCGGCTCGGTCATCCGCTCGCCCACGAGCATGGTGACCATACGCTGCACTCCGCCGACGTGGTCGACCAGCTCGGTCAGCGTCCACTCCGGGCAGGTCGGCACCGGGGCCGCCGCGTCCCCGCCGTGCACCCAGTCGGCGAACGTGCTCGTCTGCTCGACGACGGCCTTCAGATACGCGGGCGTGTCCATCGCCGCACCTCCAAGTACGTTGTGGTGTTCATGGAGCGGATAGGGCGCCATCGGCGCGGAGTCAGGTGATCTCGGCGAGAAGTTTGGGGACGGCCGCCTGGAGCTGGGCGGCGATGGACTCGACGGCGTCGGCCCCGATGCGTCCCTCCGGTCCCGAGACCGAGATCGCCGAGAGCGTCGGCGCCCCGGTGACCGGCACGGCCAGGCAGCGGACGCCAGGCTCCTGCTCCGCGTCGTCCACGCAGTAACCGCGCTGCCTGATCTCGGCGAGTTCGACCATGAGCAGGTCGGGGTCGGTGATGGTGTTGGGGGTCTGGGCCGGCATGCCGGCGCGTTCGACGAGGGCGCGGGCGTCCTCGGGCGGGAGCTGGGCGAGCAGGGCCTTGCCCACTCCGGTGCAGTGGAGGTAGACGCGCCGGCCGACCTCGGTGAACATGCGGACGGAGTGGGTGGAGGGCACCTGGGCGACGTAGACGGCGCGGTCGCCGTCCATGACCGCCATGTTGGCCGTCTCGCCGACCGCGGCGACGAGGTCGGTCAGGACCGGCCGGGCCCAGGTGGCGAACATGCTGGAGGCGCTCTCACCGAGCCGGATCAGCCGGGGCCCCAGCGCGTAGCCGCGTGAGGGGAGCTGGCGGACGTAGCCGGACCCCACGAGGGTCCTGATGATCCGGTGGATGGTCGGCAGCGGCAGGCCCGAGAGCGTGGACAGGCGGCTGAGCTGCAGCTCTCCACCCGCTTCCGCCATCAGCTCCAGTATCGCGAAAGCCCGTTCCAGCGATTGCACGCCGTTGGCCGAGCGTGGTGCCGACATGTCCACAGTCTCCGGAGGCAGGTGGCGTTTTCTACCATACGGAAGAGTACATCCTCCGCGGGGCCACCATGCGTCAGGACCAGCTGGGCGCGAGGAAGATCAGCCAGGTGAGCAGGGGTGCGATGACGATCATGCTGAATCCCCAGCGCATGAGGCCGCGGAAGACGT